>JBFWOQ010000016.1:0-31117 GCA_050250395.1 Porticoccaceae bacterium
GTTCTCCAGCAGCCGCATCACGTTGGCGGGGCTGAAGAAGTGCATGCCGATCACGTCCTGGGGCCGTTGGGTGGCGCTCGCGATCTCATCGATGTTCAGGGTCGAGGTGTTGGTGGCGAGGATGGCACCCGGCTTGGCCACCGCATCGAGCTTGCGGAACACTTCCTTCTTGATCTCCATGTTTTCGAACACGGCCTCGATCACCACATCGGCGTGCTTGATGTCGTCATAGGAGGTGGACGGCGTGATCAGCCCCATGCGCTGCTCGACATCCGCGGCGGTGAGCCGGCCCTTGCTCGCGGTCGCCTCGTAGTTCTTGCGAATCACGCCGATACCCCGGTCCAGGGCTTCGCGGTTGATTTCGACCAGGGTCACCGGAATGCCGGCGTTGGCGAAGTTCATGGCGATGCCGCCGCCCATGGTGCCGGCGCCGATGACGGCGGCGGTCTTGATCTCCCGCTGCGCGGTGTCCTTGGGCAGCCCCGGGATCTTGGCCACTTCGCGCTCGGCGAAAAACACATGGCGCTGGGCGCGGGATTCGCTGGAGGTCATCAGCTCCTGGAACAGTTCCGCCTCGCGCTGCATGCCCTCGGCAAAGGGCAGTTCCGCCGCCGCCTGCACCGATTTGATGATATTGAAAGGGGCCTTGAAGCCGCGCAGCCGGCGCGCGATGCCGGCTTCGTACTTGGCGAAGAAATCGGCCGCGACCGGCGCCACCGGCAGCGCGCTCGCCCGTTTCACCCCGCGCTTTTCGGCCAGCACGCGCCGCGCGAAGGCGATGGCGCCGGTCTTGAGGTCGCCCTCGATCAGCTCGTCGAGCAGCCCGAGGCGCCGGGCTTCGGCGGCGGGCACATGGGTGCCCTGCACGATGAAGTCGAGCGCCTTCTCGACGCCCACCAGACGCGGCAGGCGCTGGGTGCCGCCGGCGCCGGGCAGCAGGCCCAGGTTGACTTCGGGCAGGCCCACGCGCGCACTGGGCACCGCGACCCGGTAGTGGCAGCCGAGTGCCACTTCCAGACCGCCGCCCAGCGCCGTGCCGTGGATGGCGGCGACGATGGGTTTGTCCGAGGCTTCCATGGCGTCGATCACCGGCACCAGACTGGGCGCCGCCAGCGGCTTGCCGAATTCGCGGATATCGGCGCCAGCGATGAAGGTCGCGCCGTCGCAGATCAGCACCATGGCCTTGACGCCGGCATCGGCGAGGCCGGCCTGGACCGCGTCCCTGAGGCCGGCGCGCACCGGCTGGGAGAGGGCGTTGACGGGCGGATTGGCGACGGTGATGACGCCGATCTCGCCATCGCGGGTGAAGCTGACGGCAGCGGACATGGTGGACTCCTCGGTGAGTTTGCGGGTTTCAGGGTGGGGAAGCGGCCGGCGCGCTCAGGCAATGGCCTCGAGCGCCGCCAGATAGGGTTCGGCGTGGCGTTGGTTCCGGATCGCCTCGGCCAGGGTCTGCCCGGCGGGGTTGGTGGCGCGCGGGTTGCGGCCGGCGGCGACGAACAGCGCCAGGAACTCCGCAAAATTCTCCGCGCCCATGCCCCGGTAGGCTTTTTCCAGCACATGGTAATCGGGGTCGACGCCCGCGGGCGGCTGATAGTCGAGGAAGCTGCGCAGCCGCGCCGCGTCGAAGACTTCTCCGATGACCTGCACCTTGTCTTTTTTCAGCGCCATGGCGATGTCCTCGGCATTATCCGTTGAGTTGGGTGGCGAGCACTTCGTTGAGCTGCTGGGGATTGACCTTGCCGCCCGAGGCTTTCATGACCTGACCGACGAAAAAGCCGAGCATCTTGGCTTTCTTGTCGTCCGCGGCGGCGCGGTAGTCGGCCACCTGTTTGGGGCTGGCCGCCAGTACCTGCGCGACCAGGGCGGCGATGGCGCCGCTGTCGGACACCTGCCTGAGGCCCTTGGCCTCGATCACCGCATCGGCGTCGCTGGCGCCGTTCCAGAGCGCCTCGAACACCTGGCGCGCAAGGGCGTTGGAGATGGTGCGATCGAGAATCCGTTGCAGCAGCCCGCCCAGTTGGGTCGGGCTCACCGGACAGGCGGCAATCGTCGTCTCGGTGCTGTTGAGCCGCGCGGCGATCTCGCCCATCAGCCAGTTGGCGGCGAGCTTGGCGTCGCCGGAGGCCTTGGCCGCGGCCTCGAAATAGTGCGCGATGGGGGTGTCGGCGGCGAGCTGGCCGGCATCGTAGTCGGACAGCCCGTACGCGGCGGCGAAACGCGCCCGGCGCGCCTCCGGCAGCTCCGGCTGGGTGGCGCGCAGCCGTTCGATCAACTCGGCGTCGACGTGCACGGGCAGCAGGTCCGGGCAGGGGAAGTAGCGGTAGTCGTTGGCTTCCTCCTTGCTGCGCATGGCGCGGGCGGTGTCGGTGTCGCCGTCGTAGAGGCGGGTTTCCTGGATCACCCGGCCACCGTCCTCCAGCACGCCGATCTGGCGCGCGACTTCCCTGGCGATGGCGCGCTCCATGAACCGGAACGAGTTGAGGTTCTTGGTCTCGGTGCGGGTGCCCAGGGGTTCGCCCGGGCGGCGCACCGAGACGTTGACGTCGAAGCGCATCGAGCCCTGGGACATGTCGCCGTCGCTGATGCCGAGCGCGGTGACGATGGCGTGGAGTTGCTTCGCGAACGCGACGGCTTCCTCGGCGCTGCGCAGGTCCGGCTCGGTGACGATCTCGATCAGCGGCGTGCCGGCGCGGTTGAGATCGATGCCCGACAGGCCGTGGAAATCCTCGTGCAGCGACTTGCCGGCGTCCTCTTCCAGGTGGGCGTGGTGGATGCGGATGCGCTTCGTGCGCCCGTCGGCGAGCTCGATGTCGAGATGGCCCGGCCCCACGATGGGATGCGCGAGCTGGGTGGTCTGGTAGCCCTTGGGCAGGTCGGGGTAGAAGTAGTTCTTGCGCTCGAACACCGATACCGGATTGATCTCGGCATCGACCGCGAGCCCGAACCGGATCGCCATCTCCACCGCCGCGCGGTTGAGCACCGGCAGAGTGCCCGGCAACGCCAGATCGATGGCGCAGGCCTGGGTGTTGGGCGCGGCGCCGAACGCGGTCGCGGCGCCGGAGAACAGCTTGGAGCGGGTGGCAAGCTGGAGGTGGACTTCGAGTCCGATCACGGTTTCCCAGTTCATGCGCTGGCCTCCGTCGGCACGGGCGGCGCCAAGCGATGCCAGCCGGTCGCCTGCTGGTAGCGGTGGGCAGCGTTGAGCATGCGCGCCTCGTCGAAGTAATTGCCGATGATCTGCAGGCCCACGGGCTTGGCATCCACCAGGCCGCAGGGCACCGACAGCGCCGGCAGCCCGGCAAGGTTGGCGGCGATGGTGTAGATGTCCTCCAGGTACATGGCGACCGGATCGCCGCCCTTGGCGCCGAAGGCAAAGGCCGGGTTGGGGCAGGTGGGGCCGAGAATCAGGTCGACGTTCGCGAAAGCGTCGAGAAAATCCTGCCGGATCAGGCGTCGCACCTGCTGCGCCTTGTTGTAGTAGGCGTCGTAGTAGCCGGCGGACAGGCAGTAGGTGCCGATCAGGATGCGGCGCTTGACCTCGTCGCCGAAGCCCTCTTCCCGGGTGCGCATGTAGAGGTCGCGCAGATCGACCGGGTCCGCACAGCGGTGGCCGTAGCGCACGCCGTCGAAGCGCGACAGGTTGGCCGAGGCTTCGGCGGGCGCGATCACATAGTAGGCGGGCACCGCGAGTCCGGAATGGGGCAGGCTGATGGCCACCAGACGGGCGCCCTGGCGCTCGAATTCGGCGAGCGCCTCGCGCACCGCGCGCTCGGTGCCGGGATTGAGGCCGGCGCCGAAATATTCCTCCGGCACGCCGATGCGGAGTCCCGCCAGGGGTTGCTCCAGGGTGGCGGCGTAATCCGGCACCGGGCGGTCGAGGCAGGTGGAGTCGCGCGCGTCGAAGCCCGCCATGACCTGGAGCAGCAGCGCCACGTCTTCGGCGCTGCGCGCCATGGGTCCGGCCTGATCGAGACTGGAAGCAAACGCGATCATGCCCCAGCGGGATACGCGACCGTAGGTGGGCTTGAGTCCGGTGACGCCGCACAGCGCGGCCGGCTGGCGGATGGAGCCGCCGGTGTCCGAGGCGGTGGCACCCGGCACCAGACGCGCCGCCAGCGCCGCCGCTGAGCCACCGGAGGAGCCGCCCGGGACGCAGTCGGCGGCCCAGGGATTTTTCACCGGGCCGTAGTAGCTGGTCTCGTTGGACGAGCCCATGGCGAATTCGTCCATGTTGGTCTTGCCGAGCACCACGGCGCCGGCGGCGGCAAGGCGCTCGACCACGGTGGCATCGTAGGGCGGCACGAAGTTGTCGAGCATGCGCGAGCCGCAACTGGTGCGCAGGCCGCGGGTGCAAAAAATATCCTTGTGGGCGATGGGCAGGCCGCACAGTGCCGGCGCAGCTCCCGCCGTGCGGCGCTGGTCGGCGGCGGCGGCCTGGGCCAGCGCCCGCGCTTCGTCGATGGTAATGAAGGCGTTGTAGCGCGGATTGGCCGCCTTGACGCGGGTCAGCAGATGGCGCGTGAGTTCGGCGCTGGAAAAATCCCGGCGCGCCAGGCCGTGGCACATCTGGACAAGAGTCAGGTCATGCATTGAACAGGGTCCGTACAGGCTGCGGGGTGCCGCGCGGCGCGGCGGCGTACACGATCACTCGACGACTTTGGGCACCAGGTAGAGCCCGGCTTCGACCGCCGGGGCGGCGGCCTGGAGCGCATCCCGATCGACGGTTTCGGAGACCAGATCCTCGCGCAGGCGCTGGGTGGCATCGAGGGGGTTCGCCAGGGGCGCGACGCCGGTGGTATCGGCGGCGCGCAGCCGATCGATCAGTTCCAGCACCCGATTGATGCCTTCCGCGGTGGCGGCGGCGGTGTCCTCGGTAAGGTGAATGCGCGCCAGTTCCGCCAGCTTTTCGATATCGGCACGTTGGATCGACATGCTATAGTTTCCGCTTGTTTCACGCGCTTCCGGCAACGCCAGCAGGGTAGCACGGATGGCCTCCCGAGCTGAATCCCGGCGCGGGAGTTGGCCGGCGGCCGCACCCCGATTCACGACCTGGCGACGCCGCCACCGGCCCTTTGAACAGGAATTCCATTTGTCCATGATCAAACGCTTGCGCGGGATGTTCTCGAACGACCTTTCGATCGATCTGGGAACCGCCAACACGCTGATTTATATCGACAACAAGGGTATCGTGCTCAACGAACCCTCCGTCGTGGCGATTCGCCACCACCACGGCCAGAAATCGGTCGAGGCGGTGGGTGCCGAGGCCAAGCGCATGCTGGGCCGCACGCCCGGCAACATCACTGCCATTCGGCCGCTGAAGGACGGCGTCATCGCCGACTTCCAGGTGACCGAAAAAATGCTCCAGTACTTCATCAAGAAAGTGCACTCTCACAGCATCATTCCGCCGAGTCCCCGCGTGCTGGTGTCGGTGCCCTGTCTGGCCACCGAAGTGGAAAAACGCGCGATCCGCGAATCCGCCGAACGGGCCGGGGCGCGCGAGGTGTTCCTGATCGAGGAGCCGATGGCGGCGGCGATCGGCGCCGGCATGCCGGTGCACGAGGCCTGCGGTTCGATGGTGGTGGACATCGGTGGCGGCACCACCGAGGTGGCCATCCTGTCGCTCAACGGCGTGGTGTTCTCCGACTCCGTGCGTGTCGGAGGCGACCGCTTCGACGAGGCGATCATCAATTTCGTGCGCCGCAAGTACGGCAGCGTGATCGGCGACGCCACCGCCGAGCGCATCAAGATGGAAATCGGCGGCGCCTACCCCAGCAAGGAGGTCCGCGAGATCGACGTGCGCGGGCGCAATCTGGCCGAAGGCGTGCCCAAGAGCTTTACCCTCAACAGCGACGAAATCCTCGAGGCCCTGCAGGAACCCCTCGCCGCCATCATCCAGGGCGTCAAGCGGGTACTTGAGCAGTCGCCTCCGGAACTCGCGTCGGATATCGCCGAAACCGGCATCGTGGTCACGGGTGGCGGCGCGCTGCTGCGGGATATCGACCTGCTGATCACCCACGAGACCGGGCTGCCGGTGATCATTGCCGAAGATCCGCTGACCTGCGTCGCGCGCGGCGGCGGCAAGGCATTGCAGATGATGGACAAGCGCCATCTCGATATCCTCATGACCTGAGCCGGCGCCGGGAACGCTCTGTCCCGGCACCGAACGGTCGCGGAGTGCCATGGAGAACAAGATCTTCACCAAGCCGGTATCGGCGCCACGCATGCTGCTGCTGGTGGCGCTGGCGGTGATTTTCCTCCTGGCCGACCACTACACCGGGGTATTCGCCCCGGCGCGCGCCTGGCTCGAAGCCACGGCCCGGCCCCTGTCCTGGCTCGGCAATCTGCCGGGCCAGATGATGGCGTGGAGCCGGGCCAACGTCGCCGGTCCGGGCGGACTCGCGGTCGAAAACCGGCAACTGAACGCCGAGGTGCTGGTGCTCAAGGGGCAGCTCCAGCAGCTGGCCGAACTCGGCGCGGAGAATGTCCGGCTGCGCACCCTTCTCAATGCCCAACAAACCCCCAAGCTGCGCCTGCTGATGGCGGAGCTGATGGGGGTCTCTCCCGATCCCCGACGCCATCAGATCACCATCGATCGCGGCGAGCACGACGGGGTCTTCATCGGTCAGGCGGTGCTCGACAGCGGCGGTTTGATGGGCCAGGTGGTGCGGGTGTCGGCCGCGCGGGCGGAAGTCCTGTTGATCAGCGACGAGCGCCACGCGGTGCCGGTTCGGGTGGCGGGCACCGACATGCGCGCCATCGCCGAGGGCACCGGGAACTACCGGCGCCTGCGGCTGCGCCATGTGCAGCCGACGTTGGAGGTCGCGGTAAACGATCTGCTGCTGACCTCGGGCCTCGGGGGTCATTTTCCGGCCGGCTATCCGGTCGGTCGGGTGGCGAGCGTCGAGCTCCAACCCGGACAGCCATTTGTCGAGGTGGCCGTTACGCCGGCAGCCGAGCTGGATCGCAGTCGGCATCTGCTGCTGGTATTTCCCGAGCCGGCATCCGGCCCTCCCCATGGCGGCTAGGGGCAACGCCGTGCTGCAGGTTGCCGGCTCACTGTGCGTCGCGCTGGTGCTGACCATCAACGGCGCGCGGTCCTGGACGCAGTATCTGATGCCACCCCTGGTCCTGCTGGTAACCCTGTACTGGGTGCTGTTTGGCCCCGTCCTCTATGGTCTGGGGTTTGCGTTTCTGATCGGCCTGCTGCTCGACCTGATGCTCGGCACTCCGGGCGGTGAGTACGCTCTGGCGTTCTGCGTCACGGCCTACCTGGCACAATTGCTCGAACACCGGGTACGTCATTTCACCATCCCCTATCAGTGCCTGGTCGCCGGCGCGCTGACCCTGGTGTTCCAGTTGATCATGGTGGCCTTTGGCCTGCTGGAGCAGAGCAGCAGCTTGCACCTCGACCAGTTCTATTCGGCGCTGGGTGCGATGCTGGTGTGGCCGCTGCTGGTATTTTTGCTGGGTCGGCTGCATGACCGGAGCTGGTGATACGGCCGCCGGCGGGGCTGCGAATCCCGCCCGCGGTGGTGCGGTGCCCATCGCCGCCGCGGATCTGGTACTGGCGTCGGCCTCGCCACGGCGCAGCGCACTGCTGGCGGACATCGGCGTCCGCTTCGCCGTGGTGCCAGCGCATCTCGATGAAACCCCCGAACCCGACGAACGGCCGCGCGACTATGTGACGCGCCTGGCACTTGCCAAGGCACGCGCCGTCGCCGACGCCATCGGCGAGGCACTGCCGGTGCTCGGCGCCGATACCACCGTGGTGTGCGCGGGCCGAGTGCTCGGCAAACCCGCCTGCGAAGCCGACGCGGTCGCCATGCTGATGGCGTTGTCCGGGCGCACACACCAGGTCCTCACCGCGGTCGCGCTGGTGCGGGGCGCGGCAGCGGCCAGCGTGCTGGTGGAGACCGCGGTGACTTTCCGCGAGCTATCGACCGCCGAATGCCGATCCTACTGGCGCAGCGGCGAACCGGCGGACAAGGCCGGCGGCTACGCGCTACAGGGGATGGGCGGTATCTTCGTGACCCGCATCGAGGGCAGCTATTCCGGCGTGGTCGGGCTCCCGGTGGCTGAAACCTATAAACTGTTGAGCGATTTTGCCATCGACTGCGGACTGACCCGGACATGAGCGGAGAGATCCTGATCAACATCACGCCCTCCGAGACCCGGGTCGCCCGGGTCGACAACGGAGTCTTGCAGGAAGTCAGCATCGAGCGTGCGCAAAAGCGCGGCCTGGTGGGCAACATCTACAAGGGCAAGGTGGTGCGGGTGATGCCGGGCATGCAGGCCGCCTTCATCGACATCGGACGCGACAAGGCCGGTTTCATCCACATCAACGACCTGCGCCCGCGCGCCGGCGAGACCGTCGACCGCTGGGCGAGCGGGGAGCGCGATATCCGGGAATTGCTGCGCGAGGGTGACATGCTCGCGGTGCAGGCGCTGAAAGACCCCATCGGCACCAAGGGGCCGCGCCTCACCACCTTTCTGTCGGTGTCGTCGCGTCTGCTGGTGTTCATGCCCAAGACCGATCACATCGGCATTTCGCAGCGCATCGAGGACGAAGCCGAGCGCGAGCGCCTGCGGCAGGAACTCGAACTCGCGGTCGCCGCCCAGGAAGTTTGCGAGGAACCCAGCGGCTACATCATCCGCACCGTCGCCGAAGGCGCCAGCCGCGAGGAGTTGAGCGCGGAAGTCGCGTTTCTCCACCGGCTCTGGGCCTATGTCAAGGACAAGATCGCTTCCAGCGAGGCGGTCGGCTGTCTGTACGAAGACCTGCCGCTGACCCTGCGCACCTTGCGCGACCTCAACCCCGAAGGCATCGACCGCATCCGGGTGGATTCCGACGATGTCTTCGACCTGCTGGGGCGCTTCACTGCCTACTTCAATTCCGAAGTCCGGGATCTGATCGAGCGTTACCGCGGCGAGCGCCCGCTGTTTTCGCTGTACGGGGTGGAGGACGAGATCTCGCGCGCGCTGGAGCGGCGGGTGGACCTCAAGTCGGGCGGCTATCTGGTCATCGACCAGAACGAGGCGATGACCACCATCGATGTCAACACCGGCTCCTACACCGGCCGTCACAACCTCGAACAGACCATCTTCAAGACCAATGTGGAGGCCGCCGGCGCCATCGCCCGTCAGATCCGCCTGCGCAACCTGGGCGGCATCATCATCCTCGATTTCATCGACATGCAGGATCCCGAACACCGCCGCCAGGTGTTGCGCGCCCTGGAGAACGCGCTCGCCGCGGATCGCGCCAAGCTGACGATTTCCGGCGTATCCCAGCTCGGCCTGGTGGAAATGACCCGCAAGCGCACCCACGAGAACCTGCTGCAACAACTCTGCGAGCCCTGCGCTGTCTGTAACGGCAGGGGCTACATGAAATCGGCCGAAACCGTCACTTTCGAGATTTTCCGCGAGATTCTGCGCGAAGCACGGACGTTCGAGTGCGAGAAGATTCGCGTCATGGCCGCGCACAGCGTGATCGACCGCCTGCTCGCCGAGAACTCCACCGATGTCGCCGATCTGGAAGCCTTCATCAAACGCCCGATCGAGTTCCGGGTGGAGAGCCTTTATTCACAGGAGCAGTTCGACATTGTCCCGCTCTGAGGCACTGCGCCGCTGTGCATTGTCCGGTTCCGATCCGGTCGGGCGCGGTTGCCGCCGCCGGGGTCCGCCGCGGTTGCCCCTGTACTGACCCGTGGCCGGCATGGCGAGGCGTCTGGTGCGTTGGATCTGGGCGTTGTCGGCACTGCTCATCATCGCGTATGCCCTGCTGGTGGCGGTGGGCCGGGAGTTGCTGCCCCGTCTGGACGGTCTGCAGCCGCGCCTGGATACCGCGCTGTCCGAGCGCCTGGGCGCCGTCGCCGAGATCCGGCAACCGAGCGGCGCCTGGACCCGGTTGTCGCCGCATTTGTGGGCGGGATCGGTGCGCGTGGCCTCCGCGCCCGGCCGGCCGCCGTTTCTGGTCATGGACGCCCTGGACGCGGAGGTCGACCTGTTCCGCAGCCTGTTCGCCCGACGCCCGGCCTGGTCCGATCTGTCGCTCGCCCGTTTGCAGATCAGTCTCACGGAAACGCCCACCGGCTGGGCTCTCGATGGCGGTGCCCCCAGTACTCAAGGTGCCGCGGGGCAGGTGATCGACATGCTGCTGGCGGGACGGCGGACGCGCATCGCGCGGGCTGAAATCAGGCTCCATTTCCGTTCCGGCGTCAGTGAACTGATCGCGGCGAACCATCTCGTCCTGGAAAACAGCGGCGATTTCCATCGCGTCGGCGCCGCGCTGGAAATTTCCGGGGAGGAGTTCGCGGCGCTCCAGGCGGAGTGGCGCGGCGGCGCCGTCACGGGTGCGGACTGGAGCGATCTGAACGGGCGCAGCTACCTGAAGCTGTCGCGACTCAATCTCTCCGGATCGCTGGGGGTGATATTGCGCGGTCTGGCGCCCGACTGGGCGCGGCGACTGGCGCCGGTGGCAGTGCCGATGAATGCCGAGCTCTGGCTGACCGCGACCGGGGATGGGCGCGCCGAGATCGTCGGGCGCATCGCCACCGACAGTCTGCCGCTGGGGGCGGCGCCCGCGGCGAGTCCGCTGCGCGATCTCAAGGCCGACATCACGGGCTGGCTCGGTCCGGGCGATTGGGGTTTGCGCCTGCAGGAGCTTGCCTTTACCTGGAACGAACGCGACATCGCACCCCTGACCCTGGAGTTTCGCCAGCGCCTGGGCGCCGATAGCCGCAAATTCAGTCTGGCCGCCGATCATCTCGATCTGGGTACGCTCAACGCCATGGCGCTCGCCGGCGACCTGCTTCCCAAGCGCGCGGCCGAAGTGCTGACTGCATTGAATCCAACCGGACGGCTGGCGCACCCCCGGGTGGATATCGACCTGAATATCCCAGGCCGCGTGGCCGGATTTCAGGCGACGCTGGAGAATGCCGCGGTCGGATCCTGGCGCGGCAGTCCGGCGGTGACCGGGATCTCCGGACAGATTACCGCCACCGGCCACGGCGGCACCCTGACGCTCGACGGTACATCCGAGCTGGCGATGCTGTTTCCACAGGCCTATGCCGACTTTTTTCGCGTCGGGCAGGTCCGCGGCCAGGTCGGCTTCACGCTCGATGAGGACTATTCGACACTGGCGATCCAGGGCGCGCCACTGGATATCCATGCCGCTGGCGGCGCGGGCCGCATTCGAGCCGCCTTCAGCCTCCACCAGCCGCTGGCGCCCGGCGTCCATGGCGAGCTCTGGCTCACGGCCGGCATCCGCGACAGCGACGCGGCCTACGCCCGCCAGTACATTCCCCGGGT
Organism: Porticoccaceae bacterium; assembly: GCA_050250395.1. Lineage (GTDB taxonomy): Bacteria > Pseudomonadota > Gammaproteobacteria > Pseudomonadales > Porticoccaceae > JAGPUQ01. The sequence continues at coordinate 11,311 of JBFWOQ010000016.1, forward strand.
GCTGGAACCCGAACTGTTGCAGTGGCTCGACCGCGCCCTGGGCGAGATGCGGGTGGTCGAGGGCGGCTTCATCTGGCGCGGCACCATCGAGAAAGAGGCCGGCCCGCGCCGCGCCATCCAGGTTTACGCCCGAGTGGCGGACGGTGCGATCGCTTACGACCCCGAATGGCCGGGGTTGATGGACGTGAGCGCCTATGTCGCGGTTGACGGCACCGATGTGTCCGGTCGCGCCAAGTCCGCGACGATCGCCGGCGTTCCGGTGCGCGATGTCCGGTTTCGGACCGTCACGGTTGCCGGCAACAGCAAGCCGCTGCTGGCGGTGACGGCCAGTGCCGCGACCGAGGTTTCGCGGGCGCTCGACGTGCTGGCGCAATCGCCCCTGCGCAGCCGGGTCGAACCGCTGCGCGACTGGCAGGCGGAAGGTCCGGTGGCGGTCGCGCTGGATCTGCGGATTCCGCTGTCGAGACAGCATTCCGGGGAGCGCTACCGGGTGGTTGCCAAGCTTGCGGATGCCGTGCTTACGCACCGTGCGAGCGGTCTGAAGTTCGAGCGCATTCGCGGCGACATCAACTTTTCCGAGGTCGATGGCCTGGCGGCGACCGGGCTCGCGGCACACTTCTGGGGTCGGGAATTGCAGGCGACCATCCACACCGACGCGCGCGGCGCGACCCGCATCGACGCCAGCGGCCGGGCGCGGGTGGAAGATCTGCCGGTGTGGCCCGACTGGCTGCGGGGCGCGGTGGCGGGAGAAACCGGGTACTCCGCCAGCTATCGCATTCCCGGGGACGGGACAGCGCCGCGGCTGGTGGTGGAATCCAACCTCCAGGGCGTCCGCTCCCGCCTGCCCGCGCCGTTTACGAAAGAGGATTCCGACGCGCCGCTGCCCTTGACCGCGCACCTGACATTCGGCGCCGAGCATATCGACGCGGACGCAAATCTGGGTGCCGATCTGGCGGCCCGCGCCCGCCTCGGGGATGGCCGGACGCAGCGCGCGGAGATCGCGCTCGGCGGCATGGCGGCGGAGCTGCCGGACGTGCCGGGCCTGAGTGTGCGCGGGCATCTCGATGTACTGGATCTTGACGCCTGGCGCGAGCTCCTGCCCGCCGCCGCGGAGCCGCGGGATCTCATGATCGCTCAGGTACCGCGCCTGCAAGTACGGATCGGCACGCTGCGGGCAGCAGGTCTGCAACTCGATGGGATCGGCGTTTCCGGCGCGGTGGCGGACGGCGCCTGGCGCCTGCACGGCGACAGCGCGACGGCGGCGGGCAATCTGGTGATCCCGCTGGATGGCGGCCCGTTAGGACTGCATCTGAATCATCTGGTGCTGCCCAAGCCCGATTTCGCCAGCAACCAGGGCATGCTGGCGAAACTCGATCCCCACTCGCTCCCGGAGCTCGACTTCTCCACCCTGGGCCTGCGTGTCGGTGCGCGGGAGTTGGGCCAGCTCGGGTTTGCCCTGCGCCGGGTGCCGGACGGCGTGCAGGCGAGCGCCATTCGCGGCGAGATCACCGGCCTCGCGGTCGGTGTCGGCGAGGGTTCCCCCACGCTGCTGTGGCGGCGGTCGGGTGAGCGCGACCAAACCCGGTTCGAGGGCGTTCTCGCGAGCGACAATCTGGCCGGAGTGCTGCGCGCCTGGAACTTGCCGGGCGCCATCGAGAGCGAGCGCGCGACCTTTGCGACCGTGCTGGAATGGGACGACAAGCCCTGGAAATTCAGCGCCCGGGCACTGCGCGGCGAGGTGGGGATACAGATCGTGAAGGGGGCCTTTCACCGGACGTCGGGCGCCGCCTCCAGCGTCGCCATGAAACTGATCGGCTTGATCAATTTCGATACCTGGTTGCGCCGTCTGCGACTGGACTTTTCCGACCTGTTCGAGACCGGAGTGTCGTTCGACGAGCTGAAAACAACACTGGCCTTCGACGTCGGAACCCTGAGTTTCGCCCAGCCCGTCAAGGTGGCATTGCCGTCGGGCAAGATGCGTCTGGAGGGCCGTGCCGACCTGATCGCGGAAACCATCGACGCCCATCTGGTGGCGACCCTGCCGGTGGGCACCAACCTGCCCTGGATCGCCGCCCTGGCGGGCGGACTGCCGGCGGCGGCCGGCGTGTATCTCACGAGCCGGGTGTTTGATCGTCAGGTCGACAAACTCTCCAGCCTGGGGTACCGGATCACCGGTCCCTGGGAGGACCCCCACATCGAGGTCGAGCGCGTTTTCAGCGATTCGGCCAAATAGCGGAGGACGCGGCCATGCTCCGGGTGGCAGCCATTCAACTGCGCGGCGACGGCGACCGCGACCACAACCTGGCACGCGCCGGCGCCCTGATCGACGACGCGGTCGACCAGGGCGCCGGGCTCCTGGTGCTGCCCGAGAACTTCGCCTATTACGGTGCGGATGCCGCCGGACTTGCCGCCGCGGCACGGGCCGAAAAGGACGCCGCCGGCCCGGCGCGCGCCTTCCTCGCCGAGCGCGCGCGGCGCCATGGGGTATGGATCCTGGGCGGCACCCTGCCGCTGTTCAGCGGTCTGGCCGGGGATGTCGACCCCCGACCCTTTGCGGCCGCGCTGCTCTATAACGACAGCGGCGAGGAGGTGGCGCGTTACCACAAGATCCATCTGTTCGATGTCACGGTGGCCGCCACCGGCCGCCGCTACTGTGAATCGGACAGTTTCCGTCCCGGACGGGATCCGGTGGTGGTCCACACGCCGTTCGGCAAGCTCGGCATCAGCGTGTGTTACGACCTGCGCTTTCCCGAGCTCTATCGCGCATTCGTCGCGCGCGGCGCCACCCTGATGGCGGTGCCCTCGGCGTTTACCGCCACCACCGGCGCGGCGCATTGGCGCCTGCTGTTGCGGGCGCGAGCGGTCGAGAACCAGTGCTATGTGATCGGCGCCGATCTCGGCAACCGGGAGCACCCCACGCGACCCATCTGGGGCGGCAGCGCCATCGTCGACCCCTGGGGCGAGGTGGTGGCCGAGCTCGAAGACGGCGAAGGCGTGATCCTCGCGGACATCGATCCCGAGCGGCTGGCCCGCATCCGCGCCGATATGCCGGTGCTGGAGCATCGTCGCCTGTGAATGCCGTCCGTGGCTGCCGGGGTGTCGTAGACCCGTTTGATACGAAGCCGGCGCATGCGTGTCGGACGCGATGGATTACGCCGAGGCTTTGACCGCGGCGACACCCTGCCTTGTGTGGTACTGCGTCGCCCACTCGGTGGGCGACAGGCCGACCTGCGCCCGGAAGGCGCGGGACAGCGCGCTGGCGCTGCCGTAACCGACAAGATCGGACACCAGCTGCACCGGCTTGCCCTGGCGCAGCAGCGACTGGGCGACGCCCAGGCGCCACTCGCCCAGATAACCGCCCGGCGTCATGCCGACCACGTCGCGGAATCTGGCCGCGAAACGGGCGCGAGACATGCCCGCAGTCGCCGCCAGATCCTCCAGCGACCAGTTGCGCGCCGGCTCCTTGTGCATGGCGTTGATGGCCTTCGCCAGACGGGGTTCCGCAAGCCCGGCGAGCAAACCCACCTGCAGGCGTTGCTGGTCCATCAGATCGCGCAGCACCTGAATGAACACCACCTCGATGAGGCGATCGAGCACCGCCTGACGCCCGCAGTGCTGTTCATCGGCTTCGCGAAACAGCACCTGCAACGTCAGGTCGAGGGTCGGCACATCGCGCAGCCGGATCAGCACCACCTCGGGCAGGGCGCGGGCCAGTGGATTGCGCAGACCGGCCCCGAATTCGAACGAGGCGCAAACCATTTTCAGGTCGCGATCCCTGGGCAGCAGGTGGTGGCTGGTCGGGTTCATGTAGACGAACAGGCTGGGCTCGTCGATCAGCAGCGACGGATGCCCGGGCGATTCGACCCCGAGTGTGCCCTGCTGCACCACGTGGATATGGCCCAGTCCGTCGGCTTGGTCGTAGCGCGCGGAATGGCACAGCGGACCGGCCTGAAAGACCCGGGCGCGCAGTTCGAAGCATTTCAGCAGCTCAACCAGGCGGTCATCCATGTCGATACTCAGGGTATTAACTATTGGACGGAAAGATACCACGCGTCTCCACATGATCGTCAATATGGTCCCGGGCGCCATGGACGCCCAGACCATTCATCAACTTCTGGAGACATCAACATGCCTACCATCCATTCCTTGAAAACCCTGCTCGGAACCGTGGCACTGGCCACGGCCGTATCCGTCACTCCCGCCTACGCCGTCGACGAGCACAACACCGTCCCCGGCCTGACCGCCGCCGGCGCCCCGCTCGGCCTGCATGGCGTCGACCCGGTGGCATTCATCCAATTGGGTAACCGCATCGATGGCTCGGCGAAGTACACCGCCACCCACGATGGCGTCGCCTACTACTTCGCGTCCGAGGCCAACAAGCAGGCGTTCGAACAGGCGTCCGCGAACTTCGTGCCGCAAAACGGCGGCTTTTGCACCTTCGGTGTTTCGGTCGGCAAGAAGTTCGACGGCGACCCGCGTTTTGCCGCCGTGCGTGACGGCAAGCTCTATGTCTTCCTCAACGAAGACATCCTGAAGGAATACCAGAAGGATCCGCAGGGCACCATCGCCAAGGCGAAAAAGAACTGGCAGGACATCGAGCACAAGGCGGCGACGAGCCTTTGATGCCAGGTGCGTCTCGGAACGGCAGGGTGGTCTGACTGCCCTGCCGTTTCGCGATCACTTCAACGGCGGTATCGCGTGGCCTGACGTCGGAAGGAACCGACGATGGGGTATCTGCTCACCACACAGATGCTGAGAGTTCGGAGCATCGGCTTTACGCCGGCATGGGCGACATCACCCCCAGCAACCGCTGGCAAGAACGCCAGCCAGGTTTCCGCGATACCGAATCCGCGCCGTTCGTTCTTATAGCCCCACCGAGGCCGCCGCACTGGCGGGGCGCAGGCGCAGGCCACGCCCCAATACACCCCTGACGCTTGAAATCCCCACCAGAATGATACTGCAAGTATGAAAATGTAGACGAATAGGCGCTAATCGTATCGATTCTTCGGCCACGATGTTCCTGCGCCTGAGGGCGTCTATCCACCACTCATTGATTAGGAGCGCACGACCATGCCACGCATTCTTCCCGTTAACCCGGACCAGGCCGATGCCAAGACGGCCGCGACCCTGAAAGCGGTCAAAACCAAACTGGGCATGCTGCCCAATCTGTTCACCACCCTGGCCCATGCGCCGGCCGCCCTGACCGGCTACCTGCAACTCTCGGAGTCCCTGAGCCGCGGGCGCCTGAGCGCACGCCAGCGCGAGATGATCGCCATCGCGGTCGCCCAGGCGAACGCCTGCGCCTACTGCCTGAGCGCGCATGCCGCCATCGGCCAGGGCGTGGGTTTGAGTAACGAAGATATCGAGCGGGCGCGCCACGGCGGCGCGCGTGATCCGAAGGATGAAGCGGTAACCGAGCTGGCACTGCGCATCGTGCAATCGCGCGCCGACATCGGCGACAGCACGCTGGCCGCCGCGCGCCAATCCGGCCTGGACGACGGCCTGATCATCGAGATCATTGCGCACGTCGCGCTGAACGTGCTGACCAACTACGTCAACCGCGTGGCCGACACGGTCGTGGATTTCCCGGTTGTCGATCTGTCCCCGGCGGCCTGAGTCACGCCGGTGACGAACGGTATTGCCGCCAACCATTTCCACGGAGACGTCGCATGAAACCTGTACTGAAAACATGGCTCAAAACCACCGCCATCGCCGCCGGGCTGCTGGCCGCCGGCGCGGTAACCGCCGCCGACGGTGCCGGCATCGGTGCCGCCACCTTCAATGCGCAGGGCGAACTGGTGTTGCCGGAGGGCTACCGTGAATGGGTGTTCATCGGTGCGCCGTTGACGCCACACGGGCTGAACGACGGCAAGGCCGGCTTTCCCGAGTACCACCACGTGTATGTCAACCCGGATGCCTTTGCCGTCTACCAGCGCACCGGTGAGTTTCCCGACGGCACCGTGATCGCCAAGGAACTGGTATTGCTGCAGAAAGGCGACTTCAAGGACGGTTCCAAGAACGCCCCGTCCGGCCGCGGCTATTTCGCGGGCGAGTTCCAGGGTATGGACGTGATGGTCAAGGACAGTCAGCGGTTCAAGGACAGCAATGGCTGGGGCTTTTTCAACTTCGGCCACCACGCGCCACCGTACCTGAAGGCTGCCAAAGCCGCGCCTATCGAGAGCTGCGCCGCCTGCCATTCGGCCAATGTCGGCAAGGACATGGTGTTCAAAATTTACTACCCGGTACTGCGTTGATGGGCGGCCAACGCAGACGGGCTCACTGTCTGAGAGGTATGAGTCATGAAAAAATGTACTGTACTGTTGCTTGCGATGCTGGTGAAGGTTGGCCTGACGCAGGCTGACACGGTCCTCGAACAAGTGCCGGATACCTTGCCGGGCAAGAGTTTTGGCGGGCTTTCGGGTTTCATGGCCGGGGCTGTGGTCGGAGTACCCATCGGAGCCGCCGTTGGAGCCGGCTTGGGCTGGCTGGTCGGCGGCGAAACCCAGAATGCGACCGGTCTCTCCGGACAGGCGTACCGAATCGCCCGTGATGACGGCAGCGAGATTGTCGTGCGCTCGCCTGGTCGAAGCTGGACCGCTGGTGACCATGTTCATGTTGTTGGTGGGCGCCTGGTGGCGGCGGGCAAGACCGAGGGTGCCATCCCGCCCCTACCCTGACGCACGGAACGACCTGCCCGACCTGCGACGCTTTTCAGCGCCGCAGGTTCTGTCAATAACTGACTGATAGAGAAGCGAGCTTGACAACAACGTCATTTGAACATTCGCCATGGCAGAACGATGATCGATCCGCCTGAACGTCACATCAGCTTTGCGCGACTGCCCGATATCCCGCCGGGCGAGATTGGCGCGCATATGTCGGCCCCTCGCGTTGCCGCGCACATGCCGCTGCTCACCTTACAGTGGGATCAGGACGCCACCACCCGATTCGTCGCTGCAAAAGAGGCGTGCTGGCGCCGCGACGGGCTCGGGCATTGGGCCATTCTGTGCAATGGCCGCTATGTGGGATGGGGCGGCTTTCAGAAAGAAGGCGACGACTGGGATTATGGGCTGGTCCTGACGCCGCAACGATTCGGGCTGGGCCCGCTGATCACGAGGAAGGCCATCGCGTTCGCGGTGGCCGACGAGCGCATTCCCTTTGTGACCTTCCTTCTGCCGCCATCACGCCGAAAGCTGGGGGCGCTGGCAAGACTCGGCGCAACCTGCCTTGGCCAGATCGAGCACGCCGGCGCCAGGTTTCGCAAATACCGGCTGGATACTCAGTGACTACATCGGCTCAGTAACGGCAAGACCCTTGGGTTCGCGGCGCTCCAAAGTGATCGGTTGCCGAGGCGACGCCCGGTCCGGATCCCCGCTGTCATCGGTCGGCCATCGGGCTGTCGTCGGCGTGCCATGCCGGCAGTCCAGAATCTGCACATCCCGAGCCCCCGGCTCCACACCAAGGCCGACACGGAGGATTGTGCATGAGCAAGATCGATCGCAGACAGTTCATCAGGATGGCGGGGACGGCCGCGGCCGGCACCCTTATCGCGCCGCTGGGCCTACTGCAGGCGCGCACCATGACCGCCGCGCTGGAGTGCATGCCTGCCAGTTTCGCCGCGGTAGGTTTCGGACCCATCGCCCCGCGGCTGCCCGAAAACACCGCCGAGCTCGGCAATGTGGCCGGCCCTGGCGATCTGCGCGGCGTGCCGCTGCTGGCGCTGCCGGAGGGCTTCCGCTACAACGCCATCTCGATCCGCGGCGACCGGATGAGCGACGGCGCCCTGGTGCCCGGCGATCACGACGGCATGGCCTGCTTCCGCACCCGGCACGGCGATTTCGCCCTGGTACGCAACCACGAGCTCAGCATCATCGAAGACGAGGCCGGCAGCTTCACCGGCTGCCTGGCACCCAATGGCCGCCAATACGACCCCTTCGCGGGGATCGCCGCCGGACTGGGCGGCGGCGGCACCAGCACCCTGATCATCGACCGCTTCGGGCGCCGAGTGCGGGACTATGTCTCCCTGGGCGGCACCATCCGCAACTGCGCCGGCGGCCCCACGCCCTGGGACACCTGGATCAGCTGCGAAGAGAGCGTCACCACCCCGGCAACCGATGCACTGGCCACCAGGCGCCACGGCTACAACTTCGAGGTCCCCGCGGATCTCGGCGAGGCGGTCGACCCGATCCCCCTGGTTGCCATGGGGCGGATGAACCACGAGGCGGTCTCGGTGGATCCCATCACCGGAATGGTCTATGAGACCGAAGACCGCGGTGACAGCTGCTGGTACAAATTCGTGCCCCGCAAGCGTCCGCACCGCTACGGCGATCTGCAGGAGGGTGGCGAGCTCCATGCGCTGGTGATCGATCCCGGTCAGCGTTCGGCCTGCACCGGCGAACCCCTGCCGACCAGCCTGCTGCAGGGCATGTTGGTGGTCGACACCCGGGGTACGAAGCGCGGGGCGCCGGCCAGCATGCTGGCCTTCGTCGGGCAGCCCCTGAAGGTGCGCTGGGTGCGCATCGACGAGGTCGATCCGGCCGGCGACACCCTGCGCCACGAAGCCCAGGCCAAGGGTGCGGCCGTGTTCTGGCGCGGCGAAGGCGCCTGGCACCACAACGGCAAACACTACTGGGTGTGCTCCGGGGCCGGGGACGCCGGCGAAGGCCAGATCTGGTGCTACAACCCCTGGACCGAGACCGTCACCCTGCTGCTCGAATCCACCGCAGAGAACCTGCTCGACGGGCCGGACAACCTCACCATCGCCGGCGACGGCACGCTCTACCTGTGCGAGGACGGCAGCGACGGCAGCCCCGGCGATCCCCACTTCGGCCAGTACGTCGTCGGGGTCGACAGTGCCGGCGGGCTGTTCCACTTCGCCCACAACCTGTTCGACACCAGCGAGTTCGCCGGTGCCTGCTTCGCCCCGGGCGATCGCATCATGGCGGTCAACGCGCAGGGGCTCGGGGTCACCTACACCATCTGGCGGGAGGACGGACGGCCCATCGCCTTGCGCCAGCGCGGGCGCGGCCACCGCTTCTGAACCTCGCCGGTACCCCGCGCGGCGCGGTGTCGACCAGATACGCGTGGGGCGGGTTGAAATGGTCTCGCGCTGATCGCGCCCGCCCACCGACGACGGGGGTGCGCCGGAACACAGCCGCGCCGCGCTGGAGCTCTACGGCAAACTCGGGTTTGCCGCATCCGGCCGCCTGCCCGGTTATTGCCTGGAGGGCGCCGAGGCGCAGCGGATGCGCCTCGAACCCGCCTACGCGCCCCGCCGGCGGAGGTTCAACCTACCTGGCGCCAGATCTCCGCTAGCGGACGGCGCGGCGACGGCCGCTCCATGGCGCGGGCGGATTCCGGCAGCAGCTCGGGCGTGTCCAGCACACCGATGGCAAAGCCCGCGCACAGCGCGTACTGCGCCGGGTCCATCCCAAGCACGGCATGGGCCCGATCCCAGGCGATGCCCGCCATGCCGTGGGTGTAGAGACCCAGTTGGCGCGCCTGCAGGGTCAGCGCCATCCAGGCGGCGCCGCTATCGAATACCGCCAGCGCATTGTCGTTGCCATTGCGGGAGAATTTTTTGTCGGCAAACACGAAGCCCAGTACTGCCGCATTGCGCGCCCAGCCCTGGTTGGCCTCGACCAGCAGATCGAGAAAGATGGCGAAGGATGCCGGCGTCGAGGTCACGAAGCGCCAGGGCTGCTCGTTGTAGCAGGACGGCGACCAGCGCGCGGCATCGAAGATCGTGCGCAGCTCGGTCTCAGGGATTTCCACCTTGCGGAAAGCGCGTGGCGACCAGCGCTCGACAAACAGCGAATCGACGCCGGGCGCGGGGTCGCGCAGACCAAAATCGGCGGCGTAGGGGATCGGATAGTTCATAACGGCGCTCCAGGGAACCGATCATCCACCCTGCGACCGCCGGCCGGCCCCGTCAAGCCCCGTTCGGGACGCTCATCCTCATGTCGATCAGATCGAGGACGTCGCCAAACGCCGGCTGGAACACCGTGCGCGCCTCGCCCGCGAGGCGATCGGCAAACGCGCGGATGGAATGCTCCTCGCCATGTACCAGCGCCACCGGCGGCCGGCCCGCGAACTGACCATACCAATGGTGCAACCCGCTCTGATCGGCGTGGGCGGACAGACCGCCCACGGTATGTACGGTGGCGGCCACCTTGATGCGTTCGCCCCACAGGCGGATTTCCCGCGCGCCGCTGACCAACGCGTGGCCGAGGCTGCCTTCCGCCTGATAGCCCACCATCACCACCTGGCAATTGCGGCGCCAGATGTTGTGCTTGAAATGATGGAGGATGCGCCCGCCGGTACACATGCCGCTGCCGGCGATGATCAGGGCGCCACTGTCGATGCGGTTCAACCGCATCGATTGCTGGGGGGTCTGGCTCAGCAGCAATCCCGGCGGGCTGAAGTCGGCCTCGGTCAAGGCTTGGCCTTGCGGCGCCAACAGTGCGGCGTAACGCGCGTAGAGCTTGGTGGTGGCGATCGCCATCGGGCTGTCGAGCGCCAGCAGCCAGCGCTCCAGCTGCCAGGCCCGATATTTCTGGGCCAGCACATAGAGCAACTGCTGGGTACGGCCCACCGCAAACGCGGGAATCAGGATATTGCCGCGCAGTTGGTTGCCGATGGTGAAAATCTCTTCCAGCTCCGCCCAGGTGGACTCCCACGAGCGGTGATCGCGGTCCCCGTAGGTCGCCTCCATCACCACCAGATCGGCTTCCGCCACCGGGGCGGGATCCGGCGAAATCAGCGACCCCCGGTGACCGAGATCGCCGCTGAATACCAGCTTGCGTTCGCGCTCGCCTTCGCGGAGCCACAGTTCGACGATACTCGCCCCCAGGATGTGTCCCGCATCCCGCAGTCGCAGCCGCACGCCCGGCAGAATCTCGCACTCCCGATCGTAGGGCAGACCGCGCATCTGCTTCAGGGTTTGCTCCACATCCGCCAGCGCGTACAGGGGTTCCACGGGGGGCAGGTGCTGGCGGGCGCGCTTGCGGTTTTGCAGTTCCGCATCCTTGATGGCCAGGGAAGCCGCATCCTTGAGCAGTATCCGCGCCAGCTCCTTGCCCGCGCTGTGGGTGTGGATGGGTCCGCGAAAACCCCGCTGCACCAGTTGCGGCAGACGCCCGCCGTGATCGATATGGGCGTGAGTCAGCACCACGGCGTCGATGTCCCCGGGCGCGAACGGAAACGGCTCGGCATTGCGCGCCTCGCCCTTGCGACCGCCCTGATACATGCCGCAATCCACCAGCAGGCGCCGCCCGCCGACCTCGACGAGAAAGCACGAACCTGTCACTTCGCGGGTAGCACCCAGAAACCGCAACTTCATCACACCTCCGAATCCGGCCTGAGCACCGCCGGCATCATGGTCGAGGGTCCGTCTCCGGACCCTTGCTCCGCACTTGCCGGTCCAGCGCCGCCAGCACCGCCGCGTCGCGCCGGTAGATGTCGGGGCGGAACGTCAGCGCGCCGTCGGCATCGGTCTGCACGGTCCAGTAGTACAGGATCAGCGGTACCGGCCGCGCGAGATCGACCTGTCGCGTAGCGCCCTCGGCGACCACGGCCGCGATGGCGTCGGCATTCCATCGGGTCTCATCGTCGAGCAGCAGGCGAACAAACTCCAATGCATTTTCGACGCGCACGCAGCCGGAACTGAAGGCGCGCCGGTCGCGGCCGAACAGATGCTGCGCCGGGGTGTCGTGCAGATAAACCGTATGCGAGTTGGAGAAGCGGATCGCCACCCGGCCCAGCGCATTGTGAGGCCCGGCAGCCTGGCGCAGGATCGGGTTGCCGGGCCGCGACCAGTCGATTTGATGCGGGTCGAGGCGCGCTCCGGAAGCGTCCAGCACCGCGATACGCTCCTGCGCCAGATAGCCCGGATCCTTGCGCACCCTGGGCAGCACGTCCTCGCGCAGTATCGTGGGCGGGATCGTCCAGGCCGGATTGAAGGTGAGGTGGGTAATGGCCGAGCGCAGCGTGGGTGTCGGCCGCGTGGGCCGCCCCACCACGAGGCGCGCGCGCCAGATGTCGCCGCCGGGGCGGAAATAGCTGAGCTGATAAGCGGGGACATCCACCAGCACGAAGGACTCGGGCAGGTCGTGGAGCAGCCAGCGGGCGCGTTCCAGATTCACCCGGATCTGGTTGATGCGCTCGGCCACCGGCAGGTTGAGCGCCGCCCGGGTCTTGTCCCCGACAATGCCGTCCATCGTCAGCAGATGGCGGCGCTGGAAGCGGCGCACCGCGGCGGCGAGCCCGTCGTCGTAACAGCGCGAATCCAGCGTCGGCGCGGCAACCGCCGGATCATTGCAGGCGTCCGAAGCGGGTTCGGCCACCGCCTCCACAAGCATCAGCCGCGCGCGCAGTAGCGGTACGTCGTCATCCCGATCGCCGGGACGCAGCGCGGTACGCCGATCGGGCAACGCCTGCCAGCCGCCGCGGCGTTCGAGATCGCGATAGTGCGCAAGACCCGCGCGCAAACCGGCATAGAGCCCATGTCGTGGCCGGACGGCGGCGAACACCGCCTCGAACCGCCCGGTGTCGACGGCCTGCGCCACCGCCGCGAAATCCAGTTGCGGCACGGCACGCGGCAAATCCCAGTCCGGATCAATGGCGGTCGGGTCAACCTTGCCGGCCGCCAGGTGGCGCAGCACCGTCATCAGCAGCCCGCTGAGCTCGATGTCGAACCGCGCCAGTGCGTCCGCGCGGGGCACGGCCGCCTGAGCATTGCGATAGGCGGCGGCCAGCATCTCGGGACCATAGTCCGCCGGCACCAGACCGTCCTCCGCGAGGGTCGCAATGGCCGCCGCCAACGCGGCTACGGTCTGGTCGTCCCGCCACGCCGGACGCAGGGCGCGCGCCGCATAGAAAGCCCGCACGTCGGCATCGCGGGTGTTCGCCGCCCGAGCGATCAGGGCCGCGATGGCGGCATCGCCGTCGGCCGCGACCGGCCCACTCCCGGCGGCACTCATCGCCCAGGGCAACCACAGTGACAGTGCGATCAGCGCGCTGACCCGGGCACGAACCGACATCGCAGTGCTCACTCGGGGAAGATTCCAGGCTGAAAATGAAGGTTTGGTCATCCCGGCCGGGATGTTCATAATGGCGCACAGCCTGGGGCCGCGCCGCCGCCGGGTGTCACGATTGCCAGGGCCGGCACAAAAAATGGCCAGCATTCAGCTGGCTCCCCGGACACCGGCATTGCACGATGACGACCACAGGCCGCCAATGATACTCCCCCGTCTGTTCCGGTCATGGGCGCGCGCGACATCCGCGCTCGCGACGCTGACCGCCACTGTGTTGCTCGCCGCTTTCCCCGCCCAGGCCATGACCAGCACCGCGCGCGGGCAACCCCTCGACCGCACGCTCACGCGCCTGGCCCCGAATGCAAACCCGGCGGTATTGCGCCTGGCCGCCCATGCGCTGGCCTGCGCGAGCGCGAACGCCCGCCGCCTGGCGGTGATCGACTATTCGCTGCCTTCCACCGCGCGCCGCCTGTGGGTGTTCGACCTGGCCCGGCCGCGGCTGTTGTTCGAGGAGCTGGTCTCTCACGGCCGCGGCTCCGGCGACGCCCGGGCCCGCGCTTTCTCCAACCAACCCGAGAGCCATCAGTCCAGCCTGGGGCTGTTCCGCACGCTCGGCAGCTACCAGGGTCGCAACGGCTACTCGCTGCGCCTCGAAGGGCTGGAGCCCGGCATCAACGACCTGGCCTACCAGCGCGCCATCGTGATCCACGGCGCCGACTACGTCAGCAAAGCGTTCATCGAGCGCACCGGCCGCCTGGGCCGCAGCCACGGCTGTCCCGCGGTGCGCAAGGAAGTCACCCGCCCGCTCATCGACAGCATCAAGGGCGACCAGTACCTGTTTGCCTATTACCCCGATCAGCAATGGCTGGCGAATTCATCTTTGCTCAGCTGCCAGGGCGGCTCGCGGCTGGCGCTGCGCTGACGCCAACGCTGCTCTGCCTGGCCGCGCGGTGCCCGTGCGTATAATCGCCACCGTTGTTTTTCGCCCGGAGTGCGCGTGGATTTCCTGCTGATTCTCAAGGCCGTCATCCTGGGGCTGGTGGAAGGCTTCACCGAGTTTCTGCCGATCTCGTCCACGGGCCACCTGATCCTGGCGAGCGAGCTGCTGGACTTCAATGACGACCGCGGCAAGCTGTTCGGGATTGTGATTCAGTCCGGCGCCATTCTTGCGGTGTGCTGGGAGTACCGTGCCCGTATCGCCACCGTGGTGCGCGGCCTGCCCCGGGAGCGGGCGGCGCAGCGCTTCACCCTCAACCTGGTTGTCGCGTTCCTGCCGCTCGCAGTGCTCGGACTGTTGTTCGGCAGCGCCATCAAGGCGCAGCTGTTCAACGCCACCACGGTAGCAGTGGCGTTTATCGTCGGCGGGATCCTGATGCTCTGGGCCGAGCGGCGCGAGCATCGCATCCGGATCGAAACCGTCGATGCACTCGCCCCGCTGGATGCCCTCAAGCTCGGTCTGGCTCAGGCGCTCGCACTGATTCCGGGCACTTCCCGCTCCGGCGCCACCATCATCGGCGGCTTGTTGTTCGGCCTCTCGCGCCGCGCGGCCACCGAGTTTTCATTCTTTCTCGCCATTCCCACCCTGATGCTCGCGACGCTTTACCAGCTCTACAGGGAACGGGAATTGCTTTCCTTTAACGATTGGGGCATGTGGGCCGCGGGCTTCGTCGCCGCCTTCGTGTCGGCATTTCTATGCGTGCGCTGGCTGTTGCGCTACATCGCCAGCCACGACTTCACCCTGTTTGCCTGGTATCGGATCGGTTTCGGGCTACTGGTGTTGACGACCGCCCGGTTCGGCTGGGTGGACTGGACTACGGCACACTGAGCCCTGTCCGCACAGGATGCGTGGAATCGGGCTGCGCAGGAAATTTCGGTGGCAAAGCTTGCAGTTACCGGCGGGATTAGGAAAAATCCCCCCCCCGGCTTGGGGGCTGGCCCCAAATCCGGCCCCATCAGCGTGCGAATTCGAGCGAATTGATGAAGAAAATCGAGAAAGCAGTGCGGAATGGCTCGCCTATTCTCACGCGACCTCCCGGCGGACAAGGTCTTTACGACCCCAGCTTCGAGCATGACGCCTGTGGCGTGGGCTTTCTGGCCAACATCAAAGGCCGTAAGTCGCACGCCATCGTCAGGAGCGGGCTGGAGATTCTCGTCAATCTCGATCATCGCGGCGCCACCGGCGCCGAGGCCAACACCGGCGACGGCGCCGGCATACTGCTGCAGGTACCGCACAAGTTTCTGAAACTCGTCACCCAGGACGCCGGCATTGCGCTGCCCGGCGCGGGCGAGTACGGCGTCGGCATGTTCTATCTGCCGCAAGATGCCGCCGAACGCGGCGCCTGCGAGCGGCTGGTCGAGCAACTCGTGGCGGAGGAAGGCCAGACCGTGCTGGGCTGGCGCGACCTGCCCACCGACAACACCTCGCTGGGCGAAACCGCCCGCGCCAGCGAGCCTTTCATGCGCCAACTGTTCGTTGGCCGCGATCCGGCGCTTGCCGACGCGATGGCGTTCGAGCGCAAACTCTATGTGATCCGCAAGCGCGCCGAGAACGCCATTCGCTACTCCGGCAAGTTCGCCAGCGGGCATTTTTTCTATGTCAGCTCGCTGTCCTGCAAGACCTGCATCTACAAGGGCATGCTGATGCCGGCGCAGGTGGATCGGTACTTTCTGGATCTCACCCATCCGGCGCTGGAAACCGCCCTGGCGCTGGTGCACTCGCGGTTTTCCACCAATACGTTTCCAAGCTGGGATCGCTCCCACCCGTATCGGTATCTGGCCCACAACGGCGAAATCAACACGCTGCGCGGCAACATGAACTGGATGCGTGCCCGCCAGTCGATGATGGCCAGCGACCTGTTCGGCGACGACGTCAAAAAGATTTTCCCCATCATCAACACCGACGGCTCCGATTCGGCAATGTTCGACAACTGCCTGGAGATGCTGGTGTTGTCCGGGCGCTCGCTGCCCCACGCCATGATGATGATGGTCCCCGAGCCCTGGACCGCGCACGAATCCATGAGTGACGCCAAGAAGGCGTTCTACGAGTTCCACTCCTGCCTGATGGAACCCTGGGACGGCCCGGCCTCGCTGGTGTTCACCGACGGCACCCGCATCGGCGCGTCGCTGGATCGCAACGGCCTGCGGCCGTCGCGCTACTACGTGACCTCGGACGATCTGGTCGTCATGGCCAGCGAAGCCGGCGTGCTCGATATCGCGCCGGAGAAAGTCATACAGAAAGGCCGTCTGCAGCCGGGTCGCATGTTCATCATCGACACCGAGGAAGGTCGAATCGTCGCCGACGAGGAGATCAAGAACCGGATCGCCGGCGAGCAGCCGTATCGGCAGTGGCTCGACCAGCACCTGATCCGCATGGCGGAGCTGCCCGAGCCACCGCACCTGCCCGAGCCGGACCACGCCACCGTCCTGCAACGCCAACAAGCGTTCGGCTACAGCTTCGAGGATCTGCGCCTGCTGATGGTGCCGATGGCGCGCGACGCCGTCGAGGCCACCGGCTCCATGGGCACGGATACGCCGCTGGCGATCCTTTCGGACAAGCCGCAGTCGCTGTTCAGTTACTTCAAGCAATTGTTTGCCCAGGTCACCAATCCGCCCATCGACTGTATCCGCGAGGAGATCGTCACTTCGACGGAGACCACGATCGGCTCGGAAAAAAATCTGCTCCGGGTGCAGCCGGAAAGCTGCCATGTGATCGAGCTGAAATCCCCGATCCTGACCAACGAGGAAATGGCCAAGCTGCGCCATCTCGACCAGCCCGGCTACAAATCCATCACCCTGCCGATCCTCTATCCGGTCGCCGCTGGCGCAGCGGGACTGGAGCAGGCGCTGGATGCGCTGTTCGCCGCCGCGGATCAGGCCATCGAAGACGGCATCAACATCCTGATCCTGTCCGACCGCGGCATCGACCATGATCAGGCCGCCATTCCGGCCCTGCTCGCGGTCAGCGGATTGCACCACCACCTGATCCGCCAGGGTACCCGCACCCGCATCGGCTTGGTGCTGGAATCCGGCGAGCCGCGCGAGGTACACCACTTTGCGCTGCTGATCGGCTACGGCGTGGGCGCGATCAATCCCTATCTGGCGTTTGAAACCCTCGACGACATGATTCGCGAAGGGATGCTGGTCGGTCTCGATCACTACACCGCCTGCAAGAACTTCGCCAAGGCGGCGATCAAGGGTGTGGTCAAGGTCATTTCCAAGATGGGCATCAGCACCATCCAGAGCTATCGCGGCGCGCAGATTTTCGAAGCCGTGGGGCTCGATGCGCGTCTGGTCGAAAAATACTTCACCTGGACGCCGAGCCGCATCGGCGGCGCGGACCTGGCGACCCTGGCGCGGGAAACCGAACTGCGCCATCGCCGCGGCTTCCCGGACCGTCCGGTCGATAACCACACGCTGACCGTGGGCGGCCAGTACCAGTGGCGCGCGGACGGCGAACTGCACCTGTTCAGCCCGCAGACGGTCCACAAGCTGCAGCGCGCGGTGCGCGATGGCAACTACGCCGTCTTCAAGGAATACTCGGCGCTGGTCAACGACCAGCTCGAAAAGCATTACACGCTGCGCGGCCTGCTCGAATTCAAGCCCGGCAATCCGATCCCCATCGACGAGGTCGAGTCGGTCGAGAGCATCCTGAAGCGCTTCAAATCCGGCGCCATGAGCTACGGCTCCATCAGCAAGGAAGCGCACGAAGCCCTCGCCATCGCCATGAACCGCATCGGCGGCAAGAGCAACACCGGCGAAGGCGGCGAGGACCCCGAGCGCTATGTGCTCGAAGCCAACGGCGATTCCAAGAACTCGGCGATCAAGCAGGTCGCGAGCGGCCGCTTTGGCGTCACCAGTCATTACCTGGTCAATGCCCGCGAGCTGCAAATCAAGATGGCCCAGGGCGCCAAGCCCGGCGAGGGCGGCCAGTTGCCCGGCGCCAAGGTCTATCCCTGGATCGCCAAGACCCGGCACTCGACTCCGGGCGTGGGCCTGATCTCGCCGCCGCCGCACCACGACATCTATTCGATCGAGGACCTGGCGGAGCTGATCCACGACCTCAAGAACGCCAACCATCACGCCCGCATCAGCGTCAAGCTGGTGTCCGAGGTGGGTGTGGGCACCATTGCCGCCGGTGTCGCCAAGGCCCATGCCGACGTGGTACTGATTTCCGGTTACGACGGCGGCACCGGCGCCTCGCCCCAGACGTCGATCAAGCACGCCGGCATCCCCTGGGAGCTGGGTCTCGCCGAGACGCACCAGACCCTGGTGCTGAACGATCTCCGCTCCCGCATCGCGGTCGAAGCGGACGGCCAGCTCAAGACCGGCCGCGACGTGGTCATCGCCGCGCTGCTCGGAGCCGAGGAGTTCGGCTTCGCGACCGCACCGCTGGTGTCGCTCGGCTGCATCATGATGCGCGTGTGCCACCTCAATACCTGCCCGGTCGGCGTCGCCACCCAGGATCCGCAGCTGCGCGCCCGTTTCACCGGCGATCCCGCCCATGTCGTCAACTTCATGCGCTTCATCGCGGCGGAAGTGCGTGAAATCATGGCGGAACTGGGCTTTCGCTCCATCCCCGAGATGGTCGGTCGCACCGACCGGCTGGAAGCGCGCACGGCGGTCGAACACTGGAAAGCCAGGGGCCTCGACTTCAGCAAGATTCTGTATCAGCCCGATGCCGGTCCGGAAATCGGCCGCTACTGCCAGATGACGCAGGATCACGGTCTCGACAAGGCGCTCGACAACACTGTGCTGCTCGATCTCTGCAAGCCGGCGCTGGAGCGAGGCGAGCCCGTCCGCGCGACACTGCCGATCCGCAACGTCAATCGCGTGGTGGGCACCATCCTGGGCAGCGAGGTCACGCGCCGCCATGGTCTGGCCGGGCTGCCGGATGACACCATCCAGATCCAGTTTCAGGGCAGCGCCGGGCAGAGCTTCGGCGCCTTCATGCCGCACGGACTGACCTGGCGTATCGAGGGCGATGTCAACGACTACCTGGGCAAGGGCCTCAGCGGCGGCAAGATCATCGTCTATCCGCCGGCGGGCTCACCCTTCAACGCGGCGGAAAACATCATCGCCGGCAACGTGGCCCTGTACGGCGCGACCGCCGGCGAGGTCTACATCTGCGGCATGGCGGGCGAGCGCTTTGGCGTGCGCAACTCCGGTGTGCAGGCGGTCGTCGAAGCCGTGGGCGACCATGGCTGCGAATACATGACCGGCGGCACCGTGGTCATCCTCGGCCCCACCGGGCGCAACTTCGCGGCGGGAATGAGCGGCGGCGTGGCCTACGTCCTCGACGAGGCCGGCGACTTCGCCACCCGCTGTAACCGGCAGATGGTCGATCTGGACGCCTTCGACGACGCGACGGAAGCCGACCGGGTCCGCGCGCTGATCGAGCGCCACGCCGAACTCACCGGCAGCCAGCGCGCGCGGGCCATCCTGGCGAACTGGGCGGCGCACGTCGGCCAGTTCGTGAAGGTGATGCCGAAGGACTACAAGCGGGTCCTGCTGTCCCTGGAGAACGCCCGGCAACAGGGGCTCAGCGGGGAGGCGGCCATCAATGCCGCGTTCGAGGAAAACGCCCGCGATCTGGCCCGCGTGGGCGGCGGCTGACAGCGCTGCACAACAGCGCTGCAGGACACCGCCCTAGTCACCAACCCTTTACACGTCTGGGAACTCCATGGGAAAGCCGACCGGTTTCATCGATTATGTACGGGTACTGCCGGCTGACCGCAGTCCGACCGAGCGCGTCAAGGACTGGCGGGAATTCCACGACC
>JBFWOQ010000016.1:31127-58641 GCA_050250395.1 Porticoccaceae bacterium
GGATTGCGGGGTGCCCTTCTGCCACACCGGCACCCTGCTGTCGGGCATGGCCAGCGGCTGCCCGATCAACAACCTGATTCCCGAGTGGAACGATCTGGTCTACCGCGGCCTGTGGAAAGACGCCCTCACGCGGCTGCACAAGACCAACAATTTTCCCGAGTTCACCGGCCGCGTCTGCCCCGCGCCCTGCGAAGGTTCCTGCGTGCTGGGCATCAACGACCCGCCGGTGACCATCAAGAACATCGAGTGCGAGATCGTCGACCACGCCTGGGAACAGGGCTGGGTCGTGGCCGAACCACCGGCCAGCCGTACCGGCAAGAAAGTCGCCGTGATCGGTTCCGGCCCGTCCGGTCTCAGCGCCGCCGCACAGCTCAACAAGGTCGGCCACAGCGTCACCGTGTTCGAGCGCGCCGACCGCGCCGGCGGCCTGCTGATGTACGGCATCCCCAACATGAAGCTCGACAAGGAAGAAGTCGTACTGCGTCGGCTGCGGGTGCTGGAACAGGAAGGCATCGTCTTCCGCTGCAATACCGAAGTCGGCAAGGACATTTCCGCGCAGCAACTGCTGAACGATTTCGACGCCGTGGTGGTATGCGCCGGCGCCACCGCGCCGCGCGATCTGCCGCTCGAAGGGCGCAATCTCAAGGGCGTTCACTTCGCGATGGATTTCCTGCGCGCCAACACCCAGGCCCTGCTCGACAAGAAGCCGGGTCCGAACTACATCTCGGCGGCCGGCAAGGACGTGATCGTGATCGGCGGTGGCGATACCGGCACCGACTGCGTCGGCACCTCGCTGCGCCATGGCTGCGACAGCCTGGTCCAGGTCGAGATCATGCCGCGCTCCCCCGACACCCGTGCCGCCGACAACCCCTGGCCCGAGTGGCCGAAGATCTATCGGGTCGACTACGGCCAGGAAGAGGCCGCCGCCCGCTTTGGCGCCGATCCGCGCGTCTACCTGACCACCGCCACCAAGCTCGAAGGCGATGCCGACGGCCAGCTCAAGGCCGTGCACCTGGTGAATGTCGAGTGGACCAGAACCGAACAGGGCCAGATGATTCCCAAGCCGGTGCCGGGCACCGAACGCGTGCTGCCGGCCCAGCTCGTACTGCTCGCCATGGGCTTTCTGGGGCCGGAGCAGCCGTTGCTGGAAGCCCTCGGCGTGGAGCGCGACCCGCGCTCCAACGTCAAGGCGGAGCACGGCAGCTTCCAGACCAGCATCCCCAAGGTATTCGCCGCCGGCGACTGCCGCCGCGGCCAGAGTCTGGTGGTGTGGGCCTTCAACGAAGGGCGCGGCGCCGCGCGGGAATGCGACCGCTTCCTGATGGGCGCCACCGACCTGCCCTGACGGCGCCGAGCAACGCGATCAGGGTCGGCGCCTTCAAAAAATCCGCAACAAGCCCACAAGCGCGGGATTTGGCGTCGCCTGTGTCCCCGGACTTTTTTAGCCCTCTCCCCGACCGCTCAAATTCACTGGGGTCTCGTCATACCGCCAAACTATGGCGCCGCGGCCGCGGCCATGACCTGCATCAGGGTGCGGCGCTCGGCGCCAGCGGCTGCCCGCCGGCCAACCAGGCCACCAGCAGTTTGATCTGCAGGTCATCGAGGCGGCCCGCGAACGCCGGCATGCGCCCGTTGCGCCCCGCTGCGATGGTCGCCTGGAGGGCGGCGGGATCGCCGCCGTAGAGCCAGATGGTGTCGCCGAGGCGCGGCGCGCCCAGCAGGGGATTGCCCTCCCCGGCGGACCCGTGACAGGCCGCGCAGTACTGCGCAAAGACGACCCGGCCCGGATGGTCCTGGGGAGCCCCGACCCCCAGCCGCTGTACATAGTCGGCGACCGCGCCCGGGTCGTCTCCCTTCAGCACCGCGCCCCAGGCGGGCATGGCCGCCACCCGGCCCTGGCGGATGGTCTGTTCGATCTGGGCGGGGCTGCCGCCCCACTGCCAGTCGGCGTCGCGCAGGTCGGGAAACAGCCGCGCCTGGCCGCGCGCGTCACCGCCGTGACAGGCCGCGCAGTGCTGAGCGAACAGTCCGGCCGCAACCTCCATGGCCGCCGGGTCGGCGGCCAGCGCCGCCAGATCCCGTCCCGCCAGTTCGGCCCGCGGCGCCGCGAACTCGGCGACGAACTCGCGCTGGTGCTCGCGGAACTGCCCGCCCTGGGACCACTTCAGGGCCCCGGCGTAGGAGCCGAAACCGGGATAGAGCATCAGATAGACGACGCTGAACACCATGGCCGCGAGCAGTAGCCAGAACCACCAGAAGGGCGCCGGGCTGTCGCCCTCGTGCAGGTTCTCGTCCCAGACCGGGTCCTCGCCGGACACCTTGCCGCGCTCCGGGCCGGCGCGCAGGAAGTAGGCGCTGAGCACCAGCCACAACAGGCCGCCGAAGCCGAGCACCGACAGCAGGATGATCCAGCCACTCCAGAAATCCGCCGGCAGGTCAGCCATGATCCCGTTCGTCCTCCAGGGGTATGCGGGCGCTGAAATCCAGCGTTTCCCGGGTGGAGCGCAACGCCAGCCAGGTGACCAGCACAGCCATGAACAGCATTACCAGCATGTCGCCGAGAAACAGAAACCAGATCATGTCAGTGGCCCCCGTGGGTATCCGCGGCATCGGCGTCCAGCCCGGTGCCCAGCATCTGCAGATAGGCGATCAGGGCGTCGATTTCGCGCAGCCCCTCCAGACGCCCGGGTGCGGCGGCAATGTCCGCATCCGAGTACGGATGTCCCAGCCGGCGCAGGGCGCGCAGCTTGGCCTGGATGTCGCCCACGCCGGCCGCGGGCCGTGCGGCCAGCCAGGGATAGGCCGGCATGATGGACTCGGGCACCACCTGGCGCGGATCGAGCAGGTGGACCTCGTGCCAGCGATCGCTGTACTTGCCGCCGATCCGGTGCAGATCGGGCCCGGTGCGCTTGGACCCCCACAGGAAGGGGCGGTCGTAGACGAACTCCCCGGCCCGCGAGTAGGGGCCGTAGCGCTCCACCTCGGCGACCAGCGGGCGCACCTGCTGGGAATGGCAGACGTGGCAGCCGTCGCGGATATAGATGTCGCGGCCGGTCAGCTCCACCGCATCGTAGACCCTGGTGGTCGCCAGGGGCGTGCTCAGCGATTCCTGGAACAGGCTGGGCAGCACCTGCACCAGGCCGCCGATCGCCGACACCAGCAGGATGCCGAAGATCAGCAGGCCGGCGTTCTCCTCGATCTTCTTGTGCAGTTCGAGGGCGTTCATGCGCCGGCCCTCCTGGCCGCGACGCCCGTGGCCGGGCGCTCCAGCCGCCAGGGCTCAGGCACCGGCGGCGGCGCCACCGCCTGGATCTGGCGCCCGCGCAGGGTCATGAACAGGTTCCAGGCCATCAACAGGGTGCCGCTCCAGAACAGCAGCCCGGCGACCAGCCGCAACCCGTAGTAGGGCCGCATGGCGACCATGACGTCGCGGAATCCGAAACTCAGCTCGCCCAGTCGATCCACACTGAGCCAGAGCAGGCCCTGGGAGACGCCGGCGGCCCACATCGCCAGGATGTAGAGCAGGGTGCCGGCGAGGGCGAGCACGAAGTGCAGATTGGCGAGCCGGATGCTGTGCAGCTCGGCACCCACCAGCCGGGGCACCAGGAAATAGAAAGTCCCGTAGGTCACCATGGCGTTCCAGCCCAAGGCCCCGGAGTGCACATGACCGATGGTCCAGTCGGTGAAATGGCTGACCACGTTGACGTTGCGGATCGCCATCATCGGCCCCTCGAAGGTCGCCAGCCCGTAGAACGCCAGCGCCAGCACGATGAACTTGAGCGCGGGGTCGGTCCTGAGCTTGGTCCAGGCCTTGCTCACCGTCATCACGCCGTTGATCAGGGTGGCCCAGGACGGCGCCAGCAGCACCAGGCTCATCACCATCCCCAACGACTGCACCCATTCCGGGATGGCGTTGTAGTGCAGGTGGTGAGGGCCGGCCCAGATATAGCTGTAGGTGAACGCCCAGAACGCCACCACCGAGAGCCGATAGCTCCAGATCGGCTGCTCGGCCTGCTTGGGCAGAAAGTAATAGAGCATGCCCAGAAAGCCGCCGGTGAGCAGAAAGCCCACCGCGTTGTGGCCGTACCACCACTGCACGATGGCGTCCTGGGCGCCGGCGTACAGGGAATAGGACTTGTCCAGCGTCACCGGCAGCGCCAGATTGTTGACGATGTGCAGCATGGCGATGACGATGATCAGCCCGCCGTAGAACCAGTTCGAAATGTAGATGGGCCGGATCCGGCGCCGCGCGATGGTACCGAAGAACACGATGCCGAAGCACACCCAGATCAGGGTGATGGCGATATCGAACGGCCATTCCAGCTCGGCGTATTCCTTGCTGGAAGTCCAGCCGGCGAGCAGCGACAGGCCTCCCAGCAGCACCACCAGTTGCCAGGCATAGCAGCAGAACCAGGCCAGCCGGGGCAGGAACAGGGGCACATGGCAGGTGCGCTGCACGCTGTAGAAGGCGGTGGCCATCAGCGCCGACACCCCGAAGCCGAAGATCACGCCATTGGTGTGCAGCGGCCGGAGGCGGCCGAACGACAGCCAGAACTGGCCGAAGTCCAGGCCCGGCCACAGCAGCTCGGCGGCCACCCAGACCCCCACCGCCATGGCCAGCACCGCCCACAGCACCGCGAACTGGACCAGTCGGGCGACGACCTGGTCGGCGTAGATTTCCGGCTTCGGTTGCGGCATCGGCTCCCCCTCAGATCCTGATCGCCGGCCCCAGGCCGGCGGTCCACAACCAGGCGCTGATGCCAAGCAGGCTCACCGCCGCGACCAGCAGCCAACCCACCAGCGCCGACGACATCAGCATGCCGCGCTCGGGCGGGATGTGGAGCACCACCGGCAGGCCGCGGTAGAGCAGGGTCATGCTCCAGATCGCCGCCGGAATCATCACCAGCACATTGAAGAACACATGGGGAAACAGGTGGGCGAGGCTGGCGGCCGCGAGCGGCGCGCAGACCACGGTGAAGAACGCCAGATAAACCCGGTAGGAGCCCGCCGCGCCATAGGTCACGCCCATCCAGCGCGCCAGCCCCACGGTGGTGAAGAAGCCGAAACAGAGCGCGAACAGATACAGCAGGCTCACGATCACCGCCTGGGCGGTGCCTAGATAGAGCGGCTCCGGAGCGCCCAGGCGCCAGCCGAAGACGATGCCGCCCAGGGCGGCGCAAGTGGGGGGCAGGAGCAGCAGCAAGGGGAGGAATCGCCGAGCCACCCGGACCGGAGCGCGCTCCGCGCGGGCCAGATCCCGCAGCGCGGTGCCGGGATCGAGCAGCAGACTGAACAGCGATGCGCGTTCCATGGTCCCGATTGCCCGCCTCTGACTGCCCCGGCCGCGCGCAGGATAATCGTCCGCCACGGCCGCCATTTGATCCAGATCATATACCATCGCTCCATCGCCCCCGAGTCCCGGGGCCAGAGCCTGCAGGTGTGGGCCTGCAACGAAGGGCGCGGCGCCGCGCGGGAATGCGGCCGCTCCTTGATGGGTGCCACCGACCTGCCCTGACGGCGTTGAGCGACGCGATGACGGTCGGCGCCTTCACAAAAATCCGCAACAAGCCCGCAAGTGCGGGATTTGGTGTCGCCTGTCCCCGGGATTTTTTGTTACCTGTCTCTCTCCGACCGCTCAATATTTCGAACCTTCAATATATCCAACTCTTGTACTGCGGCGCATTCAAAAGGCACATTGTGCCAGTTGTCGCATCAGCGAATATGCACCATGTTGAAGTACAACCGGGAATAACGCTGTGGCTTCGCTGCCCCTTAATTCGCACGGTTGCTTCATTTAAGCAGTACTGGTTTGCATGCAGGCTCAGGCCTCATTTTCGATTTCTGTGACGGTGGCGCGACGCGCGCAATCCGGCGCTGTCCCTGGTAGCACTTGCGCGCCTCGGCGAGAGCCGCCCGGGACAGCAGCTAGGGAAATGCTGAACAATACGTGTCGACCGTCATGCCCGCGAAAGCGGGCATCCAGGTTTTCCCGCAGTCTCAATCAGTTGCGGACGTATGGATTCCCGCTGAAGCCTGCCCCCGACTCCGATCGGGGGCAGGCATGACGAATAAATCAGCGCTTCCCTAGACAACAACTTCCAGGCCCCGCTTTTGAACCAGGTGCAGGAGCTTCAAGGCCGTGCCCGTGGGCCGCTTCTGTCCGATCTCCCACTTCTGGACGGTCGAGAGGCTGGTGTTCAGCAGGCGGGCGAAGACGGCTTGGCTGACATGCGCAGCCTCGCGAATTTTCTTGATCTCTTCCGGCGGCAGCGGTTCGACCGGGGGCAGGCACAGCCGGTCAAACTCGCGCAGTGTGACCTGATCCAGCACGCCCGCCTTGTGCAGACCTTTCGCCGTTTCAGACACGGCTTCGAGAATGGGGGATTTCGTCTTGCGCATCGCAGTTCACCTCAATGAGTTCGCCCGCCTGCTCGGCTGTCGCGACCGCTTGCGCGGTCAGCGACAGCAGGTGAGCCGCCAGTTTCTTCAATGCTTCCTCTTCGTCCCTGTCGATGTTGCCGCGCTCGTTCTTCGGGAAGCCGTACACGAAAACCCAGCGATTGCCCTTGTTGGTGGCGACCAGCGTGCGGAAGCCACCGCGTTTTCCTTGTCCAGGCCGCCCGATCCGCTTCTTGAACAGGCAGCCGCCAAGTTCGGCATCGAACAGCCCATTCGTCATTTCATCCACGGCCGCACAGAGGCTTGATGAGGCCAGTCCCTGCTTGCGCGCCCAGCGGTCGAACCACCGGGTTTTGTAGATCGCCATGCCCCATTTCCCTCGGGTCGTTATATAGCACTAGGTGCTATATATGTGCAAGATCCATTCTCCCTGGCCGAGGGCATCCCCGCCCTGCCCGGCGACGAGGGCTCGGTCCTACGGCTGAAACAGAAAATGGGGTCTTGTTTCATGCACGAGTGCGACGACGGGTTGATGCACGGAACAAGACCTGACCCCGTAACGTGCGCTGACCCCGTAACGTGCGTAACGTGCGTGCTGCCTCACCTCCTTTGCTGGCGATATGTCAAGACTTGACCCCTTTATATGTTTATATGGGCTTGACCCCTTTATATGGGCGGTTTATTGTGGTGTAAGAACGCGAGACCCTATTTATCCGCTTTGAATGGCGGATTGGGTTGGTGACGATGGCTTTATACCTACCTTCTGCCACCTGCGTAATCAGGCTTTCTGTGCTGGTGGCGCACGACCAGGATTCGAATGCTGCTTTCAAGATTCCGATATACGACCGAGTACGGAAAAACCTTCAGCGGGAATGTTCTTCGTCCTTTTGTCGTTGGTGTCCCGAGGCTGGGACGTTCAACCAAAAGCTTGGCGACACGTTCAAATTCCGCGAGAAAACGCTCGGCAACCACGGTGCCAGCTTGTTCGCTGTAAAAATCCAGAGCGTTGGCAATATCATGCTCCGCTCCAGGGTGGAGCGAGTACGTCATCGCGCAAGTCTTGCTCGAAGTCGGGCGATGGCTTCCTGCCCTGAAATTGCCGTGATCGAACCAGATTCCAGCTCGGCCTCCCTGCGGTCTGCTTCGCGCTCCCAAGCTTCCTCGACTTCGGGGTCTGAATCGAGACTGGCGATCAGCCGCTCAAGCAGGTGAGATCGTTCAACCGGGGGCAACTGCAGGACTTCGGCTTCCAGGACTTCCAGGCTCTTCGTCACGCCACCCTCCAATGCGGTAGATGCTGGCGGTTCATAGCTTATCACAGCGAATTGCGGTGCGGTCTCCGCGCCAGGGTTCGAGATGCCCAACGCCAACGTTCAGCCCATCGCAGCCTGGAGCGAAGCGGAAGGTCGTGGGTGGATTGGAACCGTTGGGCAGTGTCCAGCCCGCGGTGCGGCCATGTCCGGTATGGTTTCGCTGAAATCGGCGTCTATCTGGTAGCTCAAGCTGGGCCGATTGCGCGCTTGCGCGCCCAGTGGTCGAACCACCGGGTTTTGTAGATCGCCATGCCCCATTTCCCTCGGGTCGTTATATAGCACTAGGTGCTATATATGTGCAAGATCCATTCTCCCTGGCCGAGGGCATCCCCGCCCTGCCCGGCGACGAGGGCTCGGTCCTACGGCTGAAACAGAAAATGGGGTCTTGTTTCATGCACGAGTGCGACGACGGGTTGATGCACGGAACAAGACCCGTAACGCGCCGGCCTGGCAGAAAAACTGGGTGCGCCTCACGCCGTTCTTTGATTACCCGCCGGCCGTCCGCAAGGTGGTCTATACCACCAATGCCATCGAATCCCTGAACTACAGCCTGCGCAAGGTGATCAAGGGCCGCGGTGCGTTTCCCCACGACGACGCCATTCGCAAGTTGCTCTATCTGGGATTACGCAACGTCGCCAAGAAATGGACCCTGCCCATCCGTGACTGGAAAGCGGCACTCAACCAGTTCATCATCCTGTACGGCGACAGGGTGCCTGTCTGACATGAACCAGCCACTTACACAGTTATTTTTACACCCTCCTGTCCCCGGGATTTTTTCCTATCTCCCGGACTGCTCGGTGCGTGCGGCCGCTCGTTCCGCTTGTCGGATCTCTGCCTTCGGCATGGCCATGCGAAGACTTTCACGATACTGCTCTGCAGCAGCTTCATGAGTCACTTCGACTACAGCGTCGTAGTTTGACCTGATGACCGACTCAATCTCGGCGAGATCTGCGCGGAAGAATTCCTTTCTGCCGTTGACCTTATTCAGGCGTCCGGCTGCGAATCGTTCATGGAGCTTCGCTTCCAACGCAGGGGCATTGTCCGAAAAGACCATCGCGTGCACGTCGAACCAGAATGGAACTGACGCGTCGCCGAGTTCGTCGATTCGCTCCATAGGGTCGAGACGTCGGGTCATTCCGATCTTGTAGACGCCTTCGCCGAAGGCGCCAATGTTCGAGATGACGTAAACATACCCGGCCTTGGCATTCTGCTCCCGATAATCTATAGCCTTCTCTTCCTTGTCCAAGTCGGCCCTTCCGGCTTCAACTTCAGCGATCTTTGCCAAGAGCAGTGCCCGCTCTTCATCAGAGGCGACCTTCTCCAGACGTGCATTGAGGTCTCGAAGAGCGGCTGCAAAGTGCTTGCGCTCTTTTGCAATCTTCTCCCGTGCGGCACGAATCTCCTGCTCCAGCTTTTGCTGCTCACGCAACTCCTCCCTCATGCGCTTAGCTTCCTCCTTCTCCTCTTGCTTCTTGACTTGGAACTCGTGCGCTAGTCGCAATTCATCGAGCTTGAGATTCAAGTACTCGTCCGACAGCCGAACTGTCATGACACGTCCCAACCGATTGCAGGTCTCAAACGATTGACGAATGCGCTTCTCTCCCAGCTCGATGTTGTCGAACTTGACGTTGTCCACGCAGTAGTCGGCCTCATTGTTGAATGATCGGATCACCAGCTTGGTCATGTCGTTTACAAGCTTGCGGCCCTCCGTCTTGCTCCCGTTTACCTCCCATTTGATGTCGCCGGTGGCGGCCTCGCCGTTCTTGATCATCTCCTTCTGGCGTTGACGTACGCCGTCAAGGCGCGTCTTGTACTCGTGGCTGGCGTTCAGCTTGAACTTCGGAACGTAGAGCGCAAAGCTCTCTAGCAGAATAGCCTCTTCGAAGACCAGAATCTGATTGCGCAATTCGGATGACTGCCTTGTCAGTTCCTCAAGTTCGTGCTTTGCGCTTTCAGTGGCGAGGCGGGCCTTGTTGAGATTCGCGATCGCTTCGTCAATGCACCTCCGAACCTCGATCACCTCCATGGTCCCATACTTCTTGGTCAGTTCCTGAAGCTCGGCCAGCTGACGCTCGAGGTCCTCTACTCTCTTGCGGTGTTGCGGGCCGTTCAAGTAGTCGCGTAGTGCCATCGTCGATGTCCTCCGATTATTTCTGGATCGGGGTTCACACCTGTCTGTCTAACGTTTCAAATCAGCCGCGTGGTTTTTGCGTCGGCTGCATCTCATTGTTGCACGCGACTCAAGCTAACCCACGCAACCTGCGCTCCAGCAGATCTTTCAGTTCTTTCATGCTCTTGAAGAATATTACCGGGTAGTCCTTAAGGTCGAACTCCAAGCGCGTACCTTCACGGGCTATGTAGATAGGTGTTTTACGCAATCCCTGGGCATAGCCAGCTTCATAGAAGACGTTAGGGCGTGAGCCCGTGAGGTCAACGATCACGTACTCGGCTTTGCGAATCGACTCCAGAATCCTGTCGGTAATTCTTTCGTTGGAGTGTGGCTCATCGACGCGCTCGGCTTGTACGCCACAGCGTTTGGCCGCTTCCTTGATCGCGTCAAGTACATCCTCAAGTTGTGCGTCGGCGGGGTCTATTGGCATTGCAATGAACGCATAGCCTCTTTGCACGGGATCAGGTGCCGTAATTGCCCTGGCCGGCTTTGGCTCACGCGGTGGCTCTTTTAGCACTCCGATAGTCTTGTCAATCATATCGATCACGTGCCCCATGAGGTTCATGAGATACGGCGGGCTAAACATCATTGCGAATGGATCAACATTTTGCATGACCAAACCACCGACAGCGGGTGGCGGCGAGATGGTCATTGTGAAGAAGCAGCCAGCCTCAATTGTCTCGCGGCGTACCCAAAGAGTGTTCTCATTGATCCACGAGCGCGTTTCTGCATCAGGGTTCTGCTGCCATTGGTGCAGCTTGGCCTTGTACTCTCGGAGCTTCTGAATCTTTTCTTCGGCCTCCACGATCTCTCCTTGCAACCTAACATTGAGCAGCTGGAAATCTTCCGCGTTTAAACGCGGAAGATTTCCGCCTATCCCGCATGAAATGGAGGGCGGTTATGACGTCGGCACGGTGCAGGAGCGGCCGGGGCTCAGCGCTGTATGCACCATTCAGCGCTACACGCATGTGCTCAACCGGGGCGGGCTCGCGGTCGGCAGCCCGCTGGACGGGAGTTGAAGGGGTGGCGGCTGGTAGCGCCATGGGGACAACGTTCCCTGGTGCGTTGCCGGACTGTAACGGCTGAAAGCACAGGTGGCAATTGCCTTGTCGCCGGGAAGGCGGCGCCGTTATAATTCCAGATCCCGGGCAATGATGTTGCGCTGGATCTCGCTGGTGCCCTCGCCGATCACATAGACCAGCGCGTCGCGGTGGAAGCGTCCCACCGGGTACTCGCGCATGATGCCGGCGCCGCCCAGGATGCGGATCGCCTGTTCGCTGACGCGCAGCGCGGTTTCGCTGGCGACCAGCTTGACCTTGGCGGCGGTGGCCGCGTCGAGCGTGCCCTGATCGACGCGCCAGGCGCCGTAATAGACCAGCCAGTGCGCGGCTTCGATGTCGGCCGCCATGTCGGCGAGCTTGTGGGCGATGGCCTGGTATTTGCCGATGGTGCGATCGCCCACCACCCGCTCGCGGGCGTAGGTCAGCGCGACTTCCATGGCGCCGCGCGCCATGCCCAGGCAGTTGGCGGCGACGCCGACGCGGTTCTCCGACAGGCACTCCAGAATGATCGGATAGGTGCCCTCGCGGCCGCCCAGCAGACAGGCGTCGGGCACGAACAGGTCTTCTATATAGATGAGCCCGGTTTCCGAGGCGCGGATGCCCTCCTTGTCGAGCCGGCTGATCCGCACCGCCGGGTTGGGCAGTTCCACCAGAAAGAGGCTGATGGCATCGGGCGTGGTCTCGGGCCTGGTGCGCGCCGCGAGCGTGATGAAATCGGCGATCGGCGCATTGGTGATATAGAGCTTGCTGCCCTGGAGGCGGTAGCCGCCCGCGACCTTGGTCGCCCGGGTCTTGAGCGCGCGGATGTTGGAACCCACGTCGGGTTCGCTGAGGCCGAAGGCGGCGATGCGTGCGCCAGCCAGCGCCGGCGCAAAAAAGCGCTGCTTCTGTTCCGCCGTGCCGGCGCGCCAGATCGGCCAGATGGCGAGATGGGAGTGGGCCGACCAGGCCGAGGCAAAGGCCTGGCTGACGCGGCTCATCTCTTCGCGCACGATGCAGTCGGAGACCTTGTCGAAGCCGGAACCGCCGTCGGCTTCCGGATAGCGCACACCGATCAGGCCCAGCTCGCCCCACTGGCGGAACAGCTCGCGCGGAAACGTCTCGCTGTCGTCGGCGGCGCGCGCGCGGGGCGCGATCTCGGCGGCGCAGAACTTGCGGACGGTTTCCCGCAGGGCGTGCTGTTCGGCGCTGAAGGTGAAATCCATGGTGGCTCCAGGTGTCGGCCGCGGACGGCGAGCCGGAATTATAGGCGACCCCGAAAACCCGCCGGCCACCCTGATTGGGGCGCGTGGTCACCGGCGCGCAAACGGGAGTCAGTCCAGCAAGGGCACCCAATCCCCGCTGGCGTGGGAAGGGTGGATGATCCCGGGTGCTCTTCGGGCTACCCGCTGGTAACATCCCCTCGCCCATTTTCAGCCAACTATGAACCCTGACCTGAGGAAAACGACATGACGATTCGATACGACAACCGCGTTGCGGTAGTAACCGGTGCCGGCAATGGCCTGGGCCGCAGCCACGCCCTGCTGCTCGCCGCGCGCGGCGCCAAGGTGGTGGTGAACGATCTGGGCGGCTCGGTGGAAGGCCGCGGCGGCTCCCATTCCGCGGCCGATGCGGTGGTGGCGGAGATCAAGGCCGCTGGCGGTCAGGCGGTGGCCAACTACGATTCGGTGACCACCCCCGAGGGCGGCAAGGCCATCGTCCAGACCGCCTACGACGCCTTCGGCCGCGTGGATATCCTGATCAACAATGCCGGCAACAACATCCAGAACAGTTTCCGCAAGATGACGGTGGAGGAATTCACCGCCGTGGTGGACGTGCATCTGATGGGCGCCGTGTACTGCACCCGCGCCGCCTGGCAGGGCATGCTCGACCAGCAGTACGGCCGCGTGGTGATGACGACATCCGCCGCCGGTCTGTTCGGGGGCCACGGCCTCGGCAACTACGCCGCCGCCAAGATCGCCCTGGTGGGGCTGATGAACACGCTGAAGCTCGAAGGCCGCAACCGCAACATCACGGTCAACTGCATCGCGCCCATGGCGACCACGCGCATGTCGACCGAGGCCATGGACGACAAGACCGGCCCGCTGCTGCAACCCGAGTTCGTGTCCGCCGTCGTCGGCCTGCTGTGTGCCGAGGAGCACACCGGCACCGGCGATATCATCAGCGCCGGCGCGGGCTATTACTCCAGGATCGGCATTGTCGAAGGCGCCGGCGTCTGTTTTGGCGCGGATCATGCGCCCGCCCCGGAAACCATCGCCGGGCGCTGGGGCGAGATCTGCGACCTCAGCCAGGCGCAATCCTTCGACGACGCCTTCGGTTCGGTGGCCTTCAGCATGCGCAAGGTGTTGCGCGGCCTGAAGGACGCCAAGGGCTGATTGCCGGCACCATCGGCGCCCCTGCGCTGGCGCGGGGGCGCTCGTCCGCCGGGGCCCGTCCTTTCGCGCGCTACCAAAGGCCAGTAGAATTGCCGGCCTTTCCCAGGGCCCCGCTTGATGAAACCCACCGTCAAACCGGCGAACGCGAACTTTTCCTCCGGCCCCTGCAGCAAGCGGCCCGGTTACGATCTGGCGCAGCTCGATATCGGCACCCTCGGCCGCTCGCACCGCTCGGCGCTGGGCAAGGCGGCGCTGGCGCGCGCCTGTAGCGATACCGCCGAGCTGCTGGGTCTGCCCGCCGGCTACCGGGTGGGCGTGGTACCCGCTTCCGACACCGGCGCGATGGAAATGGCGATGTGGTCCCTGCTCGGGCCCCGCCCGGTGGACGTCTTCGCCTGGGAGTCCTTCGGCGAGGGCTGGATCACCGACATCGTCAAGCAACTCAAGCTCGATGCCGTGAACACCCATACCGCGCCCTACGGCCAGTTGCCGGATCTGGGCCGCGCCGACCCGCGGCACGACGTCGTCTTCACCTGGAACGGCACCACCTCGGGCGTCAAGGTTCCCACCGGTGACTGGATCCGCGACGATCGCGAGGGGCTCACCCTCTGCGACGCCACTTCGGCGGTGTTCGCCATGGATCTGCCCTGGTCCAAACTGGATGTCACCACCTTCAGTTGGCAGAAGGTGCTCGGCGGCGAAGGTGCCCACGGCATGCTGGTGCTGAGCCCGCGCGCGGTCGAGCGTCTGGAAACCTATCGACCGCCCTGGCCGCTGCCCAAGATCTTCCGCCTCACCTCGGGTGGCAAGCTGCTCGATGGCGTGTTCAGGGGCGAGACCATCAACACCCCCTCCATGCTGTGCGTGGCCGATTATCTGGACGCACTCGACTGGGTGCGCGGGCTGGGCGGGGTCGCCGAAACCATCGCCCGCTCCAACCGCAACCTGGCGGTGATCGAGCGCTTCGTCGCCGCCCATGACTGGATTCAGTTTCTGGCCGCGACGCCGGAGACGCGCTCCAACACCAGCGTCTGCCTGGTCCTCGACCTGCCGGAAGCCGGCGTCAAGGCGATGGCCAAATTGCTCGAAACCGAGGGGGTCGCCTACGACATTGGCGCCTACCGCGACGCCCCGGCCGGGCTGCGTATCTGGTGCGGCGCCACCGTCGAGACCACCGACCTCGAAGCTCTGATGCCCTGGCTCGTCTGGGCCTATCACGCCGCCAAGGGCTAACCCAACCCGGGCCGTCCCGCAGCCAGCCGGCGCGCGGGACATCGTCACCGGGATCCAACCTCCGGAACCAAGGGGACACCGATGTTCAGGATTCGCACCTACAACCAGATTTCCAGCAAGGGCCTCGACCGCTTCCCGCGCGACCGCTACAGCGTCGGCGCCGATGTGAGCGCGCCGCTGGGCTACATCCTGCGCAGCCACAAGCTCCATGGCGAAGCCATCCCGGATTCGCTGCTCGCGGTGGCGCGCGCCGGCGCCGGCGTCAACAACATCCCGGTACCCGAATACAGCGCGCGCGGGGTGGTGGTGTTCAACACTCCGGGCGCCAACGCCAACGCGGTCAAGGAGCTGGTGATCACCGGCATGCTGCTGGCGTCGCGCGATATCTTCGCGGGGATGAATTACGTCCAGGGACTCACCGACATTCACGACGCCGCCGCCATGGCGACGCTGCTGGAAAAAGAAAAAAGCCGCTTCGCGGGCTCCGAGATCCAGGGCAAGACCCTGGGCGTCGTCGGGCTCGGCGCCATCGGCGCGGTGGTCGCCAACATGGCGCTCGAACTCGGCATGCGGGTGGTGGGCTACGACCCGGCGCTGTCGGTGGAAGCGGCCTGGCGGCTGTCCAGCAGCGTCGAGAAGATGGACAGCCTGCAAAGTCTGCTGGCCCGTTCCGATTACGTCACCCTGCATGTCCCCGCCATAAGCGCCACCCGCCACATGATCAACGGCGAGACGCTGCGCTCGCTCAAGCCCGGCGCGGTCCTGCTGAATTTCGCCCGCGAAGAAATCGTCGAACCCGGCGCCATCATCGGCGCGCTGGACAGCGGCCAGGTGCGGCGCTTCGTGACCGACTTCCCGGTGCCGGAGCTGCTCGGTCGCGACACGGTCATCGCCATGCCGCATATCGGCGCCAGCACCGCCGAAGCCGAGGAAAACTGCGCCATCATGGCGGCCGACCAGCTGATGGAATTTCTCGAGCACGGCAACATCCGCAACTCGGTCAACTTCCCCACCACGCGCATGGCCCGCAATGGCGGCTATCGACTGACCTTCTGCAACGCCAATGTCCCCAAGGTGCTGGGCCGGGTCCTGGCCGTGATCGCCGACTGCAACAACAATGTGCTCGATCTGGTGAACCAGAGCCGGGACGATATCGCCTACAACATCATCGATGTGGAGCAGGCGCCAGACCAATGCACGCTGGACCAGATCGCCGCTATCGAGGGTGTGATCCGGGTACGCCAGTTGTAGCCCGCGAGCCCTTCTCCCGCCGGACCTCCGGCGCGCGACGGGCCGTGCAACAGGCAAAAAAAAGCGGCATCGGGAGATGCCGCTTAAAGGTCTGACCGGGAGAGCCTAGAGGGGGAGGATCCCAGTCGTTCTCAACACAACAAGAGGATTCACTTGCACGGGATCAGACCCGGGCAGGGTCGCGAAAGTTCACAGCCCACGCAAAAAAATTTCCGGCTACCCAGATCGCTCCGGCAACCGCCGCCATAACCCCCCGACGCCGCCCCAAACACTGCCTCCGGAACCAGCGACCGGAGCTGCCGACGCCCCGGCGGCCCGGGGCCCGCGCGTCCCCGCAAGCCGATTGCGGACAATAACCCGGGGTGATTCAATGAACCCGCGCCCAGAGGCGACCATCTGGTGTCGTAACCCGACCACCGCTATAACGATTAACCGGGGTCTTCTTTGGCAACCGCCACGCACGATGGCCCCCAGGGCTGGTCAGCACAGCGTCGGTCGAGTGCCCGCGCAACGTCTCGCAAACGCATGCGAACCCATAACCCTAACAAGAGGACGCAGCCACATGACCGTGAAGCGGATATTGGCAAACTGCAAGGTGCTCGATTTCACCCATGCGCTGGCCGGACCCACCACCACGCGCCTGATGGCGGAAATGGGCGCCGATATCGTCAAGGTGGAACTGGCCCCGCGCGGCGACATGACGCGCACCATGGCCTATAACAAAAATGGCCGCAGCGGCTACTTTGTGCAGCAGAATCGCGGCAAGAAAAGCCTGTGCCTGGATATGCGCAAAGCCGCGTCGGTGGACATCGTCAAGAGACTCATGGCCGATACCGATGTGCTGATCGAAAACTATTCGCCCGGCGTGATCGCGGATATGGGCCTGGGCTGGGAGGTGGCCAAGGACATCAATCCGCAATTGATCTATTGCTCGATCTCCGCGTTTGGGCAAACCGGACCCCTGTCCCATCTGCCGGGTTTCGATTACATGGGACAGGCCTACGCCGGGGTGACCAGCCTGATGGGCTATCCCCAGGAAGCCCCGGTCATGCCGGCGATCTCCATCGGCGACGTCAACACCGGCGTGCATGCCCTGGCCGCGATCAATGGCGCGCTGTTTTATCGATCCCAGGGCGGCGGCGGTCAATACATCGATTGCTCGCTGCTGGACAGCTACTTTCACTGCCATGACCTGAGCGTCCAGCTCTACAGCAATTCCAACGGCAGGATGCAGCCCACGCGCAATGGCCGGCACCATCCGGCGGTCGCTCCCGACGGCATTTACCGGGGCCGGGATTCCTGCATGTTCGTGATCGCGGTGACGGGCAAACAGTGGAAGGCGCTGTGTCAGGTAATGGGCCGCACCGATATGCTGGCCGACCCGCGTTTCAGAACCAATGCCGACCGCGTCGCGAATCTTGCCGCGCTGATCGAAATCATCGAGGGCTGGATCCAGTCCATGCCCAGCGACGCCGCCGCGCGCGAAGCACTGGAAGCCGCGCGGGTGCCGGTCGCACCGGTGCTGACGCCCGGCGAGGCGATGCAGCATCCGCACCTGATCGAGCGCGGCACCGTGCGCACCATCAGCGATCGCGGCATGGGCGAGTTTCAGATACCGGGCATGCCGCTGCGCTTTTCCGCATGCCCGGAACTCCTGACGCTGGAGGCGCCCTATCTGGGCGAGCACAACGCCAGCATCCTGCGCGAGCGCCTGGCTATGAGCGATGCGGAAATCCGCCAACTGGTGACGAGCGAAGTGCTGCATGGGGAAGCGGTGCCCGGTTGAGGGTGTTGTGAACAACGCCCTCGACCATTCGACAAGCTCATGGCTCGCCGCGAACGGAATCGGATTACTCGGAACATTCAGGCTAAGGACACTCGGAAGAGTTGTCATGCCCGCGCAGGCGGGCATCCAGAAGGCTTTGAGATCCCTGGGTTCCCGCTTGCGCGGGAACGACGATTGCGTAGCTATCCAGAGTATTGCTCAGTCGGTCGAGGTCCTCGCTTCCGCGTCGCCGGCCGGCGGGTTTTCTTCGCGGTTGGCGCCGGCAGCAGACTGGTGAGACGCTGGTACAACTCGAACAGAAACGCCACCCGCTCGGCGTCCGAGGCATAGGACTTCTTGCCGCCGCTCGGCGCATAGGCCGCATCCACCGCGCGGTCGAGCGTCTGGTGCGCCCGTACCAGCGCGGGCGGCATGGTCAGCGGGTCGTAGAGATCGGCCAGCGACGAATCCGGGAATCCGGCGCGGGCGTCGAGCACGCCTTGCGCGGCGGTTCCGATGGCGTCCCTGTGCTTGTCGGTGGCGTCCACGGGCCAGGGGAAGTTGTTGTAGACGATGCCCGCCGAATAGCGGAAATCGCTTTTGAGCCGCCCGCAGACGGTGCGCACCCAGGCCATATGCTGGGTCGAGGACAGGACGCCGAAGTGGTACGGCGTGGCCCCCGGAATGATCAGACAGAGGTTGCTGGCTATAACCTCTGACGATAGAAACCCGATGGGAATATAGCTGCGGCGCTCCGACGAAACACTGGGAACGATGATGTAATCGCGATCTTCGTGTGACACAAAAGCAAATTTGGACGGCGTATTTGCAAGCTCCCTGGTCGCCGCTCGCGTAC
The DNA here is from genome assembly GCA_050250395.1 of Porticoccaceae bacterium. GTDB lineage: Bacteria > Pseudomonadota > Gammaproteobacteria > Pseudomonadales > Porticoccaceae > JAGPUQ01. Next base: position 49,551 of record JBFWOQ010000016.1, read on the forward strand.
TCGCAAGCCGAAACTTTCGGACCCCCTCCAGTCGCTCGACCACTGTTGGAGAGCGGCGCAGTTCCTGTGGTGGAATCTGATCCAGCCAAAGGCAGTAACGCTCTTGGCCATTGATATATTCATCAGCGCCTAAAAATGAGCGAATCCAGGAAGAAACTCCAGGTTCTGCTTCGATGAGCGAATCCCTTTCTGCTCTCGAAAGAATCAAATGCCCACCGTCGATAGGCTGATTCCCAAATTTCATCTCCGGGACAGGGCAAATAGGCGTTGACCGTTTTGCGATGAATACGTCCGGCGCATCCACCAGATAGGGATTGATATTGCGCGCCGGAATCGCGTGCGGTTCGCCCTTGATGTCGTCGTAGTCGTAGATCACTTTTCCGGCCCGGTCCTCTGGCCCAAACCCGACAATGACGCAATGCACGGCCGCGACGCCGCGCGCCTCGTTGCTCCAGGAAAAGGTGCGGTGGGCGAAGTGAATGCGGATGCCCTTGGCCAGCAGCCAGCCCCAGAGCGCTCCCACCTGTTCGCCCTGGCAGATGGAGTTGGTGGAGACGAAGGCGGCTCTTATGCCGTCATTCCCGCCGGTGCGGAAATCCGGGTTTTGCGCGTCCGGCTCTGGATTCCCGCGTGCGCGGGAATGACGGATGGGCGCGTCCGGCTCTGGATTCCCGCTTGCGCGGGAATGACGGGGGTTCATGTATTCGGCGGCCTTCACATACCAGGCGGCGACGAAATCCAGCAGTCCGCCGCTCGGGATATCCGCGAACACGGCCGGTGCATCGGCGCGCTGGGTATCGTCCATGAACTTGGCGCCCACAAACGGCGGATTGCCCAGGATGTAGCTCAGCCGCTCGCGGGGCACCAGGGTTTCCCAGTCCAGTCGCAGCGCATTGCCGTGCACGATATGTGGACTGGTGGTGAGCGGGATGCGGACGAAGTACAGGCCGAATTCCTCGCTCACTTTCAGATTCATCTGGTGGTCCATCAACCAGAGCGCGACCTGGGCGATCTGCGCGGGGAATTCCTCGATCTCGATGCCGTGAAACTGATCGACGCCAACGGACAAAAAGCCGTGCAGGTCCAGCCCCAGGCTGCCGCTGCGCGCATCGCCGGTGCTGGCGCGCAGAACATCCAACTCCAGCAGCCGCAGCTCGCGGTAGGCCACCACCAGAAAATTGCCGCAGCCGCAGGCGGGATCGAGAAAGGTCAGCCCGCGCAATTTCCGGTGGAACTCGAACAGTCGGTTGCGATTGCTTTTGACTTTGTCGAACTCGGCGCGCAGTTCGTCGAGAAACAGCGGGCCGATCAGCTTGAGGATGTTCTTTTCGCTGGTGTAGTGGGCGCCCAGGTTGCGGCGCGCCCTGGCGTCCATGATCGACTGGAACAGCGCGCCGAAAATCGCCGGGCTGATCTGGCTCCAGTCGAGCGCGCAGGCATCGAGCAGGGCTTCGCGCATGGCGCGGTCGAAATCGGCGACCGGAAGGATTTCCTCGAACAGCTTGCCGTTGACATAGGGAAAGGCGGCGAGCTGTTCATCCAGCGCCGTCGAGCGCTTGTGCTCGGGCGTATTGAGTACCTGGAAAAACTGTGTGAGCAGCGCACCAAGATTGCTGCCGTCCTCGGTGGTGCGGTTTTCGACCCAGTCCTGAAACGCCTTGCGGGGCTGGAAGATGCCGGTGTCTTCGGCGAACAGGCAGAACAGCAGGCGCACCAGCAGCAGTTCGAGCGGGTGACCGGCGTAGCCGCTGGCCTTGAGACGGTCGTGCAGGCGGCCCATGCGTTCGGCGGCCTTGCGGTTGACGGGATCTTCGGGCGCGAGCGTCTGGGTGGCGTAGCCGGCGATGAAAGCGAACAGGCCGACGCGCTTGTGGAGTTCCGCCAGCGCGAACTCCTGCTCGCCGCCGGTTTCGAGATCGTGCAGGCGTATACGCGCGAAGTCGGACACCAGCACATAGCGCGGCAACTCGCGCTCGATAATGCCGGGGAAATAATCCAGCGCCTGCTTGTAGGCGCGGTCGAGGCTTTTGCCGCGCGACTTGTGTTCGGCGATCAACATGCCCTTCCAGAACAGATCGATCTCGCCGCGCCGATTGCCGAGTTTTTTGACCGGCTCTTCAAAGCTGGCGACGCGCCGCCGCGAGATGCCGAAGATGTCGAAAAACTGGTTCCAGAAGGTCTGCGCCTCGGCGGTTTCCCGCGACTCGTCCGCCCATTCGCGCGCGAACGCCAGCGCCCGATCCTTGATCTCGTTCCAGCTCAGCGGCATGCGTGGTTTCCTTTGACCTCAATGTGCCTTATCCCGGTTGGCGCCCACGCCGATATCTGCGACCAGCGGCACCGCCAGCACTGCGCTGGGTGTCTTGCGGCTGGCCATCCTCGCGACGATTTTTAACCAGCGGTTAGGGAAGTGCTGATTTATTCGTCATTCCCGCCCCCGATCAGCGTCGGGGGCAGGCTTCAGCGGGAATCCATACGTCCGCAACTGATTGAGACTGCGGGAAAACCTGGATGCCCGCTTTCGCGGGCATGACGGTCGACACGTATTGTTCAGCGTTTCCTTAGGCGATGCTCTGCAGACGGTTGGCAAGATCATGGCCCGAGGTAGCGGGCGGCAACGGCTTGTTGTCTTTCCGATAAAGCGCTATGGCTTCTTCGACGATCTGACAAAGCTCCTCGAACACCTGCTTTTCGTCGTCTCCGTGACAACCGCCAAGAACCAACCCCGGTGCGCTGCCGACGTAGCACTGGTCTTCTTCAGACCATTCAACGATCTTTGCGTATTTCGAGCTGTCTTTCATTTCTTCAATTCCTCCAGCGCCAAGTGTACTGCCCGGACCTGATAGTGTTTTGCTTCATCTGCCGATTTACCGGAAATCGTCACGGGTTTTCGGACTCCCGGATGGGTGAAGTTTCGATGGCTGCCCTTGCCGCCACGATTCACGAACCCGGCCTTTTCCAGTGCAGCGATCAACTCCCTGATTTTTTGCGGCATCCTCCGATCCCTGTTTTATGGATTGCATGACTGCACCAACTTCCGGCATCCAAATCAATGCGCCTCATCCCAGTTGGCGCCCACGCCCACGTCCACCAGCAGCGGAACCGCCAGTTCGGCGGCGCCCTGCATCAGCGCGACGATGGCGGTGCGCGCCGCCTCCAGCTCGCCGGTGGGAACTTCCAGTACCAGTTCGTCGTGGACCTGCATGATCAGCTTGGTGGCAAGGCCTTCACGGGTCAGCCAGCCATCCACCGCGATCATGGCGCGCTTGATGATGTCGGCGGCGGTGCCCTGCAGGGGCGCGTTGATGGCGGCACGTTCGGCGGCCTGACGGCGCTGGTTGTTGCGGTCGCGGATCTCGGGCACATACAGCCGCCGGCCGTAGAGGGTCTCCACATAGCCGGTGTCGGCGGCGCGCTGGCGGGTGGATTCCATGTAGACGCGCACCCCGGGGTAGCGCTCGAAATAGCGGTCGATGTATTCCTGCGCCTGGTTGCGGCCCAGGTTGAGCTGGCGACCCAGCCCGAACGCGGACATGCCGTAGATGAGCCCGAAGTTGATCGCCTTGGCGCTGCGCCGCTGCTCGGGCGTCACGGCGGCGAGCGCCACGCCAAAGACTTCCGCCGCGGTGGCGCTGTGGATATCGAGCCCGGCGGCGAAGGCCCGGCGCAGGCCGGCGTCCCCGGACAGGTGCGCCATGATGCGCAGCTCGATCTGCGAGTAGTCGGCGGCGAGGATGACACTGCCCGACGGGGCCACGAAGGCTTGGCGGATGCGGCGGCCCTCGGCGGTGCGCACGGGGATGTTCTGGAGATTGGGGTCGGACGATGACAGTCGCCCGGTGGCGGTGACGGCCTGGTGGTAGGAGGTGTGGATGCGCCCGGTATCCGGGTCGATCATCTCCGGCAGGCGATCGGTGTAGGTGGATTTGAGCTTGCTGAGGCCGCGATATTCGATCAGCACCTTGGGCAGCGGGTAATCGAGCGCCAACTCCTGCAAGACATCTTCGGCGGTGGAAGGCGCGCCGGTGGGCGTTTTCCGCGTCGCCGGCAGGCCCAGCTTGACGTAGAGAATCTCGCCGAGTTGCTTCGGCGACCCCAGGTTGAAGGGCTGCCCGGCGAGCTCATGGGCGCGCTTTTCCAGTTCGGCCAGGCTCGCGCCCAGCTCCCGGCTCTGCTCGGCCAGCAGCCGGCCATCGACCAGGGCGCCGTTGCGCTCGATGCGGGACAGCACCGGCACCAGGGGGATCTCGATGTCGCGGAACACCGCCGCGGGACCGGGTTGCGCGTGCAGGCGCGGCCACAGGGTTTGATGCAGGCGCAGGGTGACGTCGGCGTCCTCGGCGGCGTAGGGGCCGGCCTGTTCCAGTTCGATCTGGTTGAAGGTGAGCTGTTTGGCGCCCTTGCCGGCGATGTCCTCGAAGTGGATGGTCGTCTCGCCGAGGTATTTGAGCGCGAGCGTGTCCATGTCGTGGCGCGAGCCGGTGGGGTCCAGGACATAGGATTCGAGCATGGTGTCGTAGGCTATGCCGCGCAGTTCGATGCCGTACCGGGCCAGCACGCTCATGTCGTATTTGAGATTCTGCCCGACCTTGAGCCGCGCGGGATCTTCGAGCAGGGGCTTGAGGGCGGCCAGCACCCGCTGGCGGTCGAGTTGCGGCGGCACGCCGAGGTAGTCGTGGGCGAGGGGAACATAGGCCGCTGCGCCCGGCTCGATGGCGAACGACACGCCGACCAGCTCGGCCTGCATGTAGTCGAGGCCGGTGGTCTCGGTGTCGAAGGCAAACAGCGCGCAGGTCGCGAGGCGCGCGAGCCAGGCTTCGAACACCGGCCACGCCAGAATGGTTTCGTAGTGACGGGTGCTGGCTGGGTGGCTCGCCCCGTCGCCCGCGCTGCCGGCTGCGTTCGCCGTGGCGGCGGGTCCGCGGTCGGGGGCCGCCGTGAGCAGTTCTTCCACCCAGCTCTTGAACTCGAACTCGCGAAACAGCGCGAGCAGCGCGTCCCGGTCCGGGGTGCCGTTGCACAGCCCGTCGGGACCGAACTCGAGCGGCACATCGCAGCGGATGGTGGCGAGCTGGCGCGAGAGGTAGGCGGCTTCGCGGTGCTCGGCGAGTTTCTCGGGCATCTGCTTCGCCCCCCGCACCGGCAGTGCGCGCACCTTCTCCAGATCGCTGTAGATGGCATCGAGATCGCCGAGCGCCATGAGCAGCGCGGGCGCGGTCTTTTCGCCCACGCCCGGCACGCCGGGAATGTTGTCGGATTTGTCGCCCACCAGGGCCAGGTAATCGACGATGAGGCGCGGCGGCACGCCGAACCTGGCCTCGACGCCGGCCGCATCCAGCACGGTGTTGGTCATGGTGTTGACGAGCGTGACGTGCCCGTCCACCAGTTGCGCCATGTCCTTGTCGCCGGTGGAGATGATCACGGGTTGCCCGTCCCGACCGGCGGCGCTGGCGAGCGTGCCGATCACGTCGTCGGCCTCCACGCCTTCCACCACCAGCAGCGGCAGCGCCATGGCGCGCACGATGTCGTGGATGGGCTGAATCTGCGCTCGCAGCTCGTCCGGCATCGGCGGCCGGTGCGCCTTGTAGCGCTCGAACAGCTCGTCGCGAAAGGTCTTGCCCTTGGCGTCGAACACCACCACCACGGGGCTGTTCGGATAGTCCTTCTGCAGCCGGCGCAACATCGAAATGACGCCCTTGGTGGCGCCGGTGGGCACACCCTTGGAACTGTTCAGGGGCGGCAGGGCGTGGAACGCGCGGTACAGATAGGATGAGCCGTCGACCAGTACGAGGGGAGCAGAGACCTGATTCATGCTGCAATTCCGGAGGGCAGCGGCAAGGATACCCAATGCGTGCGCGCGGTTCATGGGGCGCGTCGCGATGCCCCCGGATCGCTGTCGCGCCGGGTGTCAAAGCCCAATAATGCGGGTATCGCAGCATCTCCCGGTTGGTCAACGCCATGGCCGTCTATACCACTCCGGACTCCGAAGAGTTGGCGGCACTCTGCCGTCACCTGGGTCTGGACGCGCCCCATACCCTCGCGCCGGTCGCGGCGGGTGTCGAAAACTCCACCTGGTTGCTGACCCTGGCGGCGACCTCGGGCGTCAGCAGGTGGGTGCTCACTATCGTGGAGAACCGCGAGTTTTCAGACCTCCTCTATCCTGCGGCGCTCTGCTCGGCACTGCATCGGGCGGGACTTCCGGTGCCGCCCCCGCGCGCCGACGGCGCCGGCAATCTTGTCCATCGCCTCGCCGGCAAGCCGGCGCTGCTGGTGCCGCTGGCGCCGGGCGCGCATCTTTCGGCGCCGCGGCGCGCACACTGCGCCGCCATCGGCGACTTTCTGGGCCGGATGCACGGGCTGCGCCCGGCACTGCCGGCGCCGCGCCCCAATCCCTTCGGGCGCGCCTGGCTGGAACAGACAGCCGTAACCCTCACACCCCACTTCAGTGCCGCGGACAACGCCTTGCTAGGGGGGCAGCTCGATCGTTGGCGGCGGCTGGAATCGGCGAACCTCTTGCCGCAAGGGCCCATCCACGCCGATCTGTTCCGCGACAATGCCTTGTTCGACGCCGGCCGGCTGAGCGCGGTGATCGACTTTTACAGCGCCTGCCAGGACTGGCTGCTGCTGGATGTGGCGATTGCGCTGCACGACTGGGCCGGCAGGGGGGATGGCGGACTCGATACTCCGCGCGCCCGCGCGCTGCTCGCGGCCTATGCCAAGCGCCGGACTTTCACCCTCAGCGAACGGCGCGCCTGGCCCGATGTTCTGTGTCTGGCGGCGGCGCGCTTCTGGGCATCGCGGGCACTGGCGCTGGTTGCACCCGGCGAGGAAATCACCGGACGCGCGCCCAAGGACCCGGAGGAATTTCGGATGCGGCTGCTGGCGTGCGAGCGGGGCACGGTCGCACTGCCTCAGCCCGGTTGAGCGGGACGGGTTCAGGCGCAGGTCAGTCGACCGGGGCGGACTCGCCGAGACAGGCGGCGAAACCGTCCGCCACCACTTGCAACAGCTGCGCGTAGCTACCGCCGGCTGCGGGCGCCGGTGCGATGGCCATGCCCATGGCATCGATCACCACGAATCGCGCGCCCAACTCCGAGGCCACCCTTTGCAGGCGCTCCGGGCGGGAATCGGGTTCGGCCACCAGACAGCGAACGTCGGTGCGCCCCATCAGCGTGGCGACCGAGCGCGCCCCCGCCACGTGACCGGATACGTCGCGGAGATGACCCGCCGAGCGCAGCCCAAAGCGGTGCGCAAAATGGCCAAAGCCGTCGTGATCGCTCGCGAAGGACGTCCCGCGCAGTGGGGACAGACGCGTCTGAATGGCCGCTTCGACAACGTCCAGTTCCGCCTCGAAACGGCGCAGCTGCTCGGTCAGCGCGGCCTCGGCGCTCGCGCCCGGGTGACGCGCCACCAGGGCCTGCACCATGGCGCGGGCGATGATCCGCGCATTGTGTGGGTCGAGCCAGAGATGCTCGTCGCGCACCGGATCGGCGCCGCTGCGGTTATCGCGATCGCCATCGTCCGCGGGCCAGGCGATCTCCGGCAGCGCGGCCGCGGTCAGCACTCGCCCGGGCGCCATCCCCGCCACCGCGCCGCTCAGGTAGGGTTCGAGCACCGGCCCTACCCAGAACACCACGTCGGCCGCGTCCAGCACCCGCCGGTCCGAGACCCGCAGGGCGTACTCGTGGGGCGAGGCGCCAGCGGGCAACAGTTGCCGCACCTCGGCGAAATCGCCGGCCACATCCCGCGCGATCAGCGTCAGGGGTTTGATGGTGGCGACCACTCGCGGCCGCTCGCCACCCGATGCGGCAACGCTGGCCGAGGCCGACAGCAGGAAACCCAGCACGGCGGCACGCTGGAGGCGTCGGGCCAGATCAGAAATGTAATGTAATAACATTTTAAATTCGGTCTCCTGCTGCATCCGCCGCACGCCCTGCCGCGGTGGCCGCAGCCACACTGGCGCGCAGGGCGATTCCTGCCGCCGCGCAAGTGTAATACCATCACGCTCATTCGTCCGGGATCCATCCTGTGATCAGCAACAGCCGCGCCGCCCATCGCGACCACGATCATGAGCGCTGCCAGAACGCCGCCCTGGCCCAGGCGCGCGCGTTGTGCCAGCACCGCAGCGCGCGCCTGACACCGGCCCGGGAGGCGGTGCTCCACCTCATCTGGCACAGCCATCGGCCGGTCGGCGCCTACACCCTGATCGAGCGGTTGAGCGCCGAGCAGGGTCATCGGGTGCTGCCGCCCACGGTGTACCGGGCACTGGACTTCCTGCTGGCCCAGGGACTGATCCATCGCATCCCGTCGCGCAACGCCTTTATCGGCTGCCCGTTTCCGGAAGTGCGCCACCGCAACCTGTTCCTGCTCTGCCGCCAGTGCGGGGCGGTGGCCGAATGCAGCGCCGATACCCTGGATCAGGCGATTGCGGCCACGGCAGCGCGCGCCGGGTTCGCGGTGGACGGCCACAATCTCGAGATCGACGGCCTGTGCCAGCAATGTCGGTAGCGGCACCCCTGATCGCCCTGCGCGGAGTGAGCAAACACTTCGGACGCCACCCCGTGCTGGACCAGGTGGATCTGGAAATCCCGGCGGGACGCATCCTCACCCTGATCGGGCCCAGCGGCTGCGGCAAGACCACGCTGGTGCGCATCGCGCTCGGGCTGCTGCACCCGGATGGCGGTACCGTGACCCGGACGCCCGGCCTGCGTATCGGTTACATGCCCCAGAAGCTCGCCATCGACCCAACCCTGCCCCTGTCGGTGGGGCGCTTTCTGCAACTGGCGGAGCGCGACCCGGCCAAGTGCCGGGCCGCCTTGGCCGAAACCGGGATTCCGGATCTGTGGGCACGTCCGGTGCGTGCGCTCTCCGGCGGCGAGACCCAGCGCATGCTGCTGGCGCGCGCCCTGTTGCGCCGCCCCGATCTGCTGGTGCTGGACGAGCCGGTGCAGGGCGTGGATGTCACCGGCCAGGAGGCGCTCTACGCGCTGATCGGCGACCTGCGCCAGCGCCTCGGCTGCGCCATCCTGATGGTGTCCCACGATCTGCATCTGGTGATGGCGGCAACCGACGAGGTGATCTGCCTCAACGG
>JBFWOQ010000017.1:0-48297 GCA_050250395.1 Porticoccaceae bacterium
CATTCATCCCGCCAGCCAGGTGGAAGAGCTGACGCCGCGGCTGTGGAAGGAGAAATTTGCAGACAATCCGTTGCGATCGGCTTTATACAATGGTGTCAATCACGTCGCGGAATGAACGCTTACGCTGTACCCCGGAATTGATCCCTTCATGCAACAGCTGGATGTGCTGCTGGCCGCACAGCAGGCGCTGGTGGATCAAAGCGTGGCGCAACAAGCCGTCAACATGAAGAACGCCAATCAGGTTTCCATGCTGTTGCTCGTTGTGACCACGGCTATCGTGGTGGTGCTGGGGGTTTCGATTCTGCGCTCTATCCACAGGCCTCTCAGTACTATCCTGCAGGTGATGCGGGAAATAGAAGCGGAATCCAACGTGGGCCTGCGGGTGCAGGTAAACAGTAAAGATGAGTTCGAACGCATCGGGAGAGGCTTCAATTCCATGATGGACAAAATCCAGGGTCTGGTGGCGGAGGTGAAGCAAATGAGCCATTCCGTCGACCGGATTTCTGCCCAGGTAGTGGAGCAGAGTCGCGGTGTGCTGGGTCAGGTGGAGCAAAGCCGGGCGCAGTTGTCGTCCCTGGCGTCCGCTTCCGAAGAGCTCACCCAAACTTCGGCCAGCATCCAGGCCAATTCCTCACAGGCGGCCATTTCTTCCCAGGAATCACGAAAATTGAATATGCAGCATGCAGAAGCTGCCAATAAAACCTTGGCGCAAATCCATGAGTTGTCCGCCTATCTCAACGATTCCATTGAGAGTGTGCAGTCCCTGGCGCGGCAGGGAGACCAGATCGGCGAGATGCTGGCGGTCATCAAGTCGGTGGCGGAGCAAACCAATTTGCTGGCCCTGAATGCAGCTATTGAAGCTGCCCGCGCCGGTGAGCAGGGCAGGGGATTTGCGGTTGTGGCGGATGAGGTGCGCAATCTGGCCAGCGCTCCCGGCAATCCACCCTGCAAATTGAAAAAATTGTTGCAGATATCCAGAACGGTACCCAGCTAGTCAGTCAGATCATGTTAAGCAGTAGTGAGCGTGCAGACCGCTGTGCCGAAGGCACCCTGAAAGCCCAGCAAGCGTTGACAGCCATTACCCAGGCTTTCGATGTGTTGGCCGTGCAAAACCAGGAGGTAGCGCAGATTCTGCAAGATCAATTGCAAACCATTGGCGATAACAACCAGAGTATTCACCGCATCAGTGGCATTGTGGAGCAGACCGCCAAAGCCTCACTGGAAACCACCGGCTATGGCAGCAACTTGATGGAATTGAGTTGTGAACTCTCTGTTTCTATCGGCCGATTTAAAAGTGAGCCTTGTTATTCATCCGGCCACATGCGGTTTTCACGTGGGCATAGCGAACGGGCTAGTGCTGGAAGTATTTCCTGACCCGAGCAGGCGACTTCCGCCAGAGGCCTTTCAGTCCGCGGTCAGCCCGGCGCGGCCCAGCCGGACACGCAGGCGGTCCAGTTCCTCGACCAGATCGGCCACCAGGGCGGCGAGTTCGGGGTTGGCGTCGAAGTCGCGCTCCAGAGCGCGGATGCGGCGCAGGCGCAACAGGTCGCGTCCGCTGAAGCTCCAGAGCGCCGGGTCGGATGGCGGATTGTCGCCCAGTACCTCGGCCTGTACCCGGGCGACGACCCATTCGACCCCGACCCCGCAGCCGGCGGCCAGTTCCTCCAGAGTGAGTGCTGCGCGCTCCAGCAGCAGGGCTTCGAGTTCATCGTTCATGGTTCAGCCTCCCGGGTTCCGGCGCGGGTCGAAGGCGAGTTCGCTCGCCATGGTCTCGTACAGCGCGCGGGCGCGCGGGGTGTCGGCCGGAGGGAGATGGATGTCGAGCACCAGATAGAGATCGCCCGGCGGCGCGCCCGGAATGCCGCGTCCCCGCAGGCGCAGCTTGCGGCCGCTGCGCGATGCGGCGGGAATCCGCACTTCCACCGCGCCATCCGGCACCGGCGCCTTCACGGTGGCGCCGAGCGCCGCTTCCCAGGGCGTCACGGGCAGGGTGGCATAGACATCGCGGCCCTCGACCCGGTAACGGGCGTCGGGCTCGAAATGAACTTCCAGATAGAGATCGCCGGCCGGTGCGCTTCCGACGCCGGGCGCGCCCTGACCGGTCAGGCGGATCACCTGGCCGGCGTGGACGCCCTTGGGGATGCGCACGTTCAGGGTGTGATCGGCGAGCGTGACCCGGCCGCGGGCGTCCTGGCGCGGTACGCGCAGCCTGAGGGTGCGGCTGCCGCCGCGGTAGGCGACTGCCAGATCGACCAGGATCTTGGCGTGATGATCCTCGCCGCGGGCCTGGAATCCGCCGCCGTGGCCGCCCATGTGGCCGAACAGTTGCGAGAAGAAATCGCTGAATTCGGCGGCGTCCGCCCCGGAAAAACCGCGCCCGCTGAACTCGAAGCCCGCGTCCCAGTCCGGCGGGGGGCGAAAATCCTGTCCGGCGTGGTAATCGTGCCCCAGTTGATCGTAGGCGGCGCGCTTTTCGGTATCCGCGAGCACGGCGTAGGCTTCGTTGACTTCCTTCATCCGCGCTTCGGCGTCGGGTTCTTTCGACACATCGGGATGATACTTGCGCGCCAGTTTGCGGAAGGCCGCTTTGATGGCCTCCGCGCTGGCGTCCCGGGCCACGCCCAGGATCTGGTAGTAATCCTTGAATTCCACCGCCCTTGACCTCGCTGGCTTGCGCTCGTCGTCGCGGCGACTTTCGCACGCGCTGTGACTGTAGCGAATGAGGCCGGGTTGCGCGAACGCAAATCCTGTGCTCTCTTTGCGGTAGGCCAATTGAAGTGGCGAGCAGGCTGGCCCGGGGCGGGCGGCGAGGGACTCGGGGTTGGGGCATGTGGCGACGTGGCCCCCGTACCCTCCGCCGGAGCGCGACGCGAGCTGTCACAGGCGCCGGCTACAATGCATGTCAACCATGCGCGTCAGTCATGCGCGTCAGTCATGCGCGTCAGTCACGCCGGGCGTTGCTGCCGGGCGAAACCGGGGACGGGGCGACGGTGCCCCGAACCAGAAACTCATGGGCCGGAAAATCATGGGCCGGGCAATCGATAACCTGACAATCAATAACCGGGAAGTCGATAACCGGGAAGTCGAACTCAAGCTGAGTCTGCCGCCCACCGCGCTGGCGGCGCTGCGGCAGCATCCCCTGTTCGTCGCCGCCGCGCCCGGGGACGCGGCGGACGTCGAAAGCACCTATTACGACACTCCGGACTTCGCCCTGCGCGCGCGCGGGATCGCGCTGCGTCTGCGGCGCATCGGCGACACCTGGCTGCAGACGGTGAAATGCGCCGCGCCCTCCGCTTGCGGGCTGTCGGCGCGGCCGGAATGGGAGCAGATCTGGGGCGCGCACTTCGACTTCTCCGGCATCGCCGATGCCCGGGTGCGTACCTTCCTGACGGATAACGCGGTGCGGCTGATCCCTGTGTTCAACACCCGCTTTCATCGCGAGACCCGTTGCCACGGCGTCGATGGCGCCCGCATCCGTGTCGTGCTGGACGTCGGCGAGATTCTGGCCGGTGGTCGCAGCGAGCCCCTGTGTGAGCTGGAGTTGGAGCTCGATGCGGGCACGCCCGCCGATCTGTTTCGCCTCGCCGAGCAGTTGGCCGCGACGCTGCCGCTGTTTCCCGACGATCGCAGCAAGGCCGCGCGCGGGTACTGGCTCTGCTGCGGCGCGACGCCCGAGCGCGGACCGCTGCGGGCGGGCATCGTGCCCCTTACCCGACGCCAGACACCGGTAGCGGCGTTCCGCGATCTGGCGGAATCCTGCGTGCAACAGTGGCAGGGCAATGTGTGGGGTGCGCTGTGCGATCCCGGTTCCGCTATCGCTGCCGATCCCGAATACATCCATCAGTTGCGGGTGGGGTTGCGCCGCCTGCGCTCGCTGCTGCGCCTGTTCGCGCCGGCGTTGCCGGAGACCTTCGTCGCCATCTGGCGTCGGCGACTGGGCGACAACGCGCGCAGCCTGAACGCTGTCCGCGATCTCGACGTGCTGTGCGATGAGGTCCTGGCGCCGGTACTTGCCGCTTGCGGGCCGGACCATGCGGGGCTCGCGTGCCTGGGTGCGGCGCTGGAGACCGCCCGCGGCGAGGCCCGGGTCGCGGCGTTGCGGCAGCTGGATCTGGCGGCCCAGGGGCGCCTGCTGCTCGGTTTCATGGCGGCGCTCCACAGCCTGCCGGAAGCCGATGCGCGGCGCGGGGCGCTGGTCGCGCTGATGACGCGACGGCTGGACCGCGCCCTGGCCCGGGTCGCCCGCCGGCTCGCCGCGGCGCGGCGCGGGGAGCCGGCGCGGCTGCACCGGCTGCGCATCGCCTGCAAGCAGTTGCGCTACGGACTCGATTTTTGTGCACCGTTGTTGCCCCGCAAGGCCGTGGCGCGCTATGTGAAGGCGCTCGCCAGGGTGCAGAACAAGCTCGGCTATCTGAGCGATGTGGAGGTGGCGCGCCAGCGCCTTGCCGCCGTTGCCGGCGACGACCCCGAGCTTGCGGACGCCGCGACCCTGGTGCTCGACTGGCACGCTCCCTGCTGTCGAAAACGCGGCAAGCGCGCGCTGCAAAACGCCCAAGCGTTGCTCGCCGAGACGCCACCCTGGCGGCGCTGAATCTTTCCTTCGCTGGAGCGAAACCCATGGATCTGCTGTTATGGCGTCATGCGGAGGCCGTCGATGGCAGCCCCGATCACGAGCGCGCGCTGAGCACGCGCGGCGCCGAGCAGGCGCGGCGGATGGCGCGCTGGCTCTCCCGGCACGGGCCCGAGGGCCTGCGGGTGCTCGCCAGTCCCGCCGTGCGTACCTGCCAGACCGCGGCCGCGTTCACCCGCGACTTCACGCCGGTCCCCGCTCTGAGCCCGGGCTGCGGTGCCCGCGATCTGCTCGCCGCGAGCGGCTGGCCCGCGGCCGACCGGCCCTGTCTGCTGGTCGGTCATCAGCCCGCCCTGGGACGACTGGCGGCGTTGTTGCTGAGCGGCGTTGAGGCGGACTGGAGCTTCCGCAAGGGCGCCCTCTGGTGGTTCCGCGGGCGGGAGCGCGACGGCGCGCGGGAAACGGTGTTGCGTGCCGTGGTGGCGCCGGATCTGGTGTGACCGCGCTGGTTGCGGGTACCGCCGCCAACGCCGGCGTCGCGCGACGATATAATGCCGCCCCAATCCGTTGCGGTCGTCCTCAGAGAGTCACTTCATGCTGCGCAAGATCCTGATCGCCAACCGCGGCGAGATTGCCGTCCGCATCATCCGCGCCTGCGCGGAGATGGGCATCCGCTCGGTGGCGATCTACGCCGACGCCGACCGTCACGCGCTGCACGTCAAGAAGGCGGACGAGGCGCATTCCATCGGCGCCGATCCGGTCGCGGGTTATCTCGATATTCACCGGATCGTCAATCTGGCGGCCCAGACCGGCTGCGACGCCATCCATCCGGGCTACGGCTTCCTGTCCGAGAACGGCGACTTTGCGGCGGCCTGCCGCGCGCGCGGACTGGCGTTCATCGGCCCCGACGGCGACGTGATCCGGCGCATGGGCGACAAGACCGAGGCGCGCCTCGCCATGCAGCGGGCGGGTATCCCGGTGACGCCGGGCAGCGACGGCAACCTCGACAACCTCGATCACGCGCTGGCGGTGGCCGCTACCCTGGGCTATCCGGTGATGCTCAAGGCGACGTCCGGCGGCGGCGGGCGCGGCATCCGCCGCTGCGACAGCCCCGAGGAACTGTCGCGCAACTACGACCGGGTGATTTCCGAAGCCACCAAGGCGTTCGGCAGCGCCGAGGTGTTTCTGGAAAAGTGCATCCTCGAACCGCGCCACATCGAGGTGCAGATCCTCGCCGACCGCCACGGCAATACCATCCACCTGTTCGAGCGCGACTGTTCGATCCAGCGCCGCAATCAAAAGCTGATCGAGATTGCCCCGTCGCCGCAACTGAGTGCCGAGCAACGGGCGCACATCGGCGCGCTCGCGGTGCGCGCGGCGCGGGCGGTCAATTACGAAAACGCCGGCACCGTGGAATTCCTGCTCGACGCCGACGGCGAGTTTTATTTCATGGAGATGAACACCCGCATCCAGGTGGAGCACACCATCACCGAGAGCATCACCGGGGTAGACATCGTCGAGGAGCAGATCCGCATCGCCGCCGGATTGCCGCTGCGTTTTGCGCAGCATGAGATTGCCATGCGCGGCTTTGCGTTGCAGTTCCGCATCAATGCGGAAGATCCCAAGAACGGGTTTTTGCCGAGCTTCGGCCGCATCACCCGCTACTACGCGCCGGGCGGACCGGGCGTGCGCACCGATTCGGCGATTTACACCGGCTACTCGGTGCCGCCCTATTACGACTCCATGCTGGCCAAGGTGATTGTCTGGGCGCTGACCTGGGAGGACGCCGTGGCGCGCTCGCGGCGCGCGCTCAACGATGTGGCGGTGTTCGGTATCAAGACCACGATTCCCTATTATCTGGAGATCCTTGACTCACCGGTGTTTCGCCGCGGCGCCTTCAATACCGGCTTCGTCGACGCCAATCCGCAGCTCGTCAATTATTCCAACAAGCGCCGCCCGGAAGAAATCGCCGCCGTGCTCGCGGTCGCCATCGCCGCCCACACCGGCAACTGATCCCGAGGGAAGTTCATGCAAAAGGTTCACATCACCGATACCGTGCTGCGCGACGGCCACCAGTCGCTGATCGCGACACGGATGCGCACGGCGGACATGCTGCCCATCTGCGCCGAGCTGGACGCGGTGGGGTACTGGTCGCTGGAAGCCTGGGGCGGCGCGACCTACGACGCCTGCCTGCGCTTTCTGAAGGAAGATCCCTGGGAGCGGCTGCGGGCGCTGCGCGCGGCGCTGCCCGGCACGCGCCTGCAAATGCTGCTGCGCGGACAGAACCTGCTCGGCTATCGTCACTACGCCGACGACGTGGTGCGGGCGTTCGTGCTGCGCGCCGCCGACAACGGCATGGATGTGTTCCGCATTTTCGACGCCCTCAACGATCTGCGCAATTTGCGCACCGCGATCGAAGCCACCAAGGAAGCGGGCAAACACGCCCAGGGCACCATCTGCTACACCACCAGCCCGGCGCACAACACCGCCGCCTTCGTCGCGCAGGGGCGCGAGCTGGCGGCCATGGGCTGCGACAGCATCGCGATCAAGGATATGGCCGGCCTGCTCACGCCCGCCGCCACCGAAGCCCTGGTCAAGGGTCTGCTGGACGCGGTGGCGCTGCCGGTGCATCTGCATGCCCACGCCACCGCAGGACTCGCCGAGATGTGCCAGCTCAAGGCCATCGAGGCCGGCTGCCGGCACATCGATACCGCGATTTCCAGCTTTGCGGGCGGCACCAGCCATCCGCCCACCGAGAGCATGGTGGCGGCGCTGCGCGGCACGCCCTACGACACCGGGCTCGACCTGACGCGGCTCCAGGCCATCGCCGCCTATTTCCGCGAGGTGCGCAAGAAATACCGCCAGTTCGAGAGCGACTACACCGGCGTCGATACCCGGGTCCAGGTCAACCAGGTGCCGGGCGGGATGATCTCCAACCTGGCCAACCAACTGCGCGAGCAGAATGCGCTGGATCGCATGGACGCCGTATTCGCCGAGATTCCCCGTGTGCGCGCCGACCTGGGCTATCCGCCGCTGGTCACGCCCACGTCCCAGATCGTCGGCACCCAGGCGGCGCTCAATGTCCTGACCGGCGAGCGCTACCAGAGCGTCACCAACGAGGTGAAACGTTATCTGCAGGGCGGCTACGGCCAGCCGCCCGCCGCGATCGATGCCGCTGTGCGGGTGCGCGCGGTGGGCAACGCCGAATTCGTCGAGGGGCGTCCGGCCGATCTGCTCGAACCCGAGCTGGAGCTCTTGCGGACCGAGATCGGCGAGCTGGCCACGAGCGCCGAAGACGTGCTGAGCTACGCCATGTTCCCGGAGATCGGGCGGCAGTTCCTGCAGGCGCGGCGCGACGGCAAGCTCGAGCCCGAAGCCCTGGCCGTACCCGTGGCGATCGACCTCGATGCCGCGGCGGCGCAAACGCGGGCGCCGACGGAATTCAATATCACGCTGCACGGCGAGACCTATCACGTCAAGGTCACCGGCAGTGGCCACAAGGGCCAGCCCGAACGCCATTTTTATCTGGATCTGGACGGGGTGCCGGAGGAAGTCCTGGTGGAAACCCTCGACGAGCTGGTGCTCTCCGGCGGGGCGGAAGGGGCCATCCCGACCACCATCGCGGGGCGGCGTCCGCGCCCCACGGCGCCGGGGCATGTCGCGACTTCCATGCCGGGCAACACCGTCGCGGTGCTGGTGAACGAAGGCGACGTCGTCGCCGCCGGGCAACCGGTGCTGGTTACCGAAGCCATGAAAATGGAGACCGAGATTCAGGCGCCGATCGCCGGTACCGTCGTCAGGGTGCTGGTACGCAAGGGCGATGCGGTCAATCCGGACGAGCTGCTGGTGGAGATAGCGCCGCACTAGCCGGCGCGGCCGCGCCTCAGCTTAGCCGGCGACCACGGAACGCACCAGCACCAGCGTATAGGCAAGGTAGCAGGCCAGCAGCAGACCGCCTTTGCGCCGGTCGATGCGGCCGGGAGCACGGAAGCCGAAGCTCATTGCGAACAGGGTGATGGTGAGGAACGCCATCACCGGGATATCCCGCGACAGCACTTCAGGCGCCACTGCCAGCGGGCGGATGGCGCCGGCGACGCCGACCACCGCGAGGGTATTGAACAGGTTCGAACCCAGGATGTTGCCGAGCGCCATATCGTGCTCGCCCTTGCGCGCCGCCATCAGCGACGAAGCAAGCTCCGGCAGCGAAGTGCCGATCGCGACCACGGTCAGGCCGATCACCAGGTCGCCGATCCCCAGGCTCTGGGCGACGGTCACCGCGCCCCAGACCGACAGCCGTGAACTGGCGACCAGCGTCACCAGGCCCGCCGCCAGCCAGAAGGCCGCGCGGCCCGGGGTCATCCGGTGGGCGTCGAGCTCCTGGGTGATCTCCGCTTCGAGCACGTCGCCGCGCTGGGTCATGCCTTCGTGGATGGTCCAGCTCATGACGCCCGCGAACACTGCCAGCAGCAGCCAGGCGTCGATCCCCGAGAGCATGCCGTCCCGAAGTTGCCAGGCCGCCATGGCGGTGACCACCATCAGGATCGGCAACTCCCGGCGTACCACCCGCGAGTGGACGCCGATGGGCGACATGAGCGCGGTCAGGCCGAGGATAAGTGCGATGTTGGCGATGTTGGAGCCATAGGCGTTGCCGAGCGCGATCCCGGGGTTGCCGCCGACCGCGGCCAGTACCGATACCGTGAGTTCCGGCGCCGAGGTGCCAAAGCCCACCACGATCATGCCGATCAGCAGCGGCGGCATGCCGAGATGACGTGCCACCGCCGCCGCGCCTTCGACGAAGCGGTCGGCGCTCCATACCAACGCCACCAGACCCAAAACCAACGCTGCCAATGCCAGGGCCATGAGGTACTCCAGAGGTTCGCCGTGGCCGCAACGGCCGTCGCGGCGGCCGGCAGGATACCCGCGGCATGGGGTACCGACAACGGCGGATCATCTCCGTCGAATGGTCGCGGGCGGATCGCCGGCGGCAAAGACGCTCATCACCCGCGCTGCACCCGGCAGCGTCGGTTCCAGCACCGGGCGAGTACCCGCAGCAGGTCCGCTGGCGGCGGTTGTCGCCCGGTGTCGGCTGGGCGCGCACCGGCCAGGACCTCCAGTTGCGCGATCAGGTCTTCGCGCTCGACGACCTGCCGTGCGCGGCGCAGTGCCCGCACCCGCGTCAGTTCGGTGGCGGTAAAGCCGTCGGCGAGAGCTTTTTCGACCGCGGCTTCCAGGGCGCATGCCGCGTGCTCGTCGTCGATCCACAGCCACCAGAGCCCGATGTCCGCGCAGAACTCCAGCGCGCTGTGGAGTCCGTAGAGCGGTGTGGCCGCAGTGCGCAGGCCGCAAGTCAGCCGGCCCAGGAGCGGATGGGCGAGGAGGTCGGCGAGCCAGGCGACCGGGATGGCGTCCGCCCGCGCAAAAGGGAGCAGCCAGAGCGCACCGGCGGGGGCAACCCGCAGTCGGTGGATCTGCGGATGGGACGGAAGTTGGGGCGGAAGTTGGGGCGGCACCGGTCCGGACGGGCAATGGTCAGGCAACTCACCCAGGGATCGGATGGCGGCGGCCAGCGCCTGGGGATCGACATTCCCCGCGGCCGTCACTTGCAGGCGCGGCCCGGTGAGCAGGCGCTCGCGAAAGTTCGCGAGTCCGGCGTGATCGGGGCGCGGCGGCACCGCGAGTGGGCGCGCGAGGGGATGGGTTCCGAAGCAGGCGGCCAGAGCGCTATGTTCCCAGCGATCGCGGCTCGCGGCAGCATCGATCTCGACTCCCAGCACGCGAGCTTCGCGTGCGATCCGCGCCGCCGGCGGCAGCGGCGCTCGCAGCACCCGCGCCAGCGCGGTCAGGAATTCCGGCGCCGCCGCTGCCGGCAATAGCGCGTGCCAGACTGTCCATTCGCGGCCGCTCTGGCCGTTCACCGCGCCTCCCCAGCGGGCGAGCGCGGCGGTCGGCAGCGCTTCGCAGACCAGATGCTCCAGCAGATGCGCGGCCCCGCTCGCGTCGGCGTCTTCGTGCAGTCGTCCGGCGCGCCACCAGAGTGCAACCGCCGCTGTATGACGGCCGGCGATCGGGCGGGTGTGAAGTTCGAGGCCGTTGGCGAGGCACTGGGTGAGCGCTGCCCGTTGATGCGCCATCAGTGCTCACTCATGAGGCGGGGCGCCCCGGATCGGCGCGTTGTAACGAGGAAGCACCAAAGCGTCCGGTTCGGATGGCGCCCCGGAGCGGGCGCGCGGCGAGGCGCGATCTCGGTGTCGGGGTGTAGCGGCTGGTGGCGCGGATCGTGCTACGCTTCATGGTGATACGGGAGGGTTTGGCGTCGCGGCCATTTTCCCACGCGATCACACGAAGACAACTAGGGCCTGTTAACAATTAAGCCAACCACACACAGATGGACGCCAGGATGACGAAGGCAGCGTAATGGTCGGCGAGCTTTTCATATCGGGTGGCCAAACGCCGATAGTGCTTGAGGCGGGCAAACAGGTTCTCGACGAGATGGCGAGCCCGATAGCGATGCCGGTCCCAAGTGCGAGGTTCTTTTCGATGGCGGCGTGGCGGAATCACCGCATGACCGCCGATCTGTTCGATGGCCTCGACGAACGCGTCAGCATCGTAGCCCTTATCGGCGACGATGGTGGTGGGCAACCCGAGTGCGTCGAGCAGAGGCCGGGCTTGTGTGATGTCAGCCGCTTGAGCGCCCGTGAGGGTGAAGGCGAGTGGATTGCCCAAGGCGTCGGCGGTCATGTGGATTTTCGTGCCCCAGCCGCCACGAGATCGGCCCAGTGCCTGAGGGCCGTGTTTTTTTGGGCGCCGGCGGCATGCAGATGGGCTCGAATGGCCGTGCTGTCGAGAAACACTTCCTCCAAGTCGGCGTCTTGGCTCACGGCATCCAGGATGCGCTCCCATACGCCGCTGCGTTTCCAGCGGACAAAGCGCATGTACGTCGTATGCCAGTTGCCCAGGTCCGCAGGCAGATCACGCCACGGTGCGCCGGTGCGCAAAATCCACAGAACCGCTTCGATAAACCGGCGGTTGTCCTGGGCCGTAGCCCCACGATCGCCCACCTTGCCGGGCAACAGATCCTTGATCCGGTCCCATTGGCTGTTCCGCAGCACTCGTCGCGACATCTCCCCAACTCCCTCAATAAGTTGGAGAGATAGTCTAACCCCTATTGTTAACAGGCCCTAGGGTTCCGGCCTCCTCGGAGGTGACTGGTCCGAGGGTTGTCGGCCCCAGTGGGGTTACACCGGCGGGACAAAAGCCCGGGAGGACCAGTTGGCCCTCCCGCGTCCTATCCGAACCCATTGGAGGATCGACCATGTTCCACCGTCTCTCTCACGCCGTTCTGCTCGTCATTGCGTTCCTGTTCAGCGCCGCGGCTCAGGCCGCGCCCGTGCGTGTCGGTGTCAGCGACTGGCCCGGCTGGGTCGCTTGGTATGTGGCCAAGGAAAAGGGATTTTTCAAGAAACATGGCGCCGATGTCGAACTGGTGTGGTTCCCCAACTACACGGATTCGATCCAGGCGCTGTCCGCCGGCCAGCTCGACGCCAACTCCCAGACCTGGAGCGACACCCTGGCGCCGCTGGCGGCGGGCGTGCCGCTCAAGGTCATTCTGGCCAACGACAACTCGGCGGGTAACGACGCCCTGATGGTGGCGCCGTCGATCACCAGCTTCGCCGATCTGAAGGGCAAGCCAGTCGCACTCGAACAATACAGTGTGTCCCATTTCGTGCTGGCCACAGCCCTTTCGAAAAACGGCATGACCCCCGCCGACGTGGAGGTGGTCAATCTCGCCGCCGGCGATGCGGCGGCGGCGTTTCTCGGTGGTCGGGTGCCGGCGGTGGTGGTCTGGAATCCCTGGGTAAATCAGATTCAGTCCAGCGGCAAGGGCAAGGCGCTGTTTACCTCGAAGGACATGCCGGGCCTGATCCCCGATCTGCTGGTGGCGCGCGGGCCGGCACTCGCCGACGCCAAAAAACGCGCCATCTTTGTCGGCATGGTGCGGGCGTGGTACGACACCGTGACGTTCATCGGCGCGCACCCGCAGGAGGCCGCGGTCATCATGGCGAAAGTGGTGGGACTGCCCCCCGCGGAATACGCCGCCTATCTGCCGGGCACACGCTTTTTCGGTCCGCAGGAAAATCGGATCGCACTCGGAGAACCCGCACGGCCTGAATCCCTGGTGGGCGTGGGACCGACCATTGCGGCGTTCCTGACCGAGAACAAACTGCTGGAGGGTGAGGTCGATTTTGCCGCCGCGATCGATCCGAGCCTGGTGCGCGAGGTTGCCGACAAGCCGTCTGCTGATTGAGTCTGAACCATGGTGGCCGATCCGTTGTGGTCAATCCGCGGGACGCTGGGTGGCGTGCGTTATCTGGCCATCGCCGGAGTGGGCTTCGCGTGCTTTCTGGGCGGCTGGTGGTGGCTGGCCGGCAGCGGACTGGTGGATGCGGTGTTTCTCCCGGAACCGGCTTCCGTCGCGCGCCGTTTGCTCGGTTGGTATGCCGACGGCAGCCTGTTTGCCGATATCAGGATCAGCATTGGCCGGGTGCTGGGCGGCTTTGTGCTGGCAGTGGTGATGGCGGTGCCGCTCGGGATCTACATCGGCAGCTTCCGCCCCGTGCAGGCGTTTTTCGAACCGCTGATGGAATTCGCCCGCTATCTGCCCGCGGTGGCTTTCGTGCCCCTGGTGCTGCTTTGGGTGGGTATCGGGGAGGGTGCCAAGATCACGCTGATCTGGATCGGGACTTTTTTCCAGATGGTCCTGATGGTGTCGGACAACATCCGTCAGGTGCCCATGGCGCAGATCGAGGCGGCCCAGACCCTGGGCGCGCACCGCGGCGAGGTGGTGTCGCTGGTGGTGTTCAAGTCGGCGCTGCCCGGCATCGTCGATACCCTGCGCGTCACGCTCGGCTGGGCCTGGACCTATCTGGTGGTGGCGGAACTGGTGGCCGCCAATTCCGGCATCGGCTACGCCATTCTGCGCGCCCAGCGCTTCCTGCAGACCGACAAGATTTTCGTCGGCATTCTGTTGATCGGTCTGCTGGGTCTGTTGATGGACCAGGGCTTTCGGCTGGTGCACCGGCGCGCCTTTCCCTGGCTGCACCTGCGATGAATGCCGTGTCCGAGACCTGTATCCGTATCGAGCGCCTCGGCAAGACCTATCGGGGTCAGGCCACGCCCGCGCTGCAGGAGATCGACCTGGCCGTGGCCGAGGGCGAATTCGTTGCCCTGGTGGGCGCTTCCGGCTGCGGCAAATCCACGCTGTTGCGCCTGATCGCAGGGCTGGAAGCCCCGAGCGTGGGGCGGGTCTGTCTGGATGGTCGGCCCGTGACGGGGCCGGGGTGCGACCGCGCCGTGGTGTTCCAGGACTACAGTCTCTACCCCTGGCTCAATGTGCTGGAAAACGTGCGCTTCTGCCGCTCCCTGCGCGCCCACACCCGGGGTGCCAGCGAGTCGGAAGTCAACGCCGCCGTGGAACGCGCCTACGCCCTGCTGGAGTTGATGGGGTTGGATGAAGTGCGCGCGCGCTACCCGAACCAGCTTTCCGGCGGCATGCGCCAGCGCGTCGCCATCGCCCGCGCGCTGATGGCGCAACCCCGGGTGCTGCTGATGGACGAGCCGTTCGGGGCGCTCGACGCCCAGACCCGCGAAGTGATGCACGAGCTGATCCTGCGCCTGTTCGAGATCGAACGCAGCACCATCGTCTTTGTGACCCACGACGTGGAGGAAGCGGTCTATCTCGCCGACCGGGTCGTGGTGCTGGCGCCGCAGCCGGGGCGCATCGACAGCATCCATCCGGTAGTGCTGCCGCCGCCCGGCGCGCGCCACCCGGATCTCAAGCTCGCCCCCGAATTTCTGTCCCAGAAAAAAACCGTGCTGGATCGCATTCGCGCCACTTCGGGCGTGCAACGCGATCTGGACAAACTGAGTCGCCTGGCCGAGCTCTCGCGGCACGGCCGGCGGCCCGATGCCAAACCCGCTATTGGGAATCACTGAGGAGATAGCCATTCATGCGTCTGCAACGCTTTAACGCCACCGGGGCGCTCAGCCGTGGCCTCGACCACCATCCGATGTTCGACAAAACCCAGCTGCAAGGCTGGAAATCGCTGCAAAAGGAAAAAGACCTGCCCACCGACGCCTGGAAAGCCCATGTGCAGCACGGCCTCGATAATGGCCTGACCGCTGCCGCCAGTGTCCAGGACCGCGGTATCTCCACCTTCGTGCGCGGCGAGCTGCCACACTTTGCGGGCATCAACACCTTCATGAAGGCGCCGTTCTGCGAGAACGTCCACAACATCGGTCGGTACGATGCGGCGATTCTGGGTGTGCCCTTCGACGGTGGTACCACCTACCGTCCCGGCACCCGCTTTGGGCCGCAGGGGATCCGCAAGATCAGTGCGCTCTATACGCCCTACAACTATGAGCTGGGTGTCGACCTGCGCGAACAGATGAACCTCTGCGACGCCGGCGACGTGTTCGTGATCCCCGCCAATATCGAGAAGACTTTCGATCAGATCAGTCGCGGCGTGGGGCACATCTTCGCCTCCGGCGCGCTACCCATAGTGCTCGGCGGCGATCACTCGATCGGCTTTGCCACCGTGCGTGGCATAGCGGAGAACACCGACAAGAAGATCGGCATCATCCACTTCGACCGCCACGCCGACATCCAGGAAAAGGACCTCGACGAGCGCATGCACACCACGCCCTGGTTCCATGCCACCAATCTGCCCAATGTGCAGGCCAAGAATCTGGTGCAGGTCGGCATCGGCGGCTGGCAGGTGCCGCGCCCCGCAGTGAAGGAAGCGCGCAAGCGCGGAACGACGATTCTGACCATGAACGACGTGGCCGAACTGGGCCTGGAGAAGACCGCCGAGATTGCGCTGGAAACCGCCTGGGACGGTACCGATGCGGTCTATCTGTCGTTCGATATCGACGCGGTGGACTGCGGGTTCGTGCCGGGTACCGGCTGGCCGGAGCCGGGCGGTTTCCTGCCGCGCGAAATTCTCTATCTGCTCGGCGCGGTGGCCAAGGAGGGTATCTGCGGCATGGAGGTGGTCGAGGTTTCGCCGCCTTACGACCAATCCGAGATCACCGCGCTGCTCGCCACCCGCGCCATCGTCGATGTGCTGGGTACTCTGGTGGCGCACGGCAAGTTGGGCTCGCACAAGTCGATCATTCGCGGCTGGAGCGCCTGAAATGCTTGCGCTCCCGACGCCGGCGTTCACCCTGATGAGCATGGGCTTCGGCCTCGGTCTGCTGCACGCCCTGGACCCGGATCACCTGCTGGCGGTGGCCAATCTGGGCGATGCCCGCGTCGGCCGTCGCGCCGCCCTGGGCCTGTGCGCCCGCTGGGCCCTGGGTCACGGCGCGGCACTGCTGGTCATCGGCGCCCTGGTGCTGCTGGCCGGCATGGCGGTGCCCAGCGCGCTCAGCGCGGCAGCCGAACATCTGGTGGGATGGGTATTGATGGCGCTGGGGGTAACCATGCTGTGGCGGCTCCGGGTGGGCGCGGCGTCGGTGCAACTGCATGGCCACGGCGTTGGCGGCACCCATCCACAGGCGCCGGGACTGCCCGCTCGCCAGAATTTCCGCGCGCTGCTGGTGGGTCTGCTGCACGGCACCGCCGGGTCCGCCGCGCTGCTGGCGCTGGCGCCCCTCGCCACCGCTGCCGATCCGTGGCTCGGCATGAGCTATCTGCTGCTGTTCGCGGTCGGGGTACTGGCCGCGATGATGGCGTTTGGCGGCGTACTGGGTGCCGGCTTCCGCTGCCTGCTCGGCACGGGCACCGGCGTGTCGGCAGGACTGCGTATGCTGATTGCGCTCGCCGCGATAGCTTTCGGCCTGTCGCTGCTGCGGGGCGGCTGATCCTGCGCTGCCCTTGATCAACGCTCATGAAAGCAGGAATGACGAGTTGTTCCAGATGCCGGATGGTCCAGCTTCCCGCGGGTCACATGGCCCACAAATTGCGAGCTCCAAAAGTACTTTTCCCGACGACGAGCACTTATGGAAAGCCATGAATCGAGCGGTTTCACCCATCTTCGCCTCGGTGGCGGCGCGCGGCGGCCGGGTTGGCCGCTTTCTGGTGTAGCATCTGTCGATGGCAGGGCCGCTCCGGCTCCGCAGCCCCGGACGGGCGAAATGACGCTGGACTGGAAACATTACGATAGCGGCGCGCTGTTCGACGAACTGATCAGCAGCCCCGGCAATGCGCGGGCGCCGGCGCGGCGTCTGGTGGCGTATCTGGCGTCGCTGGGCGATGCCGAGATCGAATCGCGCCGACGCATGGCGGAGGCGACCATCCGCCAGATGGGGGTGACCTTCACCGTGTATTCGGAGGAGGGCAACATCGACCGCGCCTGGCCCTTCGACATCATTCCCCGCACCATCTCGGCGCGGCAGTGGCGTGAGGTCGATGCCGGCCTCAAGCAGCGGCTGCGCGCGCTCAATCGTTTTATCGACGACATCTACCACGATCAACGCATCATCGCCGACGGCGTGTTTCCGGCCGAAGTACTGGCGCAGTCGAAGAATTTCCGCCCGGAATGCGTCGGCGTGTCGCCCCCCTTTGGGGTCTGGGCGCACATCTGCGGCACCGATCTGGTGCGCGACGAGCGCGGTCGGTTCTTCGTGCTGGAGGACAATCTGCGGGTCCCCTCCGGCGTCGCCTATATGCTGGAGAACCGCGCCATCACCAAGCGGGTGCTGCCGGAGCTGTTCGAGAGCGACGCCATTCTGCCGGTGAGCGACTATCCCGCGCGCCTGTTCGACATGCTCGCTGCGCTGTCGCCGCGCAAGCTGAGCAATCCGGGCATCGTGGTGCTCACGCCCGGCATCTATAACTCGGCCTATTTCGAGCATGCCTATCTCGCCCA
The DNA here is from genome assembly GCA_050250395.1 of Porticoccaceae bacterium. Taxonomy (GTDB): domain Bacteria; phylum Pseudomonadota; class Gammaproteobacteria; order Pseudomonadales; family Porticoccaceae; genus JAGPUQ01. Next base: position 17,440 of record JBFWOQ010000017.1, read on the forward strand.
GCAGATGGGCGTGGAACTGGTCGAGGGGCGCGATCTGCTGGTGGGCGACGACGACTGTGTGTACATGCGCACCATCGCCGGCCGCGAGCGGGTGGATGTGATCTACCGGCGCATCGACGATCTGTTTCTGGACCCGGAAGTCTTCAATCCGGAATCCACGCTCGGCGTGCCCGGCCTGATGCGCGCCTGGCGCGCCGGCCAGGTGGCGCTCGCCAACGCGCCCGGCGCGGGCGTGGCCGACGACAAGGTGGTCTACGCCTATGTGCCGAAAATGATCGAGTACTACCTGGGCGAAAAACCCCTGCTCGCCAATGTCGAGACGTTTCTGTGCGCCGATCCCGAGCAGCGCGCCTATGTCCTGGACCACCTCGACGCGCTGGTGGTGAAGCCCGCCAACGAATCCGGCGGTTACGGCATGCTGGTCGGCCCGCACGCGACGCGCAGGGAGCGCGCCGAGTTCGCGCGCCGCATCCAGGCCGATCCGCGCAACTACATTGCGCAGCCCACGCTCAAGCTGTCGGTCGCGCCCACCCTGGTGGACGGCGGCCGTCTGGAGCCGCGCCATCTGGATCTGCGGCCCTTCGTGTTGCAGGCCGAGGACATGTACGTCACCACCGGCGGACTCACCCGGGTGGCATTGCGCAAGGGCAGCCTGGTGGTGAATTCCTCCCAGGGCGGCGGCAGCAAGGACACCTGGATCGTCGACACGGATGCGAAGTGATGCTGTCGTCCGTCGCTGAGCGCATCTACTGGGCGGCGCGCTATCTGGAGCGCGCCGAGAACACCGCGCGTCTGGTCAGCGTCTACGACAGCCTGCTGCTGGATCTGCCGCGGGGCATCGACATCAGTTGGTACAACCTGGTCGAGCTCAACAGCGCCACCGAGGCCTTCGCCGAGCGCTATCGGGTGCGGGACGAGCGCAATGTGGTGAAGTTCCTGCTGGCCGATGCCGATCATGCCGGCGCGCTGGTCAACTCGTTGCGCATGGTGCGCGAGAACCTGCGCACCACCCGCGATGTGTTCGCCCCCGAGGTGTGGGAGTTCGTCAACGATCTGTTTTATTTCGCCACCGACAATGTGGCGCAGGGAACGGGACGCAAGCTGCGCCACCAGTTCACCGGCGGCATCATTCGCGGTTGCGAGCAGGTGAACGGTCAGATCGCCGCCACCACCAGCCGCGATGCGCCCTGGCAGTTCATTCAACTCGGCCGACATCTGGAGCGCGCCGACATGACCACGCGCATTCTCGATGCCGGTGCCGTCGCGCTGTTGCAGTCGGCGGAGCGCGGCCAGGTGAACCTGGGCCAGATCGTCTGGGGGCATGTGCTGCGCTCGCTGAGCGCGGAGCTAGCCTATCGCCGCGCGGTGCGGGTGCGGGTGGCGGGTCCGGAAGTGGCGAACTTTCTGCTCAACGATCCGTATTTCCCCCGCACCATCCGCTTCTGCCGCGAACAGGTGGCGAGCGCCATCCGCACGCTGCCCGGCAGCGAGGCGATGCTGGGTACCCTGGACGCCGTCGCGGCGGTGTATTACCCGATCCGCTCGATCGAGGATCTCGGTTCGGCGTTTCGCGACTATCTCAATGAAATCCAGATTCGCATCGGCACCATGCATGAACGTATCCGCGACGCCTGGTTCGCGCAGCGCTGAATCCGGCATCTCGACTTTGCGACGATGAAGTTGCAACGATGAATTTGAAATTGAAATATTGAATCCGGAGCATCGAACCCACCGCACCGAACCCGGAGCATTGAATTCATGACCCTTCGCGTCAAGCTGCTCCACGTCACCGAATACCGCTTCGACCGGCTGGTGAACCTGTCGCCCCATGTCCTGCGCCTGCGACCCGCGGCCCACTGCCGCACGCCGATTCGCGGCTATTCGCTGCGGGTGAGTCCGGCCACGCACTTCCTCAACTGGCAGCAGGACCCGTGCGGCAATTATCTCGCGCGGCTGGTATTTCCCGAGCGCAGCGATCATCTGTCGATCACGGTCGAGGTCATCGCCGAGATGACGGTGATCAATCCGTTCGACTTCTTTCTCGACGAAGGCGCCGAGCGCTTTCCCTTCGACTACGGCGAACGCGACCGCCACGAGTTGGCGCCCTATCTGGTGTGCGAGCCCGCCGGGCCGTTGTTGCGGCGCTGGCTGGCCAGCGTGGCGCGCGCGCCCATTCCGACCAACGATTTCCTGGTCGCGCTCAACCAGCGTTTGCAGCGCGATATTTCCTACAACATCCGCATGGAGCCCGGCGTGCAGAGCTGCGAGCAGACGCTCGAACTGGCGCGCGGCTCCTGCCGCGACAGCGCCTGGCTGCTGGTGCAGATCTGTCGTCATCTGGGGCTCGCCGCGCGCTTTGTCTCGGGCTATCTGGTGCAACTGAAGGCGGACGTGGCGGCGCTCGACGGCCCTTCGGGACCGGTCGCGGATTTCACCGATCTCCATGCCTGGTGCGAGGTGTATCTGCCGGGGGCCGGCTGGGTCGGCCTCGATCCGACGTCGGGGCTGTTCGCGGGCGAAGGTCACATCCCGCTCGCCTGCACGCCGGATCCGGTGTCGGCGGCGCCCATCGAGGGCTTCACCGATACCTGCGAGGTGGAGTTTCGCCACCACAACGAAGTGCTGCGGATTCACGAGGATCCCCGCGTCACCAAGCCCTACAGCGCCGCGCAGTGGGCGCTGATCGACGCCCTGGGCGCCGCGGTGGACGCGCGCCTGGACGCCATGGATGTGCGGCTCACCCAGGGCGGCGAGCCGACCTTCGTGTCCGTCGACGACATGGAATCGGCGCAGTGGAACACCACGGCGCTCGGCGCGGACAAGCTCCGCCTCGCCCGCGAGCTGCTGCTGCGCCTGCGCGACCGCTTCGCCCGCGGCGGCTTGCTGCACCACGGTCAGGGCAAGTGGTACCCCGGCGAGGAGCTGCCACGCTGGGCGCTCGGCTGTTTCTGGCGCAGCGACGGCGAACCCCTGTGGCGCGATCCGCGGTGGCTGGCGCCGGTGGGGACGAACCAGGGCCACGACTTCGCCGCCGCCGACCGTTTCGCCAGCCACCTGTGCGTGGCCCTGGGGCTCGATCCCGCGCGGCTGCTCATTGCCCGCGAAGATGCGTTTCACTATCTCTGGCGCGAACAGGAATTGCCGGAGCATCTCGACCCCCAGACCGCCGCGCTGGACGACAGTCTGGAGCGCCGCCGCCTCGCCCGGCTGCTGCAGCAGGGCTTGCACGCGCCGACCGGCCTCGCGCTGCCCCTGGGCTGGGACCCGGTTGCGGAGCGCTGGCGCAGCTCACCCTGGCCGCTGCGGCGCGGCCAGTTGATACTGATCCCGGGCGATTCGCCCATGGGTTACCGCCTGCCGCTGGACTCGCTACCGCCGGCGACGGAGGCCGAGGCGCGGGAGGCGGAGCGCGATCCATTCGCGCCCGCCAAGCCCCTGGATGCCGACTACCATCAGTACGCCCAGGCGGTGCTGGAAGCGGTCGCGGATCGTCGCGAGATCATGGCGGCGCCCGCCGATCCGGAAGCCGATCCGGACGCCGATGCAAAGACGCCGGCGCCCCTGGTGCGCACGGCGCTGTGCATCGAACCCCGCGACGGCACCCTGCATATCTTTCTGCCGCCGCTCCAGCATCTGGAACACTATCTGGCGCTGGTGGGAGCGGTGGAGGCCTGCGCCGCCGACCTGCGCCTGCCGGTGGTCATCGAAGGCTACGAGCCGCCCCGCGATCCGCGTCTGCTGCGCCTGCTGGTGACGCCGGATCCGGGGGTGATCGAGGTGAATATCCATCCCGCCGGCAGTTGGTCCGAGTTGCGCGACACCACTCTGGCGCTCTACGAGGAGGCCCGCCTGGCGCGCCTGGGTACCGAGAAGTTTTTGCACGATGGCCGCCACACCGGCACCGGCGGCGGCAACCATGTCACGCTCGGCGGTGCCACTCCGGCCGACAGCCCGCTGCTGCGGCGCCCCGACCTGTTGCGCAGCCTGATCACCTACTGGCAGCACCACCCGGGGCTGTCCTATGCGTTTTCCGGGATGTTCATCGGTCCCACCAGCCAGTCGCCGCGGGTCGACGAAGGCCGCGCCGAGACCCTCTACGAACTGGAAATCGCCTTCCAGCAGATGCCTTCCGGGGAGGTCGCGCAGCCCTGGCTGGTGGACCGGCTGCTGCGCAATCTGCTCACCGACATCACCGGCAATACCCACAGGTCCGAGTTCTGCATCGACAAGCTGTATGCGCCGGGCAGCGCCAGCGGGCGTCTGGGAATCCTGGAATTCCGGGGTTTCGAAATGCCGCCCCATGCCCATATGGCGCTGGTGCAGGCACTGCTCCTGCGCAGCCTGGTGGCGCGCCTGTGGCGGACCCCCTATCACCGGCCGCTGGTACGCTGGGGCACGGCGCTGCACGACCGTTTCATGCTCCCGCACCATGCCTGGGCCGATCTGCGCGATGTGGTGGCGGATCTGAATGCCCACGAGCTGCCGTTTCAGCTCGACTGGCTCGCGCCCTTCGCCGAGTTCCGCTATCCCCACTACGGCGAGGTACAGCTCGGCGACATCCGCATCGAGCTGCGCTGGGCCATCGAGCCCTGGCATGTGCTGGGCGAGGAAGTCGGCAGTTTCGGCACCGCCCGCTATGTGGATTCTTCCGTGGAGCGGGTCCAGGTCAAGGTGGACGGGCTCACCGACGGCCGCCATGTGCTGGCCTGCAACGGCCGCCGCGTACCCCTGCGCAACACCGGCCGTCACGGCGAATACGTGGCCGGAGTGCGCTATCGCGCCTGGGCGCCGCCGTCCGCGCTGCATCCGACCATCGGCGTGCAGGCGCCCCTGGTGTTCGACCTGATCGATACCTGGAACGGTCTCGCGGTCGGCGGCTGCACCTACCATGTGGTGCATCCCGGCGGGCGCAGCTACGACGATTTCCCGGTCAATGCCAACGCCGCCGAGGCGCGCCGAGTCAGCCGTTTCACGGCGTTCGGGCACACGCCCGGCAGGTTGGCGGAGGTCCCGTTGCCGCCGGTGCTGCGTCAATTCGTTCCGCATGATCGGATTCCCCGGCCCATGGCACCCCCGCCCGAAGAGCCCAGTGATGAATACCCGCACACGCTGGATCTGCGCCGCGGCGCCTGAGCCGGGCGCACCGTCGACCGTCGACCGTGGACGCGGCGCGCGCGTCTGCTGCCGGGAACGCCGGACTGTGCCAGAATCCGCCGTTCGCCGACCACCGGGCAGGCTTTTCGTACCCATGACCGATTTTCTCTCCACACGCCCGTTTCAGCCCATCCCCAGCCAGTTGCAGCAGGGCGGGCAGGCGACGGCGGCGTTGAACGCGGCGCCGGGTTACGGTCCTGCCGCTGCCGACGGCCACGACGAAGTCTATGAACCCGGCGGCGCGGTGCGCCCTCACTGGCGTTATCTGCTGGAAGGTCTGGCGGCCCTGGGGCCCGAGGTGCTGGCGGAACGCGAGCGCAAGGCGCGGCGCATCCTGCGCGACGACGGCGCCACCTACAACGTCTCCAGCGAGCCGCTGGCGAGCCGCATCTGGGAACTGGATCTGGTCCCCCAGCTCATCGAGAGCGAGGAGTGGAGCCGCATCGAGGCGGGCCTGATCGAGCGCGCCGAGCTGCTGGATCTGGTGCTCAAGGATATCTACGGCGGGCGCGACCTGATCCGCCACGGCATCGTGCCCCCCGAGCTGGTCTACAGCCACCCGGGATTCCTGCGCCAGTGCCAGGGTATCCAGGTGCCGGGCGAGCATCACCTGATTCTCTACGCCGCCGACATGGTGCGCGATGCCGGCGGCGCCATGTGCATCATCGGGGATCGCGCCCAGGCGCCCAGCGGTGTCGGCTATGCGCTGGAGAACCGCACCGTGATGTCGCGGGTGCTGCCCAGCCTGTTCCGCGACAGCCATGTGCATCGCCTGTCGGGATTCTTTCACCAGTTGCGCCAGAAACTGATGGCGCTGGCGCCCGGCGACGCCGTTCCCCAGGTCGCGGTTCTCACACCCGGCTCCTACAGCGAAACCTATTTCGAGCATGCCTTTCTCGCCAACTACCTGGGCTATCCCCTGGTGCAGGGCGGCGATCTCACGGTGCGCGGCGGGCGGGTATGGATGAAATCCCTTGAAGGCCTGCGCCGCATCGACATCATTCTGCGGCGGGTGGACGATTTCTTCTGCGACCCGGTGGAGCTGCGCGGCGACTCCCAGCTGGGCGTGCCGGGCCTGCTCGAGGTGGTGCGCGCCGGTCGCGTCGTGATCGCCAATCCCCTGGGCGCGGGCTTCGTCGAAAATCCCGCGCTGTTCAAATACCTGCCCGCCGTCGGCAAATTCTTTTTCGGGCGCGAGCCCCGCATCCGTGCCGTGGAGACGTTCTGGTGCGGCGATCCGGCGGATCGCGACCGGGTCCTGGCGGAGCTGCCGCAACTGGTCATCAAGCCGGCATTTCGCCGCTACGGCCAGAACAGTGTGTTCGGCAGCGATCTGGATACGGCGGAACTGGCGCTCTGGCGGCGGCGGATTCAGGACGCGCCGCTCGACTATGTCGCCCAGCGCTACCAGGCGTCATCGCGCACGCCGGTGCTGGAGGGTGGCGCGTTCAGGCCCCGACCCATGGTGCTGCGCAGCTTCGCGGTCGCCAATCCCACCTCCTACACGGTGCTGCCGGGCGGCCTTACCCGCATCGGGCGCGCCAGCGACACGCGGGTGATCACCAACCTCACCGGGTCCAACAGCAAGGACACCTGGGTGCTCGCTTCCGAGCCCGAGAAGCAACTCTCCCTGCGGCGGGAGGCCGTCGCCACCGGCGCGCCGCCGGAGCGCGGCGTGTTGCCCAGCCGCGTGGTGGAAAACCTGTTCTGGATGGGCCGCTACGCCGAGCGTGGCGAGGCGGCCCTGCGTCTGCTGCGCACCCTGTTTCTGCAACTCAACGGGCTGGAGCCGCTGTCCGATGGCGCGCGCCGCGTCCTGCTGGGCGCGGTCACCCGGGTGACCCATACCCTGCCGGGCTTCACGGTGGCGGACGCGCCGTTCGCGACGCCCGAACGCGAACTGAAAGCCGTGGTGCTGGACGCCGGCAGTCCGGGCTCGGTCGTGGGGAGCCTGCGCGCCATGTTGCAGGCCGGTGAAGAAGTCAAGGAGCTGCTCTCCGCCGATACCCAGCGGGTGTTGAACGATCTGCGCGACGAACTGGCCGCGCTGGCCGGGCAGTTTGGCGCGGAACCACTGGTGGCGCCGGAAGAGGCGCTCGATCCGCTGGTGACTTCCCTGCTGGCGCTCGCCGGACTGCGCCACGAGAGCATGTTCCGCGGCATGAACTGGCGCTTCTGGGAGCTGGGCCGCTGCATCGAAAAGGCACTCCAGTTGGCGGCACTGCTGCGCGCCACGCTGGTCCCCGATCTGGCCGAGAACGATATCCCGGTGGTGGTGGAGTCGGTGCTGCTGACCTGCGAGACCCTCATCACCTACCGCCGGCGCTATCGCGCCGAGCCGGACATCCGCCACGGCCTCGAACTGCTGCTACTGGACGAGACCAATCCCCGCGCGCTGCTCTACCAGGTGCAGCGCCTCGGCAGTCACATCGCCGCGCTGCCCGCGGTCGAGTCCGGTCCCGGACTGTCGCGTGCCGGCCGCCTGGCGCTTGAGGCGCTCACCGCACTGCACCTGAGCCGACCCGAAGAATTGGCTGCCGCCGGCGTGGGCGAAGCCCGCCGCGTGGCGCTTGAGCAACTGCTGGACCGGCTGGAGGGCCTGCTGATCGCGACCGGGGAAACCCTGGCCGAATGTTATTTCGACCATCGCGCCGCGCAGCAACAGCTCATCGCGGCGGACTGGGGTTACGGGCAGTGATCTACCGTGTCCGCCATGTTACCCGCTACCGCTATGAGCGCCTCGTCACCCTGTGCCACAACCAGGCCCATCTGTTGCCTCGCGACACCGGCAATCAGCGCTGCCAGGACAGCAGTATTCAGGTGACGCCCGCGCCCGCGACCGCGGTGGAGGAGCGTGACTATTTCGGCAACCGGGTCTACCGGTTTTCCGTCGAGACACCGCATCGCGAGCTGGAAGTCAGTGTCTCCAGTCAGGTCGATGTGGATCCGGATCGCAATGGAACCCCGGTTCTGGATCTGGGCGCGACCTGCGCCGAGGCGCGCGACCGCTTGTGGCGGGAAAGCGATGAGAATCATCTGTTGGCGCGGGAATTCCTGCTGGATTCTCCGATGATCAAAGCCGGTATCGCATTGCGGGACTACGCCGCGCCACTGTTTGCCGACACCCGACCGCTGCTGTCGGCGGTGCGCGAACTTACCAGTCGCATCTTCGCCGATTTCGCCTACGATCCGGAATTCACCACCGTCGCGACGCCCCTGGAAGAAGTGCTGGAAAACCGGCGCGGCGTCTGCCAGGACTTCGCCCACCTCGCCGTCGGCTGCCTGCGCGCGCTGGGGTTTCCGGCGCGCTATGTGAGCGGCTATGTGGAAACCCGGCCCGCGCCGGGGCAGGCGCGGCTGGTCGGCGCCGATGCCTCCCACGCCTGGTTCGCGGTCTATGCGCCGGGGGAGGGCTGGGTGGAGTTCGATCCCACCAACGACAACATGCCGGGCGCGCAGCACATCACCACCGCCTGGGGGCGCGACTACTCCGACGTAACGCCCCTGCGCGGCGTCATCTTCGACGGCGGCGACTGCCAGCAGATGACCGTGGCGGTCGATGTGGAGCGGTTGCCGAGCTGAGAGGGCTTGCGCCGCCGCGCCGGCCCGGGTGCCGAGTGACTCCGGGGCCGCTCGCGTTGACCCGCGCGATCTGGATGTTTAAGGTACGCGCGCCCCAAGCGTGGCCCCTGTTTTTTTCCGTCCTACGGGGGGTCGCCCCGCTGTGCCAATGGCGGGCGGACCGCCGGGTACCACATCCCTGCCTGGAGACTCTTTCTGATGTCAGCTTACCTGTTGATGGCCGCGGTGTTCGTGATCGGCTATGCCTGTATCGCCCTCGAGCATCCGCTCAAGATCGACAAGGCCGCCTCGGCCATTCTCACCGCGGTGCTCTGCTGGACCATCCTGGTACTGGGGGCCGAGCAGATTTTCGCCGGCGCATCCGGAGAGGTCCACGGGATCCCCGCCGAACTGCGCCACCACCTGGGCGAGATCGCCGAGATTCTGTTCTTCCTGCTGGGCGCCATGACCATCGTGGAGCTGGTCGACGCCCACGAGGGTTTCAAGGTCATCACCGATCGCATCGCCACCAGCAATCGCGTCGCCCTCGTGTGGATGGTCAGCTTCATCACCTTCTTCCTGTCGGCGGTGCTCGACAACCTGACCACCACCATCGTCATGGTGTCGCTGCTCAGAAAGCTCGTGCGGCCGGGCGAGGAGCGCTGGCTGTTCGTGGGGATGGTGGTGATCGCGGCCAATGCCGGCGGCGCCTGGTCGCCGATCGGGGATGTCACCACCACCATGCTGTGGATCGGCAACCAGATCACCACGCTGAGCATCATCCGGCAGCTGTTCCTGCCCAGCCTGATCTGTCTGCTGGTACCCCTGCTGCTGGTGAGTCCGCGGCTCAAGGGCGAGCTCGAACGCCCGGCCGCCGCCCCGACCTTCGAAGAGGCGGGCGATCCGACCACGCCGTTCGAGCGTCGGCTGGTGTTCTTCATGGGCATCGGCGCGCTGGTGTTCGTGCCCGTGTTCAAGACCCTCACCCACCTGCCCCCCTATATGGGCATTCTGCTGGGGCTTTCTGTGCTCTGGGTGACCACCGAGCTGCTGCACCGCGACAAGAACCAGGAGGACAAGCATCCGCTGTCGGTGGTCGGTGTACTGCGCCGCGTCGACACCACCAGCGTGCTGTTTTTTCTGGGCATTCTGCTCGCGGTCTCGAGCCTCGCCAGCGCCGGGCACCTGACCCAGGTGGCCGCCTCGCTCAAAGAGAGCCTCGGGAATATCTACGCGATCAATGTTGCCATCGGCCTGCTGTCCGCGGTGGTCGACAACGTGCCGCTCGTGGCCGGCGCCATGAAGATGTACCCGCTGATCGATCCCGCTGCCCTGGCCGGCGGCGCCGGCGATGCGCAGTGGTTGCAGCATTTCGTCCGCGACGGCAAGTTCTGGGAGCTGCTGGCCTACTGCGCGGGCACCGGCGGCAGCTGTCTGATCATCGGTTCCGCCGCCGGGGTGGCGGCCATGGGCATGGAGCGCATCGATTTCTTCTGGTATCTGCGGCGCATCAGTCTGTTGGCACTGGCAGGCTACCTCGCCGGCGCCGCCGCTTTCATCGGCTCTGCGTTGCTCTGAGCGGAGGCCGAGCCTGGGGTGTCGGCCCGCCGGCGCCACCCCGGGGACGCAAACCGGCGACCGGTTTCGGGTTAATCTGGCGTCCGACCCGGCCGGCCGGCCGGCCGCCGCTCGCTGGCGGTGGATCAAAAAAACATAACCACTGGAGTTGACCATGAAACTGTCGCAACCCCGAATCCCGCCCCTCACCGAGAGCGAGTGGACCGACGAGCAGCGCAAGGTGCTGGCGCCGGTCAAGGCCGCGCAGCCCTTCTACAATGTGCTCGGCACCCTGTCGCGGCACTGGGACGCGGCGCAGAAGTTCACCGTCTGGGCCTATCACGTGATGGGCGAGACGTCGCGCATCGCACCGCGCGAGCGCGAAATCCTCATTCTGCGTGTGGGTTGGCTGTGCCAGGCCGAGTACGAATGGGGCCAGCATGTGATCTTCGCGCGCGAAGCGGGCCTCACGGATGCCGAGATCGCGCGCATCAAGGCGGGGCCGGATGCGCCGGGCTGGACGCCGTTCGAGGCGGCACTGCTGCGCGCGACCGACGAACTGCACCAGGATTCCTGCGTCGGCGATGCGACCTGGAAAACCCTCGCCGAGCGTTACGACGACCTGCAGATGATGGATGTGGTGTTCGCCGTGGGTCAGTACCATCTGGTGTCGATGGCGCTGAACTCGTTCGGCGTGCAACTCGACGCGGGCGTCAAAGGGTTCTGAGTTCCGTGTCGTGAGCCGCGAGCCGATCAGGTCGGGATCGGCTCGTTGACCAACACGCCGTCCGCGGTGAGCGCGGCGATGCGGTCCGCCGAGAGGCCGAGCAAACCCCCCAGCACCGCGCCATTGTGCTCGCCCAGATAGGGCGCCTGCAGATCGAGGTCGTTGGCGAAGGCCGAAAACCGCAGCGGCATGCCGGGCATGTCGAAACTGCCGGCGCCGCGGTCGGTGACGGTGCGCACCGTGCCACGGTATTTCATGTGGGGATGGTTCATCACCTGCTGGATGGAGAGGATCGGCGCCACCGGCACATGGTGCTCGCCGAGCAGGCGGATGGTGGCCGCGTCGCTCTCCTGGGCCTGTAGCCAGTCCTCGATCAGCGCCTTGAGTTCTTCGTGGTGGGCCACCCGGGCCGGGTCGTCGATGTAGCGTGGATCGGTGATGAGTTCGGGCCGGCCGATGGCGTTACAGAAGTCCTTCCAGCGGCCGAGGATGGCGATCAGGATCAGGTAACCGTCCTTGCTTTTGTACACGCCGAGCGGTGCCACCGCCGAATGATAGCGGCCGGGCAGGTAGGGGTTGATCGCGCCGCCGCTGGCGCTGATCGCGCCGACGTTCATTTCGTGACTGTGGAAATAGCAGTCGAGTAGCGAGATATCGAGATACTGCCCGCCATCGCCCGCGGTGGCGCGGTGATAGAGCGCACCATTGATGGCGGCGAGCGCGTGGGCGGCGGTGGTGGTGTCGCCGAGCGCGGCAATGGGAATGTAGGGACCGTTCTCCCGGTCGCCGATCATGCCGGTGATGCCCGCGTAGGCCTGGCCGATGAAGTCATAGCCGGGCAAGCCGGACAGTGGCCCGTCCTGACCAAAGGTCGAGATCGAGCACATGATGGCCCTGGGATTGAGTCCATGCACTTTTTCCCAGGGCAGTCCCAGGCGGCGGATCGCGCCCGGGGCGAAGTTCTCGATCACCACGTCCACCTGCTTGACCAGATCGTGGACGAGCTGAAGGCCGGCGGTGGATCGCATGTCCACGCAGACGCTTTTCTTGCCGCGGTTCTGCTGGATGAAATAAACGCCGCGGCCGTTGACCTTGAAGCCCACGTTGCGAATCTGCTCGCCGAAGGGCGCCAGCTCGAGTTTGACGATCTCCGCGCCCATCTCCGCCATCATCCGGGTGCAGGCGGGGCCGGCGACGTGCTGCGAGAAATCGAGCACGCGCACGCCGTCGAGGATATGTCGTTTCGCCACGGGTTTTCTCCTTATCGTTGAGCCCGCAGCATAACCCCATTCAAGCCAGGGGTTACCGTTACCCGAATGTTTTCAATTCACATGCAGACCGGTTGGCCGGACAAGCGGGATGAACGGCTCGCTACCGCCGCTCAAGTCCGACGGGCTGCCAGGACGGCAGTCACCCTCGCTATTTGCCGTTGGGTGAAGTGCATGACAAGACGCGGCGATGACGGTGGCGGTCTCATGCCAGCCAGGGGTTCAGCACCGGCGGATCGGGATGCTGGAAATCCTTGAGGTTGCGCGTGATCAGCGTCAAGCCATGGGTCAGCGCAGTCGCCGCCAGCAGGCTGTCGATGGCAGGCAGCGGCCGGCCAGCCTGTGCCACCAGACGCCCCCAGCGATCCGCCACCCTGATATCGACCGGCAGGATGCGTCCGGCGAAGAAAGCCGGCAGCTCGATCTCCAGCCAGTCGAGCAGGCGGCGCTTGCGTTCTCCCTCCGACAGGCCCTCGATGCCCTTGCGCAACTCACCCAGCGTCAGGACAGAAAGATAGAGCGTGGTGGCCGGGCGTTCGGAGATCCAGCGCACCAACTTGGCATCCGGATCGCGGCGACGCAGTTCCGATAGCACGTTGGTGTCGATCAGATAGCTCAAAGCGCCACTTCGCGGGTCGTGCTGGCATCACGGTGCAAGTCGATGTCATCGGTATCGAACAGGGGTGAGCGTTGCATGAACTCGACCAGCGATTGGCCCGCGCCAGTCAAGCGTTCGTATTCAGACCGGGAGAGCACCACCGCGACTTCGCGGCCATGCCAGGTGATCGCCTGCGGCCCGGCCCGCTCCGTCTCCCGGACGAGTTCGGAGAGATGGGTTTTTGCCTCTTGGATTTGCCAGCTACGCATGGGTGTCCTCCATCAGTTCAACTAGTCTGGTCAGAATTTTAGCCGCCTCAGGCCCAAAGGCCAAGCCGGGAGCCCAGGATGCCAGTCATGGTGCCCAAATCCTGATCGGTGCCAAACCAGCCCGGTGCTCTGGCGCCTGCACCGGCTGCATCAGAGCGATCCCCGTGTCGATCTCAGCACCACGCTGCGCCAGCATCCGCTGGTGGTGCTGGTGGGCGTACCCGTGCGCCGGCTGCTCTGGACCGCGCTGGGCATCCCACCGCGGTGCCGATCTATCAGCCGGTCGCGTTGGCGGTGCATCTGTTCAGCCACGTCAACTGGCAGTTGCCGGCGGCGGTGGAAAAGCGGCTGCGGCGGATCCTGGTGGCGCCGGATTTCCACGTCGTCCATCACTCGCCGGAGCGGATCGAGACCGACAGCAACTATGGATCAGTGCTGCCCTAGCAGCCTGTCGGACTTGAAGGCGCGAGTCGCCTGCTGCGTTGTCGGGCGGCTATTTTTTGACCGCGCTGATCTCGGGAGAATTCATCCCGCCCGGCAAATAGGGGCTCGCGGAGACTGAAAACGGACCTTTCCTTCGCTTTTCTCATCCGGTCAAGACCGCCATTCGCTTCAGGTTGAACGCCAGACACACCAAACCCCATTCGGCACGGACGTTCTTGAGGCCCCGCACCAGGAATTGCCGGAAGCGCATCACTTGTTTGATGATGCCGAAGGTGGGTTCGACCGTACACTTGCGCAAGCCATAGGCGGCCTTGCCTTCGGGGGTCGCCAGGCGATGGCGCATCCGGTCCAGGGCGGTGGGGTTGTCGGGCATTACCGGTGGCGGTGCCAGTCGGCCAGCGAGCCAGCCCGAATGCGATTCGCGCTTCTGCGCGATCAGCGGCGTGATCCGGGCGGTTTGGCAGGCTTCGACGTTGGCCTCGCTGAAGTAGCCGGTGTCGGCGGCAAGCTGTATCGGCGTGTCGGGGTCCAGGCCGATCTGTTGCGGCAGCGCCCTGAGCGGTTCGAGCATCGGCGTGATCTGTTGCTTGTCGTTGGCGGCCTGCACGCAGTCGTAGGCCAGTATCAACAGCGAGGCGGCATCCACCGCGGCTTGGGCGTTGTAGCCCTGCACGAAGTCCGAACCCGCCGGCAGAATCCGCGATTCGGGGTCGGTGAGGTTGATCTGATCACGCTCCCGGGGACCGGTCTGCGGGGGCTGGGGGGCTTTGCCTTTGGGCTTCTTACCCTGCTGACGCTGGGCTTCACGCGCTTGGACCTTGGCTTCGTATTCCGCCTGCGCCGGGGCATCCCGCTCGGCGGCAACCCGGGCCTCAATGTCGGCCTTGGCCTTTCGGATCGCGTCGAGCCGATCCTCCCGGCGCTGCAGTTCCGCCGGCAACGACAGATCATCCGGCAGGCTTTCCGCCGCTGCGGCGCGGCGCTTCAGTTCCGCGATCTCGGCCTCGATCTGCGCCTCCAGCTTCTGCGCATGGCCATACGACAGCGCCGAGTGCTTCGAGGCATTGGCCTTGATCCGGGTGCCGTCCAGGCTCACCACCCCGAACTTCACCAGCTTCATCCCGGCCGCGATCCGCAGCACCTGCCGGAACGCCGATTCGATGTCGTCCCAGAACAACGTGCGGAAGGTGTTGATCGTGTCGTGATCGGGATGGGTGTTGGCTGCCACATAGCGGAACGCCACCGAATCATACGTCGCCCGCTCGATCGCACGGCTCGAATACACGCCCGTGGCATAACCGTAGATCAACAGACTCAGCAGCATCGACGGGTGATACGGCGCGGAGCCCCGACCGGCATAGGCCGACTCCAGACGCGACAGGTCCAGCTGGTTCACCACGTCGACGACAAACCGCGCCAGATGACCAGCCGGCAGCCATTCCTGCACCGACGGCGGGAACAGAAAGTCCGTGTCGCGATCTACCGGGATGAATCGGGTTGCCATCCAAGCTCCTAAACCTTCGTTGAATCAGCCTCTTATAAGGCAATATCGACGCCGGAATCAAGGCCGGGGGCGAAGCGAAAGCCCGACAGACTGCTAGTGGGACCATGCGTTCGGCACCGCGCAGCCGCGCGAGGCCGCCTATTGCCGGGCGCTGGCGCCAGTTCCGGGAAGATGGCGATCTCTGGCTGCACCGGCTGCTGTTGCAGCCTTGGTCCAGTGGCCGCGCGCAAACCGGTTGAGCGCGGCATTGCGTCCCCGACTGCCGCCGGCAGGAGCGGTGTCCTCGCAGCGATGGGGTTGTATAGCGCCAGAGAAGTTTGGGGTCTGGCCTTGTTTCATGCACGAGTGCGACGACAGGTTGATGCATGAATCATGACCTGACTCCGGTGATGGGTGCGCGGATCGCTCGGGCGGTCGCTTTCACGGCAGGTCACAAGGCGCTACCGTTGGTCTTGCATGCCGCAGTAAGGGTGTGGACAAGTCCCTCGCGGGAACAACTGAAACCACTACAGCGAGATTGCAGCCATGAACATGAAGCAACTGGTCGTTGCCATCGCGGTCCTGCTCGCAGGTCCGAACACCAGTCTGGCGGGAGATCCACCCGTCACTAACGCAAGCAACCTCAACCTTTCCAAAAGCAATGTCAATCGGCAGCAGGATGCGCCAACGGATCCGGCTGTCGCCGCGAAAACGGTCAAGGGCTCGAGGAGCAACACCAGCGAGCGCGCATCCGCCGGGCAGTCCGGTGAGGCGGGTATCGCGGTGAACGATCCGGGTGTGCCTCCCGACGAGCCGGTAAAAAAAGCCAAATGACCCGCGTTCGCCCGCGGCAGCAGCGGGAGCGCCACGCGGGCCGCGCTGCGCCCGCTACCCCGCCCGGGTGATTCCGCCGCTCACCGAGAGCGGCTGCCCGGTGACATGGGCCACGTCCTCGGCGACGAAGAAGGCCGCCGCGTTGGCGATGCCCTGGGGCGTCCCCGTCCGCCCCAGCGGCACCGACTTCTGGATGCTGGAACAGCAGAGGGGTCTTGTTTCACGCACGAGTGCGACGACGGGTTGATGCATGAATCATGACCTCCGGTGATGTGTGCACCGATCGCTCGGGTGGTCGCTTTCACGGCAGGCTGCAAGGCGCTACCGTTGGCCTTGCATGCCGCAGTATGGGTGTGGACAAGTCCCTCGCGGGAACAACTGAAACCACTACAGCGAGATCGCAGCCATGAACATGAAGCAACTGGTCGTTGCCATCGCGGTCCTGCTCGCAGGTCCGAACACCAGTCTGGCGGGAGATCCACCCGTCACTAACGCAAGCAACCTCAACCTTTCCAAAAGCAATGTCAATCGGCAGCAGGATGCGCCAACGGATCCGGCTGTCGCCGCGAAAACGGTCAAGGGCTCGAAAAGCAACACCAGCGAGCGCGCATCCGCCGGGCAGTCCGGTGAGGCGGGTATCGCGATCGGCGAAGAGGGCGATGAAAAACCCAGGAAGAAATGACCCGCGTTCGCCCGCGAGAAGAGCGCCACGGCAACAATTGCTTTTGCCACGACCCGGAGCACACCCGCCGCATCTGCCCGGCGGGGAAATCCCGCTACAGCAACGGCAGCGACATCGCCATCAACGGCTACGCCGCGGTGAAATTCACGGCACAAGAAGTGCCGCGTAATCCTGCAAGGGCTTTTCTACAAGCTCGTTGGGTGCGGCAGCCAGCGCCCGCGAGTATCAGGGATAGGTCTTGGCGACGAAGTCCTGCCAGGCCTGCCAGCGCTGCGCGTTCGAAGGGAACTTGGGATGGTCGTAGGCGGCGATGTGAAAGGTCTCCCCCTCGAAATGGCCGGAAGCATGGCCGATGAACGTCATCTGTTCGGCGTACATGGGCTTTTGCGCGGCGGGCACCGTCTTGGCGGCGGCTGCCGACCAGAGTCCGGCGTGGCGCAGCGCGGCGACGATGCGCTGCGCGCTGGCGTCGCCGAGGGTGTCGTCGACGCACAGATAGAGGCTGGCGTTGTCCTTGTCCCCGCCGTCGAAGTAGAGCTCGAACCGGTTGATGAGATCGGTGCCGGAAAGTGCCATGGTCTGTTCTCCTGGGCTATCGTCAGTGGCTGGTTTGTATCATAGCGGAATCCTTTTGCACCTCCGCAACTTCCCGGCCCGGCGATCAGGCTATGATCGTCCTGTGGGCGTTGTCGCGATTTTTGGGAGGAGCGAGGAATGCTGCGCAATTCGGTCGATGGTTACGGATGGGTGAGCCGGGCACTGCACTGGCTGATGGCGGTGCTCATCGTCGGGGTGATGATTCTGGGTCTGGTAGTCGAGGACATGCCCAAGGGACCGGAGCGTACCGGCCTGATGAACTGGCACCAGTCGTTCGGCACCGTGGTGCTGGCGCTGGTCGCGCTGCGGCTCGCCTGGCGGCTGGTGAATCCGGTGCCGCGGCCGCTCGGCAGTCCGCTGACGCAGCGACTGGCAACGTTCATGCACTGGCTGCTCTATGCGCTGGTCATCGTCCAGCCGCTCTCGGGTCTGGTGCAGGTGCAGGCCGCGGGGCATGACCTCGCGCTGTTCGGCACGCTGGAGTTGCCCCGGCTGATCGCCGCAAGCGAGCCGCTGGCGGAGTTCCTCGAGGAGGTTCACGAGACCGTCTGGATGCTGATTGCGCTGGCGGTGGCGGGGCACGCCGCGGCCGCGTTCAAGCATCATTTCGTCGATCGCAACAAGACCCTGGTACGCATGCTGCGGGGTTGAGCCCGCACCGGCGCTGGTCAATCGCGTCGCGCAACAGCGCAGGCCGCCGCCGCGGTTGTTCAGCGATAGGCCAGCGATTGCGCCAACGCGCGCCGTTCCCCGACGCTTTCCGGCAGGCTTTTCATGGCCTCCACCTGGTTGAGATTGAGCAGCAGACCGCGCTGGTTGGCGACCTGCACGGTGAGGCCGGGGCGGGCGTTGAGTTCCAGCATCAGCGGGCCCAGGTCCCGGTCCATCACGATATCCGCACCCAGGTAGCCCAGTCCCACCGTATCGGCGCACTGAATCGCCAGCTCCAGGATGCGCTCCCAATGGGGGATGGCTATCCCCAGGGTGGAGTGCCCGGTATCGGGGTGGATGGCGCAGGACGCGCCGCGAAAAACCCCGTCGCGACTTTTGCCGGTCGCCAGATCGATGCCGATGCCCATGGCGCCCTGGTGCAGGTTGGCTTTGCCATCGGACGCCCGCGTGGGCAGCCGCACCATGGCCGCCACCGGCACTCCGCGAAACACGATCACCCGGATATCGGGTACGCCCTGAAAACTGATGTGTTCGAAAAAGGGATCGAACTTGACCCGGTACTCGATGATCGCCTGATCCGACATGCCACCCAGGCTGTACATGCCGCTGAGAATGTTGGAGACGTGGTGCTGCATGGCGGCGAGCGTGATCAGATCGCCGCTCGGCTTGCGAAAGCTGTTGCCGAAGCGGCCGCATACCACCAGGATGCCGTTGCCGCCGCTGCCGTGGGACGGCTTGATGACGAAATCCTCGTGCGTCCCGAGGATATCGCCCAGCTCCTTGCCTTGGTGTTGCTCCGTGATGACCGCGTAGAGTTCGGGCACCGCGATGCCGCGCGCCAGTGCCAGTTTCTTGGTCAGCAGTTTGTCGTCGACGAGCGGGTACAGGTGGCGGGGGTTGTAGCGCATGATGAAATCGGCATTGCGTTGGTTCATGCCCAACACGCCGAGCTGGCGCAGGCGGCGCGGAGACGCGAGGAAGCTCATGCGTGCGGTGTGCCGCGGAAGTCGCGGAAGCGCCGCAATTCGGAGAGCCGGTAGCCGGTATAGCGGCCCATCAGCAGGCTCAGTCCGAGTGCCACCAGCAGCAGCTCCGGAAACACGAACACCAGGTGCTCGAGGTCGCGCTGATTCATCACCAGATAGCTCAGCGACGCGATCAACAGGCTGCCGAGCCCGTTCAGGATGGCATCGCGGGCGCCGCTTTCCTCCCAGGTGATCGACATGCGCTCGATGGTCATCGACAGGATCACCATCGGGAAGAGGGCGACCGACAGGGTGCGTTCGACACCCAGCTTGTTGGTGATCAGGCTGGTCAGCAGCATCAGGCCGACCACGATGATGAGAATGGCCGTCAGGCGCGGTACCAGGAGCAGCATGAGCCGTTCCAGATAAAAGCGCAGCATCAGGCCGATGGACACGATCAGGGAGAACAGCACGATACCCCACAGCAGCTGGGTTTCCCGGAAGGCGAGGGCGATCAGCACCGGCATGAAAGTGCCGAAGGTGCTGATGCCGACGAAGGTGCGCATCAGCACCACGATCAGCGCGCCCAGTGGAACCATGAGCAGTACGCGGTAAATATTTTGACTCTGTACCGGGAGCGAAAGCAGCGAAAGGTCGCCAAAGATCGAACCCTTGAGCTGGGCGCTGTGGCGGACGACTTCGAGCAACTCCTGGTGGCTTCGGGTAACGGAGAACTTCGTTTCGATGTCGTGGCCGCCGGTGACGGTAAAGAGCGGGGCATCGCCGATGCGCCAGGGCAGGAACTTGGCAGGCAGCCCCGGATCGCCGGTAGCCGGATTGAAGACGAGCCAGGTCTTGCCGTTGTGGACCTGGAGCAGCGGCACCATGTGGGCGTCGTTGGTGGCGTCTTCCAGGGGCAATGCCCAGAGGATCCGTCCCGGGATGCGGACCCCTTTGAGGATATCGATGACCTGATTTGTCCATTCGTGCGGGTTCTGCGCCCGGGCCCGCAACAGGGCGACGTTCTGGTTGGGCTGTGGGGCGTTGAGCTGGCGCAGAAGTGTGCGCGTGTAGGTGAAGACGTCGGCGGATTCTTCGCGCACGTCGTTGATGATGGTGCGAATCGCGGTAGCGTAGGGTTCCTCGTAATCCGGCAGCGCAGGCAGTGCCGGCTGGTCGCGCCAGTTCGCCGGCTGGTCCGATGCCGCCACCGAAATGCGGTAGTAGAGGGTCTCCGCGCCCCGGGCGCGGCGCTTGACCCATTGCGCCTTGCGCTGGTCGCCGGTCTCGTCTATCGCCATGCCGTAGCGGTTGGCGATGAAATTCTCGTCCAGTTTCAGAAAGCCGGGCAGTACCGAAGGCAGCGCGAGATCGACGATGGCGGGACCGCCCTCGCCCTGGAAGCCGATGCGTGCCTGCACGGTCCACACCGTGGTCTCCTGATCCGCCTTGACCGGCAGGCCGAGCTTGATGGCCTTGTAGGCACAGATGCCTGACCCCAATACGATCAGGATGGCTGCCCAGACCAGGACCGCGAGATTCTTCATGATTCGACCTGCGTGCCAGCGCTGGTTTTGCCGTCAGCAACGTCCGCGCAGTCCGGCTGGGTGAGATAGGTTGCCTGCGGATCGATGACCGCGACGCCGGCCAGAAAGCGGCGCCCGAGCAGTACCGGGTAGTTGAACTCGCTGCGGTCGACGAGCGTGAATTCAATCGGATACGGGGTGCCGTTGAAACAGAGCTCCAGTGTTACGGCAGGGCGCTTGCCCGGCTCGCCGTTGTGTTCCTTGACGAAGACGCTGCGCAGGCGCGGCCGCTCCAGGACAATGGTCCGCGTCTTGCCTTGGACGCCCTTGAGGACCAGTTCGAAGCGCACCCAGGGCTTGCCGTTGCGGGTAAAGGACTCGATGTCGCGGGCGTTGATCGAGGAAGTCTTGGCGCCGGTGTCCAGTTTGGCCTTGATCCGATGCGATGGCAGCTCGGACAGGTAGACGGGCTCCAGCCAGCCTGCCATGACCTTGCTCGAATCGGCCGCCGCCGCCGTGCATGGCACGGACAGCCACAGCAGACCGACAAGGCCGGTCAGCCAGCGCATCGCCATCATTCCTCCCCCTTAGTCGCCGTCGCCGGCGCTCGTTATCGCTATCGGCGCGCGGGCATTGGTGGCCCGCGCGCGACCAACTTCATCATTCCGGGTCCGGGTCCGGGTCCGGGTCAGTGGTGGTGGCCTCCGGCGCCATGGACATGGCCGTGGAGGAGTTCCTGCTCGGTGGCCGGCCGCACCGAGTCCACGGTGACGTTGAAATGCAGGGTCATGCCGGCCAGCGGGTGGTTGCCGTCCAGCGTCACGGTGTCGCCTTCGATCTCGGTGACTACCACGGTGATCCGACCTTGCGGGGTGTTGCCCGAGAAGCGCGTGCCGATCTCGATTTCCTGATCTTCCCGGAACATATCGCGGGGTACGCGTTGAACCATGTCGGCGTCGCGCTCGCCATAGGCGGCGATGGCCGGGACAACCGCAGTGAACTGTTCGCCGACGGCACGGCCCAGCAGTTGCTGTTCGAGGCCGGGAATGATGTTGCCGGCCCCATGCAGATAGACCAGCGGCTGGTCCGGCTGGCTGGCATCGAGAATCACGCCACCGTCATCGGTAAGGGTGTAATGAATGGCGACGACGGATTTCAGGGCGATGGTCACGATGCTTACCTCATATCGGCGGCGCGCCATTATGGGCGATTGTCGGTTCAGGCTCAAAATCCGGCGGATCGGGCTCCGATGCATCATAGCTGTCGCTGACCCCGCCTCCGGCGGCGGGGTTGCGGCGCGATGGTGGTGGGCTACAGCCGGGCTCTCCGGCACCGTCGCGGTGCGGTCCGCGAATTTACTGCTGTTTTTCGCAGCGTCCGAGCGCGTGTGGGTTGCACACACAAGGCAAAAACCCTTGAAAAAGCTGCGCGATGTTGGATGGCACGGAACTTGTATTTCTGAACGGCGCACCTAGTCAGTGTGCGCCAAGCCATGGCGGGCAATGCTGCCCACGGACCTCCCTCAAGCCCCCGGGGAATGTCCGTGGGTTTTTTTTTGCAGTTGCGGCCGCGACACCAGCGGTTGTCGATACAGGAGAGTTCCCCATGCTCAAGTACACCAAATCCGTATTGGCGCTGGCATCCCTGCTCGCGCTGGGAACCGCGCCGGCGCTGGCGGACGGCATTGCCGAGGGCTTTTCCAGGGCCATCAGGCAGAGCGATACCGCGCTGAGCTTTCGCTATCGCTACGAATCCGTGGATCAGGATGGCTTGCCACGGGATGCCAATGCCTCGACGTTGCTGTCGCGGCTCACCTGGAAATCCGGCACCGTACGCGGCGTCAGCGGGCTATTCGAGGTGGACAATGTCTCCTATCTCGGCGATGACGATTTCAACAACACGACGAACCGCAAGGCCACCTACCCCATCGTTGCCGACCCGGATTACACCGAGATCAACCAGGCGCTGCTCAGCTATGTGGTGAGCCGCAGCGCCAAGATCACGGTGGGGCGCCAGCGCATCAACCATGCCGGCGAACGCTTTCTCGGCGGTGTGGCCTGGCGCCAAAACGAACAGACCTACGATTCCGCGCGCATCGAGTTCAAGCCCCTGTCGCGTCTCGCGGTCGACTACGCCTATATCTGGGATGTGAACCGGGTCTTCGACCCCCACACCGACCCCGGCGACTTTCCCGGCGATACGGCGCTCGGCGATTTCAATGGCGACATCCACGCCGCCATCGCGACCTACGATCTCGGCGGCGGCCGCACCCTCGCGGGCTACAGTTATCTGTTGGGAATTCATGAATTGCCGAATCTGTCGAGCAGCACTTTCGGTCTCGAATACAAGGGCAACACCAAGGTGTCGGAAGCGCTGACGCTGGCGGTGAATCTTGCCTATGCGCACCAGGAGGACTATCGGGACAGCCAGCTCAGCTACAGCGCGCCCTACTACTTCGGCGAGGTGATGGGGCTCATGGCCCCGGTGAGCCTCGCGGGCGGCGCCGCCACACCCCTGCCCGTCAGCTTCGGGGTCGGCTACGAAGTGATGGGCAGCGACCACGGCGTTACCAGTTTCCAGACCCCGCTCGCCACCCTGCACAAGTTCGATGGTTTCGCCGACAAGTTTCTGGTGACTCCGCCCAAGGGCATGGAAGATGCTTATCTGAAAGCAGGCATCACGGTAGCGGGCGTCGCACTGACCGCCTTTTACCATGACTTTGACGCGGAAGACGGCGGTATGCACTACGGCGACGAGATCGACCTGATGGCCGCCTACGCCTTCAGTCCGCGCTACGGCGCGCAGCTGAAATATGCGCATTACAACGCCGACGAGTTCGCTACCGATACCGAAAAGCTATGGCTGATGGTGAGCGCAAAATTCTGATTTTCCGCTCCGCTCGTTGTGCTTGGGAGCAGGTTGTGCGCTCCCTTTTTTATGGACCGGTCCCGCGGCGTCGTCATGTCTGAATGCCCAGGCGCAGAGATCAGCATCATGCTGGTGGACGACAGTCCCGAGCGCGCCGCCATGGTCGAAGCCGCGCTGGGTTGCCGGGGCTTCAACGTGGTTGCCGTGTTGCCCTCTGCTTCAGGGCTATTGTTCCAGATGGAGCAGCACAAGCCCCAGGTGGTGATGATCGAACTGGAATCGCCGGATCGGGACATTCTCGAAAGTCTGGCCGTGCTGAACCTGCATCAGCCCACGCCCGTGGTGATGTTTTCGCGCGAACAGGACCCGGCCTTCATCCAGCAGGCGATTGCCGCCGGCGTCAGCGCGTATCTCGCCGAAGGCGTCGATCCGGATCGCGTAAAAACCGTGATTGATATCGCGATCGCACAGTTTGAACATTTCCAGGCGCTGCGCCGCAATTTTGAGGAAACACTGCGCAAACTGGAGAACCACAAGCTGGTTGATCGCGCCAAGCGCCTGCTGATGGCGCACCAGCAGATCGATGAAGACCAGGCTTACACGCAGATGCGTAAGCTGGCCATGAACAGCAATCGGAAAATCACCGCGGTGGCGGCAGGTGTGATCGCCATCCTCGACAAGAATCCAGCGGAGTCCGTGCATGAACCCTTCTGAAGTTCCGATGGCCGATCTCGCGATGGAAAAATTGCCGCGCGCCGAGAAAACCCGGCTGCAGGTCGGATTCATGCGCCTTACCGATGCGGCACCCTTGGCAATTGCACGGGAACGGGGCTTTTTCGCCGAGGTCGGGCTCGACGTCGAGCTGGTCCGCGAGATGTCCTGGGCGAACATCCGCGACAAGGTGACCGTTGGCGCACTGGATGCAGCACAGATGCTGGCCCCCATGCCGCTCGCCACCTCGCTGGGCCTGGCGGGCCAGCGCTGTCAGTTACTGACGGGGCTGATGCTGAATCTGAACGGTAACGCGATCACCCTCGCGGCGGGACTGCATGAGCAACTGGGCGAGAGCGTTCTCCCGCCCGCCAACCCGGTCGCGGCGGCACGCGGGCTGGCGCGCTGGATCGCCGGTGGCCGACGACCGACCTTCGCCACGGTGTATTCGTTTTCCACCCACACATTGCAACTGCGGCTGTGGCTGGCTGCGGGCGGTATCGATCCCGATGCCCAGGTGCGATTGATCGTGCTGCCGCCGGAGCAGATGGTCGACAGTCTGGCGCGCGGCGTCATCGACGGCTTTTGCGTCGGCGAGCCCTGGAACTCGGCGGCGGTACAGGCGGGTGTGGGTACGGTGGTGGCGTCCGGCCACGAGGTCTGGAGCAACGCGCCCGAAAAGGTACTGGGTGTCACCCAACATTGGCACGATCAACACCCCGGGACTCATTTGCGGTTGCGACTGGCGCTGATGCGCGCGGCACGGTGGCTTGTCGAGCCGGAGCATCGTCGCGAGGCCGCAAACCTGCTGTCTGCCCCGCGCTATCTGGATGTACCGGAAGCTCTGCTGCTACCGGCGTTGCTCGGGAATTTCCAGTACCGGCGCAATGGCCCGGTGGTGGAGAATCGCGATTTTCTGGTTTTCCATCGCTACCAGGCCGGGTTTCCCTGGCGCTCCCGCGCCGAGTGGCTGTTGCGCGAGTGTCTGAGTCTGCTGGGAAAGTCGCTCCCCGACAGTGAAATCGCCGCGCTGATAGTGGCGAGCTATCGCACCGATCTGTATCGCGAGTGCGCCGAACGTCTCGGCTGGAAGTGTCCGACGATGGACCATAAAGCCGAAGGGCAACACGCAGGCGCCCACGACATCGCGCCCGGTGTCCGGCTTGGCCCAGACCTGATGCTCGATGGCCGTACCTTCTAGCAGCTTGTTGAAAAACTGCTGCGGCAGCCATCTGCTTCGTTGCGCGGTGCCCGCTCCCTCGCCTATCCAGCTGATAGGGAAACGCTGAACAATACGTGTCGACCGTCATGCCCGCGAAAGCGGGGATCCAGGTTTTCCCGCAGTCTCAATCAGTTGCGGACGTATGGATTCCCGCTTTCGCGGGAATGACGAGTAAATCGGCGCTTCCATAGGTCTCGGTCGCTGCGCGCCGTGCGCCTCGCAGCTCGCCGCCACGCGACGTTTTTCAACAAGCTGCTAACTGTTGGCAAGTGTGCGCACGAGCGGTCCGAAACATGCGCGATGACAGGGCGCTTGATTCTCGCGAAGTCGTATCCCGGTGCGCCGGAGCGCGTCAGCGCTCGGGTCCGGCGCGGGGCGATGGGGCAAGCCCGAATCGCAAGAGCTTGAAAAACCTTACGCAGACTGAAGTTCAGCAGGCAGGTCAAGGAGTGGCACGACATCTGCTTTAACTTGAAATACAAGCGTAACGCTGTAACAGCCAGTCGTTCGTGTAAGCCAGGGCAGTGCAGCCCACTCCGGTCAAAGCCGGGGTGGGTTTTTTTTTTGGTCTGGCACACGTCACTACATACGTCACTACACAAGTTAATACAGGAGTCGAATTCATGCTCAAGACCCGATGGACCGTTTTTTCCGCGAGGTTCTCTGCGATTTTCGCCGATCGCCGACGCGTATTTGCCGCAGCGCTATGTCTGCTGCCGCTGGTTGCCAGCGCCGCAATCGGACCACCGGAAAAGGAGGGCCTCAAGTTCGGCTTCATCAAGCTCACGGACATGGCGCCCCTCGCCATCGCCTACGAGCTGGGCTACTTCGAGGACGAAGGGCTCTATGTCACGCTGGAAGCCCAGGCCAACTGGAAGGTGCTGCTCGATGGCGTCATCGGCGGCCAACTCGACGGCGCCCATATGCTGGCTGGCCAGCCAATCGGCGCGGCCATCGGTTTCGGGACCCAGGCCGATGTGCTCACCGCGTTCAGCATGGATCTCAACGGCAACGCGATCACGGTTTCCAATGAAGTCTGGGCACAGATGAAGCCCAACGTCCCGGTTGGCGGCGATGGCAAGCCCGCGCATCCGATCAAGGCCGATGCACTCAAACCGGTCATCGATGGCTACCGGGCCGCGGGCAAGCCGTTCAATATGGGCATGGTGTTTCCGGTGTCGACGCACAACTATGAGCTGCGCTACTGGCTCGCCGCGGGTGGCATCCACCCCGGCTACTACGCGCCCGCCAAGGGCGATATCAGCGGACAGATCAATGCCGACGTATTGATCTCGGTAACGCCGCCGCCGCAGATGCCGGCGACCATGGAGGCCGGCACCATCTTTGGGTATTGCGTTGGCGAGCCCTGGAACCAGCAGGCCGTGTTCAAGGGTATCGGCGTGCCGGTGATCACGGATTACGAGATCTGGAAAAATAATCCGGAGAAAGTTTTCGGTGTCACCAGGGAGTGGGCGGAGCGCTACCCCAACACCCATCTGCGCGTGCTCAAGGCACTGATTCGCGCCGCCGCCTGGCTTGACGCGGACAACAATGCCAATCGCGCCAAGGCCGTGGAAATACTTTCGCGCAGCGACTATGTCGGCGCCGACGCCAAGGTGATCGGCAACAGCATGACGGGCACTTTCGAATACGAAAAGGGCGACAAGCGGCCGGTGCCAGACTTCAATGTGTTCTTCCGCCACCACGCCACCTATCCCTACTACAGCGACGCCATCTGGTATCTGACCCAGATGCGCCGTTGGGGCCAGATCGCCACCGCCAAAGCGGACGCCTGGTACCTCGAGACCGCGAAAAAAATCTATCGCCCCGATCTGTACGCCGTCGCCGCACGGGAGCTGATCGCACAGGGCAAGCTCAAGGCGAGCGACTTTCCCGACTTCGCCACGGAGACCGGCATCAAGCCGCCGCAGACAGAGTTCATCGACGGCATAACCTTTGACGCCACCCAGCCCAACGCCTATCTGGCCAGGTTCTCCATCGGTCTGAAAGGTGACGAAGTCGCCCAATGAACCGCGCTCCAGGACGGGTATTCCCGGCCTGTGGAGGCTGTGGAGATAGCCATCTTGCGTTCCTTCCCGGCAAGAAGCGGACGCCAGGACATCGGATCCCGGAGGGTTCAAAACAGATGAGCAAATTGACCGTAGTTTCAGCGCCGCAAGGCTATACACCGGATGCGACCAAACCCATGAGCAAGGACCAGGCCGACATCAAGCCGGGCGGCGTTGCCGGATCGCCACCGCCAGCTTCCGCCCACGCGCCCGGTGGCGCCAAGGCCACGACCACACCCCTCCCGGTGCGCATCAATCGGGTGCTCAACCTGCTCGGTCTGAACTGGTTCATCCCCGTGGTCAACCTGTGCGCAGGGCAGAATCCGCGCGCCCAGGTCCGCGAACTGGGATTGATGGTGGGCATTCCACTGCTCTTTTTCGTGCTCTTTCTCGGGCTGTGGCATTGGAGCGCAGCCCAGATTCAGACCAGCCTGGGGGTCATTCCCGGGCCAGCCCTGGTCGCCGCGGAGGCCGGGAATCTGTGGGCCGAACACCGCGCCGAACGCGAGAAGGAAGCCGCCTTCATGCTGCGTCAGGAAGAGCGCAACGCCACCCGGCAAGCAGCCGACCCCAACATCCGGATCACCGTGCGCGCCTACACCGGCAAGCCCACCTATATCGATCAGATCGGCACCAGCCTGCGCACGGTGTTCACCGGCTTCGTGCTGGCCACGCTGATCGCGGTGCCCGTCGGCATCCTGTGTGGCATGAGCCCGGTCATCAACAGTGCGATCAATCCCTTCATCCAGATATTCAAACCGGTGTCGCCCCTGGCCTGGCTGCCGATCGTGACCATGGTGGTGAGCGCTCTGTACGTCACCAACGAAGGGGCCTGGTTCCAGAAATCCTTCATCACCTCGGCGATCACGGTGATGCTGTGCTCGCTGTGGCCGACGCTGATCAACACTGCCGTGGGCGTGTCATCCGTCGACCGGGATCTGATCAATGTCGGCAAGGTATTGCGGCTTCGCAAACGCACGCAGATCGGCAAGATCATCATTCCGTCGTCGCTGCCGCTGATCTTCACCGGCATGCGTTTGTCCCTCGGCGTTGGCTGGATGGTTCTGATCGCCGCCGAAATGCTGGCACAGAATCCCGGGCTCGGAAAATTCGTGTGGGACGAATTTCAGAACGGCAGCTCCCATTCGCTGGGAAGAATCATGGTAGCGGTGTTCACCATCGGCGTGATCGGCTTCCTGCTCGACCGCGTGATGGCGACGCTGCAACAACTGTTTACCTTTGGCGAGAACAAGATCTAGCCGCGCACTCCGAGGACATTGGCCATGACTCTGCTATCGCTCGACGCCGTCAGCAAATCCTATGGTGCGGAGCCAAACCGTACCGCCGTGCTCAAGGATATCAATCTGCATATCAGCGAAGGCGAATTCGTTGCCATCGTCGGATTCTCGGGCAGCGGCAAGACAACGCTGATTTCCGCCATCGCGGGGCTGATCCAGCCGGACAGCGGCAGCATTCGGCTGAAGGGCAAGACCATCGAAGGCCCCGGACCGGATCGCGGCGTCGTGTTTCAAAGTTATTCACTGATGCCCTGGCTGACGGTCCACGACAATGTCGCACTCGCCGTTGATCAGGTATTCCGCGACTGGCCAAAGGAAAAGCGCGAGGCGCACACCCGTAAATACATCGATCTCGTGGGTCTGACCCCCGCTGCCCACAAGCGTCCCGCCGAACTGTCCGGCGGCATGCGTCAGCGCGTCTCGGTGGCGCGCGCGTTGGCGGCCAGCCCGGATATTCTGCTGCTCGACGAACCCTTGAGCGCGCTCGATGCCCTGACCCGTGCGAATCTGCAGGACGAAATCCTGCGCATCTGGGAGCAGGATCGCAAGACCGTCATCCTGATCACCAACGACGTCGATGAAGGCCTGCTGATGGCGGATCGGGTGATTCCGCTGCTGCCCGGCCCCAATGCGACACTGGGACCGGAGTTCGTGATCGACCTGCCGCGGCCGCGCGATCGCACCGCGATGAACCACGATGAACACTTCAAGACCTTGCGTGCGCGCATCACCCAGTACCTGATGGACGCTGGTGTCAAAGCCGGCACCAATGAAAGCAGCATCACGCTGCCGCCAGTGCGCCCCAACACCAGCATCGATTGGAAGCTCGACACCACGGCGCTGAAGCCGAAATCCGCCGATGTCGGTCGCGAGCGCTATCTCGAATTCACCCGGTTGAGCAAGATATATCCGGGCCCCAAGGGACCAGTTGCCGTCGTTGAAGATTTCAATCTGAAAATGAAAAAGGGCGAATTCGTGTCGCTGATCGGCCACTCCGGCTGTGGCAAGTCTACCGTGTTGTCGATGTGCGCCGGCCTCAACGCTATCAGTGATGGCGGCATCATTCTGGACAACAAAGAGGTATGCAACGCCGGGCCGGATCGCGCGGTGGTGTTCCAGGCGCCGAGCCTGTTTCCCTGGTTGACCACCTTCGAAAACGTATCTCTGGGCGTGGAAAGCGTGTATCCCCATGCCGAGCAAAGTGAGCGCGACGATATCGTCGAATACTATCTGACCCGCGTCGGCCTCGGCGATGCGCTGCACAAAAAAGCTGCCGAGCTATCCAACGGGATGAAACAGCGGGTCGGCATAGCTCGCGCCTTTGCGCTATCGCCGAAGTTGCTGTTGCTCGACGAGCCCTTCGGCATGCTCGACTCGCTGACCCGCTGGGAGTTGCAGGAAGTGCTGATGGAAGTCTGGCAGCGCACCAAGCTCACGGCGGTGATGGTGACCCACGATGTGGACGAAGCCATCCTGCTCGCCGACCGCGTGGTGATGATGACCAACGGACCGCGTGCCCGCGTCGGCAAGATCATCGACATCGATCTGCCGCGGCCGCGTTCGCGCAAGGCACTGCTGGAGCATCCCGATTATTACAGCTACCGCGAGAGCCTGATCGGCTTTCTCGCGGAATGCGATCGGCGCTGAGCGCCGTGGCTGGCTCAGGTGTTAATGGCGCAGCATCCAGAACGCAAGCGCAAGATTGAGCAGCAGGCTGGCGATGGCGAGGCCGCGCCAGAAGGCGAGCGGATCGCGCTCCAGCAACGGCCGTTGATTTTCGTGCGAGAAATCCGCATTCGGGTTGCACAAATCGAACACGAATTCGGATACTTCGGCGTAACGCCGCTCCATGGAGCGCGACAGCGCCTTTTCCAGCGCGCGGTCGACCCAGGCCGGAAGTTCCGGAACCCAGCGGCGGGCCGGAATGTACTCCATGCGGCCGAGCCGGGTTTCGTCGTACCTGTCGCCGTAGGGAAGCTGGCCGGTGATCATCTCGTAGGCGATGACGCCGAGCGAAAAGATGTCGGAGCGAGCACTGCACGGATAGCCCTGAAGATATTCCGGCGCGGTGTAATTCTTGGTGCCGAGCAATTGCAGCCGTTCGATGGGCGAGGCGATCTCCTCGATGCCGGCAATCTTGGTGGAGCCGAAGTCGATGATCTTCACCGTGCCTTCGGTATCGATCATGATGTTTTCCGGCTTCAGATCCTGATGAATCATTTCCAGACGGTGAAAGGCCGCCAGCCCGCGCGCGCACTGGCCGACGATCTCGCGCACCGCGCCGAGATCCGGCTCCGGATGATCGTGCATCCAGCTGCGCAGGGTCTGGCCGTCGATGTGCTCGGTCACATAG
>JBFWOQ010000018.1:0-45750 GCA_050250395.1 Porticoccaceae bacterium
CCGATGATGCCGGTGAACAGGCCAGGGGATTTGCGTTACAGGACCCCAGCACAGGTGCTCGCGACCTCCACGCTGCAACGCCGCGCTCCTCCGACGCTGCACCGGCCTGTCTCCCCGAGCGCATTTTCGGTAGCATGGCGACTGCCCGCTGGCGCGCCCGAAACAATGAATTCCGTTACCCTGAAGTTGCCCGATGACTGGCATGTGCATCTGCGCGATGGCGAGATGCTGGCCGACACGGTGCCCGCCGCCACGCGCCAGTTCGGCCGCGGCGTGATAATGCCGAACCTCCGCCCGCCGGTGACCACGGTTAGGCAAGCGGAGGGTTACCGCGAGAGGATTCTGAAAGCGCGGCCGCCAGGCAGCACCTGGGAACCCCTCATGACGCTCTACCTCACCGACAACACCCGGGTGGACGAGCTGCGCGCCGCCAAGCACAGCGGAATCATTCATGGCGTGAAATACTATCCTGCCGGGGCGACCACCCATTCAGACTCCGGGGTTAGTGCTCTGGACAAGGTTTTTCCGCTGCTGGAAGAAATGCAGGCACTGGATCTGCCGCTGCTGTTGCACGGCGAAATCACCGATCCGGAAGTGGATATCTTCGACCGCGAAGCGGTTTTTATCGACCGCCACTTCGCAACTCTGGTCGATAAATTTCCAGCGCTGCGTCTGGTCCTCGAACACATCACGACGCGGGAAGCGGTCCAGTTCATCGCCGCCGCGCCACCCCATGTCGCGGCGACCATCACCCCGCACCACCTGCTGTTCAACCGCAATGACCTGCTGGCGGGCGGTATACGGCCCCACTTTTACTGCCTGCCCGTCCTGAAACGGGACAGCCACCGCCAAGCCCTGGTCGCGGCCGCCACCGGCGGCAGCAACCATTTCTTTCTGGGCACCGACTCGGCCCCACACCCGCGCCCACTGAAGGAAGCGGCGTGCGGCTGTGCCGGCTGCTACAGTCACCATGCCGCACTGGAGCTGTATGCCATGGCCTTCGACCGCGCCGGTGCGCTGGACCGCCTGGAAGGTTTCGCCAGCCACCATGGTGCCGACTTCTACGGACTCCCGCGCCACACCGCCACCGTCACCGTGCAGCGGACACCCTGGCGGGTGCCGGATACACTCCGCCTGGGCGCGGATGCGCTGGTGCCCCTGGCGGCGGGCGATACCCTGACCTGGCGCATGCTGCCCCGCCGGATCACCGAGGAACCGGCTTGACTCTCAGGTCCGATCGCAGCTTGGCGGAACGTTTTCGCGGCTATTTGCCGGTTGCCATCGACGTGGAAACCGGCGGCTTCGACTGCCGTCATCATGCACTGCTGGAAATCGCCGCGGTCATCATGACCATGGACGAAAACGGCCTGCTGCACCCCTGCGAAACCATCGCCACCGGCGTGATTCCCCATCCGGGACTCGCCATCGAACAATCCGCGCTGGACTTCACCGGTATCGATCCCGACGATCCCGACCGCATCGCGGTGTCGGAGCCGGACGCCATGACGAGTGTTTTCAGGGTAGTCCGCAAGGCAGTGCATGATCACAGCTGCACGCGGGCGATCATGGTGGCGCACAACGCCCACTTTGATCTGGGCTTCGTCAATCGCGCGGCGGAACGCTGCGATATCAAGCGCAACCCGTTTCACCCGTTTTCGTGCTTCGACACCGCCACGCTCGGCGGTCTGGCCTTCGGCCAGACGGTGCTGGCGCGCGCCTGCGCCGCCGCCGCCATCCCCTACGATACCCGCGCTGCCCACAACGCGCGCTACGATGCCGAATGCACCGCCGCACTGTTCTGCGCCATCGTCAATCAATGGCAAACCCTGGGCGGCTGGCCCCCGGGATCGGACGCCGCGGAAAACCCCGCCGACGGGTGGCAGCGATGAGCGGTAAACCCCACAAAAAAACGCGGGCATCGCTGCCCGCGTCGATACGATCTCGAACACCCGCCTGGGTCAGGCGGTCGCTGTAGCCTCTTGGATCAGACGTTTCAGCTCACCGCTTTCATACAGCTCGGTGATGATATCGCACCCTCCGACCAGCTCGCCCTTGACCCACAACTGCGGAAACGTCGGCCAATCGGCATACTTGGGCAGATTGGCGCGGATATCAGGATTGGTCAGAACATCGACATAGGCGAAACGCTCGCCACAGGCCATCAACGCCTGCACCGAGCGCGCGGAAAACCCGCACTGCGGCTGATTCGGCGATCCTTTCATGTAAAGAATCACCGGGTTGCTCTCGATCTGCTCACGGATGGATTCGAAAATATCCATGATCGGCATCACCTCTCGGAAACGGATTGAACGCCCACAGTGTACTGCACCGCCAACCCCGCCGAAACCGACAAGGCATTGCCAGCGCTGTTTTGGTGCATGCGGTAGCCCGCCCGCTACGGCGCGCCGGGAAGCCCGAGTCCGCACCGAACCTTGCCGTCGCGCTGCCGGGATCCGGGACCAAAACAAGCCATAACTCCATGGGGTTACGGGATTATTTTCCTTGAGCACTCCGACCACGCCCAGTGGGTCGCAAGCCCGTCAGACTGCTCGAAACTCCTTGTGCCGGCGCGCACAAACCATGTTAAATAGGGCACATCTCTTGCTGCCCATCTTCATGCTGCAACGAACAAGCCGCAGCGCTTGAGTGGGCGGGCGCCGTTGACAGGAAAATGACTTTCAGCCCTTGGATGATTGACCGGTGCGCACTTTCGAGAACCTAGAACCCTGCGATCGCGCAAAACCCCGCGACCGCCTGAAAACCGACCGGTTCGCAATTTTTCTCGCGGTACTGCTGGTTACTCAGGCGGGTTGCCAGACAGC
This sequence comes from Porticoccaceae bacterium, assembly GCA_050250395.1. Lineage (GTDB taxonomy): Bacteria > Pseudomonadota > Gammaproteobacteria > Pseudomonadales > Porticoccaceae > JAGPUQ01. The sequence continues at coordinate 2,823 of JBFWOQ010000018.1, forward strand.
CAAACCGGTGGCCGTAGCGCCGCAGCCAGAACCGGTGGTGGCGGTCGCGCAACCCGAGCCCCAGGAAGTAACGCCCCAGTATGTCGCCGAACCAGGACTGAAACCGCAGCAGCGTATCGAACGCGCCGTCAAGCATCTTGAGAAGGGCGAAGTCGGTCGGGCCAAGGCCGAGCTTGAAGCCTATCTGGCCGCCATTCCAAACAGCAAGGTGGCGCAGGACCTGGTTCGCCAGATCGATACCCCTGCCAACGAGTATTTCCCCACCGACTCCCGGGACATCACCCTCGCCGCGGGCGATTCCTTTTCCGTACTGGCGCAAAAATATCTTGGCAGCTACTACCAGTTCTATGCGCTCGCCAAATACAACGGCGTCGCGGTGCCCAGGGATGTCAGCGCGGGCCGCAAAATCCGCATCCCGCTGACCCCCCACGCACTTCAGGTATTCGACGCACCACCCGAATTCTTCCCCGTCGCCAACGCACCACCCGGGATGACCGCCGAACCCGCCCCCGGCGCGACGGCGGGCGACGGCGACGCCAGCCCCGATCCCGTGGCACCATCGGGCTGGTCCCTGGTGGCGGGATTGAACGCTGAAGGCAACTACGAGCCCGCCGCCCAGGAAATCGAAAGATCGAGCCGGCTGGATTCGCTCACCAGGGAACAGCGCCAGCTCGGCATCACCGCCTATCGCAACAGCGCCGATGCGTTGGCGGCGAAAGATCCCGCGCGCGCCTCGGCTCGTCTGTTGCAGGCCGGCAAATGGCTGGCGGCCGACCACAACGACGATGCCGCCCTCAGCACCCTGCAAAAAAGCGCTGCACTCGACCCCAGCAACGCTGCGGCGCAAAAAACCTACGCCGAGTTCAAGACGAACCTTGCGGATACCCACCACAAGGAAGCCTCGGCCGCGTTTCGGCAGCAGGATCTCGACCGGGCAATAGCGTTGTGGGAAAAAGCCCTCGCAATCGATCCGAACCACAAATTTGCTCAGGCCAACCTGAACCAGGCCCGTGAACTCAAGGCGAAGTTGGAAAAATTGAAGTGACCGCCGCAGCGCTACAGCGGACGTCCACATCACCATCGAACAGCGCGCACGAGAAGCTCGCGTCGCTCCCTGGCACCCCCTGGACCGTCGGCGGAGTCATGCAACCAGATCGCAACCCGGGGGAAACCCGCCGCCATGAGCCAGTCAGCCGGTAAATTTGCTCACTTGTTCAGTGAACTCCGCCGCCGCCGGGTGCTGCGGGTGGTGGTTCCCTATCTGGCCGGATGCTGGCTCCTGCTGCAACTCGGGTCGATCATGTTCCCGGTCCTGGGCGCCAACAAGACCGCATTCTACGTTCTGGTCGGCGTGCTCGCGGCGCTGCTTCCCTTGGTGACCGCCATCGCGTGGATCTACCAATTGACCCCCCACGGGCTGGTGCGCACACCGCCCTTTGTGGAGCGCCGGGTGTTGAACAACATACCGCCCACCCTGGATCGGCGCGCTTCCCTGAAGCAGGTTACCAAACACTGCACAAGCGGCTGGTCGATCTACGCGCAATCGGGCCCCACGGAAGGGTTGGAGTACTGCATCGCCAAACCGGTCGTCATCGGTCGCGCGATCGAATGCGACCTCACCGTGCTGCGCTCCTACATATCCAGAAATCACGCGGAACTCAAGATCGAGGACGGCGTACTCTGGGTGAACGACCTGGGCTCATCCAACGGCACCCTGGTTAACGGCGTGCGGATCAACGGATCGCATGCCCTGAGTCACGGTGACGAATTGCGCTTCAAGGACGTGGTGTTCCAGGTGCGGGAAGACCGCTCCCAATTCAAGAGCGACGCCATGCTCAACCAGACCATGTTTATCGACAAGCCGGAGATCGGCTGAACGCAAGCACGGATCACCCCCTCGCCCCGGCGCCAACATCCTCGCGACCGACTGTCGGTCCGCCTGATCGATATCAAGCCATCGGTGGAATCTCCGGTTGCGCGGGGTGCTAGACTTCGTGTTGCCATCCTTAACAAACAGTGCTATCGCTCCATCGGGGCGGGGCCAACGATAAATCCAACCTGCGAGGACCACAGCCGTGAAACCCATGATCTCCGCCGATTCCCATATCGTCGAACCGCCCAACTGCTACGTCGATTTCATCGATCCCAAATACCGCGCCACCGCGCCCCATATCGAGAAGAACAGGCACGGCGTCGATACCTTCGTCATCGAGGGCATGAAGCACGGCCTGCCCCTTGGCCTGCTGGCCGGTGCCGGCATTCCACCCGCTCAGTTGCGGGCCCAGCGCAGCGCCAGTTTCGTCGACCTCGCCCGCGCCAGCTGGGACCCCAAGAGCCGCATCGCGATCCAGGATGAAGAGAATATCTGCGCCGAGATCATCTACGCCTCGGTCGGCATGGTGATGTGCAGCCACCCCGATTTCGCCTACAAGTCCGCCTGCTTTCAGGCCTACAACCGCTGGCTCCAGACCTTCTGTGCCGGCGCGCCCAAGCGCCTGTTCGGGCTGGCACAGACAGCGGTGGCCTCGGTTGACGAAGCGATCGCGGACTTCCGGCGCGCCAAGGAGATGGGGATGGTCGGCATGATGATGACCGGCAACCCCCAGCACGAGGATTACGACCACCCCGACTACGACGCGCTCTGGCAGTGCGCCGTCGATCTCGATCTGCCTATCTGTTTTCATATCCTCACGTCCAGCGATCACGGCGTCGAAACCGCGTTCAAGGCCGAACGCGGCCATGCCGCCAATGGCTTCATGAACATCATCCGCGGCGTGCAGAATGTGATGGGCGTGTTTCTCTTTGGCGGCGTGTTCGAGCGCCACCCCAAGCTCAAGATGGTGGTGGCCGAGGGTGACGCCGGCTGGGTGCCCCACTACATGTACCGCGCCGATCATGCCGCCGAGCGGCTGGGCACCGGGCTAGAGCGGTTCATCAGCAAGAAGCCCAGTTCCTACGTCGCCAACAATATCTGGTTCACCTTCCAGGACGACGCCACCGCTTACCAGACCGAAATCCTGGTGGGCGACAAGGCGCTGGCGGACAGCGGCCGCCTGATCTGGGCCAGCGATTACCCACACACGGATTCGACCTACCCGCGCTCGCTGGACGTGCTGAATCGCCAGATGGCGCGCCTGTCGGAGACACAGCGCAATGCCATCGTGCACGACAACGTCAAACAACTGTTCAATCTGCCGGTAGGCTGAGGTCGCGACCGGCGCCCCAAGGGGAGATCCGAATTCCCTGATTCCGTCCGTGGCTCGACTGACGCACCACGGGCGGAATCGGGTCATCCTTCATTCTGGGCTCCGCCGGTCCCGTACTCCGCCGGTCCTGTGTGCGTCGCAAGATCGAAGGACGCGTTCAGATCGGCGCCGATGGCGGTTGCCGAACGGAGTTGCCCTGTCCTTTCCGATGCCGGCTAGGAGCCTGTCGGACTTGAGCGTCCGTAGCGAGGGAAAGTCCGATTTGAGGTAGATTTTGGGCAAATTTGCGGCGAATAGCGGGGACTATTCAACGAAAATTTGCCCGAAATATAACCAAATTCGGCTTTTCCGCAGTAGGGCAGTCTTAAGTCCGACAGGCTCCTAGTAGTGCGACACATAAATAAGGCAACGTCATGCCCGCGAAGGCGGGCATCCAGTTTTTGCCCGGAAATCCAGCGGCCATTGGGGAACAGGGACTGGATTCCCGCGTGCGCGGGAATGACGACGGCTGGTATGTGTCGAAACTTGCGTGCCGTGGCACTAGGTTCCGCCGCCACTGCCGGGCGCCGGTTGATACTGCACCAGGAACAGCGCCACCGCGCGCTTGACGGTGAGTTCGCGTTGCGCCGCAGTGGGAGCCTCCACCCCCAGCAACGCCTTCAGATGAAGGTCGGAACGCACCAGACTGAGGAATTCCCGTGCCGCGACCTCGGGTTCCGGTGCGACGATCAGGTTCCAACCCTGTAGAGCACCGAAAAAATCCGCCAGTTGCGTCGCCACCTGGCCTGGGCCGCGTTCATAAAAGACCCGCGCCAGATCGGGGAAGTTCGCGCCCTCCGCCATCACCATGCGGTACAACGCGAGACTCTGAGGCTGCACCAGCACGTCGAGATAGGTCTGTCCGAACCGGGCGAGCGTCGCCGCCAGGTCCCGTGCCCTATCGGCAGTGCCGGGCCGCTGATGCTCGATGGGAGCGGTCATCCGGGCAACGAGCGCCGTGATGATCTCCGCGAACAGGTCCGCCTTGCAGCCAAAATGGCGGTAAACGGTGGCTTTGGATCCTCCCGCCCGCTGTACGATACGATCGACGCTCGCGCCCGCGTACCCGAGCTCCATGAACACCTCGGTGGCGGCTGCGAGAATCGCCAGGCGCCGGGTGTCGCCCCGCGTGGATGCTGGTGACTGCATGATCTTGTCCCTGTTGCGGTGTGGACGGCGGCTCAGAGCCATGCAACTGGTTAACGCCCGCGCGATTTGCGCAAAGAGGTTGCGCCAACTCGGTTCTCACTGATACCGTACCGTACAGTACTATTCAAACCATAACAACGGCGCCCCGGCACGCCACCGCCGGGCGACTACCGGGCCAGTCCCACACCACTGCAACAGGTATCGCGGATCATGAAGCGCAGGCTGATTCTGGCATTACTGGGCATTGCCGCTCTAACGGCGATCATCGTGACGGGCAAAAACTGGTGGTTCGAGGGTCGCTTCTGGGAGAGCACCAACAACGCCTACCTGCGCGCCGACATCACGGTCATCAGCTCGCGCGTCGCCGGGCCGGTGGCGGAGGTCATGGTGCAGGAAAACCAGCACGTCAACGCCGGCGACATTCTCTATTCTCTCGACAAGTCCGCCTATACCGCGCGCCGCGATCGCGCCCAGGCGCTGGTGGCGCAGCGCACCGCCGAGCTGGCGCATCTACAGTCCCGACTGTCCCACCAGAACGCCACCATCGACGCTCGGGAGTCCGAAGTGCTCACCGCGCGCGCGGAACTCGAACGTACCCGGCAGGACCTGGCGCGGGCCGAAGCGCTGCAAACCAAGGGTTACACCGACCGCCAGCGTTATGACCACGCGCGCACCGATGTCGCGCGCGCCGAAGCCGAATTGGGCCGCACCTTGGCCAATCTCGCCGCCGAGCGTGCCCAGTTCGGCGTGCTGTCGGATGAAGCCGGCGAACTCAGAGCCGCTCAGGAACTCGCGGAGGCCGAGCTGCGCCTGACGGAAATCGATCTTTATCTTACCGACGTGCGGGCGCCTGCCGCCGGCATCGTCGGCAACAAGCAAGTCGAGCCGGGCGAATATTCCCACACCGGCGTGCGCAAGCTGGCCCTGGTGGACCTCGACGATATCTGGGTCAGCGCCAACTTCAAGGAAACCCAGTTGACGCATGTACTCCCGGGACAGAAAGCCGTCATCGATGTCGATGCCTTCCCCGGCGAACACTTCGAAGGCGTTGTCGAGAGCGTAGCGCCCGCCAGCGGTGCGGAGTTCAGCCTGTTGCCCCCGGATAACGCTACCGGTAATTTCACCAAGATCGTGCAGCGCGTACCGGTCAAGATCGTACTCGATCGCAGCAATCCGAAAATTGCCCGCTTGCGCCCCGGCATGTCGGTGATCGCCCATGTCGATACCCGTGCCGGCGGCGATGACACCCGCAAACGACTCGCGCTCGATGATGGTTCTTGAGTGAAATCCGCCCCGTAACCTCGACCGCTCCGTGACCAGCGCGGCCACCACACCGCCGGCGAATGTCGCGCTGGACCGGGTTTCCGTTGGCACCTGGCTGACGGTATTTGGCGGCGTGCTGGGCGCCTTCATCGCCGTTCTCAATATCCATATCACCAATGCCTCACTGAAGGATATCCAGGGCGCGCTGGGCGCCACCCTCGAAGAGGGATCCTTCATCTCCACCGCCTACCTGACGGCGGAAATCATGGTGATCCCCATCACCGGCTGGCTCACCCAGGTGTTTGGGCTGCGGCGCTATATTCTCTGGAATACCCTGCTGTTCATGTTCTTCACCACCCTCTGCGCGACGGCTTGGAATCTCGAATCCATGCTGGTGTTCCGCGCCCTGGCGGGGCTCTCCGGAGGCACGCTGATTCCCCTCTCCTTCGCGATCATCCTGACCCTGCTGCCCGCCAGCAAGCAAGCAGTGGGTATGGGGATGTTCGCGCTGACCGCCACCCAGGCGCCCACCATCGGCCCCACCCTCGGCGGTTATCTGTCGGAAAACTTCGGCTGGGAGACCATTTTTTATCTCCAGCTCGTCCCCACCAGCATCATGTTCTTCCTGCTCTGGCGCGGCCTGAAACCGGCGGCCGGCAATCTGGCTCTGCTGAAAAAGGGCGACTGGTGGGGCATCGCCACCATGGCGGTGGGGCTCGGCACCCTCGAAATCGTGCTGGAGGAAGGCAATCGCAAGGACTGGCTGGAATCGGATTTCATCGCGCGCGGCGCCGTGCTGGCAGGGGTCAGTCTGCTGTTGTTCCTGATCATCGAACTGACCCGCAGAGATCCCTTCATCAACCTGCGCCTGATGGCGCGGCGCAATTTTGGGCTCGCCAACATCGTCAACGTGGTGCTCGGGCTCGGGCTCTACGGCTCGGTGTTCATCATGCCGCTGTACCTGACCCAGGTGCATGGCTACAACGCGCTCCAGATCGGCCAGGTGATGATGTGGATCGGGCTGCCGCAACTGGTGATGGTGCCGATCGTCCTGCGCCTGATGAAAATCGTGGATCTGCGCATTCTGCTCGCCATCGGCGCCGGCGTGTTTGGTCTGAGCTGCCTGCTCAATATCCACATGACGACCGACTACGCCTACGACAGCATTGTGATGCCGCACCTCATCCGCGGCCTCGGCATGCCCTTCATCATGATCCCGCTGTCGGTGATCGGCACCGCGGGCATCGAACCGGCACAGGTGGGTTCCGCTTCGGGACTGTTCAATGTGATGCGCAATCTGGGCGGATCCATCGGCATCGCGCTGCTGGCGACCTTTGTCACCGTGCGCGAACACTTTCACTCCAATCAGATCCTGGAGTCGGTTTCGCTCTACAACCCCATCACCCAGGAACGCTTGCAGACCATGACCGGATACTTCGCCTCCCTGGGCGCGGATCCGGAGCTGGCGCAGCATCAGGCGCTGCTGGCCATCGACGCCATCGCGCGCCGGCAAAGTCAGGTGATGGCATTCAACGATGCGTTCTATGTCATAGGCGCGGCGTTCATCGTCAGCCTGCTGGTCATCGCCTGCCTCCAGAAAGTACCTGCCGCCGGCGGTCAGGCGCCCGCCGCGGATTAGCCGGCTCTGTCAAAGGTACGGCGAAAACAACCAGCACAGCGCATCGCGGGTGCGCACGATCAGCGAGCGCGCATCCAGCTCGGCCCGCGTAACCGGGCGTGAATCCGCGACCAGCGCGTCGAAGACGGCGCTCATTTCGGCACCGAATACCGGGTCGAATACTTCCACACCGAGTTCATAGTTGAGCCGCAAACTGCGGGGATCGATGTTCGCCGACCCCACCAGCACATAGTGTTCATCGACCACCAGCAGCTTGCCGTGGTTGAACGGCTCCGGCTGATAAAACACGCGGACCTCGCGGTCGAGCAGTTCCCAGAGCAGGTTGCGGGTCGCCCAGTTCACATAGGGCAGATTGCTCCGCGCCGGCAGCAGGACGCTCACGGCAATGCCGCGCAACGCCGCACTCTGCAAACAGGCAAGTAGCTCCCGCGACGGCAAAAAATAGGGCGTCATGATGCGCACACTGCGACGCGCAGCGCAGACCGCGGACTGCAGTACCAGCGCGAGCTGATCCAGATGCTCGTCGGGTCCGGCCACTATCACACGGCACAGACTCGCCCCCGCCACCCCAGGGACCGCTTCGGCCGAAAGTTCTTTCAAGTCCACCGCCGCCGGAAAATCGCCGCCCGCCTGCCACCAGGTATCGGTGAAAACCCGCTGCAAGTCGGCGACTACCGGTCCCCCTAGCTGAAAATGCAGATCGGCAACCGGATGTTTGCTGCGCGGCGCGACCACCAGATGGCGATCCCCGATATTGATGCCCCCGGCAAAAGCCACTGTCCCGTCCACCACCAGCAGCTTGCGATGATTACGCAGGTTGAGGGCGAGACTGGGCGGCAGTAACCGCAGCAGGTTGAAGTTTCTCACCTCGAGTCCGCCGCGCCGCAGACGTCGGTGGGCGCCGGGGGAATACCACTTACCCATGCCGTCCAGCAGTACACGCACCCGCACACCACGCTTCCGCGCGGCGACCAGCGCACCCACGAACCGATGTCCGGTGGCGTTGTTCTCGAAGATGTAGGTTGCGAGATCGACACTGATCGAGGCGCCGGCGATGGCCTCCAGCATGGCGGGATACGTCTGCTCGCCGTTGCGGAACGCGGTGATGCGATTGCCGGGCCGCAGCGGCATGCCACTGATCACGGCGCCGGCGCGCGCCAGATCGGACAGCTCCGGCGGCGCGACACCGGCATCGTCGGTGCCCTCGAATTCCGTGGCCGCCGGCGACGGAAGACTCCTCCGGCGCGCCCGCGCGCGCACCCGGTTGACGCCGAACAACAGATACGCCAACGGCCCGGCAATCGGCACCGCCAGCGCAACCGCCATCCAGCCGAGCGCCGAACGCGAATCGCGTTTGTTCAGCAATGCGTGCCAGGCCGCACCCAGGCCCAGCAGCGTCTGCACGACCAGCAGCACCCAGCCCCAGCCCAGCGTCACCGCGGCGCCCCCGCGTCATTCATGGCGAGACCGGTCCATTCCGTCCGAGATCGGCATTGTAACGGGCACCCTAGGTCGAACCCTGCGTCCTGAAGTATGATTCCGGGCGTTTTGCCCCGCTGATCCTGTTGTCTGCCGAGGAATTCCGATGACTTTCTCCCATCTGCTCGCGCCCCTCGACCTGGGGTTCGTCACCCTCAAAAACCGCATCATGATGGGCTCGATGCACTCCGGTCTCGAACTGCTCGACAGGCCCTTCGAGCGCCTGGCGGCCTTTTACGGCGAGCGCGCCCGGGGTGGGGCGGGACTCATTGTCACCGGCGGTTACGCCCCCAACGACACCGGCCGCATCGAGGAAGGCGGGCCCATTTTTCACCACGCCGACGACATTCCCAGCCACCGTCTGATCACCGACCGGGTGCATCGCGAAGGCGGCAAAATCCTCCTGCAGATTCTGCACACCGGGCGCTACGCGAAAGACCCGGGCATCGTCGGGGTTTCCGACATTCGCTCGCGCATCAATCCACGCGTGCCGCGGGTGCTGTCCGGCACGGAAATCGTCCAGTACATCGAAGACTACGCCAACACCGCCGTGCTGGCGCGCGAAGCCGGCTATGACGGCATCGAGGTGATGGGCTCGGAAGGCTATCTGATCAACCAGTTCCTGGCACGGCGCACCAACAACCGCAGCGACGACTGGGGCGGCAGCGACGAAAACCGCATGCGTTTTGCGCTGGAAGTGGTGCGCCGCATCCGCGCGCGCGTCGGTACGGATTTCATCCTGATGTACCGCATCTCCTGCATCGACCTGGTGGAGGACGGCGCCACCGGCGCGGAGACCGCCGAGCTCGCGCAACGCCTGGAAGCCGCCGGCGTCACCCTGTTCAACACCGGGGTCGGCTGGCACGAAGCACATATCCCCACCATCGCCTACATGGTGCCGCGCGGCGCCTGGCGCTTCGCGGTCCGCAACATCACCGACCACGTGAAGGTGCCGGTGGTGGCGTCCAACCGTATCAATACGCCGGAAGTCGCCGCCGACATCATCGCCGCCGGCGACGCGCACATGGTATCCCTCGCCCGCGCCATGCTGGCCGATCCCGAATTTGCGGCCAAGGTACAGGCCGGTCGCCCCGACACCATCAACACCTGCATCGGCTGCAACCAGGCCTGCCTGGATTTCATCTTCAAGGGCAAACCCACCCGCTGCCTGGTCAATCCGCGCGCGGGCCGCGAACTGGATTGCGAGCAAGCGCCCCGCCCGACCGGGAGTGCGCGCAAGGTCGCGGTGGTGGGCGCCGGTCCCGGCGGCCTGTCGGCGGCTGTCTCCGCCGCGCAACTGGGGCACCAGGTCACCCTGTACGAAGCCAGCGCCGACATCGGCGGCCAGATGAATCTCGCCAAACGGGTTCCGGACAAGACCGAATTCCATGAACTGATCCGCTATTACCGCACCCGGCTCGCGGACCTGGGCATCGCCGTGCGCCTCAACACCCGGGCGACACCCGAGGCGCTCGCGACCGCCGGTTTCGACGCGGTCGTGGTCGCTACCGGTATCAGCCCACGCACGCCGGACATCGAGGGCATCGACCATCCCATGGTGATCCCCTATGCGGATCTGCTCGCCGGCCGCCGTCGGGCCGGCCCCCGGGTCGCGATCCTGGGCGCGGGCGGCATCGGCTACGACGCCGCCATGCTGCTTCTGCACGGGCACGGCGACAGCGCGCCGGATACCGATGTCTTCCTCGCCAAGTGGGGCGTGGACACCAGTCTGAACGCACCCGGCGGCTTGCTGCCCGGCGGACCCAAATTCCCGGCGCCGGCGCATCAGATCACCCTGTTCCAGCGCAAGCCCGGCGCCATGGGCCGCAGTCTCGGTCTCACCAGCGGCTGGGTTCTACGGGCGGAGCTCGAGGGCAGCGGCGTACGCTGTATCCCCGGGGTCAGCTACCGAAAAATAGACGACGCGGGACTGCATTACCGCAGCGGCGACGAAGACCAGGTGCTGGCGGTGGACAGCGTCATCGTCTGCGCCGGCCAGGAGCCTCTGGACGAACTGAGCGCCGCGCTGACCGCGCGCGGTATTCCGGCCCACGCCATAGGGGGCGCCCGCCAGGCGGCAGAGCTGGATGCCTTTGCGGCCATTGCGGCCGGCAACGAAGTTGCGGCAAATCTTTGAGGAATCCGTCGCATGCGACAATAAAAAACGGGGCCGCAGCCCCGTTTTTTGTTGCGCCGGCGCCATCAATCCGCGTGGTGCGGCGCGTCCGCAACCGGTACGGGCTCCGCCTTCGGCGCGTGGGACGCCCTGGCGGCGCGCTCCGCATCGTCGAGCGCGTCCTTGATGGACAGCTTGATGCGGCCCCGGGCATCGACATCGAGTACCCGGACCTTGATCTTCTGGCCTTCGGTCAGGAAGTCGCTGACTTTCTCCACGCGCTGATCGGCGATCTGGGAGATGTGCACCAGGCCGTCGGTACCCGGCATGATGGTCACAAAGGCACCGAAGTCCACGATCCGCGCGACCGTGCCTTCGTAGATCTTGCCGACTTCCGCCTCGGCGGTGATTTCCTGGATGCGGAAAACCGCCAGATCCAGACCGTCGCGGCTGTCGCTGTAGATACGAATCGAGCCATCGTCCTGGATATCGATGGTCGCGCCGGTTTCTTCGGTAAGCGCGCGAATGGTGGAACCGCCCTTGCCGATGACATCGCGGATTTTTTCCGGATCGATTTTCAGGGTGCGGAAACGCGGCGCGTTATCCGCGACTTCGGCGCGGCTGACCGCGATCACCTTGTTCATCTCGGCAAGAATGTGCAGGCGGGCGGCGAGTGCCTGATTCAGCGCCACCTCCATGATCTCCTCGGTGATGCCCTGGATCTTGATGTCCATCTGCAACGCGGTAATACCGGCCGTGGTGCCGGCAACCTTGAAATCCATGTCGCCCAGATGATCCTCGTCGCCGAGGATGTCGGTCAGAACCGCAAAGCCGTCGGCATCCTTGACCAGACCCATGGCAATACCGGCTACCGGCGCCTTGAGCGGCACTCCCGCATCCATCAACGCCAGGCTGGAGCCGCACACCGACGCCATCGAGCTGGAACCGTTGGATTCGGTGATCTCCGATACAACCCGGACCGTGTAGGGAAACTCGTCCTCGCTCGGCAGCATCGCGGCGATGCCACGTCGCGCCAGGCGACCGTGGCCGGTCTCGCGCCGACTGGTACCACCCATGCGGCCGGTCTCGCCGACCGAAAACGGGGGGAAGTTGTAGTGCAGCATGAAACGATCGCGGCGCGACCCTTCCAGGGCATCGATCATCTGCGCGTCGCGCAGCGACCCCAGGGTGGCGACCACGATGGCCTGGGTTTCTCCCCGGGTGAACAGCGCCGAGCCATGGGCATTGGGCAGCACGCCCACTTCGATGGCCAGAGGGCGCACGGTACGAGCGTCCCGACCGTCGATGCGCGGTTCGCCGGCGACCACGCGCCCGCGCACCACCTTTTTTTCCAGCTTCTTGAACAGGTTGCTCACCTGCTCGGCGGTCACACCCGCGGCTTCGTCGACATGGTGACCCACGCAGCGGTCACGCAATTCCGTCAGACGCGCCTGACGTTGCTGCTTTTCGGTAATCTGATAGGCAGCGGCCAGATCGTCGCCAATCTGCGCGGTGATCGCCTGCAACAAGGGAGCGTTGTCGGCGGGCGCCGACCACTCCCAACGCGGCTTGCCCGCATCCCGGACCAGTTCGTCGATGACTTGAACGACCGCCTGCATTTCCTGGTGAGCAAAGAGCACCGCGCCCAGCATCAGGTCTTCGGGCAGCTCCATGGCTTCCGATTCCACCATGAGCACGGCGTCCCTGGTGCCCGCCACAACCATGTCGAGCTGCGAGGTTTCCAGTTCGCTATAACGCGGGTTGAGCAGATAACCATTTTCCGGATGATAGCCGACGCGTGCGGCACCGATCGGGCCATCGAACGGAATCCCGGAAATCGCCAGCGCGGCCGAGCAGCCGATGAGGGCCGCGACATCCGGATCCATATCGCGATCCACCGACATCACGGTGGCGACCACCTGTACTTCGTTGCGAAACCCGGCGGGAAACAGTGGCCGCAACGGCCGGTCGATGAGCCGGCTGGTCAGGGTTTCCTTTTCGGTCGGACGACCTTCGCGGCGAAAAAATCCGCCGGGGATTCGGCCCGCAGCGTAGGTTTTTTCCTGATAGTTGACGGTCAGCGGGAAAAAATCCTGACCCGGTTTAGCGTCGCGAGCAGCCACTGCGGTACACAACACGACGGTACCGTCCATGCTGCACAGCACCGCGCCGGTCGCCTGGCGGGCGATGCGCCCGGTCTCCAGCGTGACCTCATGGTTGCCATACTTGAAGGTTTTTTTTACCAAATTCACACGTTCACCTGCTTCTGGTTGCGGCGCCAGCCCCCGTGGGGCCGGCGCGAATGAAATCGCCTCAACGGCGCAAGCCGAGCTTGGCAATCAATTGCCGGTAGCGCTCGGGGTTCTTGCCTTTCAGATAATCCAGCAGTTTGCGCCGCTGATTCACCATGCGGATGAGCCCGCGTCGGGAATGGTGATCCTTGCCATGCGCCTTGAAGTGACTCTGCAACTTATCAATGTTGGCGCTCAGCAGCGCAACCTGGACTTCCGGTGAACCGGTGTCGTTTGCAGCGCTCGCGTTGTCGCGAATGATCACGGATTTCTCTTCTGCATTCAGTGCCATGTCGTGGTCTCCAATATGCCGATAGGATTCGGGTCGGTCCGCGCATATTTGCAGACCGCCCAGTGGTTGCCGGATGCGGCACCATGCCGCTCCGGTACTCCTCCAGCAGGTTTTCAACAACCTGCTAGCGCTGGGCTCCGGCCACCAGCCGGTGAGGCTTGATGCGGCCGTCGTCCAATACTTCGCCAACGCCGAGAAATTCGCCCGGCGCCCTGAATACCCGTACCAAATCGCCTTCGCTCGCTTCCTGCCGCGCCTGTGCCAGCGCCACCGCCTGTCCGCGCAAAAAATACCAGGACAGATTCTCCGGCAACTCCAGCGCCAAACGGTCGGCAACGGCCGCGTCCACCGGGCGCAGCAAGGCATCCAGTGCCGCGAACGATCCGCTGCCGCTACGCAGCGCGTCGATTCCGTCCAGCGTCACCGCATCGGCTTCGCCAAACGGACCCGACGCCAGACGCCGCAAGCGGGTCACATGAGCGCCACAGCCCAATTGACGGCCGAGATCTTCGGCGAGCGTCCGGATGTAGGTGCCCTTGCTGCAACGGATCACCACATCGAGTTCGGCGCATTCGCCGCCGCGAAACGCACACAGTTCGTAACTGTGGATAGTCACCCGACGCGGCGTGCGCTCCACCTCGATCCCCTGACGCGCCAGCTTGTAAAGTGGCTGGCCGCCTTGCTTGAGCGCCGAATACATCGAGGGAATCTGCTCGACGACGCCACGAAACGACGTCAGCGCCGCTTCCACCCGCGCGGCGGACACCCCGGCTGCGCTTTGCTCTTCCAGCACTTCACCGTCCCGATCGCCGGTGGTCGTGGTCACACCCAGACGGAAAGTGCTGGCGTAGGTCTTGTCGGCCTCCAGCAGAAACTGGGTGAATTTGGTGGCTTCACCAAAACAGATCGGCAGCACACCCGTCGCGAGGGGATCCAGACTGCCGGTATGTCCCGCCTTGGCGGCGTCAAACAGCCATTTTACGCGCTGCAGGGCCTGGTTCGAGGTCGGACCCGCCGGTTTATCGAGCACCAGGATGCCATCCACGGATCTGCCCTTGCGCGTCCGCGCCACCTCAGGTTTGCTCCGCGCGTCGGACGCGCTCGTCGCTCGCCAACGCGTGCTCGATCAAGGCGGCAAGTCTTTGTCCACGCTCACCCGTCGTGTCGTGGATGAAATGCAAGCGTGGCACGATGCGCAGGCGAATCACGCCGCCCAGTCTGCCGCGCAAAAAGCCGGCGGCGCCGTTGAGCGCCGCAATCGCCTCCGCGCACTGTTCAGCGCTGCGCTGGCCGATAAAGCTCACGAACACCTTGGCGCTCGCGAGATCGCGGCTAACGTCGACGCTGGTGATGTTGGCCAGCTCGACGCGCGGATCGTCGAGTTCGGTGCGCAGCAACTCCGCCAGCTCTCGCTGGAGTGCATCGGCGACGCGTTCGCTGCGCTTGAACTCCCTAGGCATATGCTGGTCCCGCTAGAGCTGCCGCGCCACCCGCTGGATGTCGTAGACCTCGATTTGATCGCCAGGGCGAACATCGTTGTAGCCCTTCACGCCGACACCGCATTCGGTACCGGCACGCACCTCGGCCACATCGTCCTTGAAGCGTCGCAAGGATTCCAGTTCGCCGGAAAAAATCACCACGTTGTCGCGCAACACGCGAATCGGCTTGCTGCGATACAGCGCACCCTCCACTACGCGGCAACCGGCCACCTGACCGAATTTGGGCGACCGGAAAACTTCCCGCACTTCGGCGATGCCGACGATTTCCTCGCGCACTTCGGGCGCCAGCATCCCCGACAGCGCCTGCTTGACCTCGTCGAGCAGGTGATAGATGACGCTGTAGTAGCGGATATCGACACCTTCGGCACTGGCGACTTTGCGCGCGGCGGAATCGGCGCGGACATTGAAGCCCAGCACCACCGCGCCCGTGGTAACCGCGAGATTGATGTCGGACTCGGTCAACCCGCCGATCCCGGAGCTCACCACATGCACGCCCACCTCATCGGTGCCAAAATCGTTGAGCGCAGACAACAGAGCCTCCAGTGAGCCACGCACGTCCGCCTTGACGACCACCGGCAGCACTTTGCGCGCGGTGCCTTCGAACCCGGCAAATACGTTCTCGAGGTTGGCGGCTTGCTGACGGGCCACACGCTCGTCGCGCGACCGGGTCTGACGCAGCTGGACGATTTCACGCGCCTTGCGTTCATCGGAAGTCACATAGAACTCATCGCCGGCTTGCGGCGGGATATCGAGGCCAAGCACTTCCACCGGAATTGACGGGCCAGCCTCGCGCGCCGGAGCGCCATCGTCGCCGATCATTGCCCGCACCTTGCCGATGCTTTCCCCGGCCAGCAAAAAATCGCCGGGGCGCAGCGTGCCCGCCTGCACCAACAAGGTCGCTACCACACCCCGCGCGCGATCTACGCGCGCTTCGATGACGACGCCACGCGCCGGCACCGCGACCGGGGCGCTCAGTTCAAGCAGGTCGGCCTGCAAGGACACCGCCTCCAGCAGCGCTTCAACACCTTCGCCGGTATGGGCGGAAACGCGCACGAACTGTGTGTCACCACCCCATTCCTCGGGCACGACTTCCAGCGCCGACAACTCACTGACGATCTGATCGATATTCGCGCCCTGCTTGTCGATCTTGTTGATGGCGACCACCAGGGGTACGCCGGCGGCGCGCGCATGCGCGACGGCTTCCTTGGTCTGCGGCATCACGCCGTCATCTGCCGCAACGACCAGGATCACCACATCGGTGGCGCGCGCGCCGCGGGCACGCATCGCTGTAAAGGCGGCGTGGCCCGGGGTATCGAGAAAAGTGATGGACCCACGCGGCGTCGGTACGTGATAAGCACCGATATGTTGCGTGATACCGCCCGCCTCACCGGACGCGACACGGGATTTGCGGATGTAATCAAGCAGTGACGTTTTGCCATGGTCGACATGGCCCATCACGGTAACCACTGGCGCACGCGGCAAGGACTCCCCCTCCACCGCCGCGATCCCTTCGCGAAATGTCTCCTCCACTGCCGCTTCACGCGAGGCGACGGCCACCGGCTTGTGCCCCATTTCCTCGATCACCAGAAAGGCGGTATCGCGGTCAATCGTCTGATTGATCGTGGCCATGGTGCCCATTTTCATCAATTCGCGAATGACCATTGCTGCCTTGACTGCCATCCTCTGAGCAAGATCCGCCACGGTAATCTGTTCAGGCACTTCGACTTCGCGCACAATTTTTCCGGTAGGTTTCTTGAACACATGGATATTACGGGCTTGCACCGCCGGACGCCCCGACAGCAGTCTCGGCTTGCGGTCGGTTTCGTCGTCCTCGACCAGTATTTCGGCAACGCCTTCGGTCTTTTGCTTGCGCTGTCCTTTGAGCGGCTTCTTTTTCTTGGGCTTGTCGTCGTCGACATCCAACGGAGCGTCATCGCGCTTTTCACGCTTCTTCCCGGCTTTGCCACCATCGCCAATCGCGAGCGGCTCTGCGGCTGCTATCGTAGCAACCACGGCGGGCGCGGCATCGATCTTGGCACCCGCCTTTTCCGGCTCCAAGTCAGGCTCCGGCTTTTGCCGTGCCGCATCCGCGTTACGCTCGCGCTCTTCATCGGCCTTGCGACGCGCTTCAATCGCGGCGATTCGCCTGGCTTCCGGATCCTCCAGGACCACTGGAGCCGGAACCACCGCTACCATCTCCGGGGATGGTTCCGTCTCGCCACTTTCGTCCTGCTTGACGTAAGTGCGCTTCTTCCGCACTTCCACATTGACGACACGCTTGCCCGATCCCGCGCGCAAAGTACTCACGGTCTTGCGGCGCAGGGTGATCTTGCGCGGCTCCTCCGCCCCCTCGCCGTGAAGACTTTTCAGATAAACCAGCAATTTCCGCTTATCTTCGTCGTTGACTACCTGCTCGGCGGAGTCGTGCGACAAGCCGGCGGCGTGCATTTGCCGAAGCAAGCGCTCAACCGGAGCGTCGACAACTTCGGCAAGTTCACTGACAGTCAGTTGAGCCATGCTTTTCCGTTCTCCGGTCTATGCGCGATCAGCATCACACCTGATCCGTTTCAAATTTCACCTGCTTCAAACTTCATTCGTTGCAAACCAGGGTGCACGCGCTGTCATTATCAGCTCCGCAGCACGTTCCGAGGGCATCGCCTCGATGTCCAGCAAATCATCCACCGACTGCTCGGCGAGATCTTCGACAGAAACTATCCCATTGGCGGCTAGTTTATGGGCCAACGCGGAAGTCATGCCGGTCATCGCCAGCAGATCTTCTCCGGGAATCGCCTCCGCCAACTCCTCCTCGGATGCGAGCGCCCGGGTCAACAAGGCATCCTTCGCGCGAGCCCGCAATTCTTCCGCCATATCGCGATCAAACCCCTCGATACTGGCCATTTCATCGATGGGAACGTAAGCGATCTCCTCGAGTGTCGTAAAACCTTCCTCAACGAGTACACTGGCCACGTCCTCATCGATATCGAGCTTGTCCATGAACTGTTGGATGGTGCTCCCGGCCTCCGCCTCCTGCTTGGCCTGAATCTCATCCACGCTCATCACGTTGATATTCCAGCCGGTCAGCTCGGATGCCAGGCGCACATTCTGGCCACCACGTCCGATGGCCTGGGCCAGCGTATCGCCGGCGACCGCCACGTCCATCGAATGACTGTCCTCGTCGACAATGATGGATTCGACTTCGGCCGGCGCCATCGCGTTGATGACCAGCTGCGCGGGATTATCGTCCCACAACACGATATCGATGCGCTCGCCGTCGAGCTCGTTGGATACCGCTTGCACCCGCGCGCCCCGCATGCCCACGCAAGCTCCAATGGGGTCCATGCGCCCGTCGTTGGTCTTCACGGCAATTTTTGCCCGCGCCCCGGGATCGCGCGCGGCGGCACGAATCTCGATCACCTGTTCTGCGATTTCAGGAACTTCGATGCGGAACAACTGCGTCAACATGGCATTGCAGCGCCGGCTCATCAACAGCACCGGACCGCGGCCTTCAGTGTTTATGCCTACCAGCACCGCACGCACCCGGTCGTTGACACGGAATACTTCCCGGCCCACCAACTCTTCCCGCGGTAACAGTCCTTCCGCATTGTTGCCGAGATCAACGATGATGTGTTCGCGAGTGACTTTCTTGACCATGCCACCCAGCAGCTCGCCCAGTCGGTGCTCGTATTGCCGCGCGACCAGCGCGCGCTCGGCATCGCGCACCTTCTGTACGATCACCTGTTTGGCCGTCTGGGCGGCTATCCGCCCGAATTCGACGTTGTCGATCTGTTCTTCATAAATATCGCCCGGCTTGAGATCCGGGTTGTGCTCATGCGCCTCTTCCAGCGTGAACTGGGTACCCAACTCAGCCAGCGTGGCATCATCGACTACTGTCCACCAGCGATAAGTTTCGTAGTCTCCGGTGCGCCGATCTATCGTGACACGGATATTGGAGTCTTCGTCGAAACGCTTTTTGGTGGCCATCGCGAGCGCCTGCTCGATGGCGTCAAAAATCACGTCCTCGGCGACGCCCTTTTCATTGGACACCGCCTGGGCAACCAGCAGGATTTCCTTGCTCATTCCAACGCTCTCACTCGTTTCCGAATTGCGGCACTACGCTTGCCCGTTCGACACTGGCATGCGGAAATACATATTCATGATCGTCGACCATCATGACAATTTCGTCTTTTTCTTCCACGGCGACCAAGCGTCCCTGGAATTTGCGTCGGCCCTCGAAAGCCACGCGCAGGCGCAAACTGATATCGGATCCAACAAACTGGCGAAACTGGTCCAGCTCGTAAAGGGGCCGATCCAGCCCTGGCGATGACACTTCCAGGGTGTATTCGCCCGCAATTGGGTTTTCGACGTCCAGCAAGCTGCCCAGCTGTCGGCTAACGCGCTCACAATCCTGAATGCCGATCCCATCCAACTTGTCGATATATACCCTGAGCAGACCCTGCCGGCCAGCCGCGGAAAACTCCAGACCCCAAAGCTCGCAACCGAACGCGGTCACCACCGGCTCGATCAACGCTCTCAGTCTGTCGTCACGCCGCATGCAACCCCGCCCACGCTATACCCCCGCCCACGCTATACCCCCGCCATTGTCGCCTAGAACTCGCCTCGAGCCCTGTGCGTCCTGCTGCCTCATCACGTCAAACAGACCAACCGCTGCCAATGCAAAATCCGGAAGCCCGGAAAACAAAAAGCCCCTGATATCAGGGGCCCTTGTCACCGGCCGACACATGTGACATGTGCCGGCGAAATTTGGTAGCGGGGGCAGGATTTGAACCTACGACCTTCGGGTTATGAGCCCGACGAGCTACCAGGCTGCTCCACCCCGCATCGACAAACGGCTTACGCCGCCTCGGGAATCTGGTAATTCCCGACCCTCGCACCGCCCTGAACTTGCATCAGCGCGAGGGGCGCGAAGTATAAGATCCGACCGTTAACAGGTCAAGCGCGCCAACACGCTGCAAGCCGCGTGATGACACTCCTGAAACCCCAGCCGCGCCCCAATGAAATCGCAGGGGCACACTGCGCAACACGACGAAAGGAAAAACCTGGTTCTGCGTCCGGTCAAGACCGATCTACCGGCGGTGACCCGTTGTGCATCGATGAATCGCGATTCTACGCTGCTTCAGAACATTACAATCCAAACATGGTGCCCAAGGCCGGACTCGAACCGGCACAGCTTGCGCCACTACCCCCTCAAGATAGCGTGTCTACCAATTCCACCACTTGGGCAAAAACTCAAGGTTTCGCTGGCGCCTCCTTCGGCACCGCTTCTTCGCTCACTGAATCTTCAGTTGCCACATCAGTTGCCACATCCTTGTTTGCAGCTTCATCCACTATCGCCGGAATCTCCGCGTCGGCGGCATCATTGCCACTGACGTCCGCAGCAGGAATTTCGGTATCCGCTGGCGCAGCCTCAAGTATCTGAAGCTCTGGCGTGAGTGCTGCACCTGCGCCAGCGTCGTGTTTCGCGATCACCGCGAGACCAAAACTGGTCAGAAAGAACACCAACGCGAGTCCGGCGGTTACCCTGCTGAAGAAATTCCAGCTGCCGACGCTACCGAATAACGTCTGCGATGCGCCAGCGCCAAAGGATGCTCCCGCCTCGGCTCCCTTGCCCTGCTGCAACAGCACGAAGGCGACCATTGCACACGCAGTGAGAACATGTAAAAGGATTACTGCGGTTTCCATGATTCTCCAGTCGCCAACCTACAAATGGCCATGAATTCCTCCGCCACCAGGGAGGCACCACCCACCAGGACACCATCGACGTCCGGCTGGGCAAACAATTCCGCAGCGTTGGCTTCGGATACGCTGCCACCGTACAAAAGTCGGGTTGAGCCACCACCGGCACCCAACAGGCTCCGAACGCGCTCCTGTACCGCCTGGACCTGCGCGGGACTGGCGGTGACGCCGGTGCCAATCGCCCATACGGGCTCATAGGCGATTACCGCCATTCCCAGGGCTTCCAGCCCCACCGCGTCGGCAATCGCTTTCAACTGGCGGTGCAGGACTTGCCAGGTCGCGTCCGCATTGCGTTCGGCCGCATCCTCGCCGACACACAGCACTGGCGTAATGCCCGCGGCGCACGCTCTCTCAAACTGCCTCGCCACCCGCAGGTCGGTCTCGCCGAACAGCCGCCGCCGCTCGGAATGCCCCACCAGGACGTACTGGCAGCCAATATCCGCCAGCATCGAGCCCGCCACCTCGCCGGTATAGGCCCCGCATTCATGCTCGCTCAGGGTCTGCGCGCCAAGGCGAATCCCGCTGCCGGAAACCCGTGCCGCCGCTTCGGCCAGATAGACGAACGGGGGGCACACGGCAATTTCGGCGTCGAGATCCGCAACCCCCGTAATACCGTCAAGCAACTGGCCCACTGAACGCCGCGAGCCGTTCATTTTCCAGTTGCCAATAACGAGAGGTTTGCGCATAACTCGGGTCGAAAAAGGGCGCCAATAGTAGCCAAGTTAACCGTGACAAACAAGGAAAAGGCCGTGATCCGTCAACCTTGGCCGGCTGCGCCAGCCACCGCGGCGGCGACCTCCTCGGCCAGGTGTTGTACCAGAACCATGTCTTCGCCCTCGACCATCACCCGGATCACCGGCTCGGTACCGGATGGACGCAACAAGACGCGGCCCCGGCCGGCAAGCCTGTGCTCCGCGGCGTTGACAGCGGCAAGTACCGTCGGCCCTGGGTGAAATGCGGCACTACCGCCAATCGCCACATTGATCATGGTTTGCGGCAGCTTGGCCACATCGACGCAGAATTGATCGAGCGTCCGTCCGCTTTCGATGACCGCGCGCAACACCTGCAACGCCGCGACAACACCATCACCCGTGGTGGTGAGATCGCGACAGACGATATGGCCCGAGCTTTCGCCGCCCAGGGTCCATTCGCGCTCACGCAGCGCCTCGATCACATAGCGGTCGCCGACGGCGGTGCGCAGAAACGGCACGCCGATCCGCGCCAGCGCGAGTTCGAGCCCATAGTTGCTCATCAAGGTCCCGGCGACGCCAGTGCAGCCCGCGCCGTGGCGCTGCCGGTGCGCGGCAATGACGTAGAGAAGCTGATCGCCGTCTACCAGGGCGCCGGTCCGGTCCACGAATACGACGCGATCGCCGTCGCCATCAAAGGCAATGCCCAGATCCGCATCCAGCGCCAGCACTGCCTTCCGCACAGCCCCCGGCGCGGTCGATCCGCAGTCGCGGT
Organism: Porticoccaceae bacterium; assembly: GCA_050250395.1. GTDB lineage: Bacteria > Pseudomonadota > Gammaproteobacteria > Pseudomonadales > Porticoccaceae > JAGPUQ01. The sequence goes on from JBFWOQ010000018.1 coordinate 25,014, forward strand.
TGATATTGCAACCGTCCGGCTCGACACCCAGCGCGTGCACTGTCGCGCCGAGCTCCCGGAATACATCCTGCGCGACGTGGTAAGTCGCCCCGTTGGCGCAATCCACCACCAGCGTCAGACCCTTGAGACTGATATCGGGGGGCAGCGTCGCCTTGCAGAATTCGATGTAACGACCCGCCGCATCGCCAATCCGGCTGGCACGCCCGAGCCGTTCCGACGCCACCGTGGTAACCGATTCGCCCAGATGGCGCTCAATCTCGACTTCCACCGCATCGGGCAGCTTACAGCCGTCGGCACCGAAGAATTTGATGCCGTTGTCATCGAAGGGGTTATGGGACGCGCTGATCACTATCCCTGCCGAAGCGCGAAAAGTCCGGGTCAAGTACGCGATGGCCGGCGTCGGCATCGGCCCCAGCAAGCTCACATCCACCCCGGCGGCGATAATTCCCGCCTGGAGCGCGGACTCAAACAGATAACCGGACACCCGGGTGTCCTTGCCCACCAGAATCAAGCGCCGCCCCTCGCCGTACTGGCCGAACACCTTGCCGGCAGCCCAGCCCAGGCGGAGTACGAAATCGGCGGTGATGGGATACTGCCCCACGCGGCCGCGAATGCCGTCGGTGCCGAACAGCCGCTTCGTCATTGGATTGATCCTGTGGAAGGCTCGGGCGACCGCAAGCCGGCCTCGACCGCGGCCAGAACCTTCAGCGCAGCTACCGTCGCCGCCACATCATGCACCCGCACCACGGCCGCGCCCAGACGCGCCGCAAGCAATGCCAGCGCCACACTGCCATGAACCCGGTCGGTCACCGGGTTGCCGGTGATTTCTCCCACCATGCGCTTGCGCGAGAGCCCCGCCACAACAGGTACTCCAGGCGGCGCGATGTTCGACAACGCACGCAGCAGCGCCAGATTGTGCGCGAGCGTTTTGCCAAATCCGAACCCGGGATCGACCAGCAGTGCCTCCCGCGCTATCCCAGCCGCGCCACAGGCGGCTACCCGCGCCGCGAGAAATTCCCGCACCTCGGCGACCACGTCGTCATAGTGGGGAGATGCCTGCATGGTCCCGGGCTCGCCCTGCATGTGCATCAGGCACACCGGCAATCCCGTCGCGGCCGCCGCCGCCAGCGCACCCGGCCGCCGTAGCGCACGGACGTCGTTGACCAGCGCCGCACCCGCGCTTGCGGCCTCGCGCATGACCGCGGGCGAACTGGTATCCACAGAAATCAACACATCGAAGCGGGACGCCAGCGCGGTGATAACGGGAATCACCCGGGCTAGCTCGGCTGCGTCGGATACCGGCGTGGCACCGGGCCGGGTCGATTCGCCGCCCACATCCAGCAGGTCGGCACCTTCCGCGACCAGGGTTGCCGCCCGGTCTATCGCCCGACCGACACAGCGCCCGCTGCCTTGAACGCTTGTGTCATTGGCGAACACGCCGTCGCCGGAAAATGAATCCGGCGTCGCATTCAGAATACCCATGACCAGCGGCACGCCTCGGCGACGCGCCAGCCAGCATGGCTGAGGTGAACGCAGACAAGCCTCCATCACTGGCCGGACCGGCAGTTATCGACCATCAGATGCTGGTCAACTGCCTTCCACCGGCCCACCGATGGGCACAGACCCCGTCGCTCCGCGCGCATCACCCCGCGGCCCCTGTCCAGGATCCAGGTCGTGCCACTCCCTGGGCGGACGCACATTGCGGCGCGCCATCAGATCGCTGACCTGGTCGGCATCCAGGGTTTCGTACTCCATGAGGGCGGCTTTCATCGCGTGCAGGATATCGATGTTTTCTTCCAGCAAGCCTTTTGCGCGCGCGTAGCACTCGTCGATGATGCGCCGCACTTCCTCATCGATCCGCTGGGAGGTGGCGCCGGAAAAATTGCGCGCCCCGGCGACCGGACCCATGGTTTCCTCCTCGCCATAGAGAATCGGGCCGAGCTCCTCGGTCAGACCCCACTTGGTGACCATGGCGCGCACCAGTTGACTGGCGCGTTCGATGTCGTTGGAAGCCCCGGTGGTGACCCCATCCTTGCCATGAATCAGCTCCTCGGCGATGCGCCCCCCGAACAGGCTGCACACCAGTCCGAGCAACTTGCGGCGACTCATGCTGTACTGATCCTCTTCCGGCAGGAACTGGGTCAAACCCAGTGCGCGGCCGCGCGGAATGATGGTGACCTTGTGGACCGGATCATGCTCGGGCATGAGCCGGCCGATGATCGCATGGCCCGCCTCGTGGTAAGCGGTATTCGCCTTTTCTTGCTCGGACATCACCATGGAGCGCCGCTCGGACCCCATCATGATCTTGTCGCGGGCCTTCTCGAATTCTTCCATGGTCACCAGGCGCTTGTTGGAACGCGCGGCGAACAGGGCCGCCTCATTGACCAGGTTGGCGAGATCCGCGCCGGAAAACCCCGGCGTACCCCGTGCCACAATGCTCAGGTTCAGGCGCTCGTCGATCGGCACCTTGCGCACATGGACCTTGAGGATCTGCTCGCGGCCCCGGATATCGGGCAGTCCGACGAACACCTGGCGATCAAAGCGCCCGGGACGCAGCAGCGCCTTGTCCAGCACATCGGGGCGATTGGACGCGGCGATCACGATCACGCCCTCGTTGCCCTCGAAGCCGTCCATTTCGACCAGCAACTGGTTGAGCGTCTGCTCGCGCTCGTCGTTGCCGCCCCCCCAGCCGCCGCCGCGGGTGCGACCGACGGCATCGATTTCGTCGATAAAGACGATACAGGGCGCCTGTTTTTTGGCCTGATCGAACATGTCGCGCACCCGCGAGGCGCCGACACCGACGAACATTTCCACGAAATCGGAACCGGAGATCGAGAAAAACGGCACCCGCGCCTCGCCGGCAATCGCCCTTGCCAACAGCGTCTTGCCCGTGCCGGGCGGCCCGGACATGAGGACGCCCCGGGGAATCCGGCCGCCGAGCGTCTGGAACTTGCTGGGATCGCGCAGGAATTCCACCAGCTCACGGACATCTTCCTTCGCTTCGTCGACACCGGCGACGTCGGCGAAAGTGGTCTTGATCTGGTCCTCACTGAGCAGCCGCGCCTTGGATTTCCCAAACGCCATGGGTCCTGCGCGTCCACCCCCCATGCCACCCTGCATCTGGCGCATGAAGAACATGAAAATGCCGACAATCAGCAGTATCGGAAAAGCAGCGAGAAACAGTTGCTGCCAGAAGCTGGCCTTGTCGGGCTCGCGCCCCTCGATGTTCACGCTGTGGTTGAGCAGATCGCCCATCAGGCCGCTGTCATAGACGTCGGGGCGAACGGTCCGAAACCGAGCTCCACTTTGGCGCTCACCTTCGATCACCAGACCGTCGATAATCACCGACCGCACCTGGCCCGCCTGCACGTCATCGACAAAGTTGGTATAGGTGATGGTCTCGGGTGCCGCCCCGCCCTTGAAGTTCTGAAAAATCGACAACAGGACAGCGGCAATGATCAGCCACAAAATCAGGTTCTTTGCCATCTCGCTCAACGGATTACCCTCGTGGCGGCCCGGGGCCACCTGCATGGGAAACGATTATAGCCACTATGCTACGCCGTCTGTGCACTCGCGCGGTGCCCGCTTGCCACCCAGTAGACTTCACGGGATTCCTGGCGCGATGCGTCCGGTTTGCGGACCAGAACCCGCGTGAATTGCCTGCGCGCCGCCGCCAGCAGCGCATCTGAGCCTTCGCCCTGAAACACCTTGGCCACGAACACCCCGCCGGGTTTCAATACGCGGGCGGCAAACTCGAGCGCCAACTCCACCAGATACATGGCCCTGGGTTGATCCACGCCCCGCATGCCACTCATGTTGGGGGCCATGTCGGAAATTACAACGTCTACCCGCGCCTCGCCGAGCGCATCCAGCAATACCGACAGCACCTGGGTTTCCGTGAAATCGCCCTGCAGAAATGTCACCCCCGGGATCTCGGCCATCGGCAGCAGATCGCAGGCAAACAACCGGCCACCGGGAGCAATTTTCCGGGCCGCCACCTGCGACCAGCCGCCGGGCGCCGCCCCCAGGTCCACCACGGTCTGCCCGGGACGAAACACGCGATACGCCCGATCCAGTTCCAGCAGTTTGTAACTGGCGCGGGAGCGATAGCCCTCGCGACGCGACGCCTGCACATAGGGGTCGCGCTCGTGCTGGCGCAGCCAGCGCCGGCTACTGCCGTTCTTCGATTTCGCCATGATCGCGTCTGCTACAATCGCGGCCCCCTACGGAGCCTGTGACATGAGCCTCGACAGCGACGGCAAAAAGCATCTGCGCCGCATCGGTCACGGACTGACGCCGGCCGTGACCGTAGCCAGCAAGGGGTTCACCGATCCAGTCCGGGCGGAAATCGAGCGCGCACTGACCGATCACGAGTTGATCAAGATCCGGATATCCGTTGCGGAACGCGACCAGCGCCGCGCGCTGATCGACGCCATCACCGCGGCCACCGGCGCGGAGCTGGTACAGGCCGTGGGTCGGATGATCCTGCTGTTCCGCAGAACCGCGCAGCCCGACCCCCGCCTTTCCAACCTGCTGCGCCACGGCGGCTGAACCCGGCCCAGGACCGGGCATCGCAACGGCCGAAAAACCTTCAGACCGCCTTGGCTGAGGGGAACTTGGCCGGACGTTTTTCCTTGACGGCGGCCACGCCTTCGGCGGCATCGGGACTCAGAAAGCACTGCATCTCCATACGCAGCGAGTTCTCAAAGATGGGCGCCGCCTGCTTGATCCAGCCGTTGAGCGTGGACTTGGTGCCGCGAATCGCCTGCTGGGCGCCGGAAGCAAGCTGATCGGCCACCGCCAGGGCGCGCGGCACTACCTGATCCTGGGGACAGCACAGGCTCACCAGACCGATGCGCTCGGCTTCCTTGCCGTCGATGAACTCCGCGGTCATCAGGTAATACTTGGCTTTTGCCATGCCACACAGGATCGGCCACACGATGGCGGCATGGTCGCCGGCGCCGACCCCAAGCTTGACGTGGCCATCGGTGATTTTCGCGGTCTCGGACATGATGCTGATGTCCGCCATGATGGCCACCGCCAATCCGGCGCCCACGGCAACCCCATTGATGGCCGAGATGATGGGCTTTTCCAGCTCCAGCATCCGGTAGACGATATCCGCTGCCTCCTTCTGGATGCGCTGCACCGCGTCGGCCTTGCCCACGACGCCCTCGATCCAGGTGAGGTCGCCACCGGCGGAAAACGCCTTGCCGGCGCCCGTTACGACCACGACATTGGTCGCATCGTCGCGGGCAACCGTATCCCACACCTGGGTCAGTTCCCAGTGCAGGCGACCGTTGGTCGCATTCATCACGTCGGGACGGTTGATGGTTATCAGCAGCACGCCCTTGGGTTTGTGCTCGAACAGCAGGTGCTGGTAATCGGCATAGTTCATGGTGACCCCCTGGTAGATGGTGGATGAAAGAGCGATCACGGCCCGCCCGGGAGCCGCTATTTGCAGAGCTGCGGGTCCAGCGTCATGCCGTCGTCGAGCTGCACGCCGCAGGTGTTGAGCGCCATGGACACCAGGTTGTACTGACCCACGGTGAACACGATATCCATCAGTTGCTCGGTGGAGTAGAACTCGGAGAGACCCTTCCAGGTCGCGTCGGAGATGAAGGCATCCGCATCGAGCTCATCGGTCGCGCGCAACAACAGGCTCTCCGCGCGCGTCCAGCCGGGCGCATCCGCGCCTTGCTTGATGCGCTCGATCTCGGCCGCATTGAGATCGCATTCCAGCCCGATCAACACATGCTGCCCCCACTCGTAACCGGACTTGCACAACCAGCCGATGCGCAGGATCAGGATCTCGCGATCGCGCAAACTCAGCGTGGACTTGCCCATGATGTGATTGGCGAACACCAGCCAGCGCTTGGCAAGCTTGGGGTGGTTGGCCAGGGTTTTGAAGATATTGAGCACACGGCCGTTGACGCGCAGATCGCCGATCACGGCGCGCTGTTCGTCGGTCCAGTTTTCCGGCGCCACCGGCGCTACGCGGGGAGTTTTCATTCGCATGTCGAATTCCTCTCGGAACAATGAATCTGTCGTTGCCAGGTCGCAAGCGGTGCACGGATGCATCAATAGCCGTGCTGACGGCTGCCCGGCCTCTCCCCGACCGCCGTCCCGCTCAGACGTAGGCTACCTGGTCGATCTCGTAGCTCACTGTACCCGAGGGGGTCTCCACCGCAACCTCGTCGCCCACCCGCTTGCCGATCAGGGCACGCGCGATCGGCGACTGGTAGGAAATCCGGCCCGCCTTCACATCGGCCTCGTCGTCGCCGACGATGCGGTAGACCCGGGTTTCGTCGCTGTCGAGGTTGATCACCGTGACGGTAGCGCCAAAAATTACCTTGTCGTCCGGCGGCAAGCGGCTGACGTCGATGATCTGGGCGCGACTGAGCTTGCTTTCTATTTCCTGAATCCGCCCTTCGGCGAAACTCTGCTGCTCCCGCGCGGCATGGTACTCGGCGTTCTCCTTGAGATCGCCGTGGGCGCGTGCCTCGGCGATCGCGCGCACGATGCGCGGGCGCTCGATCCGTTTCAGATGCTCCAGCTCGGCGCGCAACTTCTCGGCGCCGGCTTCCGTCATCGGCACCCTGCTCACTGAACCATCCCCGCATGCAACTCCTGCAGGCTGCGCACGGTGCGCGCCTGCCCGTGTCGCAGCGCGGTGCACACCGCGTTGCCGCCGGCGAGCGTGGTGGTGTAGTAGACACTCTTGCCCTCGGCGCTGGCCCGGATGGCGGCGGAATCGGCGATGGCCTTGCGCCCTTCAGTGGTATTGACGATCAGGTCGATCTGGCCGTTCTTGATCATGTCCACGATATGCGGCCGACCCTCCTTCACCTTGTTCACCACCTCGACCGGGATACCCGCGGCAGCAACCAATGCGGCGGTACCCCGGGTACAGACCAGCCGGAAGCCCAGGGCATGCAGCTCGCGCGCCACCGCCACGACACCGGGTTGATCGCGTTCCCGCACGCTCACGAAGGCGGTACCGCTGGCCGGGATTTCGTCGCCCGCGCCCAGCTGCGCCTTGGCGTAGGCTTCGGCGAAAGTAGCGCCGACACCCATCACTTCGCCGGTCGACTTCATCTCCGGTCCCAGAATGGGATCGATGCCGGGAAACTTGTTGAACGGAAACACCGCTTCCTTGACGGAAAAATACGGTGGAATGATCTCCCGGATAAAGCCCTGTTCGGCCAGCGTTTTGCCGGCCATGCAGCGCGCGGCGATCTTGGCCAGGGACGCACCGATGCACTTGGACACAAAAGGCACGGTGCGCGACGCGCGTGGATTCACTTCGATCACATAGATCTCGCCATCCTGCCAGGCGAGCTGCACATTCATCAGGCCGCGCACATCAAGCTCCCGCGCCATGGCGACCACCATGGCGCGCATCCGCTCCTGCACGTCTTCCGGCAGGCTGTAGGGCGGCAGCGCACAGGCGGAATCGCCGGAGTGAATACCGGCCTGCTCGATGTGCTGCATGATCGCGCCTATCACGACATCGGTGCCGTCCGACACCACGTCGATATCCACTTCCACCGCTGCCGCCAGAAAGTAATCCAGCAGCACGGGCGCATCGTCGGACACCGCCACGGCGTTGCGCATGTAGCGGTTGAGTTCGTCCTCGCCGTAGACGATTTCCATGGCGCGGCCACCCAGCACATAGGAGGGCCGCACCACCAGCGGATAGCCGATGGTGGCCGCGGCAGCGACGGCGGCGGCAAGCGATCTCACGGTGGCGTTGGGCGGTTGCAGCAAACCCAGCTTGACGATCATCTGCTGGAAGCGCTCGCGATCCTCGGCGCGGTCGATGGCATCCGGGGTGGTACCGATGATGGGCACCCCGGCCGCCGCCAGGGCGCGCGCGAGTTTCAGCGGCGTCTGCCCGCCGAACTGCACGATCACGCCTTCAGGCCGCTCGATACGGACGATTTCCAGCACGTCTTCCAGGGTCACCGGCTCGAAGTAGAGGCGGTCGGAGATATCGTAATCGGTGGACACGGTCTCGGGATTGCAGTTGACCATGATGGTCTCGAAGCCGTCTTCGCGCATCGCGAGCGCCGCATGCACGCAGCAGTAATCGAACTCGATGCCCTGGCCGATGCGGTTGGGACCGCCGCCCAGCACCATGATCTTGCGGCGGTCGGTCGGGGCCGCTTCGCATTCCTCCTCGTAGGTGGAATACAGGTAGGCGGTGTCGGTGGCAAACTCGGCGGCGCAGGTATCGACCCGCTTGTAGACCGGATGCAGGTCGAGCGCGGCGCGCCGAGCGCGCACTTGCGCCTCGGGACAACCCAGCAGGCGCGCGAGGCGCGCATCGGCAAAACCCTTGCGTTTGAGCCGCCGCAACCAGTCGCGGTCCAGATCGCCAAGGCCGTGACCGGCGAGTAACAGCTCTTCACGGACCAGATCTTCAATCTGCACCAGAAACCAGGGATCGATCGCTGTGGCGCGATGAATTTCGTCGCGGCCGATGCCGGCGCGAAAGGCATCGGCGATATACCAGAGCCGCTCGCTTCCGGATCCGGCCAGCTGCTCGCGAATCACCGCCATGCCGTCGCTGGTGCCGCCGTCCGCCTTGGGATCGAACCCGGCGACATCCACTTCGAGTCCGCGCAGGGCTTTTTGCAGCGATTCCTGAAAGGTGCGCCCGATGGCCATCACTTCACCCACGGATTTCATCTGGGTGGTGAGACGCGCGTCGGCCTGGGTGAATTTCTCGAACGCAAAGCGCGGTATCTTGGTGACCACATAATCGATGCTGGGCTCGAAGGACGCCGGCGTGGCGCCGCCGGTGATCTCGTTGCGCAATTCATCGAGGGTATAGCCGATCGCCAGCTTGGCCGCCACCTTGGCGATGGGGAAACCCGTGGCCTTGGACGCCAGCGCGGAAGAACGCGACACGCGCGGATTCATCTCGATCACCACTAGGCGACCATCCGCGGGATCCACCGCGAACTGCACGTTCGAACCGCCGGTTTCCACGCCGATCTCGCGCAGCACCGCAATGGCGGCATCGCGCATGATCTGGAATTCCTTGTCGGTGAGTGTCTGCGCGGGCGCCACCGTAATGGAGTCGCCGGTATGAATACCCATCGGATCGAGGTTTTCGATGGTACAGACGATGATGCAGTTGTCGTTGCGATCCCGCACCACCTCCATTTCGAATTCTTTCCAGCCGATCAGGGACTCGTCGATCAGCAACTCGCGCGTGGGCGACAATTCGAGTCCCCGTTTGCAGATTTCCTCGAATTCCTCGCGATTGTAGGCGATGCCGCCGCCGGAACCGCCCATGGTGAACGACGGCCGGATCACGCAGGGAAATCCGAACCGGTCGAGGGCCTGCAGCGCTTCTTCCAGGCTGTGGGCGATCATCGAGCGCGGCGTGGCGAGCCCGATGGCCTTCATCGCCGTGTCGAAGCGCTCGCGGTCTTCGGCCTTGTCGATCGCGTCCCGGGTCGCACCGATCATTTCCACGCCCCACTGCGCCAGCACGCCTTCGCGCGCCAGATCGAGGGCGCAGTTGAGCGCCGTCTGCCCGCCCATGGTGGGCAGCAGGGCATCGGGACGCTCCTTTTCGATGATCGCCGCCACCGTGCGCCATTCCACCGGCTCGATGTAGGTGGCATCCGCCATGCTCGGATCGGTCATGATGGTGGCGGGGTTGGAGTTGACCAGAATGACCCGGTACCCCTCCTCCCGCAGCGCCTTGCACGCCTGCGCGCCCGAGTAATCGAACTCGCAGGCCTGGCCGATCACGATCGGTCCGGCGCCGAGGATCAGGATGCTGTGGATGTCGTCGCGTCTGGGCATGTGTGTCTCGGTCGGGTACCCCGGCTAGCCGGATCGTTGCTGCGCCATGAGGTCGATAAAGCGATCAAACAGTGGCGCCACGTCGTTGGGGCCAGGGCTCGCCTCGGGATGCCCCTGAAAGCTGAAGGCGGGGCGGTCGGTGCGACGCATCCCCTGCAGGGTGCCGTCGAACAGCGAGCGGTGGGTGGCGCACAGGTAAGCGGGCAGACTGGCCTCGTCGACCGCGAAACCGTGATTCTGGCTGCTGATCATCACGCGCCCGGTGGCCAGATCCTGCACCGGATGATTGGCACCATGGTGGCCGAATTTCATCTTGACGGTGCGCGCGCCAGACGCGAGCGCCAGCAACTGGTGGCCGAGACAGATACCGAACACCGGGATTCCGGCGTCGAGGATTTCCCTGATCGCCGCGATGGCGTAATCGCAGGGCTCGGGATCACCGGGGCCGTTGGACAGGAACACCCCATCGGGCCGCAGCGCCAGCACGGCGGCGGCGGGCGTCTGTGCCGGCACCACGGTGAGCGCGCAGCCGCGTTCGACAAGGAGGCGGAGAATATTGCGCTTGATCCCGAAGTCGTAGGCCACCACCCGGTAACTGCCGGCCGCGTCCGGCTCGCGATGACCGGAGCCCAATCCCCAGGCGCCGGAGCGCCATTCATAGGGCTCGGTCACCGAGACCTCGCGGGCGAGATCCAGCCCCTGCAGGCCGCCGAAGGCGCGCGCCGCGGCGAGCGCCGCGTCCACATCCACCACGCCCGCCATCAGGCAGCCATTCTGGGCGCCGTGCTCGCGCAGGTGACGAGTGAGCCGGCGCGTATCGATGTCCGCGATACCCACCACATGCTGGCGTCTGAGGTAGTCGTCCAGCGTCCCCTCGCTGCGAAAATTGCTGGCCAGCAAAGGCAGATCGCGGATCACCAGACCGGCGGCCCAGATCGCCCGGGACTCTTCATCCTCCGCGTTGACGCCGACGTTGCCGATATGGGGATAGGTGAGCGTGACGATCTGGCGGGCATAGGACGGATCGGTGAGGATTTCCTGATAACCCGTCATCGCCGTATTGAACACCACCTCGCCGCTCGCCAGCCCCTCGGCCCCGATGGCGGTACCGCGAAACAGCGTGCCGTCGGCGAGAACCAGGAGCGCAGGCGGACGACGGGACGGGCTGCTCAAGTGCTTCTCCGCTGGCTGATGGACCGGGGTCGGCGGAGCGGCCGAACCGCCAAACTCGGGCTGCAAAAAAGCGAGATGAAGGCCAACCTCATCTCGCTTCGCGGACCCTTCAGGGCTGCCGGCTGCCGTTCCCCGATCAGCTGATGCTCGGCGCGAATTCTAGGTCATGGGCAGGGTACGCGTCCAGCCTGAACGGACGTCATTCGGCGCCGCCCGACGCCCGAATCTCCGCCACCGCGGCCGCGACCCGGGCGGCGACGCCGTCCAGATCGTGCCAGTGCGGGTGATGCCGCCAGCCGGGCAGCACGTCGATGGCGCACCATTGGGGGGCCACAGCGCGCTCGATCATGTCCAGGTTGGGGCGGTAGCCGTATTCGTCCCGGGCGCCGACCAGCACCCGAACCGGGCGGTCGATGGCGCCCAGCAGGGCCTCGTAGCGAGCTTCCATGGCCGCATCCTCGGTCTCCGCGATCCAGCCCTCGAACAGTGCCTCGGTATTGCTGCCGTGGTATTTGGCCAGGCTGTCGCGCAACTTGCCGGATTCCCAGGCGGCGATCGCGCGCTGCAGGCCCTCGCGCGCCGCCGCGTGCATCACCAGCTGCGGGGCGATGGCCACTGCACCGCGCACCACCCGCGGGTGCAATGCGCTGCCCAGCAGGGCGAGACAGCCGCCGTAGCTGTGGCCGACCAGGATCGCGCGGTCGATCCCGGCACCGGCGAAGACTTCTCCCAGGGTGGGGCCGGCCTCGTTGAGGCGGTGCTCGGGACGCTTGGGCAGGGTCAGGCGATCGGAACTGCCGTGGCCCCAGCGTTCGTAGATCAGGGCCGGCAGGCCGGTGGCCGCCACCAGCGCCTCGGGCAAGCCACGCCACATGGGGATACAGTCCAGTCCGCCGTGGAGGAACACCAGCGTCGGCTGTGCCGGGACGATGTCTCCCAGCACCCGGGCATGGAGGCGATGGCCGCCCGCCACCACGAAGCAGTCCCTGGTTTTCGGCTCCGCTGGTCCCGCGCCATTCAATCCCGCAGTCCCAGCACATCGCGCATGTCGTACCGCCCGTCCGGCTGCCCCGCGAGCCACACCGCCGCGCGCACCGCGCCGCGCGCAAATGCCATGCGACTCGAGGCCTTGTGGGTGATTTCCACACGTTCGCCATCGGCGGCGAACATCACGGTATGGTCGCCGACGATATCGCCGGCGCGCACCGAGGCAAAACCGATGGCCCCGGGATTGCGGGCGCCGGTCTGGCCCTCGCGACTGTAGACCGCCACCTGCCGCAGATCCCGCCCCAGGGCCGCCGCCACCACTTCGCCCATGCTGAGCGCGGTGCCCGATGGCGCATCCACCTTGTGACGATGGTGGGCCTCGTAAATCTCGATATCGGACTCCTCGCCCAACACCCGGGCCGCAAGCTCAAGAAGCTTGAAGCAGACATTGACGCCGGTGCTGAAGTTGGACGCCATGCACAGCGGCACTCCCGCCGTGGCCGCATCGAGCTGCGCCTTCTGAGCCGCATCAAAACCGGTGGTGCCGATCACCATTGCCTTGTGGTGCGCGGCACACACCCGCGCGTTGGCGATGGTCGCCGCCGGGGCGGTGAAATCGATCAGCACGTCGAAGGCTTGGGCAACCGCGGCCACATCGGCGACCAGAGATACGCCATTGGCGGCCAGCCCGGCCAGGGTGCCGGCATCGGCGCCGAGAAACTCGGACCCCGGCCGCTCCAGGGCAACACTCAGGCGGGTTTCCGGGTGATTGGCGACCGCCTCGACGAGGGTTCTGCCCATGCGGCCTGCGGCGCCGGCGATGGCGATCCGGATCATGCTGTGTTCCTGCGTTTGGGTATCGTCAGCTTAACAGCTTGCTGAAAAACTACGGCTCAGCGCCCGAAACCTTCAAAGAACTTCTTCGCGGCATCGAACCAGGAAGTCCCGCGGGGCGAATGCTTGCCGCCTTCGAGGCTCTCATGGAAAGCTTTCAGAAGATCCTTCTGCGCCGTCGAAAGATTCACCGGAGTTTCGATCACGACCTTGCACAAGAGATCGCCGGGACCGCCGCCGCGCACCGGCACTATGCCCTTGCCCCGCATGCGGAACAGGCGCCCGGTCTGGGTCTCGGCGGGGATTTTCAGGTTGACCCGGCCGGTCAGGGTCGGCACTTCCAACTCGCCCCCAAGCGCTGCATCGACGAAGGAGATCGGCACCTCGCAATAAAGATCGGCGCCGTCGCGCTGAAAGATGGCATGCGGCTTGACCGCCACCTGCACATAGAGATCGCCGGCCAGGCCCGGTTCCGGCCCCGCCTCGCCCTCGCCGGTGAGCCGGATGCGGTCGCCGGTGTCGACGCCGGGCGGAACCTTGACCGACAGCGTGCGCGTCTCCTCCACGCGACCACGCCCATAACAACTCGGGCAGGGATCGGAGATCACCCGGCCGCGACCGCGACAGGCCGGGCACGGCTGCTGTACCGAGAAAAAGCCCTGGGAGCGGCGAATCTGGCCCTGGCCCTGGCAGGTTCCGCACAGGATCGGCGCCGTGCCTTTGCGCGCGCCACTGCCATCGCAGGTCGTGCAGCCGACCAGCGACGGTACCCGGATCTTGGTGGTAGTGCCCTGCGCCGCCTCTTCGAGGGTCAACTCCAGCTCATAGCGCAGATCGGCGCCGCGCACCGGCCCCGCCCGGCGCCCGCCGCCAAAGATATCGCCGAATACGTCGCCGAACACGTCGCTGAAGCTGGCACCGCCGCCGCGCGGTCCGGCGCCACCGCTGCCGTCCACCGCCGCGTGACCGTACTGGTCGTAGGCGGCGCGTTTGGTGCTGTCGGTCAGTATTTCGTAAGCTTCCGTGGCTTCCTTGAACCGTGCCTCGGCACCCGGATCATCCGGATTGCGGTCCGGGTGATGCTTCATCGCGACGCGGCGATAGGCTTTCTTGATCTCGGCCTCGCCGGCGCCACGCGCCACACCCAGTACTTCGTAGTAATCCCGCTTCGCCATGGAGTCTATCGCTCGCCTCGCCCGTCATTGCGGAGTTCGGCCGGAGTTCGGGCAGAATCCGGTCGTTTGCCACACACAAAAAGACGCAGGCCGCTCAGCCCGCGTCTTGGATCGCCAGGGGCGCCCCGGGGCGCCCCCGCTTGCGATTACTTCTTGTCGGCTTCGTCGACTTCTTCGAACTCGGCATCCACTACATCGCCTTTTCCGGCATCGCTCTGCGCGCCGTCATTGGCCTGCTGGCTCGCGGCGGCCGCGGCGGCGTACATTTTCTCGGCCAGCGCGGCGGACGCCTCGGACAATTTCGCGGCCGCCGCGTCGATGGCATCCTTGTCGTCGCCCTTGAGTGCCGCTTCGACGCCCTCGATGGCGCTCTCGATGGCAGCCTTCTCGTCCGGGCTGGCCTGGTCGCCGGCATCGGCGAGCGTCTTGCGCGCGGCGTGCGCCAGACCGTCGGCCTGATTGCGCGCCTGCACCAACGCCTCGAACTTGCGATCCGCCTCGGCATTGGCCTCGGCATCCTTGATCATCTGCGCGACTTCCGCTTCGCTCAGACCGGAGGAGGCCTTGATCACGATGGACTGCTCCTTGCCCGTCGCCTTGTCCTTGGCCGATACATTGAGAATGCCGTTGGCGTCGATGTCGAAGGACACCTCGATCTGCGGCATCCCGCGCGGCGCCGGCGGAATGTCGGCGAGATCGAAGCGGCCCAGGGACTTGTTCTGCGCCGCCTGCTTGCGCTCGCCCTGCACCACGTGAATGGTGACCGCGGTCTGGTTGTCGTCGGCGGTCGAGAAAATCTGCGACTTCTTGGTGGGGATCGTCGTGTTCTTCTCGATCAGCGGCGTCGCCACGCCACCCATGGTTTCGATACCCAGGGTAAGCGGGGTTACGTCCAGCAGCAGCACGTCGGTGACATGGCCGGACAGCACCGCGCCCTGCAATGCCGCGCCCACCGCGACCGCCTCATCGGGATTGACGTCCTTGCGCGGCTCCTTGCCGAAGAAGTCGGTCACTTTCTGCTGTACCAGAGGCATGCGGGTCTGACCGCCCACCAGAATCACTTCGTCGATGTCCCGGGCGCTCTTGCCGGCATCGGCGAGCGCGGTGCGCACCGGCCCCATGGTGCGCTCCACCAGGGATTCGACCAGGGATTCCAGCTTGGCACGGGTCAGCTTCACCACCAGGTGCTTGGGACCGGTGGCATCGGCGGTGATATAGGGCAGGTTGACCTCGGTCTGCTGGCTCGACGATAGCTCGATCTTCGCCTTTTCCCCGGCTTCCTTGAGGCGCTGCATGGCCAGCGGATCACCCTTGAGGTTGATGCCGTTGTCCTTCTGGAACGCATCCGCCAGATAGTTGATCAGGTGCAGGTCGAAATCTTCACCGCCCAGGAAGGTGTCGCCATTGGTGGACAGCACTTCGAACTGGGTTTCGCCATCGACATCGGCGATTTCGATAATGGAAATATCGAAGGTGCCGCCGCCCAGGTCATAGACCGCCACCACGCGGTCGCCCTTGCCGGAGCGATCCAGCCCATAGGCCAGCGCCGCCGCCGTGGGTTCGTTGATGATGCGTTTGACGTCCAGGCCGGCAATGCGCCCGGCGTCCTTGGTGGCCTGGCGCTGGGAATCGTTGAAGTAGGCCGGCACCGTGATCACCGCCTCGGTGACTTTCTCGCCGAGGTAATCCTCGGCGGTTTTCTTCATTTTCTTGAGGATTTCCGCGGATATCTGCGGCGGCGCCATCTTGTTGCCCTTGCACTCGACCCAGGCATCGCCGTTGTCCGCCTTGACGATCTTGTAGGGCACCATCTCGATGTCTTTCTGTACCACGCCGTCCTCGTAGCGACGGCCGATCAGGCGCTTGATCGCAAACAGGGTATTGGTGGGATTGGTGACGGCCTGGCGCTTGGCAGCCTGACCCACGAGGATTTCCCCGTCGTCGGCATAGGCGACCACGGACGGCGTGGTGCGCGCGCCCTCGGCGTTTTCGATCACCTTGGGCTTGTCGCCCTCCATGACGGCCACACAGGAGTTCGTGGTGCCGAGGTCAATACCAATAATCCTACCCATTGCGGTTCTCCCACCTGCCGACTGGCAGTTCGTTAACTGTTCGCGGTCGTATATGCGGCTGGGCCGGGGGATTTCAACCCTGACTGCCAGCGCCCTGTGACACCACCACCATGGCCGGACGCACCAGGCGTTCGTTCAGGGTGTAGCCCTTTTGCAGTACCTCAACCACCTGATTTGCCGCCAACTCCGGATGGGGCACCATGGCCACCGCCTGATGCAGCGCCGGATCGAAAGCCTGCGCCGCCGGGTCCACGATCTGGACGCCGTGCTGGCGCAACACATCAAGCAGGCTCTTGTGCGTCAGCTCGACGCCCTCGCCCAGCGGCCGCACCACGTCGTTGTCGCGATCGATGGCGGCAAGCGCCCGTTCGAGGTTGTCGACCACCGGCAGCAAGGCCGCGACGAATTTTTCCAGCGCGTACTTGTGGGCGGTCTCGATATCCCGCTCGGCGCGGCGGCGCAGATTCTGCATTTCCGCGGCCGCGCGCAGACCCTGATCGCGGGCGCTGTCCAAAGCTTGCTGCAACTCGTCGATCCGGCGCTGCATCGCTTCCGGGTCGGTCGCGGTAGCGCCGGCAGCGGCGGCAGCGTCCCGCGCGCCGGACTCGCCTTCCGGATCCGTACTGGTCTCGTCTTGGGTCGTCACACCGGTCTCCCCGCTGGCTGGCTCCAGCGCCCGATTATTGGGCCTGCGGTTTCGCTTTCAAGACGCCGATTGCGCCCGGCCGAGGGGATTGGTTATAACAGCCACCATCCCAGCCGATCGGCGGCGCCGTGCTCACCAGTCTCAACGTCACCGACTACGGCCTCGCCGAACAACTCGAGGTCGAATTCACCACCGGCATGACCGCGATCACCGGCGAGACCGGCGCCGGCAAATCCCTGGTGGTGGATGCCCTGGGCATGGCGCTGGGCGACCGCGGCGATATCGACCGCATCCGCACCGGCGCCGAACGCTGCGAAGTCGCCGCCCGTTTCGAGGTCGCCGGTAACGCCGCGATCCAGGACTGGCTCCAGAGTCAGGATTATCCGGCCGAGCCCGAGTGCCTGCTGCGCCGGATCTTCACCCGCGACGGCCGTTCGCGCGGCTACATCAACGGCCAGACCGCCACCATGCAACAGTTGCAGGCGCTCGGCGAGCTGCTGATCGACATCCACAGCCAGCACGAGCATCAGTCGCTCCTGCGCCGCGATACCCACGGCGCGCTGCTCGACAACCAGGGCGATCACGGTGCCCTGCTCGCCGCCGTGGCGGAACCCTGCCGCGCCTGGCGGGAACTGAATACCCGTCTCCACCAGCGGGAAAGCGACCGCGAAGGCCTGGCGGCGCGCCGCGAGCTGCTGGCATTTCAGGTGGCCGAACTCGATCGCCTCGCCCCGGTCGCGGGGGAACTCGCCGCGCTGGAACGGGAACAGAAACTGCTCGCCAACGCCGGGCAGGTGCTCGATGACTGCCGCGCACTGCTGGCACTGGGCGGTGGCGACAGCGACGACGGTGGCGGCGACGTGCGCGCCACCCTCTACCGGGCGCGGCAGCTCGCGCTGAGCCTGGTCGCGGCCGGTGCCGAGGTCGCGAGTTGTGCCGAACTGTTCGATTCCGCCCGCATCCAGGTGGACGAGGCGCTGCGGGAGATCGAGGTCTTCGCGACCGGGGTCGAGGTCGATCCGGCGCGCCTGCAAGCGGTGGATGAGCGCCTCGACGGCTACTATCGGCTGGCGCGCAAGCACGGCGCCGAGCCCGGCGCCCTGTCCGAACTGCATCGGCGACTGGCCGCGGAGCTCGCCGAACTGAGCGGCGACGGCGAGGATCTGGCAGCCCTGCGCGCAACACGCGCGCGCCACGAGAAGGCTTATCGCAGCGCGGCGGCGGCACTCTCGCAGGCGCGGGAAAAGACCGCGGCCAGTTTCTCGGCGGCGGTCAACGCGCAACTCGCGGCGCTCGGCATGGCGTCCGCCCGCCTGAGCGTGGCGATACAGGCACGGCGGGACGACGACCCCCATCCACTGGGCGCCGAGACCCTCGAATTCCTCATCAGCACCAACCCCGGGCAGCCGCCGCGCCCCCTGGCGAAGGTCGCCTCCGGCGGGGAGCTATCGCGCATCAGCCTCGCCATCCAGGTGGTGGCGGCGGCACGGACCCGCATCCCGGTGCTGGTATTCGACGAAGTCGATGTCGGCATCGGCGGCGCCACCGCCGCCGTGGTCGGCCAGCTCCTGCGCCGCCTGGGCGAGCGGGGGCAGGTGATCGCCATCACCCATCTGCCCCAGGTAGCGAGTTGCGCCCACCATCACCTCGCCGTGAGCAAGATCGCCAGCGGCGAGCGCACCCTCACCCACTTGCAGATGCTGGTGGCCGCCGCGCGCGTCGACGAGATCGCCCGCATGCTGGGCGGTACCCGCATCACCCGGAAAACCGTGGCGCACGCCCGCGATCTGTTGGCCCAGGCTGCCCTCGAATAGCCGCCGGACCCCATCCCTCACAGCCCAAACACCCAGTTCAGCGACAGCAGATCGACACCCGGATTGATCTTGCCCAGGTCGGCGTTGGAAATGTGCTCGATTTCGAGCCGTACCTGCTGGCCGGGCGCCGGGCGCCAGCCCAGGTAAGCGCGGGTATGGAATTCGAGCGGTTGGCCCAGATCCTTGCCGCCGCCCTGGTGGTAGACGCCGGCGCCCGCGCCCAGCCCCCAGTGCCAGGCGTCCGCCAGCGCGAACTCCCGTACCCCGCCGGCGCCCAGATACCAGTTGTCTTGCGGCCGGGCGATGAGTTGCAGCGCCGGCCGGATCGACCACAATCCCGGCAGCTCCCCGCCCTCCCAGCCGATGTTGACCGCGCCGCGGATGGTCGCATCGAAGACGCCGAACGCCACGGCGCCCAGCGTCACCCGCGCGCCCTGCGACGCAGCGGGTGCCGCGGCAGCGAGCCCCAACCCGAACATCGTCGCGGCCCAAATGGCCGCAGTCCGCTTGCTCATCCAATGCGTCTCCATGCGCCGGGGGTTCCTCACCCGGCATTACAGGTATACCGAACGTTTTCCGGCGATCAAGTCGCGGTGCGCGGCGAATACTTCGATCAGAAAATCCCGCCCGGCACGCACCCGGGCGCTGGCGCGCAGATCGGCATGGACCAGGATCCAGAGCCCGAAGGGGCTGAGCGGCAACGCCGCCGGAAGGCGTAGCAAGCCCGGTCCCCGGTCGGCGACCCAGCAGGGCAGGCGCGCCCGGCCCAAGCCCTCGCGTACCGCCGCGGCCATGGTCTCGACATCGTCCACGCGCAGCGCCACCCGGGCGCCCGGGCAGTGCTGCTCGACCCAGGCCGGAATCTCCACTTCGTCGCGCCACTGGATCACTTCCGGGATGGCCGGTGCGCGGGCCTCATAGGCCGGCGAGGTATAGAGGCCATGCCGGAAATCGGCCACCTTGCGACCGATGAGCTGGTCCGGGGGTGCTGCTGTCCCGCGCACCGCGATATCGGCCTCGCGGGCGGAAAGGTCCCGCACATCGGTGGTCACCAGCAACTCCAGATCGATGCCCGGATAGCGGCCCCGGAATTCTTCCAGGCGCGGCATCAGCAGCGCCGCTACCCCGTGGTAGAGAGTCACGCGCAGGCGACCCTGCAACCGGGCGTCGCCGCCGAACAGGCGCCGATCGATGGCCCGCACCCGGGCCTCGATCTCCAGCGCATCGGCGTGGATGTTCTCGGCGGCCTGGGTCAGTGCGTAGCCCGTCGGCAGACGCTCGAACAGCCGCACGCCCTGCTGCTCCTCATAGGCGTTGATACGCCGCAGCACCGTGGAGTGGTTGACGCCCAGTTCCCGGGCGGCGCCGGAGAGGCTGCCGGTCCGGGCCACGGCGAGAAAGTAACGGACATCGTCCCAGGGAGTCATCTGTGCATCTGCGCATACGAAAATTGCAGTTTTCGCGAATTTACGCCAGGACCGCGCAAAACTACAGTGCCCTCATCGCCGGCCATCGCGGCCGGCTCAGCGTCCGAGGGAGGGCGAAACCATGAACAAGTTACGCGACAGCCTGATCCACCAAGGCCCCGCCTGGGCCGCCATCGCCGTGGCGCTGTTGTGCGGCTGGGCGCTCTTTGTCAGCCTGGAGTTGAGCCAGCCGGTCCTCTTCTGAGCGGCGGTGGGAGCGGCGGGCGGCCTGACCGGCGCGCCCGCCGGCTCAGCCGGGCAGCCGCAATAATGCCTTGGCGAGGATATTGCGCTGCACTTCGCTGCTGCCGCCGTAAATGGTGGCGGGCCGCGACAGATAATAGGGATTCACCGGCTTCAGGCGGGAGCCGTCGGCCAGCGGCAGCACCGCATCGGTGCCGCCGAATTCCCCCGCGGCTTCCAGCATGAGGTCGGTGACCTGCTGGAACAGCTCGGTGACGGCCAGCTTGAGGACCGACACCTCTTCGCCGAGCACTCCACCGCGACGCAGCACTTCGAGCAGTCGCACATAGAGGGCGACCATGTCCTCGACCTCCATCGCCAGACGCACGAAGCGCGCCCGGAATACCGGCTCGTCGAGCAATCCGAAACTGCGCGCCAGTGCTTCCAGCCGCTGTAACGGGAACTTGGCGAGTTTGGGACTGCCCAGCAGGATGCGCTCGGCACCGAGCAGCGCCTTGGCCATGGTCCAGCCCTGATTGACCTCGCCGACCATCGCGGTGCGCGG
>JBFWOQ010000019.1:0-45406 GCA_050250395.1 Porticoccaceae bacterium
CAGCGTCTGGTAGAGCACACGTTCCTGTACGGTCCGATCGTTGCTGAACAGGTAGAGCGCCAATGGGCGCTCGCCGGCGTTGATGTAATCGAGCACTTCGTCGAGGCTGTCATAGGGCATCACCGTCAGCAGCGGGCCGAAGATTTCCTCCTGGACGATGCGCATGGCCGGATTCACGTCGAGTACCAGTTGCGGTGGAATCTTGCGCAATTCCTCGTGGTAATCGCCGTCCACCAGGCTGACTGTGCGGGCACCCTTGGCCACGGCATCGTTCAGCGTCTCCCGCAGCCGCTCGTAGGAGCGGCGGTCGATGATGGAGGTGTAGTCCGAGTTGTGAATGTCGGGGTAGCGCTGGCGCATGATCTCGCCAGCGATGGCGACGAAACGCTCCACCTTGGCGCGCGGCACGAACAGGTAGTCCGGCGCCACACAGGTCTGGCCGGCGTTGACGAATTTGCCGTACAGCAGACGACTCGCCGCTTCCCGCAGGTCGAAGTCGTCGCAGATCACCGTGGGTGACTTGCCGCCCAGTTCCAGGGTAACGGGACACAGATTTTCCGCCGCGGCGTGCATCACGTTGCGGCCACTCTCGGCGGAGCCGGTGTAGACGATGTGATCGAATGGCAGGCCGGAAAACTCGCTGCCACTCACATCCGGCAGATAGGCGAGCGTGTCATCGCCGAAGGCGTCGCGGCAGAGTTGCTGCATCAGGCGGCACAGGTTTTGCGAATTGGCGGCGAGTTTGACCATGCTGCGGTTGCCGGCCGCGAGCGCGTTGATGACCGGGCCGATCGAGAGGTAAAGCGGATAGTTCCAGGGCGTCGCCACGCCCACCACGCCCTTGGGCTGAGGGATCACCCGGTTGCGGCCGGTGAGGAACAGCACCGAGGTCTTGCGCTTCCGTGGTCGCATCCAGCGTTTGAGATGCTTGCGGGTCTCCCGGATCGCGCTCAGCGAGCCGAAGATTTCCACCAGCTTGGTCTCGGTGGGATTGCGGTGGCCGAAGTCGGCGGAGATCGCCGCGGCGATGGCGTCGGCGTGGGTAGCGAGCAACTGTTCCAATCGGGTCAGCAGGTCCAATCGCACCGCGAGTGACGGGTAGGGCTGGGCGCGATGGGCGTCCTTCTGAAGCTTGAGGATGCGCTCGGCTTCGGTCCGGGGCGCGGCGATGCTTTTGAGCTGAAGTTGTTGTGCCATTTATTATCCTCTTGCATGGATCCGCGGTCGGTGTGCCGCGCTTCGAAGGCGTCAGCATATGTGAAGGCCGGGGCTGGCGCGTGGCGACGTGCCGGGAATATCGCGAATACGGATCATGAGTGCGCGCTTTACGGGACGTCAAGCAAGCACTTCGGCCGCAATGGATTTTTTCAGGCGCCGATAATGACGCCGGTCCCGGATGGCGAAATACCCTGGTCGTACCCACCAAGATCGCCGTGCTCGGCGGCGGTGATCGCGAGTGCGGATCCGGAGGTCCGCGCGCCAGTGCAGTCGCTGCTGCGCCTGGGTGGTCGGTGCCTTAACTCCGCGAAACCTGGCCAAGCCGTCGCGGCGCTCGTCGGATACGCCGCCGAGGAATCGCCGGTGGAAGTGTATGTGGAGGTTTGTACCGCCGAAGGCGACCAAGTGTTGGATGTCGCAGGGCTTGCAGGCTACCCGCGAAAAGCCGTGCGCCAGCCGGCCACATCTCGGGTAGTCTTCAAATTCGCCCTGCGCATACCCGGCAGTTCCCCGCCCTGAGTCGCAAGACTGGCGGCGAATGCGCGAAATAGGCTTCGAGCACGCGATGGAGCCGGGTTTGCTCCGGCCGGCCGCGTTGATGATCGCCAACGTCCGCGCCGGGGGGTGGGCGTTCTCGTGAAAACCATCGCGCAGGACCGTGCATCGGCGAAGTATTTGGCGTCCATACTGTCGTGAACAATGTCGATCCGATCAACCCGGGATCGGTGCGTTCCTGGAGCCGCTAATGCCCCTATTGCCCCTGTTGCCAGTGCCGCAATCATCGGTTGAACCCAGGCTGCCGAACCAGCGGCTGTTTGTTTACGGCACTTTGCAATTGCCGGAACGGGTGCACGAGGTCATTGGTCGGACCCTCGTGGGAGTTCCCGCGCAACTGGACGGCTATCGTTGCGGCCGGGTGGCGCGGACGGATTTTCCCGGCATTGTGCCGGATGTCTCTGGCCGTGCGCCCGGCCAGTTGCTGAGCGGGCTGACCGCAACAGAGCTGACCTTGCTCGATGATTACGAAGGCGAGCTTTATCACCGTATTATCGTTTCCGCCACGCTCATTCCGGTTAACCCCACTCCTGCCGGCGATAGGATTACCGCCTGGACTTACGTCATCGCACCCTGGGGGCGGGCGCTGGTGACACGGCAGCCCTGGACCATCGGCTGGTATCGCCAGCGGCAGCAAGGTCGCGTCACCTGAGCGGCCGAGCCCCCAATTTTTTACGCCAGACAATATTTCCCTATCGCGTCCACATGGCGCCGATCAGTACCACAACAGCCTCCATACACCGACAGATTGGTCAGCCGTGCCTTCAATTCGCGGTATTCCTGCCCCAGCTCCACGGGATTGCCATCATCCAGTTCGGCGGATGCATCCAGTTTCGCATCCGGGCCACCCGCACCCCGCGCGAGCATCTGCTGCGCGGCTACACGCTGAATGAGTGTCGTCTGGCGGAACGGGGGTTGGACGAGGCGCGGCAGTCGCTTGAGCTGCTGGCCCGCACGCTGCAAAACCAGGCGCTGGTGGACGGCGTGACCGGGCTCTGAAAATTGAACGGTGTATCTGCCCTTCGAGACGATGCGGTCTGGCCCGTCGGCCACCGGCACCTGGTCGGCCTCGCGCAGGATCTGGGCCATCTGGTCTTCGGTGAATCGGGACTTGCGCATGGGCTCCTCGCTTTGTCGGGCGCCATCCTCGCAACCCTCGGTTGGTCCGAAAATCACTCTGCAGGTCAGCACCACAACAACAATTCACCGGGTCGGAAAAGAGAAATCTGCCGATGCATCGCCGATGCACGGCACAGGAAGCGCTGCTTATTCCTGGGCGAGTTTTTCTACAGGCGCGTTGGCGAGTTCGAGGCGCATCCGCAGCGCCTCGGCGCCGTCCTCGTAATAGCCGGGCAGGCAGCCGGATGCGACAAACCCGAGTTTGCCGTAGAGCTCCAGCGCGGCGCGGTTGTCGGCGCGCACCTCCAAGGTGAGCGCAGCGCACCCCCGCGCCCGGGCGGCGGTGGCCAGGGCTGCGACCAGCGCGCTCGCCACGCCCCGGCCGCGCGCTGCCGCCGCCACCGCGATGGTGTAGAGGCGGGCGCTGGCCGATCCACGCCGATACAGCGCGACGGCGTAGCCCAGGGGTGCCGCTGCGTCGCCGGCGATCAGTGCGGTGGCCTGCGCGCGGGTGATCAGGTAGCGCAACTGGCGCGCGTTGAAGCGGTCGGTGGTGAACGCGTCCTGTTCCAGGGCGGCGATGCCCGGGACATCGGCCGGCGCGGCCTGCCGGATCGACCAGGTCACGACGCGGCGCGCTGTTGGGCGCGGGCCTCCAGGCGGCGCTCGAATTCGGCCATCAGGGTGCGATACAGCTCTTCGCCCAGCAGGGTGTCCTCGACACCGCGGTCGATGTTGGGGTTGTCGTTGACTTCGATCACCACCGGACCCATGGCGGTCTCCTTGATGTCGACGCCATAGAGCCCGTTGCCGATCAGGGCGGTGGCCCGCAGCGCGGCGCGAATCACCGGCGCCGGCACGCGGTGGACCGCGACGGTTTCGAAGGCGCCGGCGCGCGTGCTCGCGGCGTCGTGGTTGTAGATCTGCCAGTGGCCCTTGGCCATGAAGTATTTGCAGGCAAAGATCGCGCGGCCGGCGAGCACCCCCACCCGCCAGTCGAAATCGGTCGCGATGAATTCCTGCACGATCACCACGGCGGACTGTTTCAGGAGGCGCGCGGCCGCAGTCTGATACTGGGCGTCGGTCTCGGCTTTCTCGACGCCGACCGAAAACGAACCGTCCGGGATTTTCAGCACCAGCGGCGTGCCCAGTTGCTCGCGCAGTTCGGCGAACTCCGGCATTTCGTCGCCGAACAGCATGCGGGCGGCCGGCACGCGGACCTTGTTGGCGGTCAGGAGTTCGTGCAGGAACACCTTGTTGGTGCAGCGGATGATGGAGTCGGGATCGTCGATCACCGGCATGTTGGCGCGCGCGGCCCGCTGCGCGAAGCGCAGGGTGGGATGGCTGATGGAAGTCGTCTGCCGGATGAACAGCGCGTCGTATTCCAGCAGCCGCGCTTCGTCGTCGATGGTGATCAGGTCGGCGTCGATGCCGAGCAGGCGGGCATGCTTGATGAACATTTGCAGCGCGCCCTTGTTGCTGGGCGGGAAACGCTCCTGGGGGTCGACCAGGATCGCGAGGTCGTAGCGCGCGGCGCGTTCACGGCGCGGTTGGCGCCAGATCTTTTTGCTGAAACCTTCGAGCGCGGCGCCGAATTCGTCCTGGCCGGCGTCGTCCAGTTCGCCGAGCGCCATCAGGCGCAGACTGGCGATGGCCCATTTGGTGCCGCGCTCGAACTCGACTTCGAGGAGGGGCGCCGGGTACAGCTCGAAGATTTTCTTGGCGAGTTTTTCGAGCGCCGCGATCGGGGTATGGCCGAAGTAGATCCGGAGCCGGAAATTGGCTTCGCTCGCCGCCACGTTGGCGGCCAGAAACTGCCGCGTGCGACGCAGCAGTTCATCGCTCAGCTTGATGGTGGCGCCCGCCGACAGTTCGTTCAGGGTACGCACCGAGGGCAGCACTTTCTGTCCGCGCGCCTCGGCGAGCAGGGAGCAGTAGTAACCCTGGCTGCGGTAGCTGCAATCGCCGCAGAAGTTGTAGACCTGCACCCCGGACGCACGGTATTCCGGGCGGCTCAGGTAGTCCTTGCTGGGCACCACTTCTTCGGCGCTGTGATAGGGCGCCCAGAGCCCCGGGCTGTCCACCACGATGTACAGATTGGACAAGAAGCCCCCTCTATCGGCAGTCATGCATCGCCGCGCGCGCCGCGCACGGGATGGGTTGGCGTGTAGTTTCCATCATCGACCGGACGCTGGCGAGCGGAACCGGTTGGCGGCGTTTTGTTTTGCTGCCCGCGTCATGTCGGCGCGTCGTTCGAGGAGGCGCGACACAGTTCCAGCCAGCGTTCGATGCCCGGACTGATGAACTTGCGCCGATGCAACACGAAGTAGAAGTGCCGACGCAGATCGCGATGGGGCATATCGAGCGCCACCAGACTGCCGCGCTGGAAGGCATCGCGCAGGGCGATGCGCGACAGGCAGCCAATGCCGAGCCCCGCTTCCACCGCGCGCTTGATGGCCTCGGTGTGTTGAAGTTCCAGCAGGATGTTGAGGCGCGGCAGCAGCCCGTGCAGGGCGCGGTCGAAGGTCTGGCGGGTTCCCGAGCCCGGCTCGCGCAAAATCCAGGTCGCCGCGAGCAGATCGTCGTCGTTGAGGTGATAGCGCTTGGCGAGCACATGATCGGGCGCGCAAAAGGCGATCAACTCGTCCTCCTGCCACGGGGTGATGACCAGCTCCGGGTGACTCAGTTCGCCCTCGACCAGACCCAGGTCCAGATTGAAGCCGGCGACGCCGGCGGCGATATGGGCGGTGTTGTCCACCGTCAGCGCCACGCGAACGCCGGGGTGCTCGTTCATGAAATTCGCCATCAGGCCGACCGCCAGATAGTTGCCGATGGTCAGGGTAGCGCCGATGTTGAGCGCGCCGGTGTCCGCGCGACCGGCGAAGCTCGCCTCCAGCGCCTGCGCCTGGTCCAGCAGGGCCAGCGCCTGGGGTTGCAGTGCCCGGCCCAGGTCGTTGAGCTGCAGACGCTTGCCGGCGCGGTCGAAGAGGCAAATATCGAATTGCCGCTCCAGATCCTGGAGCGCACCGCTGGCGGCGGACTGGGACATGGCAAGACTCTCTGCCGCGCGGCTGATGTTTTGGAAGCGGGCGGTGGCGAGAAAGACTTCGAGTTGGCGCAAGGTGTAGTGCATTATCGTCCCACCCGATTAACTATATGCAAATAATCTATTTTGCCGATAGCATGCCCCGACGTTATGGTGCCGGCAAGTGGCGTTGGCCGCTATTCGTCCCCCCGGCCCGGAGTCAGGTCATGTCCAATTTCAATCGGGAGACTGTGCTGAGCGTCCACCACTGGACCGACCGCCTGTTCAGTTTTCGCACCACCCGGGATCCGAGTTTCCGCTTCAAGAACGGCTACTTCACCATGATCGGACTGGAAGTGGAGCAGAAACCGCTGCTGCGCGCCTACAGCATGGCGAGTGCCAACTACGAGGAGGAACTGGAGTTCTTCAGCATCAAGGTGCCGGACGGTCCCCTGACCTCGCGTCTGCAGAACATTCGGGCGGGGGATGAAGTCCTGGTGGGGCGCAAACCGACCGGCACCCTGGTGCTCGATCATCTGCTGCCGGGGCGCAATCTATACCTGCTGGCGACGGGCACCGGGCTGGCGCCTTTTCTCAGCATCATCCGCGACCTGGATATCTACGACAATTTCGAGAAGGTGATCATGGTCCACGGCTGCCGCCACGCGGCGGATCTCGCCTACCGGGAGCTGATTACCGAAGAGCTGCCCCGGCATGAGTTCTTTGGCGAGGTGTTGCGCGACAAGTTGCTCTATTACCCCTGCGTGACCCGGGAGCCGTTCGAGAATCGGGGGCGGATCACCGAGTTGCTGGGCAGCGGCAAACTGTCCGCCGACCTGGGGTTGCCGGCGCTGAGCGTGGCCAATGATCGCTTCATGCTGTGCGGCAGTCCGGCCATGCTGACGGATCTGTGCGATCTGTTGGACAGCCGGGGTTTCAGTGAATATCGCCACGGCGATCTCGGCCACTATGTGATCGAGCGCGCCTTTGTTGAACGCTGACGGCCGCGCGTTGACGGTCGCGCGTTGCACGCGGATGTCGAGCGCCGAATACGTCATCGAGTCCTGAATACGCTCCCGCCGGTGAGCCGGCGGGAGCACTTCACTGCCTCGCACCAGCCCTAGCGGTTGCCGCGTGCGCCCTGCGCGCGGCCGCTGCTCTGGGTACGCGCGCCGGGTTTGCGGCGTCCCTCCTGGCGCGGTGCGCCCGGATGGGGGCGCGCCTGGTGGGGCGGCCGTTGGCCGCGTCCATTGGCGCTGCGTCCGTTGATGATCGGCTCCGCCGCGATGCGGGGGTCGGGCGCGAACTCCGGGATGACCAGGGTCGGCAGGCGGCGCTTGAGCAGGCGTTCGATGCCCTGCAGCAGGCCAGCTTCGTCGATACACACCAGGGACACCGCTTCGCCGCTATTGCCCGCGCGGCCGGTGCGGCCGATGCGGTGGACGTAGTCTTCCGCCACATTGGGCAGCTCGTAGTTGACCACATGGGGCAGCTGGTCGATGTCGATGCCGCGCGCGGCGATGTCGGTGGCGACCAGTACCCGCACCTTGCCCTGTTTGAAATCGGCGAGCGCCTTGGTGCGCGCGGTCTGGCTTTTGTTGCCGTGAATCGCGGCGGACTGGATGCCGTCGTCTTCCAGTTGTTGCGCCAGGCGATTGGCGCCGTGCTTGGTGCGAGTGAATACCAGCACCTGGCTCCACTCCTCGATCCTGATCAGGTGGGACAGCAGTTCCCGCTTGCGCACCCGATCCACCGGGTAGACCATCTGCGTTACCGACTCGACCGCCGTATTGCGTCGCGCGACGTCGATCGGGATCGGCGAATTCAGCAGTTTGTCCGCCAGGGCCCGGATTTCATCCGAGAAAGTCGCGGAGAACAGCAGGGTCTGGCGCTTGGCCGGCAGCGCCGCCAGCACCTTGCGAATATCGTGGATGAAGCCCATGTCGAGCATGCGATCGGCCTCGTCCAGCACCAGTATTTCGACCCGCGAGAGATCGACGGTGCGCTGGCCCAGGTGATCCAGCAGCCGGCCCGGGGTGGCGATGAGAATGTCCACGCCGCGGCGCAGCTCGGAAATCTGCGGATTGATGCCGACGCCGCCGAAGATCACCGTGGAGCGCAGCGGCAGGTAGCGGCCGTAGTCCTTCACGCTGGCACCGACCTGGGCCGCCAGCTCCCGTGTGGGAGTGAGGATCAGGGCGCGCACCGGGCGGCCACTGCCGGCCGGCTTTTCCGCGCTCAGGCGTTGCAGCAGCGGCAGGGTAAAGCCGGCGGTCTTGCCGGTGCCGGTCTGGGCGCCGGCGAGAATGTCGCGGCCTTCGAGAATGACCGGAATCGCCTGGCGCTGAACCGGGGTAGGATCGCTGTAGCCCTGTTCGGCGACAGCACGGAGCAATTCGGCCGAGAGGCCGAGAGAATCAAAGGACATGTAGGGTTCCGGAAACTGTGCGTCCCGGGCCTGGTGCCCGGTGTCGGTCGCGAGACAGTCTCGTAAATGGAAAATCGAGGATAACCAGAAGGGGTACCGCGAGGACAACGCCGACCGAAGTGCGTCTGAGCCGCGCGCACTTTAACAGGTCGGCGCCGGATGTTCACCTGAATTGTTTCGGCAGGGATCGGTTTGAGCGCGCGGCGGCCATTTGTCGGCGGCAGGCAATGCTGATCTAATTCCGTCAACAGCTTGCCCCGGTACGCCCGGACGAAGACGACAACAATCTGCTACAGGCGGGAGACCATGACGACAACATTGCCCCAGCGCACGCGCGCCTATCGGTTTCATCACTTCGACAGCACCCGCTGGGACAGCATCGGGATTCGCGACGACGACATCCTCGTCTGCACCTCGATGAAGAGCGGCACCACCTGGATGCAGCGCATCGTCGCCCTGTTGATCTTTCAGGATCATCCGCCCGCGCAGTCCTTTCACGACATTTCCGCCTGGGTCGATATGCGCATCGCGCCGCTGGAAACGGTCGCCGCCGATCTGGAGGCGCAGACGCACCGGCGCTTCATGAAAACCCACACTGCCCTGGATGGGCTGACCTATCATCCGCAGATGAAGTACATCGTGGTCGGCCGCGACGTTCGCGACGTTTTCATGTCGCTGTGGAATCACACGTCGAACTACACCCAGCCGTTTATCGATGCGCTCAACAACACGCCCGGGCTCGTCGGCGAGCCGTTTCCGCCGCTGTATCCCGATCTTCACGCGCTCTGGCACGACTGGATCAACAAAGGCAACTTTCCCTGGGAAAGCGACGGTTACCCGTTCTGGTCGCACCTGCATTTCATCCAGAGCTGGTGGGATTACCGCCACCTCCCGAATATCTATCTGGTCCACTTCAACGACCTGAGCCGGGATCTGGAAGGCGAGATGCGCAAGGTGGCGGCGTTCCTGGACATCGGCGTGCCGGAAGCGCTGTGGCCAAGCCTGGTGGAGCAGGCCAGTTTCGAGACCATGAAAGCGAATGCCGAAGAGTTGCTTCCGGGGGTCAACAAAATCTTTGCCGGCGGTGCTCGATCCTTCATCCACAAGGGCACCAATGGCCGCTGGAAGGGCGTGCTCAGCGCCGCCGAGCTGAAGGAGTGCGACGCCGCCATTGCGCGCACCCTGACGCCCGAGTGCGCGCACTGGCTGGAACACGGCGGTGCGGTCGGCTGACGCGGTGTTGAAAAACGCCGATCGCTGTTCTTTCGCCACGGGCGATCAAGTAACGACATGCAGGGGTAGTATCGGATGGCAAGCGAACTCGAACTCAACTTGATCCGCCGCATCGCCATGGGCGACTGCCTGCGCCGTCGCGCCACGGATCGTGGGTCCCGCGAGGCGGTGGTCGAATTCGTCGCGGGCCGGCGCACGGCGCTGAGTTTTCGCGAGTTCAATGATCGCGTGAACCGGCTGGTCCACGGGCTGCGTGCACGGGGTATCCGCCAGGGCGACCGGGTCGCCATTCTGGGCGGCAACACCAGCGAGTTTCTGACCTGCCTGTGGGGTTGCTTCAAGGGCGGCTTCGTCGCGGTGCCGGTCAACTTTTTGCAGAACCCGGACGATGTCGCCTACAACATTCAGCACTCGGGCGCTCGCGCCGTGTTCGCCGATGCCAATCTCCATGCCCTGGTGGACGGCGTCACCGCCGGTCTCGACGATCTGGTGCTGGGCACACTCGCCGGCGCCGGCACGGTGAAGCGTCCGGCTTTTACGGAGTTTATGGCCGGGCAACCCGCGACCGAGGTGGCGGACATCATCATCCAGGACGACGATCTCGCCCAGATCATGTACACCAGCGGTACCACGGCCCGCCCCAAGGGGGTGATGCTGTCCCACAAGAACCTGTTTCTGGCGAGCCTGAACGTGGTGCTGAGTATCGGCTCCAACAAGGACAGCACCAGCCATGCGGCGGTACTGCCGCTGTTTCACATCACGGCGGAAATGTTCTCCCTGACCGCCATCCACGTGGGTGGCAAGACAGTGTTGCAGAACGGCTTCGATCCCGGTGCCCTGCTGAGCCTGATCGAATCCGAAAAACTCGCATTCGCCATCCTGCTGCCCCTGATGTGGCGCGCCCTGCTGGCATCGCCGGAACTGGCCCGGCACGACTATTCCAGTCTCAAGCTCGGCATGTATGGGATGGCGCCCATGGATGCGCCCACGCTGGAGCGACTGAAGCGCGCCTTCGGGTGCCCGTTCACGACGGGTTCGGGACAGACCGAGATCGCCGCCGTTGCGACCATCGTCGATGCGGGCTGGGCGGAGGTCAAGGAAGGCAATATCTGGGGCGATGGCTCGCTGCTGACCGACCAGGCGGTGATGGACGACCAGGGCAACCTGCTGCCGCCGGGCGAGATCGGCGAGATCGTCTGGCGCAGCCCGCAGGTCATGCTGGGCTACTTCCGCAACGAGGATGCCACCGCCGAGGCCCGCGCCCACGGCTGGCATCACTCTGGCGATATCGGCTATCGCGACGACGACAACCAGTTCTGCTTCGTGGATCGCAAAAAAGATATCGTCAAGTCCGGTGGCGAAAACGTCTCCTCGGTAAAGGTGGAGCGCAGCGTGCTCGCCTGCGAGGGCGTCGCCAATGTCGGTGTCATCGGCCTGCCCCACGACTACTGGGGCGAGGCGGTTACCGCCGTGATTGCAGCCAAGCCCGGCGCGCGGATCGATGAGCGGACCGTGATCGAGCACTGCAAGCGCGAGCTGGGTGGCTTCGAGGTGCCGAAAAAGGTGGTGGTGCTGGACGAATTGCCGATGACCGCCACCGGCAAGGTGAAGAAGCATGTGCTGCGGCAGGAATTTGCCGGACTCTATGCCGGAGAAAGTGGCCCGCCGCAGGCCCGGAAGAACTGACCCGCGCAGCGCCGTGAGCCACCGCGCCCCGCTGCTCGCCGCCGCGGATCCGGCGGTGTACCGCTTGTGTCGCCCCGAGGGTGCGGCGGCCTATGTCATCACCGCCGATCATGCCGGCCGCGCGATTCCCGGCGCGCTGGCAGACCTCGGCCTCGCTGCCGCCGACCTCGACCGCCATATCGCCTGGGATATCGGCATCGCGGGGCTCGCCGAACAACTCGCCGCGCGGCTCGATGCCTTTGCCATTCTGCAGCAGTACTCGCGGTTGATGATCGACTGCAACCGCGCGCCGGGCACGCCGCAGTCCATTGTGGTCGAGAGTGAGCGCACACCGGTTCCGGGCAATGTCGGGCTTTCCGCCGCAGCGGCGGAAGCCCGCGCGGCCGCCATTTTCCATCCCTACCACGACCGCATCCGCGCCGAGCTGAATGCGCGCGCGGCATCCGGACGACCGGCATTGCTGGTGGCACTGCACAGCTTCACGCCCGTGTTCCTCGGCGTGTCGC
The DNA here is from genome assembly GCA_050250395.1 of Porticoccaceae bacterium. GTDB lineage: Bacteria > Pseudomonadota > Gammaproteobacteria > Pseudomonadales > Porticoccaceae > JAGPUQ01. The sequence goes on from JBFWOQ010000019.1 coordinate 11,771, forward strand.
GGCCCTGGCACTGCGGCGTGCTCTATCAGCGCGATACCCGTCTCGCTCATCTGCTGCTGGCCAGCGCCCGACGCGAACCCGGCCTGGTGGTAGGCGACAACCAGCCCTACGCGGTTTCCGATGCCACCGACTACGGCATTCCCGTCCATGGCGAGCAGCGCGGCATCGCCCATGTCGAACTCGAGATTCGTCAGGATCTGATCGCGGATACCGCCGGCCAGATTGCCTGGGCGGAGCGCATCGCGCGCTGGCTGGAAGCCGCACTGCCGTCACTGTGACCGGGCTGCGGCAAGATGCTGCCGCTTGCGTTGAATCCAGATGCGGCCTGGTCGCGTCGGGAATTCGACTCCGGAAGCAGATCGCAAGACGCCGTGGCGAAAAAATGGCGTAAAGGCTGCCCCCCAAACCCGATGAAGATGATAACGTCGCCGTGAATCAAGACGTTGTACGCGTTTCGGAGCGTTTTCCGCGTTTGGCACGAATTTCGCTGGTAGCTGGCCAATATTCGAAAAACGGAACCCGATCATGGGAGTCAACAGCGTAATGAGCCCCGTCACCCCTTCACAGCGACACCGTCCCGCGCCCGCCTCGGGAGCGGCCCAACGTGAACTGATGCTTTCTCAGGCCTTGCAGACCACGCTCGAACTGGACAGGTTGGTAGCCCTGTTCGGGGCGGAGATCGGCAAAGATGTCGCGCATGACGGACTGCGCTATTGGCACGCGGAACGCGATCTGGAGTGTTCCCTCGGTGAAAAAGCGGCCAATACCTGCAGTTACCGGTTGCGCATCGACGGAGAGGATCTGGGAGAGCTGACGTTTTCCCGGCGCCGACGGTTCGCCGAAGCGGAGCTCGTGCTGATCGAGACCAGGCTCTCGAGTCTGCTTTATCCGTTGCGCAACGCGCTGAAGTACCGAGCGGCAGTCGACGCGTCCTCTTACGACTACCTGACCGGTGCTTTCAACCGTCGCGCCCTGGACATCGCCCTGTTGCGTGAAATCAGACTTGTCCGCCGTCACGGTTTTCCGCTGTCGCTCGTCATGCTCGACATCGACCGCTTCAAGGATGTCAACACGCGCCATGGTCACGTGGTCGGGGACAGGGTGATTCAGAGAATGGTGGCTTGCATAAGGAGCGGCATAAGGAGCAGCGACCTGTTGTTTCGCTACGGCGGCGAAGAGTTCGTGTTGCTGTTGAGCAACACTCATGGCGATGGCGCGCTCCACCTGGCCGAAAAAATTCGCGTGGCGGTGGCCGACTTGCGCCACCAGGTTGAGGGGGACGACATCGCCATTACCCTGAGTCTTGGCGTGGCGAGCCACGCGCCGGGGGATGATGTACAGCAACTACTCGTGCGCGCGGACGCGGCGCTGCGCGACGCAAAACACCGTGGTCGCAACCGGGTCTTGTCCGCTCCGTCGTTGTTTACTCGCTAGCGCGTGCGGAAAAAGACGTCGCACGGCGGCCAGGATTACGCCCGTCGGCGCGTCTTCGCTGACGAGGTAGGTCACCTCCAGCGTCAGGTATTCCGGCTTCAGCGCCTCGAGCGCTTGCGGCGGCATCAGGTTCTCCGTCATGCGCGTCGCTGCCACGGGGGCGAGCGCATTGACGCGGATGTTGTCCTTCTGCCCCTCGAGTTTGAGAGTGTTCATGAACCCGACGCGGCCGAGCTTCGCCGCGCCGTAGTTCGTCTGTCCGAAATTGCCGTAGAGGCCCGCGACGATGGCGACCTTGCCGTCAAAGCGAATGCTCAGGCGAATGCTCCTGATTGCTGCAATAGCGAACGGGGCCTGTTCTGCCGGGGGTTCCCGGGGAAATCAACTGTCGGCGCCCCGCACGCGTCGGGCGCCGCGGTGCGGTCAACGCTGGACCATCTCCACACGCCGGTTCTCCGCGCGGCCGCCGTCGTTCTCGTTCGTCTTGCGCGGCGACAGCGGCCCGACGCCGTAGGAGCCGAGGCGATTCTTAGCGATGCTGTAGTCGTTGGTCAGAGCTGCGGCGACCGAGGCCGCGCGCGCCTTCGACAGCGCCATGTTGTGGTCGAACCCGCCCGTGCCGTCGGTGTGGCCGACGATGAAGACGTTGAGCTTCGGATTGTCCATCAGGTACTGGGCGATGGTGTCGAGCGCGGGCTTCGACTCGGCCTTGATCGTCGCCTTGTCCGTATCGAACAGGATGCCGTCGAGCACGACGCGGCCTTCGGTCATCAGCCCTTCGCCGATCGCCTGCGCGGTGACGAGGCCCTTGTCCATCTGCGTGACCTCGACGATCTCCACCTGATGGCGCGCCTTGGCGATCAGGATCGCGGCGTAGATGTCCTGTCCGCCCTTCGCTGACTTCGCGACAAGATAGCGCTGATCCGGCCCGTAGTAGCGCATACCCGTCACGCGCCCCCAACGGCTGGAACCATAGCCCGGACCGCATTCTTTCTCCGCGCAGGCAAACAGAATCTTGAACCCGCCCTTTTCCAGACCTTCGCGATAGTTCGTGAAGATCTCGTGCGCCGAGCGGCCCTTCGGGTTCTCGTAGGCGAGGCGCGTCACCTTGCCGTCGATCTTCAGCGTCCGGAAATACTCCTCGTCGGTCTTTCCCTGGTCGTTGACCGCGGTGACGAACGTATAGGTCTTGAACCCGTCTTCGTCGCGCCGTGAGGCCACGCTTCCGGTGTAGGGCTTCACCGCCGGATGATCCTCCACCTGCGCGGCCACGGCCGGAATCACAGAGACGATGAAGGCCAGCATCGCGACGCCTTGAATGAGAGAACGCATGTTTTTTCTCCTGGGATGTGCAAAGCGCATCATTTTCCGCCCCGCGCCTTCTTCATGATTTCTTCCAGATGGGGTACAGCCCGCACCTTCGACGCGTCGTATTTGTAGACGTCCGCCGGGCCGCCGTCGCCGAGCGTGACCTTCGTCGCGGTGCGCGTGGAGTTCACGGGTCCCATGTTCGTCGCTGTGCGCAGTAGGATCCCGTTCTTCGCCACGCAAATCGTCGTGCCGAGGCTGGGCATCGCCCATTCGTCGCATTCGAGGCCGGCATAGGTATGCGTCTCGTGCGTCGGCTTCGCGCCCATCGCCGTCGCCCATTCCTTGCCGTACTCCACGCCCGACTTGCCTTTCATCGACGCCGTGACCTTGTCGTGGAGCGGATTCGCGATCTTGGTCGCCGCGCCCGTCTTCAGATCGACGGTCACGATCGACGAACCGTCGTAGATCACCCGTTGCTTCGTCGTCTGTTTGATCCCGGCATAGTTCATCGCGAGATCTTTGATCTCGACGCGCTTGTTGCCCCACCGGTCGGCGTGTTCTGTAATCGTGCCGCTTTCGGGCGACCCTTCCACCTTGTAGACGACGGTGAATTTCTCCTGCTCGTAGAACTGAACGTCTGGCGCCGCGTCGGCCGCCACGGCCGTTCCCGTCGCCGCCAAAACGCAGCAAGCCGCAAGGATGGAATGCATGAGGATCTCCTTCGTGGAATGTGTCGCCTGCCCAACACACCCCGGCGGCGACGCGAATGACGATCCGCCAGCCGGATCGGCGGCGGACGCTAAGGATGGACCGAACCTTTGCGGGATTCCCGAGGCGTTCACAAGTGACCGACGTTACGCGAACCGCGCCCCGCCACACGCACCGAGGGCAACACGGCCGATGTTGAAGTATAAAAAGAATAAACGCCCATTTTGCCCAGGTCCAGCCGCCGCTTACCGTCAACGGCCCGCCACTCCACCGTCTGATCGTCCTGAGTGCGCCCTGGATTGTGCGTATATCGTCTGAGAATCTGTCCGTGTTTTCTCCAGGTACGTCCTCGTCCCGACCCCTCGGCCAGCCGGGGCCCTGTCGCGGCTCACTGTGCTGCGTCTTGAATCGAACGGTCGGGGTTGTTGTCAGGCGAACAGGCTCATCGGCGGTGCCCGACTCTCGGGCAGCGGGACGGTTTCGTTGGGTACGGTTTTGTCTTTCAGGTGATCCAGGATTTTCCGGATCGCCACCGGGTCCTCGAGTAATAAGCCCCGTCAGCCCTTCACAGCGACACCGTCCCGCGCCCGCCTCGGGAGCGGCCCAACGTGAACGGATGCTTTCTCAGGCCTTGCAGACCACGCTCGAACTGGACAGGTTGGTAGCCCTGTTCGGGGCGGAGATCGGCAAAGATGTCGCGCATGACGGACTGCGCTATTGGCACGCGGAAGGCGATCTGGAGTGCTCCCTCGGTGAAAAAGCGGCCAATACCTGCAGTTACCGGTTGCGCAGCGACGGAGAGGATCTGGGAGAGCTGACGTTTTCCCGGCGCCGACGGTTCACCGAAGCGGAACTCGTACTGATCGAGACCAGGCTCTCGAGTCTGCTTTATCCGTTGCGCGACGCGCTGAAGTACCGAGCGGCACCTATACATGCGCAGGCTCGGCTTCTGCCGCGCAGACTCCTGGCGCGTGTTGAAAGACGTCGCGCGGCGGCCAGAAGTGAGGCGTGCGACTACCCCAAGCCCGCTCACAGGATCGATGTCGTGGGGTTGGTCGCCACTTCCGCGAGCGCCTTGCTGATGGCCGCCGCGAGGTCATCGGGGTTGAATTTGGCGATGAAGTGATTGGCGCCCACCTTGTCCGCCAGGGCGTTGTTGAACACCCCGGACAGAGAGGTGTGAAGCAGCACATAGAGCTTCGCCAGGCTGGGATTGCGCCGGATCTCGGCGGTCAGGGTATAGCCGTCCATCTCCGGCATTTCGATATCCGAGATGACCATGCTGACGCGTTCGGCGAGCGGACCTTCGGCAGCCCACTTCTCCAGCAGATCAAGCGCTTCCCTGCCATTGTTGGCGTGTACGCTGTGCAATCCGATTTGCTCCAGGGTGCGCTGGATTTGTCCGCGCGCGACGCTTGAGTCATCCACGACCAGGATCGGCCGCTTCTCCCGGCTCTGGTTTTCCTCGCGAGCCTGATCGGTGATCTCCAGGTTTTGATCATGCACCTCCGCCATGACTTTTTCGACGTCGATAATCTGCACGAGTTGATCGTCGACACGTGTGACCGCGGTGAGGTAACTGTTCAGCGCCGATCCTGGCGGAGGGGGTGACATGTCCTCCCACCGGATGTTCACGATGCGGTCCACGCCCGAGACCAGGAACCCCTGGGTATGGCGGTTGTATTCCGTGATGATGGCGTAGCAAGCGGAAATGTCCGCGACCGGATCGTCTCCGACGGCATGCGCCAGATCCAGCATGGGAATGATTTTGCCGCGCAGTTGCGCGATACCGCGCACGACCGCATGGGAATTCGGCACCCGGGCCAGCGGAGGACACAGGGTGACCTCGGTGACCTTGAATACATTGATGCCAAACAACTGATCGCCGCTGAGGCGGAACAGCAGCAATTCTGCGCGGTTGTGCCCGGCGAGTTGCGTACGCTTGTTAACGTTTTCCAAAAGATCCGCCATGATTCGACTCCCGCGCCTTGGCGTGATTGCGCTTTGGCGAAATGCTTAGCGGCAACGGCGGACGTTTCCTTGAACGGGCTGTTGAAAAACCGCTGCGGCGATCTGTTTCGTTGCGCGGCGGACCATTTCCGCGACGTTCTTTGGCTGTCTGTTGATTTTGATGTCTCTTGCAGTTGGCACATGTCTTGCTGCAATGAACGGGTCTGTGGATAAATTGACGCACTCTGCCAATGCCGCGATTTCATTGCTCTCGTGCGGCGCGCCGCACGGCCCGGCGCGTCACCTGCCTGATGGCGCTGGGCTGGGTCGGCTACACCGGTCACATTCATGCCGACGTTGACGAAAGGGCTTCGGCGTCAGCTTTCCAGTCGCACGCGAGTATCAATGCTCGGGTTCGTGACTACTTGCTGGAACGGGTTCCGCAAGCGCAGCGCGCCGATGCCCGGGTCGAGCTCGGTCGCCTTGATCCGCGGTTGCGGTTGCCGGTGTGCAGCAGCCCCTTGCAGATGTTTGTCAACGGCGACCGCCCGGCTGCCGGAGCGCAGTCGGTGGGTGTCCGCTGCGCCGGGGAGCGACCCTGGACTCTGTACGTTCCGGCACGGGTGGCGGTATTCGGGCCGGTCGCGGTGATTGCCCGGCCGCTGGCGCGTGGCGCCACGATTCAACGCCAGGACATGGAGATAGTGCGGCGCGATCTTGCCGGCTTGTCCCATGGCTACATTGACACCCCCGAGGCGGCGATCGGCAAGATGGCAAAACAGCCGCTGTCGGCAGGACAGATTTTGCAGCCGAATCAGGTCGTCTCCCCCAAGCTGGTGCGGCGCGGTGAACAGGTCACCCTGCGCGTGTCCGCCGATGGGTTTGAAGTGAGTGTCGCCGGAAGCGCGCTGGCCGACGGCGTGCTGGGTCAGCGGATCCGGGTGCGCAATGAGCGCTCGCAGCGGGTCGTTGAAGGCGAAGTCGTCGCTGAGGGCGCCGTGCGCGTGTCGATTTGAGCGCAGCGGGACCGGATCGTGGTGGCGGGCTAAAGTTTTGGGGAATACCGTCGCTATAACAATTGCGGCCCACCGACCTTGCACTCCGTAAGGTCGGAAAGTCGCCCACTTACGGATGCGGAGCATTCAGATGTCACTTGAAATCAAAGGGTTAAACAGCTCTGGCGCGGGCAGGACGGAAGCCGGTCCTGCTGCCGCGGTCTCCAGGGCGGCGACGGAAGCGCGTGCTTCCGCAACTGCCGCGAGCGGTCCGGTGGGCGATATCGTGCAGTTGACCGATGCCGCCCAGGCGCTGAGTCGACTCGAAGCAGAGGTGCGCTCGGCGCCGGAGGTCGATAGCCGGCGCGTGGAGCAGCTGCGCGCCGCGATACAGAATGGCAGTTACAGGATCGACGCCGACGCGGTCGCGAAGAGCCTGCTGAGCTTCGAGGCGTATGTCCCGAATGACTGAATCCACCGTCCCGGCGCATCCGGATCGCGCGCGGCTCGATGACCTGATTGGCGCGCAGCTGACCGCCACCGCGAGTCTGGCCGAGATTCTGGAGCAGGAATGTCGGGCGCTGGCTGGCGATGTAACGGCGCTGACTGAAATCAGCGCGGCCAAGGTCGGCGTGTTGACACGTCTGGAGCGACTGCACCTTGAGTACCGCGGACTACTGGATCCCTCCGCAGAGGCCGGCGCCGGCCGGGATGAAGCGAGGCGCCATCTTGAGCGCGTGGGCGGGGACGCTCTGGTAGCGCGCTGGCAGCGGCTGGAACAACTGATTGATCGATGTCGGGAAGCCAACCGGGCCAACAGCGTCGCCATCGAGCGCTCCCGCCGCCGTGTCGAGCAGGCGCTGGCAGTGGTACGCGGACAAGCGCGAACGCCCGGATTGTACGGCGCGGATGGCGTATCACAGGTGAATGACGCCGGGCACATGCTGGCCCGGGCTTGAGTGCCTGTCGATAGGGGGTAGCCCGGTAGCGGATAGGTACCGCCGACTGCGACCGGCGGGGGCGAATTCCGGACTGCGTGTCGTATCTCTGGCGGAGCGTAGCCGCGACCCAGGTAATGCATGCACCCCGCGGTGGAGCAATCGTCATGGATCGGGGCTGTGAGAGATGTGTCGGATGAACCCCCCACATGCAATTTTCCGTGCCGCCGTCATCCCGTGAGCGACGAGCTCAAGGCGGCTCGCCTGCGCGCTAGCGCCGCTGAGGGTGCGGGCGGAGCGACACCCCGCGTCGCCCTGTCGGACACCACCATCGCGGTTGAGGAGTATCGGGAGTTTTGCGGTTTTCTTGAGCGCGCGAGCGGCATTGTTCTGGGTGACAACAAGCAGTACCTCGTGGCCAGTCGCCTCAATCGCCTCATGAGCGAATCCGGCTTCACGCGCTTTGGCGATTTAGTGGCCGCGCTCCGATCCAGCGACACCCAGGCGCTCGGCAACCGCATCGTGGAGGCGATGACCACCAACGAAACTTCGTGGTTTCGCGACGACCACCCGTTCGCAACGCTCAGGACACTGATATTTCCGGAACTTTGCCAAAGCCGGCGGGGGCGGCTGCGGATCTGGTCCGCGGCCTGTGCGTCGGGCCAGGAGCCGTATTCGATCGCCATTGTCCAGCAGGAGTACCGACGCGCGAATCCCGGGTGTATGGCTGCGGCTGCGGAGATTCTTGGCACCGATATCTCGGGGTCGATGCTCGACCTCGCCAGGAGCGGGTATTACGACCAGTTTGCTATCGGCCGCGGGCTGCCGGACGAATACAAGCAGCGCTATTTCCGCCCCCGGGATGCCGGCCTGGAACTGATCCCGGAACTGCGCGACTGTGTTCAATTCAAGCAATTGAACCTGCTGCAGAGCTATGCGCACCTGGGCCGGTTCGATGTGATTTTTTGCCGCAATGTCCTGATCTACTTTGCGCTCGAACACAAGAGCGCAATCCTCACCCGGATGGCGGCGAGCCTGAATCCAGGGGGCTACCTCGTGCTGGGTGGGACCGAGTCCCTGACCGGCGCGAGCGAGGTCCTGGAGCGGGTGCGCCACGGCGGTGGCGTCGTCTATCGCCGGCGCAGCCCAACCGGCGGCTGAAAAACTGCTGAGACCGCCCTCGCGACCTTAGGGCAACAGCCTGTCGATGCTCCGGCTCAGGAGCCCGTATCCCGCAGCAGCGCTTCCAGTTCCTGGCGAACCTCGGTGCCGCCAGCGCTCAGGGCAAGACCCTTCAGGGCGAGCTGACGCGCCTGCGCGGGTTGCCCGCGCGCCAGATGCGCGCGACCGAGCACCAGATAAACCCCCGGCGCCCGCGGATCCAGCCGTTGCGCCCGCTCGCCCAGGGCGATGGCGGCGTCGTGGTGGCCCGCCTGCGCTTCGCTACTCGCCTGCCGAAGCAGCGCGGAAACCGCATCCGGTGCCACCGGCGGCGGGATAACCCGGGGCGGCGGCGCTGGCCGCGGCGGCGGCCGCACTTCCGGAACAGGCACGGGTTTGGCGGGAGCGGGCGGCGCGACCGGGCCGGTTTTGGGGGGCGACGGAACCACGACGGGCGCCGGCGGTTGCGACTGCATGGGCGCGCAGGCTGCCAGCACCAGCAAGACGCACGGGCCGCTCAGCAGCTTCAGGTTCCGCGCCGCGCCGCGCCGCGACATCAGCGCCGGGGGTCCTGTTGTGCCCCCGTCCCGCCGGGATCTGGTGGCAGGTCGCATCAGTCGATCCCCAGCCAGCCGCGCACCCGGTCCAGCATCTGTCCGGGCACCCCGCCGAGGCAACTGCGGCCTTCCGGTTCGGACCCGTTGATATAGGGCAGCTGGCGCGCGTTGGCGCAACCCGCGCCGCTCCCCGTTCCGGTGCCGGGGTCGTACCAGGCATAGGTCACTCCCTCGGGGCGCGCGTCGGGCAACGAACGGTTGTCGAGCCCCGCCATGATCGCGCTCCACACCCGCAGCGCTCCCGAAGCGCCGGAAACGACCATCGGACTGTTATCGTCGTGTCCCAGCCACACCACCACCAGGTAGTTGCCGCTGAACCCCGCGAACCAGCTGTCGCGCTGATCGTTTGACGTGCCCGTCTTACCCGCCACCGTCAGGCCGGCCGGCAACTGCCGGTAGGCGTTGGCGCCGGTGCCCTCGGTCATCACCTTGCGCAAGGCGTAGTGCAGCAGATGCGTCGGCTCCGCCGCAAAGTGCTGTTCGACAGCAAATGGATACCTGCTCAGAATCTCGCGGTCGGCGCCGCTGACCGAGGCGATGGCCCGCAGGTCCGTGTGAAAGCCGTCCGCGGCAATCGTGTGATACATCCCCGCGACCTCGAAGGGTGTCATCGAGACTCCGCCCAGCAGCAGCGCCGGCACTTTGGGCAGCGGACCTTCGTAACCCAGCCGCCGCACCACATCGGCGACGCGATCCACACCCACTTCGAGACCCAGTCGCGCCGTGGCCTGGTTGTAGGAGCGGCTCAGCGCGACGTAGAGCGGTACCGGCCCATGGCTGGTGCGGTCGAAATTCTCCGGGGTCCAGGGTTTGCCCCCGGAGACAATCGACACCGGCGCGTCGTCGACCAAGGTGCCCAGCGTGTAGCGTCCGGGCTGTTCCAGCGCCGCCAGATACACCGCCGGCTTGGCGGTCGAGCCAATGGTACGACGGGCATCGAGCGCGCGATTGAAGCCCGCCATCTGGCCCGAGCGACTGCCGGCGAGAGCCAGTACTTCGCCGGTCCCCACGCCCACCACGACCGCCGCGGCCTGGATCCGTCCGGGTTTCAGCTTGCGCTCAGCCTCGATGCGACGGAGCGTGTCGGCGATGGCGATCTCTACCTGACGCTGCGCCTGGGGATTGAAATGGGTGAAGATGCGCAGGCCATTCGCAGTGAGATCGGTGGCTTGGTAATCCGCCTGCAGGCTGCGCCGTACCAGGTCCATGTAATCCGGGTACGGATTGATGCCGCCGGGGGCTTCCGTGACATCCAGCGGTCGTTGGGCGGCGACGCGCGCGCGTTCCGCATCGATGACACCCGCTTCCGCCAGTTGCGCCAGCACCAGATTGCGCCGCGCCAGCGCCCGCTCCGGGTGTCGGCGCGGGTTGTAATGGGACGCGCCCTTGGCAAGCCCCACCAGCAACGCCGCCTGATGCAGGTCGAGCTCCGCCAGCGGCTGGCGGAAATAAAACTCGCTGGCCAGGCCGAAACCGTGAATGGCCCGATCCCCGGCCTGACCCAGATGGATCTCGTTGAGATACGCCTCAAGGATCTCCTGCTTGCTGTAATGCAGTTCGAGGAGCACCGCCATCACAGCCTCCATGATCTTGCGGACCAGGGTGCGGTTCTGCGACAGGTACAGGTTTTTCACCAGCTGCTGGGTAAGGGTGCTGCCACCCTGAGCGATGCCGCCGGCGCGCAGATTGGCCCAGAGCGCGCGCAGGATGGCGCGCGCGGAGACGCCGTGATGGCGGTAGAAATCGCGATCCTCGGTCGCGATCAGGGCGTCGGCCAGATAGGGCGGCAACTCGGCGAGCCGCAACAGCACGCGATCCTCCGCGTGCTCCGGATAGATGCCGCCGATGCGTACCGGCTCCAGCCGCAGCAGCGGCAACGGGGCGCCGCTGCTGCCGTCGATGGCGGCGATCCCGGTGGCGTCGAGGCGCACCCGCGCGCGTTGCGCCGGCTGCTCGCCATCCGGAAAACGGAATGCACGCACATGGATATCGAGGGTGTTGCCGCCGATTCGGAACTGGCCCGGATGCTCCGCTTGCGCCGCCTGGCGATAGCCGAGTCCGTCCAGCTCGCGCAGCAGCGCCGCGCGCCCCAGGGGCTGGCCTGCGTAAAGCTCCAGCGGACGGCCGTAGACGTGCGCCGGCAACGCCCATTTGGCGCCGGAAAACTTCGCCTTCACCATGGCGTCGAGCGCGATGATGCCGAGCCCCGCCGCGATCACCACGGGCAACAGCAACGCGCCGAGCACAACCCGGACCATGGCCCGCCGATGGCGGCGCCGCGGGCTCCGGGTTCTGGATTTGCGTTGCCGCCGGCGTGCCACTGGTGTCTCCCGAACGCAGGTTGTATGGAGACAGACGCTGTCTCAAGCCCGTCGGTCACTTGGTCCGCGGGCACGGGCGTGGATAATAGCCGCTTTGACCGACCGGGCTCCACGATCATGCAGCGTTTCGATGTTTACGGCCTGGGCGCCGCCCTGGTGGATACCGAACTGCGTGTCACCGACGCCGAACTCCACATCCATGGGATCGAGAAAGGCGTCATGACCCTGGTCGACGAGCCGCGCCAAAACCAACTGCTGGAGGTGTTCGGCGATCACCTGACCCTGGCGCGCCGGGCGAGCGGCGGCTCGGGCGCCAACACCGTGATTGCGGTGAGCTGTTTCGGTGGCCGCGGTTACTATTCGTGCCGGGTCGCCGACGACGATAACGGACATTTTTATCTGCGCGACCTGACGGCGGCGGGGGTCTCCCACAACGGCACCACCGGGCTCCCGCCCGGCACCACGGGCAAATGCCTGGTGCTGATCACCCCGGATGCCGAGCGCACCATGAACACCTTTCTTGGCATCAGCGAGTCACTGGCGCCGGAAAATCTCCACCCGGAGGCGCTCGCCGCCGCCACCTACCTCTACATCGAAGGCTACCTGGCCACTTCGCCGAGCGGTCGTGCCGCGGCGATCCGCGCCCGTGAGCTCGCCCGGCAGCACGGCACCCGGGTGGCCCTCAGCCTGTCCGATCCAGGTATCGTGGCCCACTTCCGGGAGGAGCTTCGCGCCATGGCGGGCGGACGCGTGGACCTGCTGTTCTGCAACGGCGACGAAGCCCGCGGCTGGACTGGCGCGCACGATGTGGAAACCGCCGCCGCGCGACTGCGCGCCGACGCCGAATGCTTTGCCATCACCCTGGGCGCGCGCGGCGCCCTGGTGTTCGACGGCCACCAACTGCACCGGATCCCGGCCACGCCCACGACGGCGGTCGATACCAATGGCGCGGGCGACATGTTCGCCGGGGCGTTTCTTTACGGGCTGACCCAGGGTTTCGATGCGGTCGCCGCGGGGCGCTTTGCGAATCTCGCCGCCGCCGCGGTGGTAGCCCAGTACGGACCGCGGCTGGCGCCGGCACGGCACGCCAAGCTGGTGGCGCAGTTTCTCGCCACCAGCCCGGGCTGAGGGTCAAGCCAGAATACTTTCCAGCGGCTGTGGCATGGCGACGAAGAACCCCTGGGCGTAATCGACGCCCAGGTCGCGCAACATCGACAGTTGCAGGGCGTTCTCGACGCTTTCGGCGATGGTCGCGATACCCATGATGTGCGCCAGATGATTGATGGTGCTCACCATGGTGAAGTCCACCTCGTTCAACTCCATTTTGCGGATGAAGGCGCCGTCGATCTTGAGGGAATCGACCGGGATTTCCTGCAGATAGCGCAATGACGACAGGCCGCTGCCGAAGTCGTCGAGGGCAAAATAACAGCCGTGGGCGCGCAGCCGGTGAATCAGGTTCAGGGCGCGATCGAACTGGCGGATGGCCGCGGTTTCAGTGATCTCGAACTGCAAGCGGCGCGGATCGACGCCGGAACGATTCAGCAGCTCCAGAATGTAATCGGCGCTGGATGCGTCGCTGATGGTGGCGCCGGACAGATTGACCGAGAGCTTGAAGCCATCACGCTGGGCGCGGGGCAACCCCTGCAACACCCGCACTGCTTCCGCAACCACCCAGCGGTCGATATCCTCGATGAGGCCGTAGCGCTCCGCCGCCGAAACGAAGCCCTGGGGAGAGATCAGCTCACCGTTGGTGCCGATCATCCGGACCAGGGCTTCGCAATGCCGCACACCGGGTTCGGCATCGGAACGCAGTTCAATGATCGGCTGGAACAACAAGCGGAAGCGATTTTCGTCCAGCGCCGCGCTGATTCTGGGTACCCAGGCATCCAGGCCGTCGCCACGTCCGGCGCGACCGCCCGCTACCGCAAAATGCATCCGGTTGCGGCCCATTTCCTTGGCCTTGGCACAACTGGCCGCCGCCGCCACCAGAATGTCGATATCAGAGTCGGACCCATCGTCGATCACCTCGACGCCGATATTGACTCCCATCTTGATGCGTCGCTCCCCCCACGGAAAGGAAAACGCCTGGAAGTCGGCCAGCACGGCTTCGGCGACCGCGCAGCCGGCGGTGGCATCCGCCCGTTGCAGCAGCAGCGCGAACTCGTCATTGCCGATCCGCGCCAGGATTTCTCCAGGCCCGGTATGCTGCTCCAGCAGCCGGGCCACCCGCTGCAGCAGGAGGTCGCCCGCCGCATGGCCGCAGGTATCGTTGACCAGCGAAAAATTCATGACATCGATGTAAAGCAACACGGCCACCGGATTGCCGCCACCGATTTGTCCCAACCGCTGCCCGATCGCCCTGGCCAGTGCGGATCGGTTGCTCAGCCCGGTGAGCGCGTCGTGCTCTGCCTGCCATGCCAGCCGCTGTGCGATCTGCGGCGCTTCCGTGCAGGGCCGCACTATCAGCAATCCGCCGACCAGCTCGTTGTCCTGGTCCCGCAAGGGCGTCAGTGTTCCCGCCACCTGTACACTGCTGCCATCGCCGCGCCGCACAGCCGTACCCGCGGGTATGGCCAGCGCCGTCCCGCGCGCCAGGGCGGTTCGCAACACCAGCACCGGTGCGCTTGTCTCCAGGTCGACGAATGCGACCAGCTCGTCGACATGGAGGCCAACGGTCCGGGCGAAATCAAGGCCCAACAATTCGAGTCCGGGCGCGTTCACCCGTTCGATGCACCCTTGCCGATCCAGCAGCAGGGCTCCGTCGGCGACCTGGCCGAACAGTGCCGCGACCAGCTCGGCCTTGAGTTGCAGCTCCCGACGCTCGGCCAGACGCCCGGTATCGTCGCGACACAGCAACACCAATCCGGCCGGCGAATCGAGCGGCGTGCAGGGCGATACTTCCAGCCAGCGGAGTTCACCGGTTGCGGTGACCGCCTGCAAGCGGCCCCGGGGGTGGACCTCGCCGAGCAACCGCCCACGCACGTCGGCGCCAGCGCGGCGGCCAAGCGCCGGAAACACGAGCCGCGCCGGCGCGCCGACCAGCAGCTCGGGAGCGAACCCGGTGATCGCGCCAAAGGCGCCATTGACGGACTCAATGCGGCCGCGCGCGTCCACCGCGATAACGGCAGCGCGTTGCGTATCCAGATAGACCGCACGGCGGGACGTCTCATCCGTGCCGGAATCAGGGTCGCGCCGCTGTTCGACCGCGGGCTGAAAGGGCGCTTCCACCACCTCCAGCAGAGTGCCTCTGCCGTCGGGCAGGGGTAGGGGGGATATCGTGAGCCGAAATGGCGGCAGGGCCCGATCGCCCGGCGTCATGGCGGTCTCGACACGGTCGAGCCGCTCCGGATCGAGGTGCTGCGACCACTGGATTGCGACCCCGTTGTCGGCTACCCGCGCCAGGGCGTCGAGCAATTCGCTCGCCGCCAGGTCGGGAAACAGGCCATCCAGCGTGGCGTGCAGTGCCTGGGTCGCCGGGACGCCGGTCCAGTCGACCATCCAGTGATTCCAGCAAACGATCCTGCCCCGGGAATCCAGTACCGCGATCCCGGTCTGCTGTTGGTTGAGCGCCAGGGTGGGAAGATCAAATCCCTCGCCGTCCCAAAACCCCTCCGTTGAAGTCCCGGTGATGGCTGAAGGGCCGAAGACTGCCATCGTTGGTCTGTTCCGCCTTGAATCCATGTCTTGGTCGAGCAGTATGCGCCAGCAGTCACGCTGTCTCCACGCGCCCGGTCATAAACCCACAGCGCGTCACAAAGTGTGCGGCCAGAAGCCGTGGAGGTGACCTCGGTCTCATCCCTGCGCGAGCAGTTCCCGCAAATCGATCAATGCCGCGTTCGCGCGGCTGATGTAGGACGCCATGGTGATCGAGTGATTGGCGAGCAAGCCAAAACCGCTGCCGTTCAGGATGATGGGCGAATGCAGCGGCTTTTGCGTCGCTTCCAGCTCGCGGATGATCTGCCGCAAACTGACCTGTGCATTTTTCTTTTGCAGCACGTCCGCGAAGTCGATTTCCGCCGCCTTGAGCAACTGGATCAACGCCCAGGCCGTGCCACGGGCCTCGAAAAAGGTATCGTCGATGGTCCACCAGGATGGCTTGATCAGTTCGGGTGCCGGTTGCGCGGCGGCGGCATCCGCGCCTTCACCCAATCCGGTGCCGAGCCGGCGCTGCCCGACGCTGGTCCCCAGGCGTTGGGACAGGCTGCCGAGCCGGCTTTGCACGGTTCCCAGCCAGTAGCGCAGATTATCGGCGCGGGCATAAAAATGCGCGTTGTTGTCGTCGCCGTCGAGCAGACGTGCGTAATAGCGCGCCAGACGATCACGACCCTTGCGGTACTCGTCCTCCGTCGCCGGAAAAATCCAGCGCTCGGTATCGTAATTCAACAGGGGCTCGGCAAGGGCGAGATCCGGATCTTCCGTCGACTGGGATTGCGAGCGGCTGAATGCCTCGCGAAACGCTTTCGCCGCGTCGCGCACCTGCACGACAACGCCAAACTCCCAGTTCGGCATATTGTCGAGCCAGAGCCCCGGCGGCAGCAGGTCGTTGGTCAGATAGCCGCCCGGCTTGTCGAGCAGCGTATCGACCAGGGCGATGAGTGTCGCCGTGGTCCGCGCGCCACTGACGCCGGTCCGGTCGGCTCCCACCAGCAGCGGGGCCAGTTGCGGTTGTCGCGACCAGTACCAGGACAGCGCCAGCGTGATCGTGACCAGCACGGCGGCCACCACCATCCAGGCGCCCGCACTACGATGGCGCGGTGCGCTGGTCGCCCCGCTGGTGTTCCCGCGCGCATTGCGTACCCAGTCTTTGATCGCCATGGTCGTGCTATCCCTGATGTAAATTGGCCGTGATGCTTGTTGGCCGCGACGAGGATTGGCCGTGATGAAAATCGGCCCCGCCGCTTCGGCTGCGGCGGGGGCCAGAATACGACACAATAACCGGCCTTGAAACCAAGTCCCCGCGGCTTGGTCGAAGCCGGGCCGCCCCCAACCGCTGACCAGTCCATGCCGCGATCCCTTGGTTTTGCTCTCTCCTGGTTGCTGCTGATCCTGAGTGCGGCTCCCGCCGTGGCCGCCGACCCCTTTGCGTCGGCGGGCAATCGCTCGAATCTGCTCCAGGCCGATCAGCAATTTCTGCCGGTCGAACAGGCCTATCAACTCTCGGTCGACCTCGACGCTGGCAAGGTTCGGCTCGAGTGGGCCATCGCGCCGGGGTACTACCTCTACAAGGACAACTTTGCGGTGCAGGCCCGGGACCCTGCGGGCGGAGTGATTCCGACCGCAATCCATACCGGCGAGGGCCGCGAGATCTACGATGATTACTACGGCAAGAATCTCGAGGTGTTCTACGACCGCACGCTGGTCGGCGTTGATTTTCTCCAGCCGCCGCCACCCGGGATCGGCCTGAGCGTAACGTCTCAGGGCTGTGCCGATGCCGGCCTGTGTTACCCACCCCACACCCAGTATTTCACGGTCGATTTCGCGACCGGCGCCGTCACCACGACCGGCGCGCCGGTACCCAGCGCCCCTGCCGTCGTCCCCACCCCTGCGCCGGGGCTTGCGCCGGGACTGGTGACGCTGCTGGGTTTTGCGATCCTCGGCGGCCTGATCCTCAATCTCATGCCGTGCGTGTTTCCGGTGCTTTCGATCAAGGTGCTGAGCCTCACCTCGGCGCACGCCCATCGCCATCGCGTCGCGGGGCACGGTCTCGCCTACACCGCCGGCGTGGTGCTCAGTTTTGTCGTCATCGCGATCCTGCTGCTGGCGCTGCGCCGTGCCGGGGAGGCCGTCGGCTGGGGCTTTCAGTTGCAGTCCCCCGCTTTCGTGACGGCGCTGGCCTACCTGTTTTTCCTGATGGCGATGGGGTTTGGTGGTCAGATCTCGTTCAATCTCAGGCTTGGCAGTGCCCTGCGAACAACGCCCGGTGCCCACAGCCTGAAGTCGTCGTTTCTGACCGGCGTGCTCGCCACCGTCGTTGCCAGTCCGTGCAGCGCACCCTTCATGGGCACGGCGCTGGGCGTCGCCCTGACCCAGCCCGCCATGGTGGCGATGGGGGTGTTCGCCGCCCTGGGATTTGGCATGGCGCTGCCGTTTCTGCTGCTTTCCTGGATGCCACGGCTACTGGATAGCCTGCCGCGTCCCGGCCCCTGGATGGAGACCTTTCGCCAACTGCTGGCGTTTCCCCTGTACGCGACCGTGCTCTGGCTGCTCTGGGTGCTCGGGCGGCAGACCGATATCGATCACGCCCTGATCGTCGCCTTCGGCATGCTCCTGGCGGCGCTGGCGGTCTGGCTCGCCGGGCGCAGCCAGCATGCCCTGGGGCGGGTCAGCGCGGCCGTGGTGCTGATCGCGGGACTGGCGCTGCCGCTCGCCCTGCCGGCCGGCGATCCGGCACGCCGCGCGGAGCCCTATAGCGCGGCGCGCCTCGAAGCCCTGCGCAACGCCGGAGCGCCGGTGTTCGTCAACCTCACGGCGGATTGGTGCATCACCTGCCTGGCCAACGAGCGGATGGCGCTGTCGTCGGATCGGTTCCACGCCACCCTGAAGCGGCGCGGCATTCATTATCTGAAGGGCGACTGGACCCGCTACGATCCCGAAATCACCGTGCTGCTCAATGCGCACGGCCGCAGCGGCGTGCCGCTTTACCTGTATTTTCCGCCCGGGGAACCGGCGCGCATATTGCCGCAGCTGCTGACCGAAACCGTCGTGCTGAGCGCGCTGAACGCGCCGCCAGCGATTGCGGCCGCTACCGACCTAAGCCGTTAACTGCCGGTAACATGTGGCGAATGTGCGTTTAACGTCTGGAAATTTGCCGGCGATCTGGACAACAAAACCGGCTTGAGGCACACTCCCGCTCCACCGCGTCACGACCTCGATCGGAAGCCAACCCATGGCCACCATACTGGCGCTGCACGGCCCCAACCTCAATCTGCTCGGCACCCGGGAGCCCGCCGTGTACGGCGCGACCACGCTGGCGGACATCAATGCGCGCCTGGCGCAACTGTGCGCTGCGGCGGGTCACGACTTCGCGCACCTGCAAAGTAATTCCGAGGCCGAACTGATCGACCGGGTGCAGGCGGCGGGTCGCGAGGGCGTCGACCGCATCCTGATCAATCCGGCGGCCTTCACCCACACCAGCGTGGCACTGAGAGATGCCCTGCTCGCGGTCGCCATACCCTTTATCGAAGTCCATCTGTCCAATGTGCATCGGCGCGAGGCCTTCCGCCAGCACTCCTATTTCTCGGATATCGCCAGCGGCGTCGTCTGTGGGCTCGGCGCGCTGGGCTACGAGCTCGCGTTGCAAGCCGCGCTGGCCAGCCTCGGCGCCCCGGACTGACAGTCAGGGTCAATACCCGATAAGCCGCCATCACCTGTAACCGGAGGGTTCATGGATATACGCAAGGTCAAGAAGCTCATCGAATTGCTCGAAGAATCCAATATCGACGAACTCGAGATCCGCGAGGGCGAGGAATCGGTCCGCATCTGCCGCCATCGCGCACCAGCCTATGCCGCTCCCCAGATGGCCTTTGCCCCACCGCCCGCCGCGGCTCCCGCTGTAGCACCTGCCGCTGCCAGCGCGCCCGCCGCACCGGCCATCGCGGGCCATCTGGTGGCTTCACCCATGGTCGGCACTTTCTACCGCTCGCCCGCGCCCGGCACCAAAGCCTTCGTGGAAGTGGGCCAGAGCGTCAAGGTCGGCGATGTGCTCTGCATCGTCGAGGCGATGAAGATGATGAACCAGATCGAAGCCGACAAAGCCGGCATCATAGGCGCCATCCTCGCCGAGGACGGCGCGCCGGTGGAATACGACCAGCCCCTGATCACCATCCTCTAGCCCGCGGAAGCCTGTCTCCATGCTGAGCAAAGTCCTGATCGCCAACCGGGGCGAGATCGCGCTGCGCATTCTGCGCGCCTGCAAGGAACTCGACATCAAGACCGTCGCAGTGCATTCCAAGGTGGACGCCGATCTGAAGCATGTCCGCCTCGCCGACGAGTCGGTCTGCATCGGCCCGAATCCGTCGGCCGATAGCTACCTCAACATCCCCTCCATCATCAGCGCCATGGAAGTCACCGGCGCGGTCGCGGTCCATCCCGGCTACGGTTTCCTGGCGGAGAACGCCAACTTCGCCGAACAGGTGGAGCGCAGCGGGTTCGCCTTCATCGGACCCCCACCCGCCGTGATTCGATTGATGGGCGACAAGGTATCCGCCATCGCCGCCATGAAGGCCGCCGGGGTGCCCACGGTACCGGGCTCGGACGGCACGCTCAGCGAAGACCCTGCCGAGATCATCGCGGTGGCGCGTGAAGTGGGTTATCCGGTCATCGTCAAGGCCGCGGCCGGCGGGGGTGGTCGCGGCATGCGCGTGGTGCACGCCGAGCCTCACCTGCTGAACGCGGTCACCCTGACGCGCAGCGAGGCCCAGTCGGCGTTTGGCGACAGCCGCGTCTACATCGAAAAATTTCTCGAAACACCACGCCACGTGGAAATCCAGGTGCTCGCCGATGGCCAGGGTCACGCGGTGCATCTGGGCGATCGCGATTGCTCGTTGCAGCGCCGCCATCAGAAAATTCTGGAGGAAGCGCCGGCGCCGGATATTCCCGAGGCGGCCCGCAAGCGCGTCCAGGATGCCTGCATCAAAGCCTGCCTCGATATCGGCTACCGGGGCGCCGGCACCTTCGAATTCCTGTATGAAAACGGCAACTTTTATTTCATCGAAATGAACACGCGGGTCCAGGTGGAACATCCCGTCACGGAGATGATCACCGGCATCGACATCGTCCGCGAGCAACTGCTGATCGCGGGGGGTGAGCCCCTGAGTTTCACCCAGAAAGACGTGGTGCTTCGCGGTCACGCGTTCGAGTGCCGCATCAATGCCGAGGACGCCACCACGTTTCTGCCCAGTCCCGGCACGGTGACGGCCTACCACCCGCCCGGCGGTAACGGCGTGCGGGTGGACTCGCATCTCTACAGCGGTTACCGGGTGCCGCCGTTCTACGACTCCCTCATCGCCAAGATCATCACCCATGGTCGCGACCGCGCCAGCGCGCTGGCGCGCATGCGCACCGCGCTCGATGAACTGGTGGTGGAAGGTATCAAGACCAATACCGACCTGCACCGCAACCTGGTGCGCGATGGCGATTTTCGGCACGGCGGCGTTAGCATTCACTACCTGGAGAAAAAGCTGGGCCTGTGAGCGACTCCCGACAAGGCTGGCAACAACTGAGCCTGATGGTGCCCGGCGCCGCCGCCGAACGCCACGGCGATGCCCTGCTCGCGGCCGGCGCCCTGGCCGTCACGCTCAGCGATGCCGGCGACAACCCGGTGCTGGAGCCGCCGCCGGGGGAAACGCCGCTGTGGGAGCAGGTCTGTCTGACCGGGTTGTTCGCCGGCGATTGCGACCGCGCCCAGGCCTGGCTGCACCTCGCGGCCGCGCTGCTGCCGGAGCCGGTGCCTGCGGCGCGCTGGAGTGAACTGGGCGAGCGCCCCTGGAACGATCTTTGGCGCGAGCACTTCAAGCCCCGCCACTGCGGCGGGCGCCTGTGGATCTGCCCGAGCTGGTGCGCCCCGCCGGAGCCAGCCGCCATCAATCTGCGCCTCGATCCCGGTCTGGCGTTCGGCAGTGGCGATCACCCCACCACCGCCCTCTGCCTGGAATGGCTGGCTGCGGCACCGCCGGCCGGCGCGAGCACGCTCGATTTCGGCTGCGGCTCGGGGATTCTGGCCATCGCCGCCTGTCTGCTGGGCGCCGCCCGCGCCGTGGCGGTGGATATCGATCCCCAGGCGCTCACCGCTACCCGCGCCAACGCGCAGCGCAACGGCATTGCGCCGGACCAACTGGAGACAACCGCACCCGGGGCGCTCGCCGGCCACTACACTGTCGTCCTGGCCAACATCCTCGCCAATCCGCTGATCGAGCTCGCTCCCCGGATCGCCGCGCTCACCGCGCCAGGAGGCCGTTTATGCTTGTCGGGCATTCTCGAATCCCAGTGCGCGGCCGTTTGCGACGCCTACGCGCCCTGGTTCGATTTCGCGCCGCCGACGCTCCGCGAATCCTGGGCGCGCCTGACCGGCAGCAAAGCCCGCTGAGCGGACGGATCGAGTCCGCCGTCATCCGCGCCGGCTGCGGGGCGCGGCGGTTCGGAGACCGGCCGTGACCGAGTGCGGGGCACGCTGTCCCGGGTGCAACGTTTCCTTTCGCATCACCGGCGCCCAACGGCGCGCTGCCGGCGGACTGGTGCGCTGCGGCTTCTGTCTGCTGCCCTTCGACGCCAATGCCCACAGCGTGGCGCTGCCACCCGAGCCGGTGCCGGCCGCGCCGCTCTGGCGCCCGGACACGGACGGGGAGCGCGAACACCGGATCGATGCCGATCCCCAGGCACGCGCGATAACGGAATCCCCATATGGCGCCATCCAATCGATTCCCGCGCCGCTGACGCTGACGGTCGCGCCAGGTGAGCCCGAGCCCGAGCCCGAGCCCGAGCCCGAGCCCGAGCCTGAGCCTCATCTCGAAGCTGCGGAAATCACCCCGCAAAGGGATGGCGACGCTCCTTCACCTGCGCTTGCACCCGCCGCCGTAACACCTGGGCACCCGGCCGACCTCATGCCCGCTGCCGCCCCTGCCGCGCCGGGATCGGTGATTGTCGCGCCACCGCCTGCGCCCCTCCCTTGGCCACAACCCAGGGCGGTGCCCGCCCGCACCCGCCCGGCGGCAGTTGTTGTGCTCGCCGCGCTCGTCACCCTGCTGTTGCAGGGACTGTATTTTCACGCCGATCGGCTGGATCGACGTCCCGAACTGCGTGGTTTCTATAACACCCTTTGCCGGGTCGTACCGTGCCCGCAACCGGCCTATCGGGATGTCGCCGCCATTGCGGTCGATCAACTCCTGGTACGTAATCAGGCGCCCGGTGCCTTGCGTCTCGACGCCATGCTCATCAATCGCGGTCGCGCCACCCAGCCCCTGCCCAGGGTGCGGCTGCGATTCGAAAATCTTCAGGGCGAGGTGGTCGCGGAACGGCGCTTTGCGCCCGCCGAGTATATGGACCCGCCCGCAGCGGACGCACTGGCGGTCGGCCAATCCCTGCATCTGGTTTTGGAGTTGGTCGATCCCGGTCCCGAGGCCGTTTCCTATGCGCTCGCACCGGTCGACTGAGCCACCGCCAAGGCGGTCGCACGAAACCGGCATGCCCGGCTTCCGGAGTGGCAAGCGGCCAGCTATCATGCGTCGCCTTGCGCCACAGTCGCCCAGCCCCGAGGTACTACCTTGGCCGACGACCGCCATTCCGATAACGAGTTGGCCTTCGCGACACGAGCCCTGCTGGACAGCGAATCCGGGGGCTCCTCGCTCGCCGAGTGCGTGACCGGTTCCCTGGCACGTTACTTTGCCCTGCTCGACGGCCAGCACACCACCGACCTCTACGCGCTGGTGTTGCGGGAAGTGGAAGCGCCGCTGTTCCGCGCCGTACTGACGCACACCGGCGGCAACCAGTGCCGGGCCGCGGAAATACTTGGCCTCAATCGCGGCACGCTGCGCAAGAAAATGAAGCAATACGACCTGCTGTAGCCGGCCGCCCCCATCACGGAGTATTCATGACCGATCGGCCTGTCACCATCGCGCGCGCGCTGCTCAGTGTCTCCGACAAGACCGGCATCCTCGATTTCGCCCGCGCCCTCGCCCAGGGCGGCGTCGAGCTGCTCTCCACCGGCGGCACCTGGCGCCTGCTCGCCGATCACGGCGTACCCGTACAGGAAGTCGCGGATTACACGGGATTTCCCGAAATGATGGACGGCCGGGTCAAGACCCTGCATCCGAAGATTCACGGCGGCATTCTCGCCCGCCGCGGTACCGACGACGCCGTGATGGCCGCGCACGGCATTCCGCCCATCGATCTGGTGGTGGTGAATCTGTATCCGTTCGAGGCCACGGTGGCGGCGCCGGATTGCGATCTGGCAACCGCGATCGAGAACATCGACATCGGCGGCCCCACCCTGTTGCGCGCCGCGGCCAAGAATCATCGCGATGTCGCGGTGGTGGTGAACAGCGCCGACTACCCGGGAATTCTGGCGGAACTGCACGCCAGCGGCGGCGCACTCAGCCGGGCCACGCGCTTCGACCTCGCCGTCAAGGCGTTTGAACACACCGCGGCCTACGACGGCGCCATTGCCAACTATCTGGGCGCGCGTCTGGATACGCCGCCCGCGGCTTTCCCGCGCACCTGGAATCGCCAGTTTCACAAGGCCCAGGCACTGCGTTACGGCGAAAACCCGCACCAGCAGGCGGCCTTCTATCGCGAATCGACGCCGGCGCCCGGCAGTATCGCGGGCGCACGCCAGTTGCAGGGCCGGGAGCTGTCCTACAACAACATCGCCGACGGCGACGCCGCGCTCGAATGCGTGCGCCAGTTCGACCAGCCGGCCTGCGTCATCGTCAAGCACGCCAACCCCTGCGGCGTGGCCCTGGCCGAGGATCTGGCAACGGCCTACGACACCGCCTTCGCCACGGATTCCGAATCGGCGTTTGGCGGCATCATCGCGTTTAACCGCAGTCTCGACGGCGCCACGCTCCAGACCATTCTGGACCGTCAGTTTGTCGAGGTGGTGATCGCTCCCGAGTTCACCGCGGATGCGGTCGCGGCGGCGGCTGCGAAACAGAATGTCCGCCTGCTGGCGTGCGGGGCTTGGCAGGGCCGGCAGGCGGGCGGCTGGGATTGCAAACGGGTTACCGGCGGACTGCTGATCCAGGACCGGGACACGGGTTGGGTCGAGGCGGCCGATCTGCAGGTGGTCTCGCGGCGGCAGCCCACACCGGCGGAGCTGGCGGACCTGCTGTTCGCCTGGCGGGTGGCCAAGTTCGTGAAGTCCAATGCTATCGTCTACGCCCGGGAGGGGCGGACCATCGGCATCGGCGCGGGGCAGATGAGCCGGGTCAACTCCGCCCGCATCGCCATCATCAAGGCCGAGCAGGCGGGGCTCGCGGTCGCCGGCTCGGTGATGGCATCCGACGCCTTTTTCCCGTTTCGCGACGGCATCGACAACGCCGCCCAGGCCGGCGTCGCCGCAGTGATCCAGCCGGGCGGCTCGATCCGCGACGCCGAGGTGATCGCCGCCGCGGACGCGCACGGCCTGGCGATGGTGTTTACCGGCATGCGGCACTTTCGCCACTGAAGCCGCCACTGAAGCCGCCACTGAAGCCGCCACTGAGGCCCAGCCACCCCAACACGCCATCGCGCTGCCTGAACCTGCGCAACTTCCTCACGCCAACGCCCTGGAGCGCTCATGAAAACGTTCACCATTCATCTGGACGCCGTCGTGGTGCTGGCGCTGCTCGCCTTCGGTCTGCTCGCCTTTGTGGTGTACCAGCATCGCGAACAGGGCCAACTGTTTCAGCAGTCCGTGGATCTTGCCTGGAAACTCCAGGACGCCGAGACCCGGATCGCGCAACTGAAACACAGACTCACCCAGTGCATGGCGGCGCCAGCGGCCCCCGAGTAGCGCGCCCTGCTTGGCTGCGCCCGCATCGCCACCAATACATAGACCCGGATTTCTTGCCCACTTTTCTCCAGTTGAGGAATGTCCATGCCAAGCCATGACAGCAACGCATTGTTCGAACCCTTCCGGATCAACGGCCTCGAACTGCCCAACCGGGTGGTGATGGCGCCCATGACACGCAATTTTTCCCCCGGCAATGTCCCCGGGGAACAGGTCGCCGCGTACTACCGGCGCCGGGCCGAGGGCGGCACCGGGCTCATCATCACCGAGGGCACCTGCGTCAACCATCCGGCGGCGAGCGCCTATGAGAATGTCCCGTTCTTCTACGGCGACGCGGCGCTGGCCGGCTGGCGGCGGGTTGTGGAAGCCGTGCATGCGGCCGGCGGCAAGATCGCCCCGCAACTTTGGCATGTGGGCGCGATGCGCGGCATCGGCGCGCCCGGTGCGGTGATCGACCCGTTTCCGGACACGCCCGCGTTCACTCCGTCCGGGCTGCTGATGCCGGGCCGCGAACACGGCCATGCCATGACTCAGACGGATATCGACGCCGTGGTCGCCGCCTTCGCCCAGGGTGCCGCCGATGCCCAGCGGCTGGGTTTCGATGCGGTGGAAATTCACGGTGCTCATGGTTACCTGATCGACCAGTTCTTCTGGGAAGGCACCAACCGCCGCAGCGATGGCTACGGCGGCTCCATCGCCAACCGCACCCGCTTTGCCGCCGAGATCGTCGCCGCCAGCCGCGCCCGGGTGGGTCCGGAGTTCCCCATCATCCTGCGGTTTTCCCAGTGGAAGCTGCAAGATTATCGGGCGCGCCTGGTGACCTCGCCGACGGAGCTGGAAAGCTTCCTGGCGCCCCTGGCCAAGGCCGGTGTCGATGTCTTCCATTGCAGCACGCGGCGCTTCTGGGAGCCCGAATTTCCGGATTCGGACCTGAATCTCGCGGGCTGGACCCGGAAGATTACCGGCAGACCCAGCATCGCGGTCGGCAGCATCAGCCTGGATCAGGATTTCATCGACGAGGAGAGGCGCAATATCGGCACCCACGCCGAACCTGCCAGCCTGCGCAATCTCGACGACCTGCTGGCGCGCGGTGATTTCGACCTGGTGGCGGTGGGCCGTTCCCTGATTCCGAACCCGGACTGGCCCAAGCTGATCGCCGCCGGCCGCGCGAACGAACTGCGCGCCTACGACAAAAGCGACCTGGATACATTGGTATGAACCCCGGCACTGGAGCCCGGCAACCATGAATCTGCTGGTCATCGGCAGCGGCGGACGCGAACACGCCCTCGCCTGGAAGCTGGCGCAAAGCCCGGCGGTGCAGACCGTCTATGTCGCGCCCGGCAATGCCGGCACCGCGCTGGAGCCCAAGGTGGAGAACCTGGCCATCTCCGCAGACGATATCGAGGCGCTGGCACGCTTCGCGACCGAGCGGGCAGTGGCGTTCACCCTGGTCGGCCCGGAAGGCCCACTGGTCGCCGGGCTGGTGGACCGCTTTGAAGCACTGGGCCTGCCCGTGTTCGGCCCGCGCCGGGGCGCGGCGCAACTGGAAGGTTCCAAGCACTTCGCCAAGGCATTCATGTCACGCCACGGCATCCCCACCGCCGCCTACGCCGCCTTCACCGAGCTGGAACCCGCGCTCGCCTACCTGCGCGAGCGGGGGGCGCCCATCGTGGTCAAGGCCGACGGCCTCGCTGCCGGCAAGGGCGTGATCGTCGCCACCACGCTCGCCGAGGCCGAATCCGCCGTGCGCGACATGCTGGCGGGCAACGCGTTCGGGAGCGCCGGCCACCGGGTGGTGATAGAGGAGTTTCTCGACGGCGAAGAGGCGAGCTTCATTGTCATGGTGGACGGCGAGCAGGTATTGCCGATGGCCACCAGTCAGGATCACAAGCGTGTCGGGGACGGCGACACCGGCCCCAACACCGGCGGCATGGGCGCCTATTCGCCAGCCCCCGTAGTGACGGACGCCGTGCACCGGCGCGTCATGGCCGAGGTGATCCTGCCGACCGTGCGGGGCATGGCGGCCGAGGGCAACCGCTATCGCGGCTTCCTCTACGCCGGGCTGATGATCGGCGCCGACGGCGCGCCCCGGGTCATCGAGTACAACTGCCGCTTCGGCGACCCGGAAACCCAGCCGATCCTGTTGCGGCTGCGCTCCGATCTGGTGGGTCTGGTGCAAGCCGCGCTCAGCGGCGGGCTCGATGGTGTCGCGGCCGACTGGGACCCGCGCCCGGCGCTCGGCGTGGTGATGGCGGCGGGCGGCTATCCCGGGGACTACCGCACCGGCGACCCGATCCTGGGTCTGCCGGAAACCTCCGACCCGACCCTCAAGGTATTCCACGCCGGTACGCGATTGCAGGCGGGCGCGGTGGTCACCAGCGGCGGGCGGGTGCTCTGCGTCACCGCGCTCGGTGCCACTGTGCGTGCGGCTCAGACCCGCGCCTACGACTGCATCCGGGGCATCCAGTGGGACGGCGGTTTTTACCGTAGCGATATCGGTTACCGGGCCATCGCCCGCGAGGAGTCGCCCGGCGGCTGACCGATTTCGCCCCCGCCGCGTTCAACCCCGACAAAACGGCCATGAGCCGTCTAACAGCTTGCTGAAAAACTGCTGCGGCAGCCATCTGCTTCGTTGCGCGGTGCTCGCTTTCTCGCCTATCCATCTGATATGTCTCGATCGCTGCGCGCCGCGCGCCTCGCATCTGGCCGCCTCGCGACGTTTTTCAACAAGCTGCTAAAATCGGAACTTACTGGGACGCACCGGAGTCGCTCATGTCAACCAGCAGGCCGTCGGCGCGCGCACTCTCGACCATCGATCTTGTGCTTGCCGAAATCGACCACGCCCTGCGCACGGTCGGCACCGGGAGCACCGGGGGGAGCGCGCCATCGCCGGCCGACGCCGCTCCGGAAGCCGAGCTGAGTGCAGCCGAGCAGCGCCACGCCGCCGGGCTGATGCGGATCAATCACAGCGGTGAGGTTTGCGCGCAGGCGCTCTATCGTGGTCAGGCGCTCACCGCAAAAAGCGCAGCGACGCGCGTCGACATGAAGGCCGCCGCGCGCGAAGAGGAAGATCATCTGGACTGGTGCCAGCAGCGGCTCGACGACCTGGGCGCTCATCCCAGCCGGCTCAATCCGGTCTGGTACGCCGCCTCTTTTGCACTGGGGGCGGGTGCTGGACTGGTCGGCGACCGCTTGGGACTCGGCTTCGTCGCCGCCACCGAGGATCAGGTGTGCGAGCACCTGCGCGACCATCTCGATCGGCTGCCGGACCAGGACGAGCGCAGCCGCGCGCTGGTGGCCCGGATGCTGGCCGACGAAGCGGCGCACGCCCATCGCGCCAGGCACGCCGGCGCCCTGACTTTTCCGGGACCGGTGAAGGCTGCCATGACGCTGGCATCCCGGCTGATGACAACCCTCAGCTACCGGGGCTGAGCCCGCGCGGTCACCGGCGTCAGGCCACGAACCCGGTCGCGCTCCACCCGAATTCCCTGCACGATGGTCAGGATCTTGCCCTTCACCCAGTTGTGCATCGGCGAATTGGCGGTGCGTTCGTGCTGCAACAGCGCCGCCGGGATAAAGGGCTCGTGCTCCAGGGATTTTGGATAGGGTTTGCGGACGATCTGGTAAAACTCGCTCTCCTGCTTGAGATCGTCCATGGTGGCGAGCAAGAGGCAGTTACTGGAGTGCAGGGTATCCAGGGCGGTCATCAATTGGTTGGTCACAATCGCCTTGCGGCGCCGGTAGCCCATGCGTCCGACCAGCTTGTCGAAGCGGCTTTCCGTCGCAGCATCCACGCGTCCCGCGATCAGCAGGTAATACTGCACAAACGGGTATTCGAGCATTTCCTCAAGATCGAATTCCCGCTCCGCGAGGGGATGGCCGCTGCGCATCCATACCGCCGGTGTGAAATTGCCCAGCGAGGTCACCAGACAGCCGCGCGGCACCGGTTTCTCGACTTCCAGCACAAAGTCGGTGGCACCGGATTCGAGTTCGCTGATATAGGCCTCCTCGGCATTGGCTACCGCCACACACAGACCCGGCGCCTCATTTTCAAGAATGCTTACCAACTGCGGCACCACCTGTACCGCCATGAATTCCGGCGCCGCGATGCGCACATGTCCCACAAAGGTGGCGGGATCGAAGTCCGTGCGCACCAGCAGACCACCGATGCCTTCCAGCAATTGCGGCAACGCCTGCTTGAGCTCCAGTGCCCGCGGCGTGGGTACCAGGCCGCGTCCACTGCGGGTGAACAGGGCGTCCTCGAAAACCGTGCGCAGGCGCAGAAGGGTTTTACTCATCGCTGGCTGGGAGACGTGCAGACGCTCCGCCGATCGCGTTACGTTGAGCTCTTCCAGCAGTACCTGCAGTGCCACCAGGAGATTGAGGTCCACCCGGGCAAGCGTGTTGATGGTCATATCGAATAATCACCGTGCATGGCTGTGGTCATAATAGTCTTGGCCGATTATACAAGCTGACTACCCCTATGACCCACCTTTAATAATTCCCTTTGATTATGATTTTAATAAAATCAAACGATTTGAACTATGTCGGAGTTTCTCTACCATGGGCACTGTGATCGGCCTCGATGGGCCCTAGGAGCCCGCCGGTCACTCTCCTTCCTAACCCCCCTGTAAGTTATTGCCGGGGAGCCTCGCGCTCCCCGGCTTTTTTGCTCTGGCGGATGACTAGCCCAGCATCATTCGGCCGTCGGCCTCAGACCTGCTCTACGGCATAGCTGTGGGTCACCACGACTCCAGCCTGTGCGAACATGATGGAGGCAGAGCAGTACTTCTGGGCCGACAATTCCACGGCGCGCTTGACCTGAGCCTCCTTGAGGTCTACCCCTTCCACCACGAAATGGATATTGATCCGGGTGAAGACCGCCGGCACCGCGTCGGCCCGCTCCGCCTCGAGCTCGGCGCGGCAGTGGCGCACCTGCTGACGGGCCTTCTGCAGGATGCTCATGACATCAAAGCTGGCGCAACCGCCCATGCCGATCAGGAGCATCTCCATGGGTCGGATGCCCAGATTGCGGCCGCCGTGATCCTCCGGCCCATCCATGACCACCGCGTGGCCGCTGCCCGACTCACCGAGGAACATGGCGTTGTCGACCCACTTCACTACTGCCTTCATGATGTTCTCCTCCGCGCGCAGTGAGCCAGACTAGCACAGCCCGAAAGGCCGTTTTCGGCGGGACCCCAGTTGCAATTTCCTGCCCAAAGTGCGACTTTCCCCACGCCCGTCGCGCGAACCCTTGGCACTCGCATCCGCGTCGCGTGACATGCCCCTCAAGATGACTCCCAGGGAGGAACCCTTGGCACTCCAACCCATAACCCCCCACATCCCGAAATTCGAGGAGTTTCTCAACCACTGCAACCGCCGCCGCTACCCCGCCAAAAGCACGCTGATTCACGCGGGAGACGCCTGCGACACGCTTTACTACATCATCAAGGGTTCGGTGAGCGTGCTGATCGAGGACGACGACGGCCGCGAAATCATCGTTGCCTACCTCAACACGGGTGATTTCTTCGGCGAACTTGGGTTGTTCGACCAGCAGGATCGCAGCGCCGCGATCCGTGCCCGCACCGAATGCGAAATCGCCGAAATCAGCTACGCCGGCTTTCGCCAGCTCGTGCAGCGTCAGCCGGACTTTCTGTTCTCCCTCAGTAAGCAGATGGCCAAGCGCCTGCGCGACACCACCCGCAAGGTGGGCGATCTGGCGTTTCTCGATGTCACCGGCCGCGTCGCCCGCACCCTGCTCGACCTGTGCAAGGAACCCGACGCCATGACCCACCCGGACGGCATGCAGATCAAGATCACCCGGCAGGAAATCGGCCGTATCGTCGGCTGCTCGCGGGAGATGGTCGGACGGGTGCTGAAGATCCTGGAAGACCAGGAGCTGATTTCCGCGCACGGCAAAACCATGGTGGTGTTCGGCGCGCGCTAGTCGAAGAGCTCGCGCAGCCGGCTCCCGGGATCCGGCGCCCGCATGAAGGCCTCGCCGACCAGAAAGGCGTTGACGCCGTGACCGCGCATGGCGAGCACGTCGTCGACCCGGTTGATGCCGCTCTCGGTCACCACCAGACGGTCGGCGCCCACGCAGGGCAACAGACTGTAGGTGGTCTCCAGGCTGGTATGAAAACTGTGGAGATCGCGGTTGTTGATCCCCACCATCGGATTATCCAGCGTCAGCGCGACCTCGAGTTCGCGGGCGTTGTGGACTTCCACCAGCACATCCAGGCCAATGTCGAGCGCCGTACCATGGAGCTCGGCGAGCTGCGCCGGCGCCAGCGCCGCCACGATCAGCAGCACACAGTCCGCGCCCAGCGCCCGCGCCTCATGGATCTGGTAAGGATCGATGGTGAAATCCTTGCGCAACACCGGCAACGCGGTCGCCGCCCGCGCAGCGACCAAAAAGGCATCCGCGCCCTGAAAAAAATCCACATCGGTCAGCACCGATAGGCAGGCCGCGCCGGCGCGTTCGTAACTGCGGGCGATGGCGGCCGGATCGAAATCCGGCCGGATCACCCCCTTGCTGGGCGAAGCTTTCTTGATCTCGGCGATCACGGCGGATTCGCCGCGCGCCACCCGCGCCTGGAGCGCCCGATAGAACCCCCGCGCCGGTGCGGCCGCCGCCGCCCGGTGTCGAATTTCATCCAGACCGCAGCGCAGGCGTCGCTCGGCGATCTCCTCGACCTTGCGGGCCAGAATCTTTTTCAGGATGGTCGGCGTATCCACTGCCATCTGCGCCATCAGCTATCTCCCAGATAATGGGTAAAGGCGGCCAGCTCCTCCAGGCGCACGCCGGCCAACTCGCTGGCGATGGCGTCCGCGGCCAGAGCCACGCCCTGGCCAATGTCGGTGGCGAGGCCCGCCGCATATACCGCCGCTCCGGCGTTGAGTGCGATCAGATCCGCCGCCTTGGCGCCGGCACCTGTGCGACGCTTGCCGAGGGCATCGCGGATCAGCGCCAGCGACGCCGCGACATCCGCCACCCGCAGATCGTCGAGGGCTTGCCGCGGGAGCCCGAAATCTTCCGGCGCGATGCGGTACTCGCGCACTGTGCCGCGATCCAGTTCGGCGACCGCGGTCGGGGCCGCCAGGCTGATCTCGTCGAGGCCGTCGTCGCTGTGGACCACCAGCACGCGCTCGCTGCCCAGCCGCTCCAGCACCTCGGCCACCGGCCGGCACAGCGCGGGATCGTAGACGCCGATCAATTGGCGCGTTACCCCCGTCGGGTTGGTCATGGGGCCGAGAATGTTGAACAGGGTGCGTATGCCCAGCTCGCGACGCGGCCCCACGGCATGCTTCATGGCGCTGTGGTGAACCGGCGCGAACAGGAAGCCGACGCCGATCTGCGCCACGCAGCGCTCCACCTGCGCGGGGCTGAGATCGAGTCGAACGCCGGCAGCTTCCAGCAGATCGGCACTGCCGCTGCGACTGCTCACACCCCGGTTGCCGTGCTTGACCACCCGGCCGCCGCACACCGCCACCACGAACGCGCTCGCGGTGGAGACATTGAACAGCCCGGCACCGTCGCCGCCGGTGCCGACGATATCCACCAGATGGTCGCCGCTCACCGGCACCGGCGTACAGAGCTCGCGCATCACTTCCACCGCACCGGTGATTTCGTCGAGGGTCTCGCCCTTCATCCGCAGTGCCACCAGAAAGCCCGCGATCTGGGCCGGCGTGGCGGCGCCGGTCATGATCTCGCGCATCGCCGCCTGCATCTCGGCGCGGCTCAGGTCGGCGCGCTCCACCAGGCGCGCGATCGCCTGCTGGAGCGTCATGGCGCGCGCTCCACGAAATTGCGCAGCAGATCGTGGCCGTGGCGGGTGAGGATGGATTCGGGATGAAACTGCACGCCCTCGACGTCGAACTCGCGGTGACGCACACCCATGATCTCGTCAATCTCGCCGCTCTCGGTCGCGGTCCAGGCGGTGATTTCCAGACAGGCGGGGAGGCTGGCGCGCTCGATGATCAGCGAGTGGTAGCGGGTCGCCTCGAAGGGGCTCGGCAGGCCATGAAACACGCCCGCGCTCCCGTGGTGGATGAGCGAGGTCTTGCCGTGCATCACCTGCCGTGCGCGCACGATGCGACCGCCAAAGGCCTGACCGATGCTCTGGTGGCCCAGGCAGACGCCGAGCAGCGGAATGCGGCCGGCAAAGGCCTGGATCAGGGGCACCGAGATGCCGGCCTCTGTGGGCGTGCAGGGGCCGGGGGAGACGACGATCTTCGCGGGCGCCAGCGCCTCGATGTCGGCAAGCGTGAGCGCATCGTTGCGCTCGACCCGCACCTCGGCGCCCAGTTCGCCCAGGTACTGCACCAGGTTGTAGGTGAAGGAGTCGTAGTTGTCGATCATCAGGATCATTGAAGCACTATCTCTTTGTTTCTAAACACGTTTACTCAAGGTTCCGCTCTTTGATGCCAGCTTAGATACCCTCTTTTCATCAAGATATCCAACGCGCCAAGGGCTGCGACTGCGCCCCTGAGTTGTCGCGATAGCCCGCATATTTTCGCCTAAAAAAGAGGCGAAGAAAGATGAAGTTGGCTTTAAGGGCTTCATTCGGCCGGTCTGGCCTCTGTCAGCGCCTTAGCCCGCTTCGCTCACCGATTGTGGAGTGGAGTTGCGCAGGGGCGCTGTTGGCGGCGCTGGAGAACCATTGGTGGGCCATCGGCGTCCTGTCTGGCGTTGGGGCCGGACCCGAGAGGCGGTTT
>JBFWOQ010000020.1:0-45140 GCA_050250395.1 Porticoccaceae bacterium
CATGCTCTCCTGGGTATTGATGAAGTAAGGCGACAGATAGCCGCGATCGAACTGCATGCCCTCGACGATATCGAGCGCGTTCTCGAGGCCGGAGCCTTCTTCAACCGTGATCACGCCTTCCTTGCCAACCTTGTCCATCGCCTCGGCGATGATCTTGCCGACCTGTTCGTCGCTGTTGGCGGAAATGGTGCCCACCTGGGCGATTTCCTTGGTGTCCGAGCAGGGCTTGGCCAGCTTGCCGATTTCGATGACGGCGGCCGCCACGGCCTTGTCGATGCCGCGCTTGAGGTCCATGGGATTCATGCCGGCGGCGACGGATTTCAGGCCTTCGTTAAGAATGGATTGCGCCAGTACGGTGGCGGTGGTGGTGCCGTCGCCCGCTTCGTCGGAAGACTTGCTCGCGACTTCCTTGACCATCTGCGCGCCCATGTTTTCGAACTTGTCCTTGAGTTCGATTTCCTTGGCGACGGAAACGCCGTCCTTGGTGACGGTCGGGGCGCCAAAGGCCTTGTCGAGCACCACATTGCGGCCCTTGGGCCCGAGGGTGACGCGCACCGCATCGGCCAGGACATTGACGCCAGCCAGCATTTTCCTGCGGGCGGAGTCACCGAATTTCACTTCTTTAGCAGCCATGATCTTTTCCTTCTCCAATAGTCAGTGATGAATCAGCGCGGATGCGTGGCTCAGTCGGTGATAACGCCGAAAATGTCGTTTTCGCGCATGACAATCAGCTCGCTGCCGTCGGTGTCTTCCACCGTATTGCCGGCGTAGGTCCCGAAAATCACCTTGTCGCCAACCTTCACATCCAGCGGCCGGATATCGCCCTTGTCATTGACGGTGCCGATGCCGACGGCGATCACTTCGCCCCGATTGGGCTTCTCTTTGGCCGAGCCAGGCAGCAGGATGCCACCAGCGGTTTTCTCTTCCTCGGCCTTGCGACGTACGACCACGCGGTCGTGTAGGGGACGGATTTTCATTGCGGCTCTTTCTCCACTTGTCCTGAGTTATTGACCAAAAGAATCCGGGTTCAGCCCGAAAACTTTGCCTGATGTGGTGCCGGCCGGAAGAATTACAAGAGCGGACCGTGCAATCCCCTCCGCTTTCAGCGCGGCTCTGGCAGCGCCCCCTAGGTGGGGCCGGGCGTACGGATTTCAAGGCGGGCCGCGGCGTCCGCGTCAGTCTTCGCGCTCGTACTCGCCCTCGATGACCCTGGAATCGCGCGGCGCCTGCGCGCCCTGCCCCGGGTGCGGCGCGGCCAGCAGACGCCGCATCAGGCGCGCCCGCACGGGCGGGATCAGCGCCAGCAGTGCCAGCACATCGGTCAGAAAACCCGGGATCAGCAACAACAGACCGGCCACCGCCAGCACCATGCCCTCCAGTACCGCGGCCGTTGGCTCCTCGCCGCGCGCCATCCGGGCCCGGACCCGCGTCAGGGTCTGGAAGCCCTGCCGGTTCAGGATGGCGATCCCCAGCAGGGCCGCGAGCACCACCAGGCCGATCGCAAACCCGGCGCCAATGGCGGCGCCCACGCGAATGAGTACCCAGAGTTCGAGGAGTGGAAATAGCACAAACAACCAGGGGAGCAACGGCAAGGGCGATCACGCGGGGGTTGGCGTCAGCATAAAGAAGTGGGGACGCGGGACCGGCTTTCCAACCCCGCTGGCGGCCTGCGGCGCAAATGGGTAAGGTGGCCGCTTTGCCGCGCTCGCCCCCATGTCACCGCTCCGCCAGCACGGCATTTTCAACCGCCGCCTCCTGATCTGCCTGTTCACCGGCTTCGCCTCCGGTCTGCCGCTTTATGTGCTGATTTCGCTGGTGCCCGCCTGGCTGCGCCGCGAGGATGTGGACCTGCGCGACATCGGCCTGTTCGCGCTCATCGGTCTGCCCTACGCGTGGAAGTTTGTGTGGGCACCGTTGCTCGAACGCTTCCCGCTGCCGCTGCTCGGCCGCCGGCGCGGCTGGATGCTGGCGAGTCAGCTCGGCACGCTCCTGGCCATCGCCGCGCTGCCCCGCCTGGACCCCCACGCGCAACTGGGAGCGATCGCCGCGCTGTGCGCGTTGATCGCCTTCCTGAGCGCAACCCAGGACATCGTCATCGACGCCTACCGGCGCGAGCTGCTGCCGGATGCCGAGCTCGGCCTGGGCAACGCCCTGCATGTCAACCTTTACCGGCTGTCCGGACTCATCCCGGGTTCGCTGGCGCTGATTCTCGCCGACCAGATGCCCTGGAGTCCGGTGTTCGCCATCACCGCCGCCTTCATGTTCGTCGCCATCGGACTCACGCTCAGCATCGCGGAGCCGACCCACGCGGCGCCGCCGCCGGCGACCCTGCGCGCGTCCGTCGTGGAGCCGTTTCGCGAGTTTTTCCGCCGCGACGGCGTCCGCAGCGCCTGCGCGATGCTCGCTTTCCTCGTGCTTTACAAGCTGGGCGACAACCTGGCCACGGCGCTCGCCACCCCGTTCTACCTCGACCTGGGTTTCACCCTGACGCAAATCGGGATCGTGGCCAAACACGCCGCGCTCTGGCCCATGATCGCCGGCAGCCTGGCCGGCGGACTGTTGATGCTCCGCATCGGCATCAACCGCGCGCTGTGGCTCTTTGGCGCCATCCAGCTCATTTCGATTCTCGGCTTTGCGGTGCTGGCGCGGGTCGGCGATGAACTCTGGCTGCTGGCGGTCGCCATCGGCTTCGAATACCTCGGCGTGGGCCTGGGTGCCGCGGCGCTGATCGCCTTCATGGCGCGGGCCACCAGCCGCGCGCACACCGCCACCCAGCTCGCCCTGTTCACCGCCCTCGCCGCCCTGCCGCGCACGGCGATCAACGCGGGCGCGGGCTTCGTGGTCGAAGCCGTCGGCTGGGAAAACTTCTTTTATCTGTGCGCGCTGCTGTCCGTGCCCGGTATGCTGCTGTTGCCCAGGGTTGCGCCCTGGCACGCACGCGACTACCCGCAACCCGAGACCGACCGATGACCCGCCTCTACACCCGCAGCGGCGACCGCGGCGACACCGGCCTCGCCGACGGCAGCCGGCGGCGCAAGGACGACGCCCGCATCCAGGCACTGGGCAGCCTCGACGAGTGCAATGCCCAGCTGGGTCTGCTGCTCGCGCACCTGACTCCGGACGACCCCCTGCTGCCCCTGCTCGCGCCCGTGCAGCATCGGCTGTTCGACCTGGGTGCGATGCTCGCCGGCGCGCCCGCCACCCTGGAAGCGTCGGATATCGACGCACTGGAACGGCATATCGATGCCCTGTGCGCCGCGCTGCCACCCCTGCGTCAGTTCGTGCTGCCGGGCGGCAGCCCGCCCGCCGCGCTCGCCCATGTGGCGCGCGCGGTGTGCCGACGCGCCGAACGGGATCTGGTCGCCGCCGCGACCGCCGAAGCACTGCCACCCGAACCCGGCCGTTACCTCAACCGGCTCTCGGACCTGCTGTTCGCCGTCGCCCGCACCCTGGCGGCGCGCGCCGGCGGCGACTTGAAGTGGGAACCACGCGATCGGTGTTGACCCCATCCGCCGCGCTACCCGGAAACTCACCGCCACCGGTCACGAAAGCACCACCAGCAGTGCCGCGACCACCAGCCAGCCAAGCACCGCGCGCCGGAAAATTTCGTCCAGCGCACGCACCTCGGTCGCCAACGCCGCCTCGGGTGTCATGCCCTCCGGCAGCGGATCGAGCGCCGCATCCACATAGGCACCCGCGAACCGGGCAGCATCGGTGCGCGCCAGCAGCGATTCCGCCCAGGCAGCCATCCCGCGCCCCGGATGTCCGCTCAGGGCTACCACGAAACCAAAGGCACGCAGCGCCGGCCACTCGATCCACGCCAACAGCCGCGCGGCGCCCAGGCCGGTCGCCGCCACCCGCTCCAGGCAGCGATACGCGAGCGCGCCGGGCGCGCCCAGCAGGGCAAACCAGAACAGCACGGCGAACCATTCGCGCACAAAGCGCAGCGCCAGATTGTTCCGCGCCGCCGCGCGCAGCCCGGCGAGATCCTGAATGTCGCCACCGGCCTCAGGGTCGGCGAGATCGTCAAGGCGATGCAGCGCGCCCTGGAGATCGCCGCGCTCGCTGTCGTCGGCCAGCATGGCGAGGGCCGGACGCCAATCCGTGGCGCCCAGGCAATTCGCCAGCACCACCAGCGCCACGGCGCCGCCGGCCAATCCCCAGAACCAGGCGCCGCTCAGCCACAGCAACAACGCCACGAGTCCCGCCGGCAGCAGCGCCGCCGGCAGCCAGCGCAGCGCGTCGGCGTTGGCGTCGATGACCGGGTTCCAGCGCGCGGGCCACGCCCGGGGTCCGGGCGGCCGGTGCCAGCGCCACAGCACCACGAGCAGCATGACAATGAGTTTCACGAGACTGCCTCCAGCGCCAACAGGGTATGCAGACGATGCCAGTCAAAGCCGGGCCCGGGATCGGTTTTGCGGCCGGGCGCGATGTCGCAGTGTCCGACGATGCGCTGGGGCGCGAGCGCCGGATAGCACTGCATCAAAGTCGCCGTGGTCGCGGCCAGCACCCGCATCTGGGCCGCCGTGTAACCGGAGGTATCGGTGCCTTCCAGCTCGATACCGATGGCGAAATCGTTGCAATCGGGGCGCCCGGCAAAGCGCGATCGACCCGCGTGCCAGGCGCGATCGCCGAACGCCACGAACTGGGTAAGCGCGCCGCTGCGGTCGATCAACAGGTGTGCCGACACCCGCAGCCCCTCCAGCGCCGCAAAGGCCGGGTGGGCGGCGCAGTCGAGCTGATTCAAAAACAACCGCGCTACCGCCTCGCCACCAAACTGGCCGGGCGGCAACGAAATGTTGTGGATCACCAGCAGCGAGATCTCGCCATGGGGTCGCCCATCGAAGTTGGGCGACGGCAGGCGGCGCGCATCCGGGAGCCAACCCCGGGAATCGATTGCAGCATTCCTTACGGCAACGGGCATAACGGGCATGATGGCAACGGACATGATGGCAGCGGGATTCGCCGCGACGGTTCCAGACTACGCCAGCGCCCGGGATTTGGCCACCGCAAGCCCTTGCCGGCGCGGCAACACCGGCCGCCGCTCAATCGCACCCGGCCGCAACCCGGCACGAAGCCCGCGCGAGCGCCCGGTCGAACAGCGGTGCGTGATCGAGCGCGAGCGCGCTGCCCTCGCGCAACGCCAGCGCCAGCCGCAAACGCGGCAACTGCCGGAACAGGGTGCCATCGGGGTCGCCGAACACATGGGTATCGGCGGGCTGGACCACGCCCAGCAACTGAGCCCTGCGCCCGTCGCCCGCGCTATCGCGAAACTCGACCCAGCTCCCCGAACGCAGCGCATCGACACGCCCCAGGTCGAACTCGTCAAGCTCCACGGAACACTCGTGTGCAACCCGCGCCGGATCACCCGGCAATGCCAGCCGAAGCCCGTTCGCCGTAACCGGCAGCCGTGGATCCTCGAAATCGCGCGCCTCGTCCGGTGTCAGCACCAAGCTGGGCGGCACTGGACTGGGTAGCGCATCCGCGCACAGGCACAGGCGCAAGCCGTCCAGCAGACGGCGCGAGTCGAAGCGGTCGAGCGCGGTGGCATCGAGACGGGCGGCGAGGGCGTCCAGCAGCGGCTCAACCAGTTCCTGATCGGGCTCGACGTCGCCCAGCACGCCGACCAACCGATCCAGCAGACGCACCGCCCCGCGCCATTGCGACGACTGCTCGCCATGCCTGAACCAGGCATCGAAGAGCACGCGACACCAGCCGCGCTCGAGCATGTCGATCAATGCCAGCGGATAGCCGCGCCCGGTCACGCGATCGTTGAGAATCCGCGCCACCCGCGCGTGCGCGGCATCGGTCCGCTCCCGGGTGGAAGCGGCACGCAAGGCGGGCGCGGCGCGGCGTTCGCACTGTTCCCGCTCCCGCTCCACCGCTGAAACAAATTCAATCAACAGCGCCCCCAGGCGCTCCGGATCGGCGCGCAGCTCCGGCAATCGGGCGATGGCGTCGCCGGCGCGCCGGAACAATTCCTGGTCGGCGTAGTTTTCCCTGTGCAGGAAATCGGTCGCCGCAACAATGATCTCCTGGAGCAGTCGCCGCGCCGGGTGCAGCGGTTTGGTCAGGAAGGTCGGATCGGCGTTCGCGAGCGCCACCACCGCGATCTCCGCCGCCGCCAGCAGCTCGCCCAGGGGCGCCGGCATCCAGGTTTCGTTGGCCATCTCGTCGAACAGCGCATCCACCAGTTGCACGCGCCGCACCGCCTCGGAATCCAGCTCCGCCAGGCTGCGCCCCGTCCGCGCCAGTGCGTCCTCAAGGCGCGTCCGGATACTCGGACGGCGTCCGCCCGGGACCGGCGCCGGTCGCCGCAGGCCTTCCAGCAGCGCGCAGAATTCCGCGTCCGGGGCCGCCCGGTCGGGACGGGTGCCTTCGCCCGACGCTGCGCCGGATGACCCGGGGGCGTTCGCGGCATCGGCCGGCATCGCGACCGCGGCGGCGCGCCCGGCGATGAACGCCGGGGCCAGGGTAGCGGGCGCCACTCCGAGCTGAGCGAGGAGCGCATCGGCCTGGGCAACCACAGCCGGCAAGGTCCGTGACTGGCTCGCATGGCAGGCGCGCAGAATCGCCAGCCGTGCTTGGGGCGCCAGCCCCAGGCGGTCCATTGCCCGCGCCAGTCCGGTGATCATGAAGTGCGGCGCCAGGGGAAACTCCTGCGGCGCCAGGGTTGCGCCACACAGTGCTTCCACGCGCCCGAGCAGCCGCCCGAGCACGGCGTCCATGGGTGCCATCGCCTCGGCGATCATGGCGTTGATCGCGATGAGTTCCTCCAGCTCTTCATCGGAGGCCAGACCCAGTGACGCACCGGGCGCGACCGCGGGCGGCGCGGGCGTTCGCTCGCCCAGCGCCGCGAAGGCGTTGTCGACACCGGCCAGCAGCGCATCGGCCAGGCGGCGGCGCGCACCGTGCCACAAGCGCATCGCATCCAGATAGCGCGTTTGAGTGGCGGCATCGGGAGCCGCCTGGGTCAACTCGAACAGGCTGTCGTTGGCGCTCGCCACGCAGGCGGCCATAGCGGTGGACATGAACTGCCGGGCGCGCTCCCGAAGCATGCGCAATGCCGCCTCGCAACTCACCGCCATCGCGACACGTCCGCCGGGGAACGGGGTCGATCGGGTCGGAGGCCAGCCGGTAAGGCACGCGCAAACCATTTAATTATCAAAATGTTGCAGCGATCTTTGAATATTCCGACCGAGCCTGTCAAGGCGCCGGCGCAGACATCCCCGTGGGTGCTCCGCGCTTACCCGGCCTACGATAATCCTCAACCACCCGCGTGACTCCGCTTCGAGGAGTGCCTTGGCCACGTGCGCCAGTTTGGGCAGCTTCGCCTCGATCACTCCCCAAACGATGCGGGCATCGATAGTCGCATAGCCATGTATCAGAAGGAAACGCTGAACAATACGTGTCGACCGTCATGCCCGCGAAAGCGGGCATCCAGGTTTTCCCGCAGTCTCAATCAGTTGCGGACGTATGGATTCCCGCTGAAGCCTGCCCCCGACTCCGATCGGGGGCGGGAATGACGAATAAATCAGCGCTTCCAGAAGATTTCGGAAGCTGATGATTCTGCGATGCTCGGGAACGCGAGCGGCGATTTCCGGTGCGACCCGCGCCAATTGATTGAGGGCTTCGCCGATGATTTCGAACTGGCGCTCGACACCGGAACGCAGCAGCAGGTCGGCCTGGTAGTCCTCGAACGACTTGCCTGCGGTGAAATCCAGTATGTGATGGGCCGCCTGCCAGATGTCGTACACATATTTGCGCGGATCATGCGGCATACAGCTCGATCCTGCTTTGTTCGACGGCATTGCGCAGATAGGGATTCCCCAATGCGGGCTCAGTGAGCAGATCGACCGGCATGCCGAACAGCCGTTGCAGATCCTCCCACAAGCCGAAGTAGGCTTCGGCATAGGCGGGCGGCGCCAGCTCGCGGAATTCGACGACAAAATCCAGGTCGCTGTGCGCCGGGTCGAACTCGGACCCGGTGGCCGAACCGAACAGCGACAGCCGATGGACGGCATGCCGCCGGCACAGGTCAGCGAGATTGTCGCGGGCTTGTTCTACTCGATCCCAGACCATGGTTGCGAGCCGACGCTCTATCTATCCGGGCGTTCATGGTGCCATGGCCCGGCACATTCGGCGAGACTTACGGCGGCTCACCCGCGACGGCTGGCCCGCGCCCCGTAGGCCGGATAAGCCGAAGGCGCATCCGGCAATCGCC
The DNA here is from genome assembly GCA_050250395.1 of Porticoccaceae bacterium. Lineage (GTDB taxonomy): Bacteria > Pseudomonadota > Gammaproteobacteria > Pseudomonadales > Porticoccaceae > JAGPUQ01. Next base: position 8,225 of record JBFWOQ010000020.1, read on the forward strand.
GCCCACGAGCGGCATCTATAATGAGCGCCCCTGCCGCCGAGCTCGTTCCGTGATCCTCGACCCCGAACTACGCGCCGATATCGAACGCCTGGTAACCCAGGTGCTGGCCGAAGATGTCGGCAGCGGCGACATCACCGCGCAACTGATCCCCGCCGGAACCGCCGCCCGCGCGCGCATCGTCACCCGCGAAGACGCCGTGCTGTGCGGCATTCCCTGGGCGGACGCCGTGTTCGCCCGACTCGACCCCGCCATCCACATCCGCTGGCTGGCCGCCGAGGGCGATGCCGTGCGCGCCGACCAGACCCTGTGCGAACTCGAAGGCGACGCCCGCGCCCTGCTCACCGGCGAGCGCAGCGCGCTCAATCTGCTCCAGACCCTCTCCGGCACCGCCACGGCGGCGCGCCGCTACCGCGACCTGGCCGCCGGCACCGGCGTCACCGTGCTCGACACCCGCAAAACCATCCCGGGGCTGCGGCTCGCGCAGAAATACGCGGTCCGCGTGGGCGGCTGCAGCAACCACCGGATCGGACTTCACGATGCCTTTCTGATCAAGGAAAACCACATCGCCGCCTGCGGCGGGATCGCTGCCGCGGTCGCTGCCGCGCGTCGTATCGCGCCCGGAAAGCCGGTGGAAGTGGAAGTGGAAAACCTCGACGAGTGCCGGCAAGCGCTGGCGGCCGGCGTCGAACGCATCATGCTCGACAATTTCGCGCCCGCGGATATCGCCGCCGCGGTCGCCCTGCGCGGGGCGGGCGCCACCGAGTACGAGGTGTCCGGCAATATCGACGAGCGGTCGCTGCACCACTACGCCGCGACGGGCGTGGACTTTGTTTCGACCGGGGCTCTGACCAAGCATCTGAACGCGGTGGATTTGTCGTTTCGGCTCATTCGGAAATAGGCTTCACTTCGGTGCGCCCCGAGCCAGTCGAAGGACGAGTGGAGCGCGCGGTGCCTACCGCCATCATGGCGTATCGGCCCCCGGACGACTCGCCGCGCTTGCTCGGGACGAAAGGTGATTCAGCGAAGTGAATCGCCACACCGCTACCGCTCCACCTTGTCCGGGATCCCGACACCCAATTGCCGGGCCAGCTCGGATCGCGCGATCGCATCGCGCAGATCCAGCGGCGCGTGCGTCAGACCCTCGGTATAGAGCGCCCGGGCGCGGGCCGGATCTCCGTTCGCCAGATGGGCGCTGGCCTCCCAAAGATAGTACTGCCAGCCGTCCCTGGCCTGGCGCTGAAGCCAGCCGAGCCACTGGGCCATGACTTCCGGCGAGCGCTCCCGCCAGTGGGCAGTCCAGGCCGGCACATCGGTCGCGTAGATCGGCAACGCGCGCAGCAGCACCATGCGCGGCGCGTAATAGTCCCATACCCGGCCGCGATAGCCCTCGATCACCGCCTGGATATTGGCCAGACCCAGCACCGCAACCAGACCGGTCATGGCCAGCAATCCCAGCGCGGTTGCGCGGCGCTGCAGCAACGGCTCGGCGGCGGTTTCGCCGCGACCGTCCCGGTGCAGCGCGAACCCGTACACCAACCCGAGCGCCACCGGGCCGAGCGCCATGGTGGGATAGTGATACAGGGTGCCGTCGATCAGGCCATACGCCAGGATGGCGACCAGTACGCCGAACACCACCAGGGGCGCCACCGGGAGCGCAGCCGCGCGCCCGCGCCAGAAAAACCCGACCAGCCGCAGGCACAGTCCGAGCACCGTCAGCAGCAGGAGTCCACCCCCGGGCAGGCCCCAGTCCAGCAACGCCTGCAACACGAAACTGTGGGGCTGGGTGGGCATCGCCGGCTTGTCGGCCAGAAAGCCATAGTTGTCCGGGCCTACGCCCAGCCAGGGCGAATCCAGCAAACGCGGCAACACGCTCAGCCACAGCGCCACCCGACCGCTGCTCAGATCGTCGATATCGCCCGGAGCACGGCCGTGGAACAGCGACAGACCCATCGCGGGGTTGTCCACCCGAAAAACCGCCGCCAGCCCATAGGCACCCACCAGAATAAAGGGCAGCGCGATCAGCAACCGGCGCTTCTCCGGCGTCGCTGGGGCAAGGCAGAGAACCAGGGGTATCGCGGTCAGAATCGCCAGCACGGAACCACGCCCGCCGGCCCAGAACAGCGCCCCCAGCACCAGGGTGAGCAACGCAAAGCCCGCCGCTTGGCGCAGGCCCCGGTTGGTCGCCAGGCAGGGGTAGAGCGCTGCCGCCGTGCCCGCGGCCAGGTAATAACCCAGATGGCGGATATGAATGAAGGGAACGGCGCCCCAAACCCAGTCGTAGCTGCGCGGATCATCGAGGACACACCAACGCCAGGCGATGGCCGCGATCGCCGCTACGACACCGGCCAGCAGCGTCCACAGCAAGGCCGCCGCGGCGCGCGCGCGGTCGTAGAACGCAATCACCAGTACGGCGGCCAGCGCAGCGTAGACCGTCCACTCCAGTTGGCGCAGGAGCGCGGGCGCCGGATGGGCACTGGCCGTTACGCTGAAGGCGCCCAGCAAAAACCAGAGCCCGACCGCCCGGACCACCACCCCGGGCACCGCCACCCGCGGGTCACGGCGCGCACCCAGCGCCCAGGCGAGCAACGGCAGCGGCAACAGGACACCCAGCAGGCGCAGCACCAGTGTGTTCGAGCCAGGCACAAACAGAAATTGCAAAAAGAGAATCGCGTTGAGCAGCACAAACAAGGTCGCCAGCGGGCGTTCCAGCCTGGGTCCCGCCTCAGCCATCACAGCATCCTCTGTCGGGGGATCAGGTTATTTATTGTTGCCAAGTGCAACTCGGCGATCCCGGGCCGTCATCGCTTGGCAAAGCGCTGGCACAGGCCGTAATGGTCAAACCCCGGGTCGCCGTCGTAGTGGCGGCACATATCCGCCAGCATCCCGCGCCAGGGGGCGGTGCCCTGGTACTGGCTCGCCGGCCACCAGACGTTGTCCTTGGTATCGAGCAGGATCAGTTCGTCCTCCAACGTCGGCGACATGCTGAGCAGCCAGTGGTCGCGCACCACGGCGCGCAGCTTGGTGGCGATGGAGGCGTCGCGCATCTCCGGCCGCATCACCACCTTGCCGGCGCGGTCGACCCGGTAATAGCGGGCGTTTTCTTCCAGCAGTTGCTGCTCGTTTATTTCCTGTTCCATCAGCGCCATGGACGTCATCGCGGACTCCAGATAGAGACTCCGGTCCGCAGGCGCGGGGGCGAGCAGCGAACGGCCGTCCATGCCCGGCCAGGACGCCGCGATGGCGCCGGTCCCGGTCAGCACCTCGGCCACCATGGGGGCGATGTCGATCAGCGACACCGGGCGCGCGGTGCGCGCGGGCAGGTCGTCCAGCCGGGCGGCGGCCGCGCCGTGCAGGCCGTAGCCACGCAGGGCCAGCATCACCCGGTATTGCCCCTGGCTGAGCACATTGGTGCCGTGACCGATGGAGTTAGTCTCGATCTCGATGGGAGATTCCATGCCCGCACTGGCGGCATCGCGGGCAAGCAAGAAGCTGTCGCCATGATCGGAGAGGAACACTAGCAGCGTGTTCTCCAGCAGCCCCTGCGCCTTGAGTCCCGCCATGAAGGCGCCGAACTGGGCATCGACCTGTTTCAGCAGCATGCGGTAGAAATAGTAGTAGCGCTGTTCCGGGTCGTATTCCATGTCATCCAGGGGTTCCGCCACATTGGAGACATAGGGATAGTGGGGCAACAGAAAATGCATGGCGAGAAACAGCGGCCGCTCGCCGCCCCGGGCCAGCTCCGCCAGAGTCGCGGCGTTGAAGGCGTCCGGGTCGTAGTTGTAGGGCCGTCCCCGGTTGAGGTAGAGATAGGGGAACAGGTACTTCGCCAGCGGGCGGTGGGAGATGAGATTCACCAGCGGGTGATCGAAGTAGGAGCCCAGCAGGTCGATGGCGCCGTGCTCCGGCCCCACCACCGCATCGAAACCGAAGCTCTCGTCGATGCCGCTGAAGTGGCGCTCGTCGAAGGCCAGTACCGAGCGGTAGCCGAGCGCCCGCAGGCGGTGGCCCAGGGTGGCGTCGCGGGTCACCACGTCATTGCCGATCAGGTTTTCGCGCGCCCCACTGTTCAACGGCTCGCGCCCGGTGAGCACACCCATCCAGGCCGCGAAGGTGCGCGCCATCGGCGTATAGGCGGTATCGAACACCCTGGCTTCGCTCAGAAAGGCGTCGATGTTCGGCGTCAACCGGGTCTTGCCGTTGACGAAACCGGTTTCGTCCGGGCGCAGCGAATCGATGCCGATCAGCAGAATATTGGGCCGCGCGGGGTCGCGCGAGCCAATGCCGCCTCCGCTGGTGGCGGCGGGTGTCCAGAGACCCAGCGCCACCACTGCGGCAAGCCCGACCGACACCGCGGCGGGCGCGAGCACCGACCCACGCCGGCGCACCAGGCAGGCCAGGCTGACGGCCAGGGAAACGGCAAACAACCCCAGAATCCCGTTGAGCAGCGGACCCTCGACCAGCGTCGGCGCGCGGCGCAAAAAGGCACTGGGCACCAGGGGATACCAACGCGCGTTCAGAATAAAGATAGCGAACAGCGCCAGCGCAAACGCCAGCAGTTGCAACAGCCGCAGCGTGCGTCGGGGTATGGCCACGGTCGCCAGCCAGCCGGCCGTGGCCAGCCAGAGCGCGGCGGCAAAGGCAATGTGCACGGCGACCAGCGCAAGCGCGAAGTAACCGACGTCCAGCCAGACCCCGGGGCTCGCCAGCACCCCCTGGATCAAGGCGCCGACGTGATCTTCCATCTGGAAATTGCCCTGCAGGGGCGCGGCCAGCTTGGCCAGCAGCAACCCCAGCGCGCACAGCGACAACCAGAGGTAGAACCGGAAGATGCGCGGCGCGCCTCGGGGTAGATCCATGGGAAGGTGTCTCCGTGAAGGCCGGGCGCAACCCGCGCCCCGCCCTGTCCAAGCGCGATTCAAGCGTCCGGCTTCATCGCCCGGGACGCTCGCTACCCCGAGAGCGCAAAACGGGGGCCGCAGCCCCCGTTTTGCGTACCCGATGGCAGCACCTCAAACCACCGGGACAAACTCACTTACCGCTACTTGCAGCCGGACGGCAGGTATTTGGATGCGATGGCACCACCAGCACCACCACCCGTACCGGCGCTGGCCAAACATTTCCAGTTCACAATGGACTTGGTAGTAGTGGCGGTAAACAAAGTCCCCGTGGAATCATAGGGCTTGAAGGTAAACGACTTGTCACGGATCGTAGTCGCCGTCGGCGCCGCATTGCGCATGGTGACGGTAATTGCACAAGCGTTGTCGTGCTTGGCATTGAGGGTATAGCGCCCGCCGGAAGTGTTGTTGAATGAGTTAGCGGGCGGACAGGTGCCCTGGCTCATGGCGAACTCGCTGATGGCCACCTTGAGGGCGCCGGCCTGAGCGACGCCTTCGGCCACCTGCGAACGGGCCACATAGTCCTGGTACAGGGGCAGGGCCACCGCCGCCAGGATGCCGATGATCGCCACCACGATCATCAGTTCGATCAGGGTGAAACCCCGCTGCTTGTTGCGTTGTTCATGTTGCATGTCCAATCTCCTTGAAAGACCGTTGAGTGTCGAGCTGCTGTCCCGCGGATGGGGGCGGCTTGCGGGGGTTGGCATACAAATACGGTGCCAACAGCAAACCTCTTTGAAATTCAATGGGCTATCGACTGTACTGGCGAGGCCAAGGCGACAACATTCAACCCTGGCTGACAATAAATGTCATTCGACCCGACGGGCAGAGCGTCCTGGCGGATGGTGCCGCGCCCCTGTTCGCGTCATCCCCGCGCTCCTGTTCCCGTCACCCCCGCGCCCGTTCACGTCGTCCCCGCGCCCCTATTCACGTCATCCCCGCGAAAGCGGGGATCCAGGCGCCACCGCACCCGGATGCACCGCAGTACTGGATTCCCGCTTGCGCGGGAATGACGGCAGGTGTGTCGCCCCCTTCCCTCGCCCCCTTCCCGTCATCCCCGCGAAAGCGGGGATCCAGGTGCCACCGCACCCGGATGCACGGCGGTACTGGATTCCCGTTGCCACGGGAATGACGGGAGCCGTGCTGTGGTCCCTGTGCCTGTTCCCGTCGTCCCCGCGAAAGCGGGGATCCAGGTGCCACCGCACCCGGATGCACGGCGGTACTGGATTCCCGTTGCCACGGGAATGACGGGAGCCGTGCTGTCGTCCCCGCGCCCGTTCCCGTCGTCCCCGCGCCCGTTCACGTCATCCCCGCGAAAACGGGGATCCAGGCGCCACTGCACCCGGAAACTCCGCAGTACTGGATTCCCGCTTGCGCGGGAATGACGGCAGGTGTGTCGCCCCCTTCCCTCGCCCCCTTCCCGTCATCCCCGCGAAAGCGGGGATCCAGGCGCCACCGCACCCGGATGCACCGCGGTACTGGATTCCCGTTGCCACGGGAATGACGGGAGCCGTGCTGTCGTCCCTGTGCCCGTTCCCGTCGTCCCCGCGCTCCTGTTCACGTCGTCCCCGCGCCTGTTCCCGTCGTCCCCGCGAAAGCGGGGATCCAGGCGCCACTGCACCCGGAAACTCCGCAGTACTGGATTCCCGCTTGCGCGGGAATGACGGCAGGTGTGTCGCCCCCTTCCCTCGCCCCCTTCCCGTCACCCCCGCGAAAGCGGGGATCCAGGTGCCACCGCACCCGGATGCACCGCGGTACTGGATTCCCGTTGCCACGGGAATGACGGGAGGCTAACCCGGACTCCGACTTGTCTGGACAGCGCGCGCCAGCACTCTTACCATCACCCGGACGAAACGGCAACCGGGTGCGACGCCACTCCATGGCAGCGATGACCACAGGATCAACCCCATGAATGTGCGCAACCAGGTTTTGCGGGGGCTGCCCCGGCGGCTGGTGGCGGACGGTTTGCTGGACGAAGCCGCGGCCACCACCGCGCTGAACGACGCCAGTCTCGCGAAGACCTCGCTCATCCAGCACCTCGTGGAAGCGCACCTCCTGACGTCCCATCAAGTGGCGCAGGCCACTGCCACCGAGTTCGGGCTTCCGCTGCTGGATCTCAACGCCATCAATCTGGCGATCTGCCCCCGCGATCTGCTGGATCAAAAGCTGGTCGCCAAGTACATGGCGCTACCGCTGCGCAACCATCTGGGGCGGCTCAGTATCGCGGTCAGCGACCCCACGGATGACCGCGCGCTGAACGAAATCCGCTTCCAGGCCGGCATGGGCATCGATCTGGTGGTGGTCGAGTTCGACAAACTCCGCGCCCAGATCGCCCGCTTCCTCGATGTTCAGGACGACGACCTCGGCGCCGCCGTGGGCGGGCTGGAGGATTTCCAGCTGGAGCAACTGGGCAACGACGGCGCCGACCAGGAGACCATGCTGGACCCGGACGCCGACGACGCGCCCATCGTCCGCTTCATCAACAAGGCCCTGCTCGATGCGATCCGTCGGGGCGCCTCCGATATCCATTTCGAGCCCTATGAACAGCGTTACCGGGTACGGTTTCGTACCGACGGCATTTTGCAGGAGGTGGCCAGGCCGCCGCCGACCCTGGCGCCGCGGCTGGCGGCCCGTCTCAAGATCATGGCCCGGCTCGACATCTCGGAGCGTCGCGTGCCGCAGGATGGGCGCATCAAGATCCGGTTGAGCAAGACCCGCGCCATCGACTTCCGGGTGAATACGCTGCCGACCCAGTATGGCGAGAAAGTCGTGCTGCGGATCCTCGATGGCGGCGCCGCCCGCATGGGGATCGAGGCGCTGGGCTACGAGCCGGACCAGCAGGAAGCCTATCTCCAGGCCCTGGCACGACCCCAGGGCATGATCCTGATGACCGGCCCCACCGGCTCGGGCAAGACGGTGTCGCTCTACACCGGGCTCGGCATCCTCAACACGCCGGAGGTCAATATCTCGACCGCCGAAGATCCGGTGGAAATCTACATGGAAGGGGTCAACCAGGTGCAGATAAATCCGCGCGTGGGCCTCACCTTCGCCGAGGCGCTGCGCGCCTTTCTGCGCCAGGATCCGGACGTGGTCATGGTGGGGGAGATCCGCGACCTGGAGACCGCCGAAATTGCGGTGAAGGCGGCCCAGACCGGCCATTTGGTACTTTCCACCCTGCACACCAACAGCGCTCCCGAGACCCTCACCCGGCTCGCCAATATGGGTGTACCCGGATTCAACATCGCCACCTCGGTGATCTTGATCATGGCGCAGCGCCTGGCGCGACGTCTATGCGGCGCGTGCAAGCAGGTGGCGGATCTGCCCCGCGCCGTGCTCAAGGAAGCCGGGTTCGACAGCATCGACATACCGCTGGACCAGATTACCTTGTATCGACCGGTGGGCTGCGCCAAATGCAATCTCGGTTACAAGGGCCGGGTCGGTATCTATGAAGCGCTCAGGGTAACCCCCACGGTGGCGCGACTCATCATGGAGGGCGCCAACTCGCTGGAAATCGGCGAGGCCGCGCGCCGCGAAGGTTTCAGAACCTTGCGCCAATCGGCATTGAAAAAGGCGGCTGAAGGTATAATCAGCCTGGAAGAAGCCAATCGGGTGACAACGGACTAATGGCCACCGCTGCGACACAACTCTATATCTTCAAAGGTAAAAGCCGCGACGGGAAAGTCGTCGAAGGCGAAATCGCCGGCGCCACGACCGCGATGGTCAAGGCGCAATTGCGCAAGCAGGGTATCCAGCCGCGCACGGTCCGCAAAAAACCCAAGCCACTGTTTGGCGCGAAGAAAATCAAACCCGCCCACATCGCCACCTTCACTCGTCAGTTGGCGACCATGACCCGGGCCGGGGTTCCGCTGGTTCAGGCGTTCGAAATCGTGATGGAAGGCGAAGCCAATCCGACCATGCGCGAGCTCATCCAGAAAATCCATGGCGACGTTTCGTCGGGCTCCGGTTTCGCGCCGGCACTGCGCGCCCATCCCAAGCATTTCGACAACCTGTTTTGCAGCCTGATCGAAGCCGGCGAGCAATCGGGCACCCTGGAGACCATGCTGGCGCGGGTGGCCACCTACAAGGAAAAGACCGAGCAGCTCAAGCGCAAGATCAGAAAAGCCATGACCTATCCCTCGGCGGTGCTGCTGGTGGCCATCGTCGTCACCGGGGTGCTACTGGTCAAGGTCGTACCCACCTTTGCCCAAACCTACGAGTCGTTCGGCGCCGCGCTGCCGGCCTTCACGTTATTGATCCTCAACATTTCCGAGTTTGCCCAGGCCTGGTGGCTGCCCACTCTCGGCGTCGCAGTCCTGGGCGGCATTGCGTTCGGGCAGGCGCGCCGCCGCTCGCCGCGTTTTTCCGACTTGGTCGACAAGATGCTGCTCAAGATCCCCATCATCGGCAAGATCCTGAACGAGGCGGTGATCGCCCGCTTTGCCCGCACCCTGAGCACCACTTTCGCGGCCGGCGTGCCGCTGATCGAGGCGCTGCAATCCGTCGCCGGCGCGGCGGGTAACGCTGTCTATCGGGACGCGGTGCTGAAGGTGCGCGACGAAGTGGCAACGGGTACCACGCTGCACTCCTCGCTCCGCGGCACCGGCGTGTTTCCGGTGATGCTGTTGCAGCTCACCGCCATCGGCGAGGAGTCCGGCGCCCTGGACGACATGCTGTCGCGTGCTGCCGATCACTACGAAGAGGCGGTCGACAACTCGGTGGACAACCTGACCACCTTGCTCGAACCCATGATCATGGCGATTCTCGGGGTTCTGGTGGGCGGCTTGCTGATCGGCATGTACCTGCCGATTTTCAACCTCGGCAACGTGCTCTAGCACGACGACGCAAGGCAGCGCCGCGATCCCCGACTTCGTGTTCGTCGAGCTGGTCTTCGTCGACCTGCCGCAACCGGCGCTGCTCCTCGCGGCGCTGCTGTTCGGGTTGCTGGCGGGCAGCTTTCTCAATGTGGTGATCTACCGGCTTCCCGTGCAGTTGCAGCGCGCCTGGCAGCAGGAGGCGCTCGCCTGGACCGGGGAATCGACCCGCGAATCGACCCACGAGCCCACCACCAGCCCCGAACCCGCGAGCGACCCGGAAGCGATCATCCCCCTCGCACCACCAACCCGGGAGACCTTCAACCTGGTGGTGCCGCGCTCCCGCTGCCCGGCCTGCGCCACGCCCATTGCCGCGTGGGACAACATTCCGGTATTGAGCTGGCTGCTGCTGCGCGGACGCTGCCGACACTGCGCGGCGCCCATTGCCCTGCGTTACCCGATGCTGGAGTTGTTTACCGGCCTGCTGACCGTCGCCGTGGTGGCTCAGTTTGGGCCCACGTTCCAGGGCCTGATGGCGCTGCTGTTCACCTGGGCGCTGGTGGCGCTGGCCGGCATCGACCTGGATCACCAGTTGCTGCCGGATGTCATCACGCTGCCGCTGCTGTGGCTCGGACTGCTGGTGAACCTGGGCGGAGTCTTTACGGATTTGCCGAGCGCAGTGGTGGGTGCGGTGGCGGGCTACCTGGTGCTGTGGTCGGTGTACTGGCTGTTTCGCCTCGCCACCGGCCGCGAAGGCATGGGCTATGGCGACTTCAAACTGCTGGCGGCGCTGTGTGCCTGGCTGGGCTGGCAACAGTTGCCGCTGCTGTTGCTCGTGGCCTCCCTCACCGGTGCGCTCTACGGCACGACCGCCCTGCTGTCGAAACGCCTCGCGCGCCAAACACCCTTCGCCTTCGGACCCTTTCTGGCCCTGGCGGGCTGGCTGGCGCTGATGTGGGGCGACACACTGAACGGCTGGTACGGGATGCTGGACTGACGCTGTTCGCCGCGCGCGAGCTTCCTCCCGTCACCCCCGCGTCCTCCCCTCACCCCCGCGTCTCTTCCCCTCACCCCCGCGAAAGCGGGGGCCCAGGCGCCACCGTACCCGGAAGCACTGCGGTACTGGATTCCCGCTTGCGCGGGAATGACGGCAGGTGTGTTACCGCTCTTCCCGTCACCCCCGCGTCCCTCCGTCACCCCCGCGAAAGCGGGGGTCCAGGCGCCGCCGATAACCGGGTGGCAGTGCCGCACCTATCCACCCTACACTGACGGCCCCAAAAAGCTGGCGCGGACGCTATGTACATCATCGGACTCACGGGCGGTATCGGCAGCGGCAAGAGCGCGGTGGCCGCCCAGTTTCGCGCCCTGGGCATTAGCGTGGTGGACGCCGATCAGGCGGCGCGCGCGGTCGTGGAGCCGGGCACTCCGGCGCTGGCGGCGATCGCCGAGCACTTTGGGCCCGGCGTGATTCAGGCCGATGGCGGTCTCGACCGCGCCGCCCTGCGCCAATTGGTGTTCGACAATGCCGATGAGCGGCGCTGGCTGGAGCAACTGCTGCATCCCCGGATCGGCGCCTGGCTGACCGCGCAACTGAATGCCGCGCCCGGGCCCTACGCGATACTGGAATCCCCCCTGCTGTTCGAGAGCACTCAGCACCGCATGGTGCGCCGCGCGCTGCTGGTGGATGTCCCCGAGGACGTGCAGGTAACCCGCGCGGCGGCGCGGGATGGCAACAGCGCGGAGCAGATCCGCGCCATCATGGCGGCCCAGATGAGCCGCGCCGACCGTCTGGAGCGCGCCGACGACTGCATCGACAACTCGGGGCCGCCGGAAGCCTTGGCGGCCCAGGTAGCCAGCCTGCACCAGACCTATCTGGCGCTGGCGGCGGAAGCTGCCCAACGGGCTCAGTCTTCGGCACCGACGGAGACTGCGCAGTGAGCGAGACCGCGCTGATCGTGCGCTGCCCGACCTGCCGCAAGGCGGTCGCCTGGGGACCACGCAGTCCGGAGCGGCCTTTTTGTTCCGCCCGCTGTCGGCACATCGATCTGGGCGAATGGGCGGCGGAACGCCACCGCATCCCCGCCGAACCGGTCGCCGAATGGGATGCGCTGGAGGGCGACTTCAGTCCGGAGTGAGGGCGGGATCGGCGCCGCACAGCGCCGCGACGATGGGCCGGTTCGCGGCGGGGAAAGGTCGCTGTGCGAGCTCGCCAATCGGCACCCAGGCGATCTCCTGACCCTCGTTGCCGACGGCGACGCCGGTGAACGCCAGCACCAGCCACACATCGAGCACCACCAGCCGGTCGGGGTAGCGATGCTCGATCACCAGAAAGGGCTCGCTGCGCTCCACCGCGATCCGCAATTCCTCGGCCAGCTCGCGCGCCAGCGCCGCGGCCGGCGCTTCGCCCGGCTCGATTTTTCCGCCCGGAAACTCCCAGAGTCCGCCCTGATGCTTGCCGCTTGGCCGGCGCGCGATCAGGACCCGATTACCGCTGCGGGAATGGATCACCCCCGCCACCACCCGTATCGGGGGCAACCCTGTGTCAGGTGCGGTACTCGGCATTGATGCGCACGTAATCGTAGGAAAGGTCGGTGGTCCAGAGGGTCTCGACACAGGTGCCGCGCCCGAGCTCGATCCTGATGCTAATCTCGGCGCGCGCCATGACTGCCTGCCCGGCGGCCTCGGTGTAGCTGGCGGCGCGGGCGCCCCGCTCGGCAATCGGCACCTCGTCGAGCCAGACGCCGATGCGCTCGACATCAAGCGCCGCCACCGGGGCGCGACCGATGGCGGCGAGAATCCGCCCCCAGTTGGGATCGCAGGCAAAGAGCGCGGTCTTGACCAGGGGCGATTCGGCGACCGCGTAGCCTACCGCCAGACATTCTGCGCTGCTGCCGCCACCCGCCACCACGATGGTGACGAACTTGGTGGCGCCCTCGCCGTCGCGCACCACGGCTTGGGCCAGTTCCATGCAGACTTCGGTGACGGCTTCGCCCAGCGCCGCCAGCGCCGCGCCGTCGAGTTCGGTGGCGACGGCGCCCGTCGCGGCCAGCATCAGGGCGTCGTTGGTGGAGGTGTCGCCATCGATGGTGATGCGATTGAAGGATTTGGCGGCGGCGGCAACCAGCATTTGCTTGAGCACCGGCGCGTCGACCCGTGCATCCGTGGCGACGAATGCCAGCATGGTCGCCATGTCGGGCCGGATCATGCCGGCGCCCTTGGCGATCCCGGTGACCGTCAGGATCGTGCCATCCGCCAGACGCACCGCGCGGCTCGCACCCTTGGGCCGGGTGTCCGTGGTGAGAATCCCCTCCGCCGCCAGCGCCCAGCCGTCCGCGTCCAGCGCCGCAACCGCGGCCGGCAGCGCGGCGACGATGCGCTCCGCGGGCAGGGGTTCGCCGATGACGCCTGTGGAGAACGGCAGGACCTGCGCGGTCGCGACTCCGGTGTGCGCCGCCAGTGCCGCGCACACGGCCTCGGCGCGCACCAGGCCATCGGGACCCATGCCGGCATTGGCGTTACCGGTGTTGATCACCCAGTAGCGCGGCGCGGCCTGGGCCAGATGGTCGCGCGCCACCTGCACCGGCGCGGCGCGGAAGGCGTTGCGGGTGAACAGCCCGGCGCTGGTGGCGCCGGCGGCCAGCTCGATCACCACCAGATCGCGGCGGCCCGGCGTTTTGACGCCGGCGCTGGCGGTGCCCAGACGCACACCCGCAACCGGATGGAGTGGTGGCAACGCGTCTTCACCCACGGCCATGGCGGGCTCCCCCAACCGGTCCGGCGGCGTTCACAGCCGGCCGTGGCATTGCTTGAATTTCTTGCCGGAACCGCACGGGCAGGGTTCGTTGCGGCCCACCTTGATGTCTTCGCGCACGAAGGGCGTCGGTGCGCGCGGCGCGCCGCTGGTGTCGGCGGGAATTTCCGCGGACTCGCCCAGAGCGGACGCCTCGGCGTGCTGGAACGCCAGCCGCTGCCGCGCTTCCTCCTCGCGTCGGCGCTGCTCCAGGGCATTGATATCTTCTTCGCGGCGGACCTGGAGCCGCACCAGAAAGCGCACCGTGTCGTGCTTGATGCGCGACAACAGGCCCTGAAACATCTCGAAGGCTTCGCGCTTGTATTCCTGCTTGGGGTTCTTCTGGGCGTAGGCGCGCAGCCCGATACCCTGGCGCAGCTGATCCATGGCCGCGAGGTGCTCCTTCCAGTGATTGTCGAGCACCTGCAGCATCACCTGTTTTTCGATCTGGTGAATGTCGGGGCCGATCGCCGCCACCTTGACGGCATAGGCGGCGTCGGCGGTGGCCTGGATACGCTCCCGCAGCCCGGGTTCGGCGAGCCGGTCGTCCGCTTCCAGCCACTGCCCCAGGGGTAGCTCAAGGTTCATCTCGCGATGTAATTCCTCTTCCAGTCCGTGGATATTCCATTGCTCGGGCAGGCTCTCCGGTGGAATGAAGCGATCGACCAGTTCCGTGACCACGTCCCGGCGCAGGTTCTCGATGATGTCGGTGATGTGGTCCGCGGCCAGCAGTTCGTCGCGCTGCTGATAGACGACCTGGCGCTGGTCATTGGCGACATCGTCGTATTCGAGCAACTGCTTGCGGATGTCGAAGTTGCGGCCTTCCACCTTGCGCTGCGCCTTTTCCACCGCGTTGGTGACCATGCGATGCTCGATGGCCTCGCCCTGGTTCATGCCCAGCGCGCCCATCATGCCCTTGACACGGTCGGTGATGAACAGCCGCATCAGGTTGTCTTCCATCGCCAGATAGAACCGGCTGAGGCCGGGATCGCCCTGGCGTCCGGCACGACCGCGCAGCTGGTTGTCGATCCGCCGCGATTCGTGGCGTTCCGTGCCGAGGATGTGCAGACCGCCGGCTGCGATCACCTGCGCATGGCGCGCTTCCCACCCGGCCCGGACGCGGGCGATCTCCTCCTCGCCGGGATTTTCCAGCGCGGCAAGCTCGGCTTGCAGGCTGCCGCCCAGCACGATGTCGGTGCCGCGACCGGCCATGTTGGTGGCGATGGTCACGGTCCCGGGCCGCCCCGCCTGGGCGATGATATGGGCTTCCTTTTCGTGAAACTTGGCGTTCAGCACCTGATGCTCGATGCCGCGCGCCTTGAGTTCGGCGGACAGCAGCTCGGAACTTTCGATGGACGCTGTACCCACCAGCACCGGAGCACCGCTGTCTCGGCAGGAGACGATGTCGTCCGCGACGGCGTTGTACTTCTCGGCCTGGGTCATGAAGATCAGGTCGTTGAGATCCTTGCGGATGACCGGCTTGTTGGGCGGGATCACCACGACCTGGAGGCCGTAGATCTGGTGGAACTCGTAGGCCTCGGTATCCGCGGTACCCGTCATGCCGGCGAGCTTGCGGTAGAGGCGGAAGTAATTCTGGAAGGTGGTGGACGCGAGGGTCTGGCTTTCGCTGTGGATCTTGACGCCTTCCTTGGCTTCGATGGCCTGGTGCAGGCCTTCGGAGAGCCGACGGCCCGGCATGGTGCGCCCAGTGTGCTCGTCGATCAGCACCACGTCGCCGTCGCGCACGATGTATTCGACATCGCGGTGAAACAGGTGTCGCGCCCGCAGCGCGTTATGGACGTGGTGCAGCAGGCCCAGGTTGACAGCCTGGTAGAGGCTGTCCTCGGGGCCGAGCAGGCCCGCGTTGGCGAGCAATCCCTCGATCTTTTCGTGGCCGGCCTCGGAGAGTTCGACCTGGCGGGTCTTTTCGTCCAGCGTAAAGTCGCCCGGGCGCTCGTCGCTGTGGGGATCGAGCAGCTGCACCAGCTTGTCGATGCGCTGGTAGAGCGCCGAACTGTCGCGGGCGACACCGGAAATAATGAGCGGGGTACGCGCTTCGTCGATGAGGATGGAGTCGACCTCGTCGACAATCGCGTAGGCCTGGCCGCGCTGACTCTTGTCTTCCAGCCGCAGCGCCATGTTGTCGCGCAGGTAGTCGAAGCCGAATTCGTTATTGGTGCCGTAGGTGATATCGGCGGCGTAGGCTTCGCGCCGGCTCACCGGCAACAGCGCGTCGCTGGCGTCGGAGAGCAGAAAGGAATTGGGCTCCCCGGGGCCGGCAAAGGACTGGATCACGCCGACCGACAACCCCAGGTACCGGTACACCGGCCCCATCCAGGTCGCGTCGCGGCGCGCCAGATAGTCGTTGACGGTAACGATATGGACGCCCTCGCCGGTGAGGGCGTTGAGATAAGCCGGCAGGGTCGCCACCAGCGTCTTGCCCTCGCCGGTTCGCATCTCGGCGATCTTGCCCTGGTGCAACACGGCACCGCCGATGAGCTGCGCATCGAAGTGGCGCAAGCCCAGGGTGCGATCGGCGGCCTCGCGCACCACCGCGAAGGCTTCCGGCAGTAGATCGTCGACCGTCGCGCCGTCCGCGAGCCGCCGGCGAAACTCGCCGGTCTTGGCCCGCAGCGCCGCGTCGTCGAGGTCGCTCAGGCCGGCTTGGCTGTTGACCGCTCGCACCACCTTGCGCAGCGCGCGCAACGCCCGATCATTCTGGGTTCCAATGAGCTTCTTGAGTAAACCGACCACGTGGATATCCCGGGGCTTGCGGAGGGGGCGAACGGCGGGCGCGCGCTGGCCCTGCCGAAAATGGGGCTGTATGTTATTTCACCGACTGACGCAGTGTATACGGTGCATAAAAAGGCGCCGGCCTAGGGCTGCGGTCATCCGCGAAATCACGCAGGCGCACGGACACCGAGGTACGCTCTGTCGAAACCCGACTCAACTGGCCAGCAACGGCCGGGAATAGGACACGGGAACCGCCTCTCCCTCGCCTTCGAAGGTAACGATTTCCCAGGCGTCCGGTCGATTCAGCAGCTTGCGCAGCAGCGCACTGTTGAGCGCGTGGCCGGATTTGTCGGCGTCGAACTCGCCGATCAGCCCGTAGCCCAGCAAATAGAGATCGCCAATCGCGTCCAGGATCTTGTGCTTGACGAACTCGTCCTTGTAGCGCAGTCCGCCTTCGTTCAACACACCGCTATCGTCGACCACGATGGCATTGTCCATGCTGCCGCCCAGCACGAGTCCCTTGGAGCGCAGATAGCTGATTTCGTGCACGAAACCGAAGGTTCGGGCACGACTCACGTCCTTGACAAAGGATGTAGTGGAAAAATCGACGGACACCTGCGCCCCGCCCGCCGCGAACAGCGGATGGTCGAACGCGATCGCGAACGTAACCCGAAAACCCTCATAGGGACGGAAGGTAGCTTTCTTGCCATCCTGCTCTACCGATACTTCCTTGCGAATGCGCAGAAATTTCTTGGGCCGCGCCTGCTCGACGATGCCGGCGGACTGGATCAGGAACACGAAGGGTCCGGCGCTGCCGTCCATGATCGGCACTTCCGGTGCCGTGACCTCGATGATCGCATTGTCGATGCCCAGACCCGCCAGTGCGGAGAGCAGGTGTTCCACCGTCGAGACCCGTACATCGCCGTTGACCAGCGTGGTGGAGAGCGTGGTGTCGCCCACGTTCTCGGCACGGGCACGGATTTCAACCGGCGGGTTCAGATCGGTGCGCCGGAACCAGATTCCGGTATCGGGTTCGGCAGGGAGCAGGGTAAGAAACACTTTTTGCCCGGTGTGCAAGCCCACGCCGGTCGCGCGGATCGCGTTCTTGAGCGTGCGCTGCTGGATCAAATCGATGCCTCACCGAACCCCAAGGCGGCCTATGGTAGCAAAACCGCACCGCCTGCCGCCAGCAAGCGCCGCGGTCGTCCGTGCGCGGCAAAGAACTCCCTGCCTTGCATGAGAAGACATCCAGGGCAGGTGACACCACAGCCCCCGGGAGGGGATCGGGGGCTGTGCCTCAGGCGCTTTGCATCAATCCGCCTGGCGGCGCAGAAACGCCGGGATGTCCAGATAATCCAGATCGGCGTCCTGGCGCAGATCCAGCCTGCGCGCCGTCGCCTCGGTTATCGGGCGGCGCGTGATGGTGGGCTTTTCCAGCGCGGCGTAGTCGATTTCACCGTTGCCGTGAATCGCCTTGGGCGGGCGCGCAGGCGCCAACACCGGCCGGAGCTCTTCCGGTCGGCCGAGCCCGGTAGCCACCACGGTGACGCGGATTTCGCTGCCCATGTCGGGATCGATCACGGTACCCACCACCACGGTGGCATTGTCGGACGAGAACTCCTCGATGGTGTCGCCAACCTCGGCGAACTCGCCCAGCGACAGGTCGGGACCCGCGGTGATGTTGACCAGAATACCGCGCGCGCCCTGCAGATCGATGTCCTCCAGCAGCGGGCTGTGGACCGCCGCCTCGGCGGCGATGCGGGCCCGGCCTTCTCCCGATGCCCGGCCCGAACCCATCATCGCCACGCCCATCTCCGCCATCACGGTGCGCACGTCGGCGAAATCGACATTGATCATGCCGGGCCGGATGATGAGATCGGCGATGCCCTGCACCGCGCCCAGCAATACATCGTTGGCGGCCCGGAAAGCGTCCAGCAGACTGGTGGACCGGCCCAGTACCGACAGCAACTTTTCGTTGGGCACCGTGATCAGCGAGTCCACCCGATCCTTGAGTTGCCGGATGCCCTCGTCGGCGATTTCCCGCCGCTTGCTGCGCTCGAACTGAAACGGGCGCGTCACCACCGCCACGGTGAGAATGCCCAGCTCCCGGGCCACGTCGGCGACGACGGGCGCGGCCCCGGTGCCGGTGCCGCCCCCCATGCCGGCGGTGATGAAGACCATGTCCGCGCCCTGCAGGACCTCGGCGATGCGGTCGCGATCCTCGAGCGCGGCCTGACGCCCGACTTCCGGATTGGCGCCCGCGCCCAGGCCCTTGGTGATGCCGTTGCCCAGCTGCAACAGGGTCGCGCCCTGGATGTCCTTGAGCGCCTGGGAGTCGGTATTGGCGCAGATGAATTCCACCCCCTCGACCTGGCACGCGATCATGTGGCGCACCGCATTGCCGCCACCTCCGCCTACTCCGATGACCTTGATTTCAGCAGTTTCTGGAATGCTGTCCACGATCTGAAACATGTGATTACCCCTCACTCAAGCGGCCAATTGAACGTTCGCTACAAATTGTTTTGAAACCACTGCCGGATACGTCCGAGGAGTCCGTTTCCGGCCCCCTTCTTCGGCGCACTCCGGTTTTCCTGCTGCTGTTGCAGCCCGTAAAGCAACAACCCGACACCAGTGGAATAGATCGGGTTGTTAACAATGTCAGCGAGACCCTGGATGTTCTGGGGCATCCCGAGCCGCACCGGCATATGAAAGATTTCTTCGGCGAGATCCACCACGCCCTCCATCTTGGAGGTACCTCCGGTGAGGACGATGCCGGCGGCGAGCAGGTCCTCGAGACCGCTGCGCCGCAGCTCGGACTGCACCAGAGTGAACAGCTCGTCGTAGCGCGGCTCCACCACCTCGGCCAGCGCCTGGCGCGACAGGCTGCGCGGCGCGCGATCGCCCACGCTCGGCACCTTGATGGTCTCGTCGGGACCGGCGAGCTGGGCCAGCGCGCAGGCGTACTTGATCTTGAGTTCCTCGGCATGGGCGGTGGGGGTGCGCAGCGCCATGGCGATGTCGTTGGTGACCTGGTCACCGGCGATGGGAATCACGCCGGTGTGGCGGATGGCGCCTTCGGTGAACACGGCGATGTCGGTGGTGCCGCCGCCGATATCCACCAGACAGACACCGAGCTGTTTCTCGTCCTCGGTGAGCACGGCATAGCTCGACGCCAGCTGCTCCAGGATGATGTCGTCCACCTCCAGCCCGCAGCGGCGGATGCACTTCTTGATGTTCTGGGCGGCATTGGCGGCACAGGTCACCAGATGCACCTTGGCTTCCAGGCGCACCCCCGACATGCCCAGGGGCTCGCGCACGCCCTCCTGGTTGTCGATGATGAATTCCTGCGGCAGCACATGAAGAATTTCCTGATCGGCCGGTATCGCCACCGCGCGCGCCGCGTCGATCACGCGATCGATATCGGTCTGGTGCACCTCGCGATCGCGGATGGCGACGATGCCGTGGGAGTTCAGGCTGCGGATGTGGCTGCCGGCGATACCGGCGTAGACCGAGTGAATCTGACAGCCCGCCATCAATTCGACTTCCTCGATGGCGCGCTGGATCGCGTGCACCGTGGATTCGATGTTGACCACCACGCCCTTCTTGATCCCCGAGGACGGATGCATGCCCGTCCCGACGATCTCGAGCTGTCCGCCGGGGCCCGCAACGCCAATGATCGCCACCACCTTGGAAGTGCCAATGTCCAGTCCGACGATCATCTGTTCGCCGCTAATGCCTGCCATACCCTCTCCCCATACAATGTCCTCGCTTCAGCCGGCAGGGTCCGCCGCGGGTGGCGCCGCGCGCCAGCGCACGGCAATGCCGTTGTCGTAACGCGCATCGACGCGCGCCAATTCATCGCGCCGTGTCGCGAGGCCCTTGCGCCACAGCACCAGAAAGCGCGCCAGGCGCGCATCCGTGTCGGCGCGCCCCAGGATCAACAGGGCGCCACCGGCCAGCCGCAGGCTGAGTCCGGCGTTGTCGCGGGCGAAGCGCTCGATGCGCAGATCGTCGCGGGCCAGGCGCTCCGCCGCTGCGCGGTACGCGGCCATCACTTCCGCCTCCGAACCTTCGCTGCCAATCAGTTCCGGCAGATTCGCGAAATCGTCCGCCGACACCCCGGGCAATACCTCGCCCCGACTATTGAGGAACTCACCGGCGCGCCAGCGCGCGACCGGCGCCTCTTCGTCGAGATGGAGGTAGAGGCCATTGGGCCATTCGCGTCGCGCGCGCACGCGGGCAATCCAGGGATGTGCTTCAAGGCCGCGCTGCAACGCCCGCATATCCAGAGTGAGAAAGCCGCCATCGAGGTACTGGCTGACCAGATCTTCAATTTCGGCGCGACCCAGGTGGCGGATGTCGCCGTCCACCGCAACGACACGCAGCGGCGCATCCAGATAGCGGTACAACACCACGCCGGCGGCCGCCAGCACCGTCAGCGCCGCGGTCAGCACGAGGGTGAAGCCAGCCACGCGCAGCAGGCGCCCGATATCGACGCGCGGTGCCCGGTCGGGTGGGCGCGCGCCCTGAAAGCGCCGCGTCGCGCTCATGGCGCGTACCCCTTATCGCCACGGATGTCATCGTCACAGACGGCGCTGGCGAGAATTTCCAGCACCAGCTCCGCAAACGACAACCCGGCGGCGGCGGCCGCCATGGGCACCAGGCTGTGGTCGGTCATCCCGGGAACGGCGTTGACTTCCAGCAGGCACCACTGGCCGTCGGCGGCGGCCATCACATCGACACGCCCCCAGCCGCGCGCGTCCAGGCTCGCGAAAGCGCGCAGGGCCAGCGCCTGGAGTTCGGCCTCGCGCTCCGCGGACAGACCGCAGGGACAGAGATAGCGGGTGTCGTCGCGCAGGTATTTGGCCTCGTAGTCGTAGAATTCGCGCTCGGTCTCAAGGCGGATCACCGGCAGCGCGCGGTCGCCGAGAATCGCGATCGTGTACTCGGCGCCGGCGAGCCAGGATTCGGCGATCACGCAGGCGTCGTAGACCGCTGCCTTGCGCCAGGCCTGTTCGAGTTCCGCGCCACTGCGCGCGCGCGCCATGCCGAGACTGGAACCCTCGTGCGCCGGCTTGACCATCGCATCGCCGCCAAGCTCCGCGAGTACCGCCGTCCAGTCGCAGTCCGCCGCCAGCACGGCGAAGCGCGCGGTGGGCAGCCCGGCGCCCTGCCACAACTGCTTGCAGCGCAGCTTGTCCATAGCGAGCGCCGCCGCCTTGACGCCGCTACCGGTGTAGGGAATTCCCAGCCATTCGAGCGCGCCCTGGACGGTGCCGTCCTCGCCGCCGCGGCCGTGCAGCGCGATGAAAACCCGGTCCGGCCGGGTCGCCAGCAACTGTTGCAGCAGGTCCGCGCCGGCGTCGATCCCGTAGGCATCGACGCCGGCCTCCAACAGCCCGCGCAGCACCGCGGCGCCGCTCTTGAGGGACACGTCGCGCTCGGCGGAGCGTCCGCCGTAGAGCACCGCCACCCGGCCAAGACTGCGCGGATCCGTACGCATCGCGGTCATCGGCCCAGACCTCCTTCCGCCAGCAGGCGGCTGAGGCGGCTGACATTGCCCGCACCCTGGGTGATCACGATGTCACCGGGCCGTACCAGGTTGCGCAGCAGCTCCGGCACCGCTTCGATGCTGTCGGCGTAGATGGGATCGAGCACACCGCGCAGACGGATGCTGCGGCACAGACTGCGACTGTCGGCACCGGGAATCTCGTCTTCGCCGGCGGCATAGACCGGGAGCAACACCAGCAGATCGCAGCCGGACAGCACCTGCACGAAATCCTCGTAGAGATCCCGGGTGCGGCTGTAGCGGTGGGGCTGGAAAATCATCACCAGACGACGATCCGGCCAGCCGTCGCGCACCGCGCGCTGGGTCGCCGCCACCTCGGCGGGATGGTGGCCGTAGTCGTCCACCAGCATGGCGGTGCCGGCTTCGACCGGGTACTCGCCCTGTATCTCGAAGCGACGACCGACACCCTGAAAACCGCCGAGCCCGGCCAGGATGGCGCGGTCGGCAACGCCCTCGTCCGTCGCGATGGCAATGGCAGCCGCGGCGTTCAGCACATTGTGGACGCCGGGAATACTGAGCTCGATCGCGAGCGGCTCGCGGGCGGGCCGATGCAGCGAAAAGCGGGTGCGGGAAGCGGCGAAGGTGACGTCCGTAACCCGGAAATCCGCGTCTTCGGCAAATCCGTAGGTGAGTGTCGGGCGCGCCACCTGGGGCAGCAGTTCGCGCACGGTGGGATCGTCGATACAGAGCACCGCAAGTCCGTAAAACGGCAGGTTGTGCAGAAACTCGACGAAAGTCCGCTTGAGTTTGGCGACCTCGAAATCGTAGGTCGCCATGTGGTCCTGATCGATATTGGTGACCACCGCCACCATGGGCTGCAGGTGCAGGAAGGAGGCATCGCTCTCGTCGGCCTCCGCCACCAGGTAGCGGCTTTCGCCGAGTCCCGCGTTGGCGCCCGCGCTGTTCACCCGACCACCGATGACGAAGGTTGGATTGCGCCCCGCCGCCGCCAGGATCGCCACGATCAGGCTGGTGGTGGTGGTCTTGCCGTGGGTGCCGGCGACCGCGATGCCGTGGCGGTAGCGCATCAGTTCGGCGAGCATTTCGGCGCGCTGCACGATGGGAATGCGCGCGTCCCGCGCCGCCATCAGCTCGGGATTGGACGCGGTCACCGCCGCCGACTGCACCACCACGTCGGCGCCTTCCACCTGGGCGCTGTGGTGGCCGATCCAGACTTCGGCACCCAGCGCCCGCAGGCGCAGCACATTGGCGCTTTCCGCCAGATCCGATCCCGAAATGGCATAGCCCTGATTCAGCAGCACCTCGGCGATGCCGCTCATGCCGGCGCCGCCGATACCGACGAAATGGATGCGGCGAATGCGGCGCATTTCCGGCACCTGAAACGCGCCGCTCATCGCGCCACCTCCAGACAGGCCGCGGCCACCGCCTGGGCGGCATCCGGCAGCGCCAGGGCACGCGCGCGCGCGCCCATGGCGGCACGGCGTGGGGCATCCGTCGCGAGCGCCGTCATGGCCGCCGCCAACTGCGCGGCGTCGAGCGTTTCCTCGCGGAACAGCAGCGCCGCGCCGCCCTGCTCCAGCCAGCGGGCGTTGTGATACTGGTGGTCGTCGATGGCATGGGGGTAGGGCACCAGAATGGCGGGCAATCCCGCCGCCGCAAGCTCGGAGACGGTGAGCGCGCCGGCGCGGCAGACCGCGAAATCCGCCCAGCCATAGGCTTCCGCCATGTCGGCGATGAAGGGCACCACCTCGGCGGTCACGCCGGCGGCGCGGTAGGCGGCGCGCGCGGCCTCCACATGGGTCTCGCCGCACTGATGGCGCACCACCGGCCGCGCCGTCGACGGCAACAGTGCCAAGGCCGCCGGCACCTGCGTATTGAGCGCGCGCGCACCCAGGCTGCCGCCGAGCACCAGTAAACGCGCGGCGCCCCGGTGATCCCGGTCCGGCGGGGTCGTCGCCAGCGCCGCGATGGCGGCGCGCACTGGATTGCCGCACTGGCGCGCACCCGGCAGTACGCCCGGAAATGCGCCCAGTACCCGGGTCGCGAATCGCGCCAGCAGCCGGTTGGTGGTGCCGGCGATCGCGTTCTGTTCGTGAATGACGAGGGGAATCCCCAATGCGCGCGCGGCGATCCCGCCCGGACCTGCCGCGAAACCGCCAAACCCGATTAC
This sequence comes from Porticoccaceae bacterium, assembly GCA_050250395.1. Lineage (GTDB taxonomy): Bacteria > Pseudomonadota > Gammaproteobacteria > Pseudomonadales > Porticoccaceae > JAGPUQ01. Next base: position 32,154 of record JBFWOQ010000020.1, read on the forward strand.
CGCCCGGGGCCGCAGGCGGCGCGCGGCGGCGAAGGCCTGTACCCCGGCGGCAGCCAGACCCAGCACACCCCGAATCCGCGCCCGGATACCCACGCCGCGCAAACCCGAGACCTTAAGGAAATGGATCGGGTAGCCGCGCTCCGGCACCAGTCGCGCCTCGATGCCGCGGCGCGTACCCAGCCAGTGCACCTCGCAGCCACGCGCGCGCAGCTCGTCGGCCACTGCGAGGGCGGGGAACACATGGCCACCGGTACCGCCCGCCATGATCAACACCCGCTTAGCCTCCACTGCGTTCACGGCGCACCTGCCGCGCGACTTCCGCGCGCTGTTCCATCTCGGCAGCGATGCGCAGCACCAGCGCCACCATGGCGCTGGACGCCAGCAGACTGCTGCCGCCGTAGCTGACCAGCGGCAGGGTGAGTCCCTTGGTGGGGAGCAGCCCGGCCGTGACGCCGATATTGATGAAGGCCTGGCCCGCGATCAGAATCCCGACGCCGAACGCAATGTAGGTGGCGAACCAATCCTGCCGTTGCATCGCGCTGCGGGCGCAGGCAAAGCAGCGCGCCACCAGCAGCGAGAACACCAACACGACCGCCACCACACCGAGCCAGCCGAATTCCTCGGCGAAGATCGCGAAGATGAAGTCGGTATGGGCTTCCGGCAGATAGAGCGCCTTCTGTACGCTGTTGCCCAGACCCACGCCGAGCCAGCCGCCGCGCCCGAACGCGATCAGCGACTGGGTCAGCTGATAACCGCTGTCGTACTGGTCCGCCCAGGGATCCAGATAGGCCACCAGGCGCTGCGCCCGATAGGGCGAATACATGACGAGCGCCGCCAGCGCGGCGGCACCGAGCGACATCAGCAGGAAGAACTGCCCCAGGCGCACACCGGCGAGAAACAGCATCGTCACGACGGTCGCCGCGATCACCACGATGGAACCCAGGTCGGGCTGCAGCAACATCAGCACCGCCAGCACACCGAGGATCGCCAGGGGCTTGGCGAAGTCCCGCCACTCCTCCCGCAGGTGCAATTGCCGGCGTTGCAGGTAGGCGGCGGTAAATACCACCATGGCGAGCTTGGCGAACTCTCCCACTTGCAGGGAAAACGGCCCCAAGGCCAGCCAGCGGCGACTGCCGTTGACTTCGCGACCGATGCCGGGAATCAGTACCAGCGCCAGCAACACCACGGCGACGATCAGCAGCGTGGCGCTCTGCGCGTACCACCATGCCAGCGAAACCCGCAGCACGACAACGGCGAGTACGCCCGCCAGTCCCAGGTAAAGCAGGTGCCGCTTGACGAAGAACAGGGCGTCGCCGTGGCCGGTGGCGAGCCCGATCGAGGCCGACGCCACCATCACCAGCCCCAGCGAGAGCAGCGCCAGCGCGCTGCCGGCGAGCCAGGGATCGAGGCCGCGCGGAAGCAGGGGGGATCCGACTGGAAGCCATTTGTCCACTTGCTGGAGCAGCTGCGCCTTGAACGCCGCGCCGCCACGATTGTCCCCGTGCGAAGCGGTTTTCATGGCAGCGCCCGCGCGGCGCGCGCGAACTGATCGCCGCGATCGGCGTAGTTCGCGAACATGTCAAAGCTGGCACAGGCCGGCGACAGCAGCACGCAGTCGCCGGGTCGGGCCGCCGCGCGCGCCGCCGCAACGGCCGCCGCCATCGACGCCACGCGCCTCACCGGCACCCGCCCGGCGATGGCCGCCTCGATCCGGTGGGCATCCTCGCCCAGAAGCAAGGCCTCGCGCACCCGCCCAGGGAGCGCCGCCGCCAGTGCCGCGAAGGTCTGGCCCTTGCCCTGCCCGCCGGCAATCCATATCAGGTTGGGCACCGCGCCGGCGAGACCCTCTATGGCCGCGACCGCGGCGCCCACATTGGTGGCTTTCGAATCGTCGATCCAGGTAATGCCAGCGCGCGCCAGCACCTGCTGACAGCGATGCGGCAGACCCGCGAAGCCGCGCAAGGCGGTAACCATCGACGCCATGGGCAGACCGGCGGCGTGCCCGAGCGCCAGCGCGGCGAGCGCATTGGCGACGTTGTGACGGCCTTTAAGGCCCATCTCGTCGACCGGCAGCAGCAGTGTCGATCCCAGGGCGAGCCAGGGGCGATCCCCAGCCATCGCCAAGCCGAAGCCATCGCCAGGAGGCGGCCCGAGTCCGAAGCTCGAACGCGGCGCGCGCAGGGGCTCCGGGGGCGTCGACCGAGGGTCGTCGCGATTGCAGACGATGTGCCGCGCGCCGCTGAAAATGCGCTGTTTGGCGCTGCGATACGCCGCCAGATCGGGGTAACGATCCAGATGATCGGGGCTGAGGTTGAGCACCGTTGCCACCGCGGCACCCAATACCCGAGTGGTTTCCAGCTGAAAACTGGAAAGCTCCAGCACATAGAGCTGGGCATCGTCGTCCAGCAGATCGAGGGCCGGAATCCCCAGATTGCCGCCTACCGCGACCCGGCGGCCCGCCGCGGCCGCCATCGCACCCACCAACTCGGTCACCGTGCTCTTGCCGTTCGAACCGGTGATGGCGACGATCGGCGCCCGCGCAGCGCGGGCGAACAGCTCGATGTCGCCGATGATCTCGACCCCGGCGGCCACGGCGGCGGCGAGCGCGGGCTCGGCCAGCGCGAGCCCCGGGCTCAGGATGATGCGCGTGGCGCGAGCGAGCAACCCGGCATCCAGATCGCCGAGAAACACCGGAACCTCGGGCAATTCCGCCGTCAGCGCGGCAAGGCCCGGCGGCGCTGCGCGGGTATCCACCACGGCAAAGATCTCGCCGCGCGCGGCCAGATAGCGGGCCACCGACAGCCCGGTGGCGCCGAGTCCGGCCACCACGGTGCGCTGATCGTTGGCGGGCAAGGTTCTGACCATGTCGGTGTCAGCGCAGCTTCAAGGTGGCAAGACCGACCAGCACCAGAATCAGGGTGATGATCCAGAAACGGACGATCACCCGCGGCTCGGGCCAGCCCTTGAGTTCGAAATGGTGGTGAATGGGCGCCATGCGGAAGATGCGCTTGCCGGTGAGCTTGTAGGACGCCACCTGGAGGATGACGGACACGGTCTCCAGCACAAAGATGCCGCCCATGATGAACAGCACGATTTCGTGGCGCACCATCACCGCGATCACGCCGAGCGCGGCACCCAGCGCCAGCGCGCCCACGTCGCCCATGAAGATCTGCGCCGGATAGGTGTTGAACCACAGGAAACCCAGCCCGGCGCCCACCAGCGCCGCGCAAAACACCACCAGCTCGCCGGCACCGGCAATGAAGGGGACATGCAGATACTGGGCGAACTGGGCGTGCCCGACCAGGTAGGCAAACAGGCCCAGCGCGCCGCCGACCAGCACGGTAGGCATGATCGCCAGGCCATCGAGGCCGTCGGTCAGATTGACCGCGTTGCTGGTACCCACGATCACGAAGTAGGCGAGCAGGATGTAGCCCCAGCCCAGGTCCCAGCTGACCTGCTTGAAGAAGGGCACTATCAGTTGCGTCGCCGCCGGGGATTGCGCGCTGTAATAAAGAAACAGCGCCGCCGCCAAACCCGCCAGCGACTGCCAGAGGTATTTCCAGCGTGCCGGCAGTCCGCGCGAGTTGCGCGCGACCACCTTGCGATAGTCGTCCACCCAGCCGATGGCGCCAAAGGCGAAAGTCACCAGCAGCACCGTCCAGACATAGCGATTGCCGAGATCGGACCACAGCAGGGCGCTGGCGAAAATCGACAACAGGATCAGCGCGCCCCCCATGGTGGGGGTGCCGGATTTGCTCAGGTGCGACTGTGGCCCGTCGCTGCGTACTGCCTGCCCGATCTGCAGCGCGTTGAGGCGACGGATCACGCCCGGGCCCAGCAGCAGCGAGATGCCGAGCGCCGTCAGCGCGCCCATGATGGCCCGCAGCGTCAGGTAGTGAAATACGCCAAAGCCGCGGTAGTACTGGGCCAGATAATCACTCAACCAGAGCAGCATCGGCTTCCTCCCCAGCGTCGAGTTGACGCGCAACGTCTTCCATCCCGGCCGAACGCGAGCCCTTGACGAGCACCGTGGTGTCCGGGGCCAGGAGGTCTATCAGCGCCCGCGTCAGAGTGGCTTTGTCCGCAAACACGCGGCCGCCGGCGCCAAAGGCCGCAGCCGCCAGCGCGCTCAGCGGCCCGCAGGCATAGAGGGCGTCGATACCCTGGGCCGCCGCGTAAGCGCCCACTTCCCGGTGCAGCCCCGGCGCGTCCTGACCCAGCTCCGCCATATCGCCCAGCACCAGCAGACGCCGCCCGGGAAAGTTCGCGAGCGCGTCCAGAGCGGCTTTCACCGAACCGGGATTGGCGTTGTAGCTGTCATCGATCACCCGGCTGCCGTTGCGCCCACGGCGGATCTGCATGCGCCCCGGCGCCGGCAGTACCGCCCGCAGCCCGGCTGCCATGGCGTCCAGGTCGGCGCCGGCGGCAAGCGCACAGGTGGCGGCGGCGAGGGCATTGGCAACATTGTGGCGGCCGGCGACCTGCAAGCGGATGGCGGTCTCGCCCAGCGGGGTGCGAAGCCTGAAGCTGGCGCAGCCTTCGGCGTCGATCGCGATGGCGGTTGCACCTACGTCGGCGTCCGACCGCGCGAGACTGAACGTCAGCACTTCGAGGCACGGCAAATTGGCGCGCCACCCGTTCAGCCAGCGGGAATCGAGGTCGAGGTTCAACACCGCGGTACCCTTGGCGCCCAGCGCGGCGTAGATCTCGCCCTTGGCGGCGGCTACCCCGGCCAGGGAACCGAAGCCGGCGACATGGGCGGGCAGTACATTGGTGATCAGCGCCACCGTCGGGCGCGCGATGCGACCCAACCAGGCGATTTCGCCGGCGGCACTGGCGCCCATTTCCAGCACCGCGAAACGCTGCTCGGGCTCACTGCCCAGCAGGGTAAGAGGCAACCCGATATGGTTGTTGAGATTGCCGCGCGTCGCCAGCACCGGTCCCAGCCCGCGCAGGATGGCCGCCGTCATCTCCTTGACGGTGGTCTTGCCACTGCTGCCGGTGATGGCAATCACCGGGCCGTCGAACTGATCGCGCGCGAGCGACGCGAGTTGCCCCAGGGCGGCGTCGGTATCCGGCACGATCCATTGCGGGAGCTTCAGGTGTTTGTCGGCCCGGGTGACCACCAGCCCGCAGGCCAGCGCGGCCGCCTCGGCAAGAAACCGATGGGCGTCGAAGCGCTCGCCCCGCAGCGCCACGAACAACTCGCCCCCACGCAACTGGCGGGTGTCGGTCGCGACGCGCTGGAAGTGACAATCGGGATACATGAGGGTGCCGCCGAACGCCGCGGCAGCTTCCGACAGGGTCAGGGGGCGCACGGTCATGACCGGTCCTCCCGCGCGGCGAGTGCGCGGCGCGCTTCGGCGGCGTCGTTAAAGGGCCAGCGCACGCCGGCAATTTCCTGCCAGGTTTCGTGCCCCTTGCCGGCAATCAGAACGATATCGGCGGGACCGGCATCGGCGATGGCCCGCTCGATCGCTGCGCGGCGGTCGGGGATCACCCACAGGCGGTCGCGTTGATTGGCCGCCACACCGCTCAGAATCTGCGCAATGATGGCGTCGGGATCTTCGCCGCGCGGATTGTCGCTGGTCACCACCACCCGGTCCGCGCCCGCGACCGCGATCGCACCCATGCCGGGGCGCTTGCCGCGATCGCGCTCGCCACCGCAGCCGAACACACACCACAGCCGCCCGCCGGCGGCACTTTCGCGCAGCGCGGCCAATGCCTGTTCGAGTGCGTCGGGTGTGTGCGCATAATCGACGACCACCCGCGGACCTTCGGCACCATCGACCGACTGCATGCGCCCGGGAGCGGCCTGCAATTGCGGTATCGCAGCCAGTACGGCGGCCAGCGCGAAACCCTGGGCGCAGGCCGCGCCGATCACCGCCAGCAGATTGGCCAGGTTGAAGCCGCCGGGCAGCGCACTGACCAGGGTACCCTCGCCCCAGGGCGCAACCACCCGGGCGCGCACGCCCGCGGCGCTGAACTCCGCATCCAGCGCCCGGATCGCGGCGCCACTGCCCTGGGCGGAATAACCGTAGCCGGCAACCCCGGCCGGCAATGCGCCAAGCAGTTCGGCACCGACCGGATCATCCAGATTGATGACGGCATTCGCCAATCCGGGCTGCCGGAACAGGCGCGCCTTGGCCACGCGATAGGCCGTCATGTCGCCGTGGTAGTCGAGATGATCCCGGCTCAGGTTGGTGAACACGGCGGTGTGCATGGGCACCCCCGCCACCCGCTGCTGATCCAGGCTGTGGGACGAGACCTCCATGACCACCCGACGTATACCCTGGTCCCGAAATTCCGCCAACAACCGCTGCGTGACGATGGCGTCAGGCGTGGTCACGCCGGTATCGGCCAGCGCAACCGGACCGCCCAGCACCCCCGCACCCAGGGTTCCGATGACGCCGGCCGGCGCTTCCAGCAATGCAAACAGCTGCGCCAGCAATTGGGTGCAGGTGGTCTTGCCGTTGGTACCGGTGACCCCCGTGATGGTCAGCGCTGTGCCGGGCTCGCCGTAAAAGCGCCCGGCAATGGCGCTGATCCGCGCCGCCAGCCCGCACACCGGGACCACCGGAATCCGCATCGCCGACCGCAGGTCGTTGTACGCGGCCAGGCCCTTCTCTTCCGCCAACACGGCCACCGCGCCGGCCGCTGCGGCGGCGGCGATGAAATCGCGGCCATCCCGGCGGGTCCCGGGCAGGGCAAGAAAGATATCGCCGGGCACGAGATTGCGGCTGTCGAGCGCGAGCCCCCGCACCCGGAGCCCCGCCAAGGTATCGAGCCGCGCGGGATCCGCCAGCAGATCGGCCAACCGGATATCGCGGTCGTGGCTCGGTGTGGCCATCATCCCGCACCCGCCCCGGTTCGCTCGGCGGCCCTGGCGGTCAGATCGGCAACCCCATCGGACCGCGGCGCCGGAGGGAGCGGGGGCTGCACGGCCAGCAGGCGCAGCGCCGCCGAGGTCACCCGGGCGAACACCGGCGCGGCCACCACGCCGCCGAAGTAACCTCCGGTCTGAGGATCGTCGACCACCACCACCGTTACCAGTTCGGGATTGTCCGCCGGGGCCATGCCGGCAAACAGCGATACATAATGACGCGCCTGATAGCCGCCGGCTCCGACTTTGTGGGAGGTCCCGGTCTTGCCCGCCGCGGCGTACACGGGAATCCCCGCGCGCGTACCTGTGCCACGCTCGACCACGGCCCTCAGCATGAGACTGATTTCGTCGGCGATCTTCGCGTCGATGACGCGCTTGCCCGCCGGCATGGGTGCACCCGGCTCCTGGCGCAGCAAGGTCACGGGCCGGCGTACACCCCCGTTTGCGAGCACGAGATAGGCGCCCGCCAACTGCAACGGGGTCGCCGTCAGGCCGTAGCCAAACGCCAGGGACGCATGCTCCACCGACGCCCATTTGCGCCGGCTGGGCAGGTCGCCGGGGCCTTCGCCCGGAAACCCGGTGCCGGGACTCTGGCCAATGCCCACCCGGTCGAACACGTTGCGGATACTTTCGGGGTCCAGGGTCATGGCGACCTTGGTAGTGCCCACCTGACTCGATTTGGCGAGCACACCCGTAAGATCGAGCAGCCCGTAGCTGTGGGGATCCTTGTAGGTCTTGCTGCCGAAGCGAATGTAGCCCGGCGCCGTGTCAACCGGGGTGTCGGGCCGGAAGCGTCCACTTTCCAGTGCCGCCACCAGGGTGAACGGCTTCATCACCGAACCCGGCTCGATCGCATCGGTGACCGTCCGATTGCGCTGCGCACCGACCTCGCCCGCGCCGCGCGCATTGGGATTGAAGGAGGGCTGGCTCACCATCGCCAGTACTTCACCGGTGCGGGCATCGAGCATCACCACGGATCCGCTCGCGGCGCGATGCGCTTCCAGCGCGGCGCGCAACTCACGATAGGCCAGGTACTGCAGGCGCAGGTCGATGGAGAGCGCGAGGTCGTTGCCCGGTTTTTCGCTGCGGATGAGTTCCAGATCCTTGATCACCCTTGTCTTGCGGTCCTGGAGCACGCGGCGTTCGCCCGGCACTCCGGCAAGCCATTGGTCATAGGCCAGTTCGAGTCCTTCCTGTCCCCTGTCGTCGACATTGGTGATCCCGACCAGCTGCGCGGTGACCTCGCCCGCGGGGTAGTAGCGCTTGTACTCGTCGCGTCCGTAGACGCCCTTGAGTTTCAGATCGAGCACCGGATTCGCTTCGGCGGGCGTCAGCCGCCGCGCCAGGAACATGAATTCGCGTTTGGCATTGCGATCCAGACTCTCCCGCAATTTCGCCAGGGGCACCCCGAGCCGCCGCGCCAGGGGCTCAAGGCTCTTGCCGCTCTCCAGCAGCTCCTTCGGATTCGCCCACAGCGTCACCACGGCCGTGCTCACCGCCAACGGCTCGCCATGGCGATCGGTAATCAGGCCACGATAGGCGGGAACCGGTCGGACCCGCAGCGTACGGGCGTCGCCCTGCGTCTGCAGAAAGCGGGCGCCTTTGTCGCCGTGCTCGAATACTTGCAGGCCGGCGGTATGCCACAACACCGCCAGCGGCAATACACCCAGGGCCACCATCAGGCTGAGGTAACGCCAGTATTCGATTTTGCGCTGATGCGGCGCCCGGCGTGTCATGGCGGCACCATGACGATGTCCTGCACGGCAGGCGCATGCAGACGGTACTTCTCGATTCCCAGCTTTTCGATGCGGCCCGGCGACGCCAGCGTGCCGCGCTCCAGGAGATAGCGCCCCCAGTCCACCTGCAACTGGTGCTCGGTGCGCTGATGCTGCGCCAATTGCATATAGATCCGCCGACAATTCTGGCTGACCAGCACCGCCGCCAGAGCGGTTGCCAGCACCAGCACCCACAGCGCCACCACCATGCGCGTCACGCCAGCTTCTCCGCTACCCGCATCACGGCACTGCGCGCGCGCGGATTGGCCGCGACCTCGGCCGCCGAAGGGCTGATCGCGCGCCCCAGCGCACGCAGGCGGCGCGGCAGACGGGCCTCCTCGATGGGCAGCCCGCGGGGCACGCGTGGGCGCTCCGCGTCACGGATGAAGCGCTTCACCATGCGGTCTTCCAGGGAGTGAAAACTGATCACCACCAAGCGCCCGCCAACCGCCAGCACCTCGAGCACCTGATCCAGCACGGCGCGCAATGCGGCAAGTTCGCCATTGATGTGGATGCGGATCGCCTGAAACGACCGGGTCGCCGGGTGGCGCCCGGGCTGCCAAGCCGGGTGCGCCTGTGCGATGACCTGTGCGAGTTGCACGGTGCGTAACAATGGCTGCCGTGCCCGCGCCTGAACGATCGCCCGGGCGATGCGGCGCGCGTAACGCTCCTCGCCGTACTCCTGCAAAACACGGGTGATTTCGGTCTCGCTCGCCGTCGCCAGCCAGGCGGCCGCGCTCTGTCCCTGTGCGGGATTCATGCGCATGTCGAGGTCGCCGTCGCGGAGAAAACTGAAGCCGCGCGCTGGGTCGTCCAGCTGCGGTGACGACACGCCGAGATCGAGGAGCAGGCCCGTGACCGACACCGGAGCCGCCCGCGCGGCCAGGTGCGGCAACAGGTCGCAAAACGACATTTGCGCCATCTCCAAACGACTATCCGTTGCCGCCAGCGCCGCGCCCACGCGGCAGGCCTGGGGATCGAGGTCCAGCGCCAGCACCCGACCCCCGGGCCCGAGGCGGTCGAGGAGCGCGCGCGTGTGGCCGCCGCGCCCGAAGGTGCCGTCGACGTAAAAACCGTTCGGATCCGTGACCAAGGCCGTTACCGCCTCTTCCAGCAATACTGTTTGGTGATCGCCCGCGGGGCCCTCGTCCAAGCGCCCGCTCCTACAGCGACAGGCTTTGCATTTCCGCCGGGATCGCCCGTCCGCCCGCGGCTTCGACCAGCCACTGCTCGCGCGCTGCCGCCCAGCTGTCGGTACTCCACAATTCAAAACGATGACCCTGACCCACCAACACAACCTCTTTGTCCAGCCCGGCATAGGTCCGCAGCTCCGGGGGAATCAACACCCGACCGCTGCCGTCCATTTCGAGTTCGCGCGCGTGACCGATCAGCAACCGCTGCAAGCGACGGGTGTCGGGATTGAACGTCGGCAGCCTGGAGATCTGGGCTTCTATTTCCCGCCAGGCGGGCAGGGGATATAGAAACAGACAGCGGTCTTCAATATCGATGGTGGCCACGAGCTGGCCGTCACAGCCGGTCGCGAGGGCGTCGCGGTAACGGGCGGGGATCGCCATGCGTCCTTTCGCGTCCATGTTGATTTCGTTATTGCCGCGAAACACGGTGCCTCCGCCGGGCCAGGCTCCGGGAAACCCACTATTTCCCACAATCTCCCAATTCGAGCCACTATATGCCCGCCTAACCCAAAGTCAAGCAGGCGATCACCACAAAACACCTTAAAAATGCGGGGAAAAGCGACGATCTGGTGTCGAAGCCCCCCGCGCGGAAACGATCAAGGAAATCACTCGATATATATCAGAATGGTGGGGCGCAAACTTAAAGCGATTAGTGAAGTGTGCGATGCCGGGAGTCGCCGCGCGTGGCGACGGCCCCACGCACCGCCCATTCATCTGGGACGCACGTCGCCGCGCGCCTCAAGCGGCCTACCCGAACCCGACACGGGCCGCGTCATGGGGTTCCTATTTGGCCTTGCTCCGAGTGGGGTTTACCCTGCCACGCCTGTTGCCAGACGCGCGGTGCGCTCTTACCGCACCATTTCACCCTTACCGTCCACCGGAAGGATCCCGGCGGCTTGGCGGTATATTTTCTGTGGCACTTTCCGTGGACTCACGCCCCCCAGGCGTTACCTGGCACTCTGCCCTGTGGAGCCCGGACTTTCCTCCATCCCGCTCGCGCGAGACAGCGACTGTCCAGCCGACTTCGCCCCCATTCTAGCGCAGCGGCGCCGTCAGGTGGCGGGGTTTCGCCCGCCGGTCACTTCTTCTACCATCGCCGCACCAATACCGCACGCGCCATCCGGCGCACGCCACAACTGCAACTCTCAGGGGGAACCGTCATGCCACAGGTAGAAACCGCACTCGGGCCGATCGATGTCAACGATCTGGGCATGTGCCTGATGCACGAACACATCGTGGTCGCCAACTGGTCCATGCGCCAGAACTACACCAACTACTACGACGCCGAACAGCAGATACCCAAGGCTATCGCGGCGCTGAAGCGGGCCGCCGACCGCGGGGTGAGATCCATCGTGGATCTGACGCCGGTCAACCTGGGACGGGACATCCACACCATTCGCCGGGTGGCCGAAGCCACCGGCGTCCACGTCATCGCACCCACGGGCTTCTACTGGACCGAAGAGCCCCAGATGCACGGCTGGGACGCCAAGTCGCTCGCCAGCTACATGATCCGCGACATCCGCGACGGCATCCTCGATACCGGCATCAAGGCCGGTGTCATCAAGTGCGCCACCGACAACCCGGGCGTCGATGCCTTCAACAAAAAGCTGCTTCAGGCGACGGCAATCGCCCACCGCGAGACCGGCGTGCCCATTTCCACCCACACCACGGTCTCGAATACCTCCGCGCGCGACCAGCAGACCGCATTCGCCGAGTTCGGCGTCGATCTCACGCGGGTGGTGATCGGCCACTGCGGCGACTCCACCGATCTCGACTACCTGCAGAGCATTCTCGATCGCGGCAGCTTCATCGGCATGGACCGCTTCGGTCTCGAAGCCTACCTGCCCACCGACCAGCGGGTGCAGACGGTCGCCCAACTGTGCGCCAAGGGATTCGCGGGGCAGATGGTCATCTCGCACGATTCGTGCAGCTTCCAGGACTTCTTCGACCAGAAGTACATCGAGCAATTCGCGCCCAACTGGTGTTACGAACATGTGCCCCGCGACGTGCTGCCGGCGCTGAAGGCAGCGGGTGTGAGCGACAAGGACATCGACACCATGATGGTGGAGAATCCGAAAAGGGTGTTTTCGAAGATCGGCGGCTACTGAGCCGGTTATCCATAGTAAAAGGGTGCCTGGAGGCGCCCTTTTACTATGGCAGTCGACGAGTTGACGGCAACAAGGCCCGCGAAATGACCCACGCTTTCACTAGCGACGCTAATTTGTTACTCGCTACCGCTGGCTGATCAAATTAGCAGCGTCTATATAATATCGATTGTCCCAATATCCATCTGGGCCAAAAACTTGTCAGCGAACACACCGAAAGGAATCTCGACAGACTCCCAAGCCCCATCTCCTCGATTGACCGGAACGTGCGGATCTACCTCTGCCTTGAAAAGGACCGCGAGGCTCGGCACCGGCCGGCTGATGTCCCACAGGTGGAACGCGTGGATATCGCTCAATACGGCTCGATCCCACTCATTGGTCGTAAGGTGGAAACGCCCGCCCAACCCGACGGTGGTGGCCTTTACCTCGATTGACAGCAGGCGCGCGTCGTCCCGGCTGGCCACAGAGAGGACGTCGTATCCGTCCTCGTTACTCTCAACGGAAATCCACTTGGGCTCGCGACCCGTGCGCTCTCTTTCGTGCGCGATGGTCAGGCGTTCCCCGGCCCTGCCAATACCGGTCAATCTGGCTCCTTTCTGGCCGCGGGCCCGGGCGGCTATTTCGTCCCAAAACGCGACAATTTCATCGCCGAACCCGTAAGCGAGACCGCCCTCGACAAACACTTGTGCGATGTCGGAACCTGCGAAGCTAAGCACCCGGGCCCGACCGAATGTCGCGTTTTGTATCCAAGGAGGACGCACGATGTCGATGTAGTCGAGCAACGCTTGCCGAATCCTCCCCTCATAGCCCCCGAACGACATAACGCGTTCGCCGCCGACTGTCACGACGGCCGAGCCGTCCGCGCCCGCCTGGAGCCAGTTGAGGGCTTGAGCCAACTCGACCACCTTAGCCCGCTTCGCTCACCGATTGTGGAGTGGAGTTGCGCAGGGGCGCTGTTGGCGGCGCTGGAGAACCATTGGTGGGCCATCGGCGTCCTGTCTGGCGTTGGGGCCGGACCCGAGAGGCGGTTT
>JBFWOQ010000021.1:0-44605 GCA_050250395.1 Porticoccaceae bacterium
GCGGTATCGTCCGCTACCGGCTTGGGCTCAGGCTTGGGCGGCGGCGGCTTTGGTGGTTCGGGCTTCGCGGGCTCCGGTTTGGCCGGCTCCGAGTTGGGCTGTTGGGCCTTTGCCGGCGCGGGCTGGGTCGGCGCCGGACGCTCGACCTGCAACAAGGTGGCTTCGATATAGCTTGGCTGCGCCAGCTCCCGCCGGCGAAACTCGGGGTACCAGCCGCTGATCAGCAGGTACAGCAGCCCGCCGTGCAGCAAGACACTGCACAGTACCGCTATCCGATACCCGGATCCGCGTCGTGCCATTCACCGTCGTCCCGACGGCGGATCGGTGACCAGTCCGACGCCCTTCACTCCGGCCGCTTGCAGCTTGGCCATGAGCCCGACCACGGTGCCGTAATCGACCGTGCGGTCTCCCCGCACCAGCACCGGAGTATCCGGTTTTTCGCTCAATACCTTGCGGATTTTCTCGACAATGGCCTCCAGCGCTTCGGGCTGACTTTTGCCGTTGCCGAGGTCCAGGTGGTACACGCCCGCCTTGTCAATCGCGACCTCGATGGGCTCCTTGTCCTCCACCGGCTGCGCGGTCGCCGTGGGGAGATCCACTTTCACGCCCGTGGTGAGCAGCGGCGCCGTAACCATGAAGACGATCAGCAGCACCAGCATCACGTCGATATAGGGGACGACGTTGATTTCCGCCACCAGAGCGCGCTTTTGCTTCTTGTTGAACGCCATGATCCCGACCTGCTACTTGCCGGTACTGTAAATGCGGCGGTGCAGGATGCCCGAGAACTCTTCCGCAAAAGTCTGGTAGCCGCCATACACCTGCTCTACACGCGCGGCGAATCGGTTGTAGGCGATGACGGCGGGAATCGCCGCGAACAGGCCCATCGCGGTCGCTACAAGCGCCTCGGCAATGCCGGGGGCGACCGCCGCCAGGGTCGCCTGCTGCATTCCGGCGAGACCCCGGAACGCCTGCATGATGCCCCACACGGTGCCGAACAACCCGATATAGGGGCTCACCGAAGCCACACTGGCAAGAAACGGTAGATGGGTGTTGAGCTTTTCCTCTTCCCGGGACAGCGCAACCCGCATCGCCCGCTCGACGCCGGCAACGATGGAATCCGGGTCGGCGCCACGCTGCTGGTTGAGGCGGTTGAACTCCCGGAACCCCGCGCGAAACACGGTCTCCACGCCCGGGATATGTTCATTGCCTTGCAAACGCTGGTTGCCGTCATTGAACAACTGGTTGAGGTCGCCTCCGGACCAGAAAGTGTTTTCGAACCGCTTGAGGTCCGCGTCGGCGCCACGCAGATAAAGTCCGCGCTGGATGATCATCACCCAGGACAGCGCCGACGCCCCGAACAGGATCAGCAGCACCATTTTGACGGGAAGGGTTGCACCGACGATCAGCACCCAGAAAGACATTTCGTTTGTCACCCGTGACTCCTCAGCTATCAGGCATTGGCAAAAATTCTTTCGATCATCTCGCCCGGCATTCTCACCGGCTTCATGGTGCGACGGTCGGCACAGGCCACCTTGACCTGGCCCGCGCACAATAATTCCCCACCGCGGCGAACACTCTGCTCGACCTCGAACCAGGCGCGACCGTGCGCCACCGCGCAAGCGGTAACGAGCAGATCGTCATAGAGTCTTGCCGGACGGTGGTAACGCACATTGAGCGAGTGCACCACAAAAATACTGTCGTCGCCCCAAAAGGCGGGATTCGCAAACCCATGGTGGCGGAGCCACTCCGAACGCGCACGCTCCATGTACTTCAGGTAATTCACGTAATAGACGATACCCTGGGCATCGGTATCCTCGATATAAACCCGCACCGGCAATTCGAAAATCGTGCTCAAGGCGGCAACAGACCCGGCTGTGATCCGGCGCCGCCGGTCGTCGGCGGTCGCAAACCAAAATGCTCGTACGCCAGTCGCGTTGCGATCCGACCGCGCGCCGTGCGCGCCAGATAGCCCTGCTGGATCAAATAAGGCTCGAGCACGTCCTCGATGGTGTCGCGCTCCTCGCTCAAGGCCGCCGCCAGACTGTCCAGCCCCACGGGCCCACCGTCGAATTTTTCGATGATGCTGCGCAGCAGGCGCCGGTCGAGATGATCGAAGCCGGACTTGTCGACCTTGAGCATATCCAGAGCGACATTCGCAACTTCCACCAGGATACGACCGTCGCTCCGTACTTCCGCGTAATCGCGCACCCGCCGCAACAGGCGGTTGGCTATGCGGGGCGTGCCGCGCGCCCGGCGCGCCACTTCCATGGCGCCCTCCGCATCGATCTCGACGCCAAGAATCCCGGCCGCGCGGGTAACGATGGCGCCCAGTTCCTCGACGCTGTAGAACTCCAGACGCTGCACGATACCGAACCGATCCCGCAGCGGCGACGTCAGCAAACCCGCCCGCGTGGTGGCGCCCACCAGGGTGAACGGCGGCAACTCAAGCTTGATCGAACGCGCGGCAGGCCCCTCGCCGATCAGGATATCGAGCCGGTAATCTTCCATCGCCGGATAGAGAATCTCCTCCACCAACGGACTCAGACGATGGATCTCGTCAATGAACAGCACATCGCCCGCTTCCAGATTGGTGAGCAGCGCGGCGAGATCCCCGGCCCGCTCCAGCACCGGGCCCGAGGTGGTCTTCAACCGGGCGCCCATTTCGCTGGCGATGATGTGCGCGAGGGTGGTCTTGCCAAGCCCAGGCGGGCCGAATACCAGGGTGTGATCCAGAGGTTCGTTGCGGCTGCACGCGGCCTCGATGAACACCGCCATCTGCTCCCGCACCGCGGTCTGACCGACGTAGTCTTCGAGCCTCAGGGGGCGCAGCGCGCGATCGATGCGCTGTTCGGGGGCGGCAGCCTGGGGCGCTACGAGACGATCAGTTTCAATCATCGGGCCAGCCCGGGAAATTGGCGGCTAGCATACCGGTCCAGAACTACTTTTTCACCATGCCGCGCAAGGCCCTGCGGATCAATTGCGCACTGTCGCCCGCCTCGGTCGCGGGGCAGTCGGTCAGCGCCGTGGCCACCATCTGCGCCGCCTCGGCGGGTTTGTAACCGAGCGCCATCAGGGCGCTCTCGGCCTCACCGCCGATATCCTGCCCGTACGACGCCGCGCTCGGGCTACCAGCGCCAGTCGCCAGCGGACCCCAGTCCGCGATGCGATCGCGCATCTCCACCAGCAGGCGCTCCGCCGTCTTGCGCCCTACCCCGGGCAGCCGGACCAGGCGCGCGGTATCGCCGGCGCGGATCGCATGGATGAACTCCGCCACCGTCATTCCCGACAGCACGGCGAGCGCCAGCCGTGGCCCGACGCCACCGATGCGGATCAGCTCGCGGAACAACCGCCGCTCGGCGGCATCGCTGAATCCAAACAGTTGCTGGGCGTCCTCGCGCACCACGAAGTGGGTGTGCAGAACCACCGGACCGCCCACCTCGGGCAGGACGAAATAGGTGTTGAGGGATACCAGCACCTCGTAGCCGACGCCCTGGACATCGACCAGCAACTCCTGAGCCTGCTTCTCCCGCAGTATGCCGCTGAGCCAACCGATCACGGCCTGGCCTCCACGTCCCCGGATGCACAACCGATGGGCATCGCTAACTCTGCCAGCGCCCGCGGGCGTAATGGGCCGCGCCCACCCGGGCTGCCGTCGCTATGCCGTGGACATGACAGATCGCCACCGCCAGGGCATCGGCGGCGTCGGCGGGTGGCACCGCCGGCAATTGCAGCAGTTGCTTCACCATCGACTGCACCTGCTCCTTGGTTGCACCGCCATTACCCACCACGGCCTGCTTGACGGTGCGCGCACTGTACTCCGCAACCGGCAAACCGGCATGGACCGCGGCAACCATGGCGGCGCCCCGGGCCTGACCCAGGCGCAGCGCCGCGCGCGGATCGCGGGCAAAGAAAATGTCTTCGATCGCCACCGCATCCGGGTGATAACGGGCGATGAGTTCGCTGACTCCGCTGAAAATATGGCCCAGGCGCTCGGCAAGCGCGGTCGCGGGCGGCCGCACGATGCCGCTCGCGATGTAGGAAGGAGTGGAGGCGGAACTCTCGACAACCCCGAATCCGGTGCATCGGGAGCCGGGATCTATGCCCAGTATCACCGCCATGACGAATCCCGGCAACAACGAAAAAATGCTTTCCCGGCTCTCGGCAGCGTCCAGCGCGGCGCGAAAAAGAAGGTCACCTAGGGCGCCGCCGACAAATCAGCGTTGGTGTAGACGTTCTGGACATCGTCCAGATCTTCGAGCTGGTCGATCAAGGCGACGACAGCCACCGCGCTGTCCGCGTCCGGCACCACTGTGGTAAGCGGAATCATGGCGACCTCCGCGTGCTCCGGCGTCAATCCCGCGGCCGTCATCGCCACCTTCACCGCTCCGAAGTCCTGCCAGCCACTCAGCACATCGACCGAACCGTCTTCGTTGCTCACGACGTCCTCGGCCCCGGCTTCAAGCGCAACCTCGATAATGCGGTTCTCGTCGCAACCCGGCGGATAGGTCAACTGACCGCGACGGTTGAACAGATAGGCGACCGAACCGTCGGTGCCCAGGTTGCCGCCGCGCTTGCTGAACGCGTGCCGGACATCGGCCACCGTACGGTTGCGGTTGTCGGTGAGGCACTCCACGAGCAGCGCGACGCCGCCCGCGCCATAGCCTTCGTAGGTGACTTCTTCGTAGTTCTCCGCATCGCCGGCGCCCACGCCGCGCTGGATCGCCTTGTCGATGGTATCCCTTTTCATGTTCACCGACAGCGCCTTGTCGATCGCGGTCCGCAGCCGCGGATTGTCGTCCGGCGTGCCGCCGCCGGTCCGCGCCGCCGTCACCAGCTCGCGAATCAGCTTGGTGAACAGTTTGCCGCGCTGGGCGTCCTGGGCCGCCTTGCGATGCTTGATGTTTGCCCACTTGCTGTGGCCCGCCATGAAGAGTCTCCCGAAAACTACCGCGGCGGACGCAGGGCGATGTGCAGATCCCGCAGCGCCTCGCTCCCCACCGCTCCCGGCGCATCGGTCAGCAGGCACTGCGCCGACTGGGTCTTGGGAAAGGCAATGACATCGCGGATCGAGCCCGCGCCCAGCATCAGCATCACGAGCCGATCCAGACCGAAGGCAATGCCGGCATGGGGCGGACAGCCGTATTTCAGGGCATCCAGAAGAAAACCGAATTTTTCGCGCTGCTGAGCGGCGTCGATACCCAGGATGTCGAATACCGCCGCCTGTAGTTCAGGACGGTGAATCCGCGCGGAACCGCCGCCCAGTTCGGTACCGTTCAACACCATGTCGTAGGCGCGCGACAGCGCCGCGCCGGGATCGGCGCGCAAGGCGTCGGGAGCGCAGGAAGGCGCGGTAAAAGGATGATGGAGCGGGGTCCAGCCGCCGCTGCCGTCCCGTTCGAACATGGGGAAATCCACGACCCAGAGCGGCGCCCAGGGGCGGGTGTACAGATCCAGATCGTGGCCGAGCTTGCAGCGCAGCGCACCCAGGGATTCCGCCACCACGGCAGCCTTGTCGGCGCCGAAGAAGATCAGGTCGCCGTTTTCCGCGCCGACGCGGTCGAGAATCGCGCGCCGCACCGCGGGCGGCAGGAATTTCACGATGGGCGATTGCAGACCCTCGTCGACATCGGCGCAATCGTTGACCTTGATGTAAGCCAGTCCGCGGGCACCGTAACGCGCGACGAAAGCCGTGTAGTCGTCGATCTGCTTGCGGCTGAGCGCATTGCCGCCCGGCAGGCGCAGCGCCGTCACCCGACCCGCGGGATCGGCGGCGGCGGCGGCAAACACCTTGAATTCGACCTCCGCCATCAGATCCTTGATATCGACCAGCTCCAGCGGAATGCGCAGATCGGGCTTGTCGCTGCCGAACCGCGCCATCGCCTCGGCGTAGGTCAGGCGCGGAAACTCGCCGAGCTCGACGTCGAGCACTTCGGCAAACAGCCCCCGGACCATGGCCTCGACAAGGGCCATGAGATCGGCCTCGGCGAGGAACGATGTCTCGATGTCGATCTGGGTAAATTCAGGCTGCCGGTCGGCGCGCAGATCCTCGTCGCGGAAACAGCGCGCGACCTGGTAGTAGCGATCGAATCCGCTCACCATCAACATCTGCTTGAACAACTGCGGCGACTGCGGGAGCGCGAAAAAGCGCCCCGGGTGGGTGCGGCTGGGGACCAGGTAATCGCGTGCGCCTTCGGGCGTCGCCCGGGTCAGGATTGGCGTCTCGATATCGAGAAAGCCCTCACCGTCGAGGAACCTTCGCAACGCGCCCGTGACCCGGGCCCGCAGGCGCAGGTTGCGCTGCATCTCCGGTCGGCGCAGATCCAGATAGCGATGGTGCAGGCGCACTTCCTCGCCCACCCGGGTGTGCTCGTCGAGCTGAAAGGGCGGCGTCTCGGCGCTGTTGAGAATGTCGAGCGCGAGACCATAGACCTCGACCTTGCCCGTCGCCATGTCGGGATTCACGGTCTCGGGGGTCCGCGCCCGCACCCGCCCGGTCACGCGCAGTACGTATTCGCCGCGGACACGATCCGCGGTATCGAAATGCACGCCACAGTCGGGGTCGAAGACCACCTGCACGATGCCGTCCCGATCACGCAGATCGATGAAAATGACCCCGCCGTGATCGCGGCGGCGATCCACCCAGCCGCAGAGCACCACCTCGGTGCCCACCAGGCTCTCCCCGACCGCGCCGCAGTAGATCGATCGTCCGATCTCGCCGTGGCCCGGCGTCAACTGTCGGGCATCCGTCATGGGGTAGCTGCCGTGGCGGGCGCGGTCTTCGGGGCGGGGGCACTCTCGCCCGCGGGTTTGTTGCCTGCGCCCTCCTCCTTTGCCGCTGGCCGGGAGTCGGCTTCCGCCGTCAGATTGCGCTTTTTGTCGCCGGTCTTGAAATCGGTTTCGTACCAGCCGCTGCCGCTCAGCCGGAACGCACTGGCAGTGAGCTTTTTCTTGAGGCTGGCATTGCAACAGGTGGGACAGTCCACGAGCTGCGGGTCGGCGACCTTCTGGATCGCTTCGAGCTCGTGCCCGCAGTCCTGGCACACATATTCGTAGATTGGCATCGGAAGATCACCTCCAGGAAATTGCTGTCGTTGCGCGCCACGCCGGGGACAAGACGACAAAATGGGGCGCATTATACTCTGCACCCCCAGCCCCCGGAACCGGCGCCAGCGCGCAGGAAAATGCGCAAATGACTGGCGCCGCGGCATCGCGGCGATGAAATTTGGCGATTCTTCCGGAAAAAACAAGCTTTGGCAGCAAAACCGCTTGCGAGCCAATTTTCAATGCTTTATATAGTTTCGCGGGCGACTTGCATCCGCCGGATTGCCGGCTTTACCGGCGCGAAACCCGTCCAGGCGTTCAACTTCGATCAACAATTGGATCAACAAGGGATTATTTATGGCTGCCACAAAAACCGCCCCAAAGGCTCCGGCCAAAAAAGCTGCCAAGGCAAAACCTGCCGCGAAGGCAAAGCCGGCCGCCAAAACACCGGCAAAACCGGTTGCTGCACCGCCTCGCAAGACTGCCGTCATTACCGAAAAGCTTACCAAAGCGCAGATCCTGGCCGAACTGGCCGCCAATACCAGTCTTGGCAAGAAGCAGGTCGCCGATGTACTGGACGAGCTGGGCTCCCTCATCGAGCGGCACATCAAGAAGCGCGGAGTGGGTGAATTCACCCTGCCCGGCCTGCTCAAGATCAAAACCGTGAAGAAGCCGGCACGCAAGGCGCGCAAGGGCATCAACCCTTTCACCGGCCAGGAAACAACTTTCCAGGCCCGCCCCGCCAGCACAGCAGTGAAAGTGCTCGCGCTCAAGGCGCTCAAAGACATGACGAACTGAGTCTCGCGGCAGCATTATCCAGCCCCGGTTCGCCGGGGCTGGTTCCGGGTCGGCACGAGTCTCTACGCGCACACGCATCAAACCCCTGTGCGCATACCTGCCACACGCGGCAACACCAGCCGGCGGGATGCCTTGGCAGCTTGTTGAAGAACTGCTGCGGCAGCCATCTGCTTCGTTGCGCGGTGCTCGCTTCCTCAGCCTATCCAACTGATATGTCTCGGTCGCTGCGCGCCGTGCGCCTCGCATCCGGCCGCCTCACGACGTTCTTCAACAAGCTGCCAGCCTGCTAGAATGAGCACCCTCGCAACGCCTCCCACCGGATTTATTCGATGCGCGCCAGCCGTCTGCTCATCCCCACGCTCAAGGAAACTCCAGCGGAAGCGGAGGTCGTCAGCCATCAACTGATGCTGCGCGCCGGCATGATCCGCAAGCTCGCGGCCGGTCTTTACAGCTGGCTGCCGCTGGGTCTGCGCGTATTGCGCAAGGTGGAGGCCATCGTGCGCGAGGAAATGAACGCGGCGGGCGCCCAGGAAGTCCTGATGCCCGTGGTACAGCCGGCCGACCTGTGGCAGGAATCGGGGCGCTGGGAGCAGTACGGCCCGGAACTGCTGCGCATCGAGGACCGGCACCAGCGCCCGTTCTGCCTCGGCCCGACTCACGAGGAAATCATCACCGATCTGATGCGCAACGAGATCCGCAGCTATCGCGATCTGCCCGCCAACTTTTATCAGATCCAGACCAAGTTTCGCGACGAGATCCGCCCCCGCTTCGGCGTGATGCGGGCGCGCGAATTCATCATGAAAGACGCCTATTCGTTTCACGTCGATCAGGCCAGCCTCGCCGAAACCTATCAGCGCATGTACACCGCCTACGCCAATATCTTCACGCGCCTGGGTGTCGAATTTCGCGCGGTGCTCGCCGACACTGGCAGTATCGGCGGCAGTCACTCCCATGAATTTCACGTCCTCGCCGATGCCGGCGAGGATGCCATCGCGATTTCCGACACGGGCGATTACGCCGCCAACGTCGAGCTGGCGCCGGCACTGCCGCCGGCACAGCCGCGGCCAGAGCCAACCCAGCCGCTCGCGGAAATCGCAACCCCGGGCCAGCACAGCATCGACGCGGTGAGTGCCTGCCTGGGACGACCCGCGGAGCAGATCCTCAAAACCCTGATCGTCAAAGGCAGCAAGCCCGGGCAACTGGTCGCCCTGGTGCTGCGCGGAGATCACCAGCTCAACGCCATCAAGGCCGAGAAATTGCCCCAGGTCGAGAGCCCCCTGTGCCTGGCGACCGACGCCGAAATACACGCCGCAACCGGCTGCGGCCCCGGCTCGCTGGGACCGATAAAGCTGCCGCTCGACATCATCGCGGATCACGCCGCCCTGGCCTGCGCCGATTTCGTGTGCGGCGCGAACCGGGATGGGTATCACCTGACGGGCGCCAACTGGGAGCGGGATTGTCCCGCGCCCATGGCGGCCGATATCCGCGACGTGGTGGCGGGCGATCCCAGTCCAGATGGCGTTGGACGCCTCGTCATCCGGCGCGGTATCGAAGTCGGGCATATTTTCCAGTTGGGCACCAAGTACAGTCAGGCGATGAATGCCCGCATCACCGACGAAGGCGGTCGCGAGCAAGTCATGGTGATGGGCTGCTACGGCATCGGTATCAGCCGTGCAGTGGCCGCCGCTATCGAACAGCATCACGACGCGCGCGGCATCGTCTGGCCGCGCGCAATGGCACCTTTCGCCGTGGCCATCGTGCCCGTCAATGCGCATCAGTCCGATCGGGTACGGGACACGAGCGAGCGCCTGTATGACGAGCTCGTCGCTGCCGGTCACGAGGTGCTGCTGATGGACCGCCCCAAGGCACGCCTTGGAGCGATGCTTGCGGATGTCGAACTCATCGGCATTCCCACCGTTGTGGTGGTGGGCGAACGCGGGTTGGCGGAAGACACCGTGGAATGCCGCAACCGCCGCGACGGCACCCAGACCGAGCTCAAAGTCGACGCGGTCGCGGCCTGGCTGGCCACGCAGTCCTGACCGTATTCTTAACAGCTTGTTGAAAAACGTCGCGAGGCGGCCAGCTGCGAGGCGCACGGCGCGCAGCGACCGAGACATATCCGATAGATAGGCGAGGGAGCGAGCACCGCGCAACGAAGCAGATGGCTGCCGCAGCAGCTTTTCAACAAATTGTTAAGTTTTCGATAATGTCCGTCGATTATGGTTGGTCCAAGCCATGTGACATGGGTTCTGGGCCACACCTCAAATGTCGGACAGCTGGCAGATAGGTCTCAGCAAAACACGGACACCCTGGTGCCCTGCATTTTTGCATCGCGCATTGCAGAGTCTCCAGCTCGCCTGGCACAGACCGCCCGGCGCCCGGCAACCATCCCACAGACTCAATCTGGATTCGGGTCCCCGATCCCGGGATCCGTTGGCCGGCGATCCGATGTTCGCTGCGCGCGCGCCCAGGACGGACGCGGCGGCACTCAGATTTTCGATGCGCTAACCCGGAGGCTTTCGCTTGCGCCTGGAACCGACACCCACGCTCCACAGCCTCGCATTTCGCGCCGCCGATTTTGCCACTCTGGCAGAAGCACTGGACTACGCCGCCTTGGGCGCGACGGGCGCCAATTTTTATTCAGGCCAAGGCAAGATCCAGGCGCGGCTGTCGTACCGGTCGCTGCGCGCCGATGCCATAGCGCTGGCCCGCAAGCTCCTCGCGCTCGGCCTGTCCCAGGGCGACCGCGTGGCACTGATCGCCGAAACCGATCCGCATTTCCTGCGTTTTTTCTACGCCTGTCAGTACGCCGGACTGGTTCCCGTCCCGTTGCCCGCCTCGGTCAAGCTCGGCGCCCATACGTCCTATGTCGCCCAACTGCAACGCCTGCTCGCGGGCAGCCACGCGAGCATCGCGGTGGCCTCCGAGGGGTATCTACCGTTTCTGGAGGAGGCCAGCACCGGGCTTGGCCTGCGCATGGTCGCGACCCCGGAGACTTTTTATCGGCTCCCGGCCGCCGATGGGCAAGCGCTGCCGGCGCAGGATCCAAACAGCATCGCCTATATCCAGTACACGTCGGGCAGCACCCGCTTTCCGCGGGGGGTGGTGATCCGGCAACACACGGCGATGGCGAATCTGGCCGGCATCGTTCAGCACGGCGTCAAGCTGGCGCCAGGCGACCGCTGCTTCTCGTGGCTGCCGTTCTATCACGACATGGGGCTGGTGGGTTTCGTGCTGGTCCCGGTGGCGGCGCAAATCTCCGTCGACTATCTGGATACGCGCGACTTCGCCATGCGGCCGCGGCAGTGGCTCAACCTCATGACGCAGACCCGGGCAACCGTATCCTTTGCGCCACCCTTCGGCTACGACCTGTGCGCGCGTCGGCTCGGCCCCGGCGAAGCGGAGAGATACAACTTGCGGCACTGGCGCGTGGCGGGTGTCGGCGCCGAGATGATCCGGCCCGAGACCCTGGATTATTTCGCGCAAACCCTGGCGCCGGCTGGATTCGACGCGCGGGCGTTTCTCGCCTGTTACGGCATGGCCGAGTGCACGCTCGGGATCAGCTTTTCACCGCTCGACTCGGGTCACAACACCGTTCTTGTGGACACCGACGAACTCTACGAAAACCATCGCGTGGTGCTGCTCGATGCGGCGAGTTGCAGCGAAGGCAGGGGACGACGCTTCGTCGGCTGCGGGATTCCGCTGCCCGGCTACGAAGTCGAGATCCGCAACGAGGACGGCGACGTGCTCGGCGATCAGGAAAGCGGCGTCGTCCATCTGCGCGGACCCAGCGTGATGTCGGGCTACTTTGAGATGCCCGAGGAAACCCGCGCCGTGCTGGACCCCGCCGGCTGGCTGAACACCGGGGACATCGGCTATCTGGTCAACGGTGCCCTGACCATCACCGGCCGCCAGAAGGATCTCATCATTATTCGCGGCCGCAACATCTGGCCCCAGGATATCGAACAGCTCGCCGAAACCCAGCCCGAAGTCCGCGTCGATGGTTCGGTGGCGTTTGCCGCGCCCGGCACCGATGGCGACGAGTGCGTGTTGATGGTGGAGTGCCGGGAAACCAAGCCCGAGCGCCGCGCCGACCTCGTCGCCCGGCTCACGCGCCTGCTGCGACAGGAGTTGGCGCTCGAATGCCATATCCAGCTGGTACCCAGAAGTTATCTACCCCGCACCTCGTCCGGCAAGCTATCCCGTGCCCGCGCGCGCCTGATGTTCATCAGCGAGCTGGCGGCGGAAACGGCGCTGCCCACCGCGGCGTCGGCCTGATCGAACGCACGGCGAGCCCGCAACGACCGGTGGCACCGCTCGTTGCGATCACCGGTGCCACCGGCTTCATCGGCAGCAACCTGTGTTTCCGCCTGCGGGCGTCCGGGTTTCGGGTCCGCGCCCTGGTGCGCTCACCCGGACCGGCGCAGCCACTGGCACGCGCCGGTGTCGATATCGTCCCCGGCGACCTCGCCGCACCCCGGGCGCTACGACAGTTGCTCGCGGGCAGTGCCGCGGTGATCCACTGCGCGGGCACGGTACGCGGACGCACCCCGGCGGATTTCGCGCCCGCCAATGTGGTGGGCGGCCAACATCTGATCCAGGCCATCAAGGATGCCAGTGTGCGACCGCGACTGTTGGCGCTGTCGTCGCTGGCCGCACGGGAACCCCAGCTGTCGCCCTATGCCGCCAGCAAACTCGCTGGCGAACAGGTGGTGAAGGCGAGCGGCGACGCCGTCGCCTGGACCATCCTGCGGCCACCCGCCGTGTACGGACCCGGCGACCGGGAACTGCTGCCGCTGTTTCGCCTGATGGCGCGTGGCATTGCGCCGCTGCCGGGGCGCGTCACCGACCGCGTGTCGGTGCTCTACATCGAAGACCTGGCGACCGCGGTCCTGCGCTGGCTGGCCACGGAGTCACCGCCGCGGCGAATTTTTACCCTGAGCGATCCGACGGACGCGGGTTACAGCTGGTCGGATATCGTCCGCATTGCCGGTGCTGTCTGCGGGCGCCGGGTGCGCTCCTTCCGGGTGCCCTCCGTAGTGCTCGACGGGATCGCCGGAGTAAACTGGACTGCCGCCGCGCTGTTGCGCTACTCGCCCATGCTCACGCCCGGTAAAGTACGGGAATTGCGCCATGCCGACTGGACCTGCGACTGGCGCGAGCTGGGCGCCGCGATCGACTGGCAGCCCCAGGTCGATCTGGCGGCGGGGATGCGTGAAACGCTGCATGATCACGATGGGCATTAGCCAAAACCACCCGACCATGAGATGAGAGACGGATGTCGTCGAAGAACACAACTTCCATTCGCCTGTTTCGCAACGATCTGCTGGAAGCCCTTACCCATGTGCATCCGGTGGTGCCGCTGTTGGTGTGGGCGCCGGTAATCGGCTGGTTGTTGTGGCGCGCAGTGACCATCCATGAGCTGTCGCTCACCGATCTGGTTCCCGTGGCTGCGGCAGCGCTGCTGGTCTGGACCCTCACCGAGTACGGTCTGCATCGCTTCGTGTTTCATTTTCCCGCCCAATCCCGGCTCGGCAAATGGCTGGTGTTTCTGTTTCACGGCGTCCATCACGAAGCGCCCCAGGACAAAACCCGCCTGGTGATGCCGCCGGCGGGTGCGATCCTGATCATGGCGGTGATCTGGCCGCTGTTCGAATTACTGATACCCGCGCCCTGGACCGAGCCCTTCGGCGCATTTTTCCTTGTCGGCTATCTGGCGTACGACTACATTCATTACGCCACCCATCATTTTCCGATGCGCCTTGAGCTGTTCCAGCAGATCAAGCGTCACCACATGAAACACCATTATTCCGGTCAGACCGGCCGCTACGGCGTCAGCTCGCCACTCTGGGACATCGTGTTTCGCACCACCGGCCGTTAAGCCGTCACTCACCGCCGCGCCCTGGAATCCGCCTCGCCATGCCCGAGTATTACCTGATCCCCAAACGCCTGATCAAACACTGGCCGTCCCTGCGCAAGGCCGCGTGGGTCGTGGAGGGGTATTTTTTCAAGGCCCTGATCGGCAGCGCCCGCCTGCTCTCCCCGGAGCGCGCCGGGGCGCTGCTGTCCTGGCTGTTCGGCCTGGTTGGTCCCCACACCGCCAAGGCCGCCAAGGCTGACGCCAACCTGCGTTTCGTGCTGCCACAACAAAGTGCGCGCGAACGCCGGATCATGGTGAAGCAGGTCTTTCGCAATCTCGGCCTCGCGACCGCCGAGTTGCTCGCCGCCAATCGCATCCTCGCCCAACGGGAGCAGCGCTTTGAATTTGTCGCCGACCCGGTCACCGCCGGGCTGCTGGCCGCGCATAAACCCATTCTCTTTGTCACCGCCCATGTCGGCGCCTGGAATCTGGGTAATGCCATGGTTTCCCACTACGGATTCGAGGCCAGCTATCTCTACGCGAAGGAACCCAACCCCTATCTCCACGAACTGTTTTACGGCATGCGCAAGATTCCGGGCATTCACCTCTATCCCAATACCGGCGGTCTGCTGCGCCTGCATCGGGAACTGGCGGCAGGACGCAGCGTGGGACTGGTGGTCGACACCCGCCTCGACGAAGGCGAGCCCATCCCCCTGTTCGGCGTTCCCGCGCCCACCAACACCCTCGCCGCCCGCCTCGCGCTGCGCACCCGGGTACCGCTGATTCCGGTGCGCGCCGAACGCCTGCCGAATCATCGCTATCGCATCACCGCCGGCCCGCCGATCAAGGTGCCGGAGGATATCTCGGAGGAACAGCCGCGCGCGATCGCCATGACCACCGAGATCAACCGGCGCTTCGAGGCATGGATCCGCACCGATCCGGCACAGTGGGTGTGCCTCAAGCGGCGCTGGCCCAAGGGCGCAGTTCCCGCCGCGGCGGCCGACAATCCGTAACCCGAACAGCGCCTCGGCGCGGCCGAAACCGCCGCCGGGCCAATGCTAAACTTGCGCCTTCGGCCACGCGCTCTGTGTGCATCACGCCCTTCCGACCGGACCCACTTCATGCATGTGATCAACAAGCACATCACCAAACGCCTGGTTCGGCTTGCCAGTCACGTCCTGCCTGAGCAGCGCGGGCTCGCGCTCGAACGCTGGCGCCGCGGCCGCGAGGAATACTGGAAATACCAGCGTTGCGACCACGTCTTCGCGTCCTACGGCAAGAGCGGACGCACCTGGGTGCGCGCCATGCTGTCGCGCTATTTCCAGCTCGCCTGCAACATTCCGGAGAACATCCTGTTCGGCTTCGACAACTACCACAAGATCAATCCGGCGGTGCCGAAGATATTTTTTACCCATGACAACTATTTGCGCACCTACACCGGAAACCTGGATTCCAAGAAGGATTTCTACGCCAAGCACACCGTGCTGCTGGCGCGCCGCCCCCAGGATGTCGCGGTATCCCAGTTCTTCCAGTGGAAGCATCGCATGCGTCCGTACAAGAAGGCACTGAACCTGTATCCGAGCCACGGCGCCGATATTTCCCTCTACGACTTCGTGATGGACGAACACCAGGGTCTCCCCCACATCATCGAATTCATGAATCTCTGGGAGCGCGAATTGCCCAAAATCGGCGCATCCCTGCTGTTGCGCTACGAAGACCTGCGCGCCACGCCACATCCCGAATTGAGTCGTCTGGTGGCATTTCTGGGCATGCAACCCGATGCCGCCGCCATCGCCGACGCGGTCGAGTTCGCCACGGTGGAAAATCTGCGCAAAAAGGAAGAGACCAATTATTTCTGGCGCAGCGGCAGCCGCCTCAAGGCCGCCGATCCGAGCAACCCGGACTCCTACAAGGTGCGCCGCGCCAAGGTGGGCGGCTATCGGGATTATTTCGACGACCGGCAACTGGCGGAAATCGACGGACTGGTCGCGACGCGACTCGCGCCGAGCTTCGGTTACAGCGAAACGCCCGCGGCCACCGCGCCGCGAGACGCCGTCCATGACTGAATACGGCCGCATCGCGCTGCACGCCGCCAGTGCGGTTTGCCCGCTGGCGTCGCGGGAGCGGCGCAAGGCGTCCGAGCGCTGGCTACGGGGCTGGCTCGAATACCGCCGGCTGCAACCGGCGGACTGGGTGCTGATGTCCTGGGGCAAGAGTGGCCGCACCTGGCTGCGGGTGATGCTGTCGCGCTTCTATCAGGTGCGCTACGGCCTGCCCGCCTCCGAATTGCTGGATTTCGACAATCTCCACCGGCGGAATCCGGCGGCGCCGCGGGTATTTTTCACCCACAACAATTACCTGCGCGATTACACCGGCAACTGGCAATCGAAAGCGCATTTCGCCGGCAAGAAAATCGTCCTGCAGGTACGCGACCCGCGCGATGTCGCGGTGTCGCAATTCTTTCAGTGGCAGTTCCGCATTCAGCCACGGAAGAAATTTCTCAACGACTATCCGCCCCACGGCGCCGATATCGGCATTTTCGATTTCGCGATGGATCCCCAGGTGGGCCTGCCGCGCATCATCGAGTACTTCAACGACTGGGCAGCATCGCGGGCCGAAGTCGCCGATCTGCTGTTGGTGCGCTACGAAGACATGCGCAGCGATCCGGGGCGCGAGTTGCAGCGCATCCTGAGCTTCACCGGCACGCCGGGAACCGCAGACGAAATCGCCGAAGCGGTCAATTTTGCCGCCTATGACAATATGAAAAAACTTGAAGCGGACGGCTTCTTCCGCAGCAGCGGCGCACGGGTGAAAGCCGGCGATGCCAGTAATCCGGAGTCCTTCAAGGTGCGGCGCGCCAAGGTCGGAGGTTACCGGGATTATTTCGACGACGATCAATGTCGCGCACTCGACGCATTGATGACAAAGCTGGACCCTGTGTTCGGCTACGCCGCTGCGCCGGTAACCGGCGCAGCGGCGGGGTAGCGCGAGACCTCAACGGCCCGTTCGGCTGCCGACACATTCGGCCGCCAACACATTCGTCCGCCAACACAGGGCAATCCGGTAATCCGGAATCTCCGCCACCCGCCACCACTGCCAGCCGAGCGCGGTCGCCACCGCGACGGCGCTGGACTCCGGATCGGAAAACCCTGCCAAACCGCAGCCAAGCGCTTTGAAATAGGCCTCCCGGGCGGTCCAGATATCGTAAAAAACTTCGCACTGGGCGGCGCCCGCCAAGCCGCCGAGCCGCGCGTATTCATCCGCTGAAAAAAATCGCCGCGCCAGCGCCAGCAGTCGCTCCCGCGGCGCGACCCGTTCCACGTCCACACCCAAGTCGCAGTGCCGGCCCAGAGCGCAGATCACCACATCGCCGCTGTGGGACAGGTTGAATGTCACCGGCAGCGCCGGCCAGGCCAGTGCCGGTTTCCCTTGGTGATCTTGTGCAAACCGCCAGTCCGCCGGCGCAAGGGGATAGCCATGGGAAAGCGCCCGGCGCAGCAGCAGTCGCGCCAACAAAACCCGGTGTCGATCCGCCGGATCGGCAAACCGTGCGCAATGCGCCCTCTCGGCGTCGGAAAGGCGCGCCTGACCGTGCCGTTCCAGCACCTCCAAGCATTCGCCGACTCGCGCCAGCCACAGTTGGACCGCGCCGCCGGCAAAGCTTCGATAGGGCCGTTGCGGCAACCCGGGAAGATTCGGCCGGGCGGCCGGCACCGCGGCGGCCGCGGGCAGCCTCAAAAACGCTGAACCTGTTTGCCGACGATGCGGTCGCGAACCCGCCAGTAGAGCGTGTCCGGATTCACCACCACGATGAACACGCGGCGCAGACGGCCTTCGGGACAGGCGATGGGCCGCACCGCGTGCCAGGCGTGATCGGTGCGCTGGATCAGGGTCGACTGATTGCCGATGGAGGGCGCCTCATGGATCGCGACGAAGTCCTCGAGTGCCGGCGCCGAGTCGTAACTCAGGCGTCCGGCGTCGTCGAGGATAAGAGTGCCGCCGCCCCATTCCGGCTGCCAGTCGTTTTCCGCATTGAAGTAAAACAGCTGGGAGCCGTATTCGCGCGCGGCGTCGCAATGGGGTGAAACCGAACACCCGGCCGGCGTGTAATGCCAGTGGAAACGAAAGGTCGGTCGCCGGCAGCGGAACAGCCGCGCGATCTGTTCGCGGTAGCCGGCGTTGCACAGCTCGTCGATGAAGGCGCGCCAGGGCGCGGGCACCGGGGTGTCGGGCGTGAATTCCAGCGAATAACGATCATGGGGTTCCTGCCCCGCACGGCGCCGGTAACCGAATTTCTTCTCGAACAGATCGAGGCCGGGCATGTTCGCCAGCAGCTCGGCGTACCCCTCCGGCGTCACCAGATCCGCCATGCCCAGCCAGGGATAGGGCTGGCGTCGGGCGAAATCCGCGGCATCGACGCCGGCGAGCTTGTCGAGAGCGAGATAGCGCATGGTTCAGGCAGCCTCCAACCGGATTCTGTTCAGGACGTCCAGCGCATCGTGGCGCAGATGATTACGCGCCATCTCCACGCGCAGCAACGCTTCGGTAACCGATCCGTTCTCGACGCATTCCCGCAGCAGCGTGAAAAACAGCCGTTCCTGGGCCGGATCCGGGTGGCGCGCGTAGCGGCCGAGCAGCGCGTATTCGCCCAACAGCCGCGCGCGCACCCGGTTCAGCCCGGCGAGCAGAGGTTTGTCTTTCAGCTTGTCGGCGGGCGTGAAGTCCACCGGCAACCCGGTCTTCCAGGGCTGGGTGCGGCGCTTGGTGTTGTGAAGCATTTTCGTCTGCGGCGTGAGGCGATCGAAATCGTTCCACTCGGGCTCCAGCCAGCCGATGTTCTCGGGCCGCTCGTGCGCCAGCACCATCCAGTCCTTGTAGTCGCGCGCGAAATCGAACAGTTCGCCGAACTCCCGCTCGCAATCCCAGTGCCGCAACCGCGCGCAGTCGAGCAACATGACACTGGTGGCAACCTGAAAACCCTTGTCGTCGCGCTCGGAGCGCCGCCGGCCCATCACCGCCGCGCCCTGCATGTCGCGGGTCAGCAGCTCGTGGATATCGCCGATCGCGAATACGTCGGGATCGATCACCACGGCGCGGCCGCGATACCCGGCAAGTTGCGGTGCCAGAAAGCGCAGGGGTGTGAACGACTGGAGATCGTCCATGTGCCAGATGCGGGTGGTGCCGCCACGAAGGAATTCCTGCCCCTCGCGCGCGGCCAGGAACGGATGATCCTTCACATGAATGAATTCCACCGCGAAGGCGTCGGCACGGCGGGAATTGCGCTTCAGCGCATGGGCCGCCACCAGGGCGCCGAGCCACTGCCGGTCATTGGTATGGATGAAGACCCGCAGTTGCTCTGGGGTCGCGGCGTCGCTCCGGGAGTTTTCTGCCATTGTCATCGGTGCTGTCTCGATTCACGGGGTTCGGAAATCAGGGTAGTGCGCGCAACGGGAATTTACTTGAACAAGCCGCGGCGATGAAGACGCCAAAAGAATGCCCAACCGTAAACCAGCGGGTGGCGGCGCACCTTGTCCGGGATCAATACCGGCTGTCCCGAGTGCCGCGCAAGCTTCCAGGCCAGATAATCCAGCCCGCCGGCAAAGGTGAATAGCGCCTTGGTCAGGCGCAGCAGGGAGTGCACCTTGCCGTGCAGGGCGCGCAGTCGCCACGCAATCCGCGCACGCAACCGGGCCCCCGACGGAATCGTTGCGGCATAGCCCAACCCGTCCGCGCGCTCGACCAGGCGAAAGCCGTGGGGCAAGCGCGCGGCGATGCGTTGGCTCAGGTCGCGGTAAAAGGACTCGCCCCAGATCGCCAATTCCCGGGGCCTCCCGCCCTGCTCCGCCCGCAACTCGGTGCCGTAGCTCAGTGCCAGGCTCTGCTGCCAGAGCTCGCTGAGCAGGCCCGTGGGAGGCAACAGCGGCAGCGCGCGACTCAACAGCGTGGTTGCGGCCAGTTCCTGATCCGCCCGCAGCAGATCGCCGTATTTCGGCGCACCGTTTCCCGGACATTCCTGCTCGCGCGCATAGACCAGCGCCACCGGCTGACAGAATCGTCCCCAGAAATAACTCTCGAAACTGCGCGCCGACAGGCCGCGCTGAAAATCCGCGCGGGAGATCAGCGCGTATTTGCTGCGCAGGCTGCGGTCACCGTCGCTCACCTCGGCGTAGTACACATTGGGCGGCAACAGCCAGTTGCCCAGGGTGCGTCCGGCACTCTGCCCCGAGTGTCGGTAACCCGCCACGATCACATAAAGATCCACCAGGCCATCGTGAAAATCGCCACTGCGCAGACAGGAACCGTAAAGCAGGATGGCGACCACGGCATCGCCGTGGCGTTCGCGCAGCAGGGCGAGCAGCGGCGCCAGCGCCCGCAGACCGGCAGGCTCCACCTCGGTCCGGTTCAGCGACGGCGTCACAGACGCAGAAACCGCAGCGGCCCGGCCGCCGTGATGACCACAGGCCCCTCTGCGCGGGAGACCGCAAGAATCTCGCCATCGAGATTGAAACTGCCGTCCATTTCCAGAGTGATGCGCACTGCCCGGCGGCTATGGTAGCCGGCCTCGGGGACCAGGGCGCGGCCGGGGTGCCCGCGCAGGATCCCGGGAAAGCGCCAGAGCAAGCGTCGCGCGCGACCCTCGATCAGACTCCACTGAAGCGGCCCCGCACCCCTGCCCCAGAAGGGTCGCAAGCCAAGGAACAGTCGATCCAGTGTGCTCACCGCCAGAATCAACGCCTCGCATTCCAGCGCCTCGCCAGCGTCAACGCGCACCACGACCGGCAGCGGCTGCCAGAATTCGGGGTCGCGGCGCATCAGCCCCCAGAGCGTGCGCACCATGCCCAGACCCAGGCTGAAATCATCGCGCAGTCCCCGCGCGTGCAGTTCACGATGGGCATAGGCGGTACCTTGCATGATGACGCCGGCACCGAAAAACATGCCGTAGTGCGGCGGCTGGGCGCCCCGCTCCACCCGCAACACATGGCGCTCCAGCGTGCGTCCCTCGGTCGCGCAGCCCGCGGTAACCCAGGCCTGCAAGCGGCACAGCGCCGTGCGCAGCGAGCCGCGAATGCCGACATCGCCCGCCGTCATGTTGGCAGTGCCGCCCGGCAACAGCGCCAGCAACGGCAGATCGGGGGGCGCGAAATGGGCGAACAACCGGGCAAAGATCGCCGCCGCCGTACCATCGCCACCGTTGATCACCAGCAGCCGGAGCGGCGCTCCCGTCAGCGCCGCGAGCACCTCCGGGATATCCTCCGCCGCGTCGGTAATGAAGTGGCGAAACCGAGGATCCCCGTCGAGGGTCCGAACCACCGCACCCAGGCGGTCACGGTTGTGGCCGCTGTTGCGGTTGCTGATGACAGCAATCACCGGCGCGTTCCGCGACACTAGAGAGCGGTTTTGCCGGACGTGTTGCCGTAGCCGAACACCGGATCCAGCCCGCCAGCGATCCGCGCATCGATGCGCGCGACTTCGTCATCGGTACAGTAATCGCGATAGCCGCCGACCTTGGCGCGGCGGACCTTGTAACTGTCGGGGTTGTCGCGGTCCCGCGCCGCGAGCCGCCCGCCCGCAAGGCGTAACGGGCCCAGATGGAACCCGCCCTGGCTCTCCCGCGCTTTCATCTTCTCGTAGGACGCGTAGGCCACGGCGTCGCCGACCACCTGTTCGCCCGCCGTCACACCCATGAAATCCAGCAGCACTCGCAACTGGTTTTCGGGATCGCGGCGCAGATCCTCGTAGCGCAGCAGGTGCAGGCGCTTGATGTGGGGAATCTCCGCAGCCCAGGTGTTCATGAAGTTCAGCGCGTCGCCGAGACTGCCGCCGTAATCGCTCATCAGGTAATCGAACACGCCGATATCGGAACCGGCCGGGGGATAATTGTTGATCTTTTTCTTGTCCGGCTTCATGCGGAATTTCCACTGGAAATAATTCGACACCGAGACATCCCGCGGATCGCGCACCATCAGCACCACGGGCTTGTCGTAGAACGGCGCCTTGGAACCCGGCATACCGGTGAAATCCTTGATGTAGTTGTCGTGGGTAAAGAATATTTTCGGGATCTTCGCATTCAGGTTGTGAAAATTATCGAAACCGAGCACCAGGTTTTCCGGCAGGCGGTACATCGAGCGAAACACCTGGGACAACATCACCCGCAGCCAGGTGCGCCCGCTCTTGCCGAACGACACCACCGCGATATCGCAATCGCGCAGCGTCGCATGCTGTTCCGCGCCCCGCAGCTTGCGTTCCTCGACCAGGCGCGCGCCTTCGTCCAGTCGGCGCAGCCGCCAGTGCAACAGGCGCCGCGAACCCTTTTTGGCGAGGGTGCGGAACAGTTGCCGCGCGCTTTGAATCACAACACTCATGAGGGTATCCAGTCGCAAAAAGCAGCATTGACAGCCGGCGGCTGGTCTCGCGTTACCCGGCTCAGGCAGCGGTCCGCGTCAGCACTTCGAAAGCATCTGGGCGCAGGTGCCGGCGGGCGATCTCGTCTTGCAGCCGGGCCGCATCGACGACACCGCGGTCCATGCACTCGCGCAGCAAGCCGAAAAAAAACCGCTCCTGTGCGGGGTCCGGGTGCGGTTTGTAGCTGCCGGCGAAGCGATAGTCGCCAAACAACGCCCGACGCGCGCGCCGCAGCCAGTGGCGCGGCGGAAACAGGCGGAAGGTGTCGGCCGGACGGAAATCGATCTTGAGCCCCGTCTTCCAGGGCTGCGTCCAGCGTTTGGTGTTGTGGAGCATCCTGGTCGCGGCCGTGAGGCGATCGAAATCGTTCCAGACGTCTTCCAGCGGGCCGATGCCGGCGCGGTCTTCGAGACACAGGGAAATCCAGTCCATGTAATCCCGCTCGCCGCTGAACAGGGCGGCGAAATCGCGCTCCAGGTTCCAGTGCCGCAGTTTTTCGCAGTCGAGCAGCATGACGCTCGACGCAAACGCGCCGCGCTTGCCCTTGTTGCCGGACTTGGCGCGGCACAGGATCGCCTTGCCGCCCATGTCGCGCGACAGCAGATCCCACACATCGCCCACCGCGAACACATCCGGATCGATCACCAGGGCGCGGCCGCGATAGTTCATCAGCTCCGGCGGCGCGAAGCGCAGCGGCGTGAACGACTGGAGATCGTCGTTGACCCAGGGCCGCCATTCCCCGGCGCGGCGATACAACTGGCCTTCCCGGCTCTGCAGGCTGGGAAATTCAGCGGCATGCATCGGCCGGATGGCGAATTTTTCGTTGTGACGGGAGTTGCGCCGCAAGGCATATTCCGCCACCACGGCACCCAGCCACTGCTTGTGATTGCTCTGGATGAAAACGCAATGATCCACTGCGGTGCGGCCTCCCCCTAACGATCAGGATAGGAGGGAATGGTAGCAGTTTGGGCTTGCCCAGGCACCGCACGACCGCGACGCCAGGCAGGAGATCCGGGATTGCGGCACACCCGCCGCCCCTGTGTCCAGGGGACTTTGCGTCATTTCGTTGTCTACTGGCCGAGTCACTCCCGCGCCAGCACCCAGCGGTGTACTTCGGAAGGACCATCGTAAAGACGAAAGGCGCGGATGTCGCGATAGATGCGCTCGATCACGGTGTCGGCGGAAATGCCCATCGCGCCCAGGATCTGCATGGAGCGGTCCACCACCCGGCCCAGCGCCTCGGAGCACAGCACCTTGCACATGCTGGTTTCGGCGCGCGCCTTGTCGCCCTGATCGAGCAGCCAGCAGGCGTGCCAGGTGGCGAGCCGGCAGGTGTGCAGATCGATGCGGTTGTCGGCGAGCATGAAGCCCACGCCCTCGTGTTCGAGGATGGGTTTGCCGAACGCGATGCGGGTTTTGGCGAATTCGCTGGCGATCGCGTGGCAGCGCTGGGCCGCGCCCAGCCAGCGCATGCAATGGGTCATGCGCGCCGGGCCGAGACGCACCTGGGCGTAGCGAAAGCCCTTGCCCACGGCGCCGAGAATCTGCTCGCGCGGCACCCGCAAGTCGCGGTAATCGACCACGCAGTGGCCGCCGGGCGAGTTGCTGTCGAGCGTGTCGAGCATGCGCACCATCTCGATGCCGGGCGCATCGGAAGGCGTCATGAACATGGTGGCGCCCTGATCGTTGCCACCTTCGTCCAGGGTGCGCGCCATGACGATCTGAAACGCCGAACCCGGCAGCCCGGTGATGAACCACTTGCGGCCATTGATGACATAGGCGTCGCCGTCCGCCACGGCGGTGGTTTTCAGCAGGCTGGGATCGGAGCCCGCGCCGCCGTCGGGTTCGGTCATCGCGAACACCGAGCGGATCTCGCCCCGGTAGAGCGGCGCCAGCCAGCGTTCCTTTTGCGCCTCGGTGGCGACCTGCAAGAGCAGATTGCAGTTGCCTTCGTCTGGCGCCTGGATGTTGAGCGCGAGCGGCCCGAGCGTTGAATAGCCCGCCGCCTCGAAGATCACCGCCATTGCGCGATGGTCGAGGCCGAGCCCGCCGTACTCCCGCGGCGCCTGGGGCGCGACAAGACCGGCGCGCCGCGCGCGCGCCACCAGCTCCAGACGCAGCTCCTCGGTGGGACCGTGAAATTCCTGGCGCGGATCCTTTTCGTAAGGGATGATTTCGTCGCGGATAAAAGCATCGACGCGATCCTTGAGCGCGCGCAGTTCATCGGAAAGCGCAAAGTCCACCATGCTGATTGCTCCTCAAACGAAACTGATTGCTTCTCAAACGAAAAATCGTGGCCATCCCCTGCCCTCAGGACACCAGGCGCAGCCCCTGCTGGTAAAACCGCGACACCGTAAAGGCGAAGCGCTCCCACATGGGGTCGATGCGCTGACGCTTGCGGTGCAGGCGCACATTGAGGCACGCGATGCTGCCCAGTTGATAGGCGGCGAGCGCCTGATACCAGCGCAGATCGGGAAACGACCGCCCCATGCCGGCCTGATAGATATCGGCCAGCTCCGCGGGCGACACCGGTGCCACCGGGCGGATCTCGTCGGTCCAGAAATCCGCGTCGGCGCAGAACATCAGCCAGCCGATGTCGAGCAGAACCGCGCCGATCCGCACCAGCTCCCAGTCGATCACGCCGGTGAGACGGCCGGCATCGAACAGGCAGTTGCCGGGCTGATAGTCGCCGTGGACGATGCCCAGCAGCGGCTCGGCGGGCAGGGTTTTCAGCAGTTGCAGACGCAGCCGGTCCGCGTGTTCGATCCACTCTGGCTCCAGGGCCTTGCGGTAGATCGGCTCCCAGCGGGTAATTTCCACGTCCAGCGGGCGCGGCGTCTCCCAGTTCGGCAGATGCGCGCGCCAGTCCACCCGATGGATGCGCGGCAGTACTTGCGCGGTCTGCCGCCACAGCGGCGCCGTCGCCGCCGGGGCCCGGTCGAAGCTCGGGTGCGGCTCCCAGATGAAGAACTCGCGGCCCGGCAGCCGCTCCATCACCACATAGGGCACGCCGAACTCGGCCTCGTCGGGCGCGGCGAAGGGCACGTCCGGCACCGGCAGGCCCTGGCCGTGCAGGGTGCGCAGCAGCGGCGCGGTGCGGTAGACGTCGGTATTGCCCTCGCGGCGCACGCCCTTGGGCGCCAGCTTGATGATGTAGGCGCCGCGATCGGTACCATCAGCATCCACCCCGAAGCCGAAGGTGAGACCGGCGTGACCGCCCAGCATGGGCTCCAGATCCCGCACCCGCGCGGAGGCGCCAAAATTGCGCGCCACGAAGGCCAGGATCTGCGCTCGCAACTCCTCATCCACCCCCGGACGTTCTTCCTCGTGGCGCTCGGCATTCGTCATTGGGTCCCCGCTGTCGTTTGGCTTTATGGCGCGCCTGAGGATACCATCATGCCGGCCCGAAATGCCGCAACCGGCGCCACCCAAACGCCCTGTACCGAGGTGTCCCATGGCCCTGCAAACCCGACTGCTCGACTACCGCGACGGCGCGCTGCGCTGCGAAGGCTATCTCGCCTGGGACGACCAATTTTCCGGCCCGCGCCCGGCGGTAGCCGTCGCCCATACCTGGGCCGGGCGCGCGGAATTCGAGTGCGACAAGGCGCGCCGCTTGGCGGCACTGGGCTATATCGGTTTCGCACTGGACATGTACGGCGAGGGGCGCCTGGGGGGCAGCCCGGCCGGCAATGCGGCATTCATGCAGCCACTGATGAACGACCGCGCGGCGCTCCAGGGCCGCATCGGCGCCGCCATCACGGCATTGCAGGCCCTGCCGGAAGTCGATTCACAACGAGTCGCCGCCATCGGCTACTGTTTCGGCGGTCTCTGCGTGCTGGACCTAGCACGGACCGGCGCCGACATCCGCGGCGTGGCCAGCTTCCACGGCCTGTTCGATCCACCCGGCAACACCGCGGGCAACCCGATCCGCGCCAAGGTGCTCTGCCTGCACGGCTACGACGATCCCATGGCCAGGCCCGAAGCCATGGTGCAACTCGCCGCCGAGCTCACCGAGGCCGGCGCCGCCTGGCAGATCCACGCCTACGGCCACACCCTTCACGCCTTCACCCGGCCGGACGCCGACGATCCGGCGCGAGGCGTCCGCTACGACGCCAACGCCGACCGCCGGTCGTGGCGAGCGCTGGAGGATTTTCTGGCGGAAATTTTCACCCAGTAGCGCAACAGAGGCTATGGTCGAAAATGGCGTATGGGCCTCGCTGCGAGGTAGGGGTTGAATAGGTGGCGTGCCGGCGCCGAGAATTGATTGTCGAGATCAAATTTTCCGCGGACACGAGGGCACACCGAGATGAAGGATACGAACACTGAGGTTGCTGAGATTGCCAGGCAATCGGCGGAAACCGGGAGCTGAAACCAGGACGAAACCGCGGACTCGACGCCGTGCCACTTCCGCTGCTGGGTTCAAGCAGTACCTTTACGCCTCCGGCATCAGGTAGTCCCATCCGAGTTTTTACACCTTGTTTATGACACAAGCGACACTGCTGCACTCCCATAGAGACTCGCCTGCGTTTTTCAGATCCCGAAAATTCATTGACGGGCTGGCACCATCGCTCGGGGACTCATTCATCCAGCGAACGCTCGGACGCCGCTTGCCGATGCCCCGACCATCAGGGATGCATTGTCCGGGGGCATAAGGGTCCGCTATCGCTGTCGTACGACCTATCGCCGCCGGGGATTCGACGCTCATGGTCATGGCGGCTGCGTTGGCGGCCGGACTGCGAACACGGATACACTTCACCCACGCCAACCACGAGGTCGTCATGAGCGATTCACCTGCATCCATGGGGGATTTGCCCGCGCGCGGACAATCCGTCATTCACGATCCGGTGCGACGATGCTTCGTCTCCCGCCATGGCGACCACGAGGCGGTGCTGGATTACCGGTTGCTCGCCGATCGCGGGATCAATTTCCATCACACCTATGTGCCCGAGACATTGCGCGGTCAGGGCGTCGCGGAAACGCTGGTACGCGCGGGACTGGCCTGGGCGCGTCAGGAAAATTTGCGGATCGAGGCGAGCTGCTGGTATGTGCAGCGATTTCTGCGCGCCTGAGTCCGCCGATGCCAGAACCTTGGTCGGCTGGTCAGATTGCGTTTGTAGTTAACAACTTCACCTCAGCGTTCCGACATGTCCAAACCCCCTGCGTCCCTGCGGCTCGACCGCCTGCTTTCCAATCTGGGTTACGGCAGCCGCAAGGAAATTGCCGCGACCTGCCGTGCCGGCGCGATCACACTCAGTGGCGAAGTGGTAGTCAAGGCCGACCAGGCTATCCCGCTCGATCTGGTGCGCGCGGGCGCGCTGGCGCTGAACGGCGAGGCGGTCGATCCGCCCGCGCCCTTGACCATCATGCTCAACAAGCCGGCGGGCCATACCTGTTCGCACAAGGAAGCGGGCAATCTGGTTTACGATTTGCTGCCCTACCGGTGGCGAGGCCGCAAACCCGTGCTGTCAACCGTCGGGCGTCTCGACAAGGACAGCACCGGCCAGTTGCTGCTGACGGACGACGGCGATCTTCTGCACCGCATCATCCATCCGCGCACCCATGCGCCCAAGCACTACCGGGTCGAACTGAGCGACCCCTTGCGCGGCGATGAAGCGGCACGGTTTGCAACCGGGACTTTCAAGCTCGATAGCGACGACAAGCCACTGCGGCCCGCCATCTGGAGCGCCGAAAGCGATCGCAGCGGCGTGATGATCCTCACCGAGGGACGCTACCACCAGATCCGCCGGATGTTCGCGGCGCTGGGCAACCGGGTCACGGCGTTGCACCGCTTCCAGACCGGCGATCTGCCGTTGGGGGATCTCGAAGCCGGCCAATATAAAATCCTTGGCCACGAGGAACTGGCTTCCATTTTCGGGCTGCCGCGCTAGCGCGTGCCGTGCCCGCAGTCGCGCTGACGCCGCCAATCGCCTTCCCTTATAAAAAGCCTTATAAAAAAGCCTTATAAATGATAAGTCGTTATGCGGGCGTGCATTACTCTGCGGTGAGCAAGGCAATCAAGGGGGAGAGATAGAAGTGGCATGTCAAGACCTGACCCGACTCCCCGCGCGAGCGTCCGGCGCCGTAGGCGCGAAGTTGATTAATTGGTTAGGAGTTTTCAATTTCTGCATCCCACATTTCAGTATCCCCATTGAATCGCTTGAACCAAAACCTAAGGCTAGCTTTTGAAACCCCTTTTTCTTCAATCTGCGCCCCCCACATTAATGCTTCTGATATCTCGGCAAGCTCATAACTTCCCGGACTTGCGTATGGAAGAAGCTTTTCTATCAACCCCAGCAACCTGATCAGATTTCGATTATCTTGCGGCGTGTCCTCTGCTTCAGTAACGAGGTAAAGAACCTGTGAAATAAGTACGGGCAGGATGATGTCTAGATTCTTCTTCCGTTTCCACCAGATACCTTCAACAAGACTAATTCCAATGGTCCTCGCCTGTGTTCCTTGGTTGAAATAGTGGAGAGTCTTTTCTAACAGTTCTGCTTCGTTTTTATCCCTCGCTTCTCTAAAAGTGAACGCAAACTGCAGAATGGCTAAGAACCAACCTGCTATTGCTACAATGATCTTCCAGTCCACTTTTACTACTAACTATAATTAGACACCCCAAAAGGCGTCTTGCATTGCGCCTCGAGGGTGTCTAAAAAGTGAAAGCGCAAGGCGATGCAAGGGTTTCTCGCCATTTCGACCCCCGAAAAGCACCCGAAAACATTCATCAATTGCACCTCCACTCCAGCGGACTCTGCCGGAGCTCGGGGTGTCCCATCACACCTCGGCATCAAACAACCGCTGAATACTCCAAAAATCCAGCTCGGTATTGTCGTCACCACCCAGGTGACTGTACAGGTTGTACTGATCCTACAAAACCAAGGCCTGATGCTCAGCGGCGCCACCGCCGCCACAGCCAGAGTCCTGCCAGCGTCAACACAAAACCCCCGGTCGCCGCCAGCATCACCTGCGCGGGATTGCGGTAGTGGTCGATGCGAAAGCGCGCGGTGAGGCCGGGAATGCTGCTGAGATCGCCGTCGCCGCGCCCCGCCCTGAGTTGCCCCTTCATGCCCTGCTCCATGTGCTGGGCGATGTCGCAGTGAATCAGATAGGTACGATCCGCGCTCGGCACAATCAGCGTGCCAACCTTGGTGGCGCCGCCGGCGGCCTCGATGTGGAACATGCCCTGGGGATACATATCGCGGGGCAGCTTGTGGATCATGAACTGGTGCCGGACGGCATCTTCGTTGATGAACGTAAAGGTGACGCGACTGCACGGCTCCACCTCGAAGGCGTGCTGACTCATGCCAAAGGTAGTGCCTGAAAAGGGTGCCGCGTAACGGGTCCCCGCCCGCACGGTGAATTCGTAGTCGCGACGGATCTCCGCACAACCCGGGGGCAAGCGGTCGCTGTTGGTGTTCATCACCATGCCGCCGGCG
The DNA here is from genome assembly GCA_050250395.1 of Porticoccaceae bacterium. Lineage (GTDB taxonomy): Bacteria > Pseudomonadota > Gammaproteobacteria > Pseudomonadales > Porticoccaceae > JAGPUQ01. Next base: position 29,539 of record JBFWOQ010000021.1, read on the forward strand.
TCAAACTCCATTTCGTGTCCGCCGTGCCCGCCGTGCCCGGAGTGATCCATGCCCTGCATCTTCGAATGGTCCATGCCCTGCATCTGGGAGTGATCCATACCCTCCATCTGGGAATGATCCATGCCCTGCATCTGAGAGTGGTCCATTTTCGAATGGTCCATTTGCGAATGGTCCACGGCTTCGGCTTTCCCGGTCGCGGGCGCCACAGGTTCGGCAGCCACTACCGCACCGCAGAAAAACACCAGGGCAACGACAAACCACCGGCTCATGGCGCGCGTCTCCGTCGCGGCAACAGCACCCGCAACTGATACAACAGCCCGGCAAGCGCGGCGCCAAAGACCAGCGCCTGAACCAGCGGTCGCAGCGGCGCGGCGGGCTCGCCGAACAGCCCGCCCGGGTCGTAGTCCAACCACACCGGAACCTCCCTGCGGTAGTAGTCCGCAGTGAAGAATTTCTGCCAGTCACTGCCTTCCACGCGGGGAAAGCCGGTGGGCAGCAAGTGGGATTCGAAGGCGATGACACCGATGCTGCCGCCGGGGTAAATACCATCCGTGGTCTGCGCGGCTTCGCGGTGATCGTGCATCAGCCAGATGCCCTCGCCATAGTTGTGCAGACCGTCGTCGGTGGTGTTGATCTCCACATCCAGGCGCTGGGCCGGAGCCATATCCACCACGTCGCGCATGTATTGCGCCTGTTGATTCAGCGCAATCCCGTCGAGGTGGGTGACGGTGAGACGATTGCCATGGGTGTGAATGGCGACACTGTCGGAACCGCCGTTCAGCATCCGCAGCTTGACCCTTTCATCGGGTTTCACCACCACCAGGGATTCCCGCAGGGTGTAGGGAAACGAACGGCCGTTGAGCAGGAAGTAGTTGGGGCTGTCCTGGGTGATGTTCCAGTCGCGGTGCTGCGCCAGTTGCCGCAGACGGGTGTCGGCATAATCCTGCACCGTGTGCGACAGCTTCTTGAACAGATCGAAGTAATGCAGATCGTATTCGCGGTCATAGTGCTCCCGCACCGCGACCGACGTATTGCGCACCTGACCGGCGCCAATATTCAGCGTCTGTACGGAATTGTTCGGCCGCGCTTCCTCCACCACGAACATGCCCTGCATGCCCATCAGGATGTGGACGTTGGCCTGCACATGGCAGTGGTAGAAAAAGCTGCCCGCCACCCGTGGCGCGAACCGATAGACCTGCGCGTTACCCGGCAGCGCCGGCATTTCGCTGGTTTCCGCCACTCCGTCGGTTCCCGCGCCCGTACCGGCACCCATCGCGGCGTGATCGCCGTGCGCCGACGCCGCGTCGTGCGGCATGCCGTGATCGGCGGAAAACGGATGATCGACCCCGTGCAGGTGGATGGTGTGGGGCAGGTAATGATTGTTTTCCAGAACCAATGTCACACGGTCGCCCTGTTCCACCCGGATCACCGGTGCCGGCGCCCGCAACAGCGGATTGGCCTTGCGGGATTCGAAGTTTTCAGTCGACATGCCAACCGACTTGGGCGCAAACACCCACATCCCAGGCTGAACACCAGGCGCAATGTCGAAAGTTGTGATGGGCACCGGCAGGTCCGGCGAGCCGCCGTTGAGTTCGACGACCTCCAGCCGGATGGTCACTTCATCGGGATCGCCGTCGCTGTCCAGATCGCGTCCGATCACGATGGCATCCGGTGTCAGCCCGGACTTGAGCAAGGTATCCATGCCGACGTTGTTGGTACCCCGCACCGCCGCCGCGATCAGATAGGGATTGTCCGCCACGCAACCCGCCGCCGCCGCGATGTGCACGCCCTCGATATCCTGCTCCCGGCGCCAGTCATTGAAATCCGGCGGGCAGCTCTCCTCGGCTTCGGGCAACTCATAGCCCCGGGATTCCGGCAGCGCCCGATAAGCGCCGGCACCGAACCAGCCGAACAGGTTCGCGCGCCATTCGTGCGGCACCCACTGCTGGGGCGCGGTGGCAAAGGCCACCCCCAGCAACGACAAGGTAACGAGAGTCCAGAGCACTGGTCTTGGCAATTTCATTCATCCTCCGGGAAGAGCGCCTGTCCGGGCGGAGACAAGCATCGCGAATGATACGGGAAGCTCGCCGGCAGGCCGACCCGCAGTCCCGGCTCCCCGGCCGGTCGCGACGATCATCGCGCGAGCACCAGGAATTCTCGCGCGCCCGAACCCACTGATTCGGCGCCTCCCGGAGTGACCCCTACTCCGCCACCGCCACCAGGCGCGCCGGCGCATCGGCATAAAGCGTGGTGCGTTGGCGCGGAACCCGGCCCAGGGCGCGAATCAGGCGCTCCATGCTGGCCGCGGTCATCTCCTGGCCGTGTTTGGCGCCCGCCGCGCGGGAAATGCTCTCGTTCATCAGGGTGCCGCCCAGATCGTTGGCGCCGGCCTGCAAGCAGGCCTTGGCGCCTTCGATGCCCATCTTGACCCAGGAGGTCTGGATGTTGGGAATCACGGGATGCAACGCCAGGCGCGCCACCGCGTGCATCAGTACCGCTTCGCGCAGGGTGGGGCCGCGACGGGCGCCGCCGCGGCGGTAGACCGGAGCTTCCATGTGCACGAACGGCAGCGGCACGAATTCGGTGAAGCCGCCGGTGCGCGCTTGCAGATCGCGGATGCGGAGCAGGTGCCGCGCCCAGTGCTCGGGCCGGTCGAGGTGGCCGAACATGATGGTGGCCGTGGAACGCAACCCGAGTTCGTGAGCGGTTTCCATCACTTCGAGCCATTCGCGGGTATTCACCTTGTCGGGACAGATGAGCGCGCGCACTTCGTCGTCGAGAATTTCCGCCGCGGTACCCGGCAGCGTGGCCAGTCCCGCTTCCTTGAGGCGCGCCAGATAGGCGTGCAGCGACAGCCCCAGGGTGCGGGCGCCCTGGGTCACTTCCAGCGGCGAGAACGCATGGATGTGCATTGCGGGCACCGCCGCTTTCACGGCGCGACAGATGGCGAGATAGGTCTCGCCGGTGTAATCGGGATGGATGCCGCCCTGCATGCAGACTTCGGTGGCGCCGCGCGCCCAGGCTTCGCGGGTGCGGGTAGCGATCTCGTCGAGTTCGAGCACATAGGGTTTGCCGCGCAGGTCATCGTGGGTCTTGCCCTTCGAGAAGGCGCAGAAGCTGCACGCATGCAGGCAGATGTTGGTGTAGTTGATGTTGCGGTTGACGGCGTAGGTGATGGTGTCGCCGCACTGTTCCCGGCGCAGCCGGTCGGCGGCCTCGCACACCGCGCTGAACTCGGCGCCCCGGGCGCGGAACAGGCGTGCTATTGCGCTTTCATCCAGACGCTCGCCGCCCAGTGCGCGGGCGATGATGGCGGTCAGCTCCCGGTTCGGCGGGGGTGGCGCGACCTGCCAGCCCTCGCGCACCGTGTCGAACGTCGGGGCTTCGCCCATCCCGGGACTCCAGGCATCGCGGCGCGCGAGACCGTCGCTGTCCATGGCGCGGCGCACCGCGGTCGCCATGGCGGGCGTCTGCCAGGCCGCAAGATCGCGGGTATAGGCCGGATAGAGCGGCAGCCGCTCGACCAGCAGCTTGCCGGCAGCGGCGGTCTGACGCGCGAGGTCTTCCAGGTGCGGCCAGGGTTTTTCGGGATTGACGAAGTCGGGCGTGACCGGCGATACCCCGCCCCAGTCGTTGATGCCGGCGCCGATCAGTTGCGCCAGCGCGCCATCGTTGAGATTGGGCGGCGTCTGCAGGTTCATGTCCGGCCCGAAAATCAGCCGCGCGGCGGCGATGGTCCAGAGTAATTCTTCGAGGGTTGCATCGGGCGCCCCGGCCATGCGGGTACCCGGCTTGGCACGAAAATTCTGGATGATGATTTCCTGCAAGTGGCCGTGGCGCTGGTGCAGATCGCGCAGCGCAAACAGGGAGTCGATACGCTCGGCGCGGGTCTCGCCGATGCCGATCAGGATGCCGCTGGTGAACGGGATCGCCAGCTCGCCGGCGGCGGCGATGCAGTCGAGCCGCAGGGCGGGCACCTTGTCCGGCGAGCCGTGGTGGGGTCCGCCCTTTTCGCCCAGACGCGCGGCGCTGCTCTCCAGCATGATGCCCTGGGACACCGACACCGCGCGCCCGGCGGCGAGTTCTTCCCGGCTCATCACGCCGGGATTGAGATGGGGCAGCAGGCCGGTTTCCTCGAACACCCGCCGTGCCATCGCCACCAGATATTCCAGCGTGGTCCTGTAGCCCAGCTCGGCCAGGGCGCGGCGCGCCACTTCGTAGCGCAGCTCCGGCTTGTCGCCCAGGGTGAACAGCGCCTCGTGGCAGCCGGCGGCGGCGCCCTGCCGCGCAATATCCAGCACTTCGTCGGGCGTCATGAAGGGCTTCGCGACCCGGCTCGGCGTGGTGGCGAAGGTGCAGTAGTGGCACACGTCGCGGCACAGATGCGTGAGCGGGATGAACACCTTGCGCGCATAGGACAGCAGCGGGCCGTGGCCGCGATCCCGCAATGCCGCCGCCTGAGCCAACAGTTCGTCGAGGGAACTGCGTGCCAGCAACGCATCGATCTCGGCGCGGGACGGTGCCTGGTAGTCGGGTCGGAAGCGGCTGTTCATGAGGCGTGTCTCGCAAGCGTGACGGGCGATTCGCAAGCGCCCTGGCGCAGGCGCGCCCAGGCATCGATCCGATGGAGAAATTCGCGGGTCCGGGTCGCGCCGGTCTGGAATTCCAGACGTGCGAGATCCTCGGGACGGTCGATATCGAGCGCCGCCTGCTGCGCATCGAGCAGCACGGGCGCGACGCCCAGCGCGGCCGCCGCGCGACAGTAGCCGGCGCAACTGCCGACACCAAACGCCGGGGCCAGCAGATCCGGCGGCGACATCAGCAGCGCATTGGTGCCGCCGTCGGCGCTCGCCGCCACCAGGGTCAGCGCCGGCGCGGCACGATGCACGGCGCGGAGCTGCTCCAGCGTTGCGGTATCGAACAAAGGCACATCGGCGGGCAGCACCAGCAGCGTCTCGACACCCTCGCCCGCCAGCGTCGCGATGGCGTCGCGCAGCGCGGCGTTGAGTCCGGGCGCGGACTCGGGCAGCACCCGCAGTCCGCGCTCGGCGCCAATCCGCGCGACGGCCGGATCGGCGCTCACCAGTGCAATGCCGGCGATTCCCGGCGCGGCGGCGAGCGCCGCCAGCACGTCATCCAGCATATGGCGCACCAGCGCCTGGCGCTCGGTGGGCGACAGCACAGCGGCCAGCCGCGTTTTGGCCAGCGCCAGCGGTTTGACCGGAATCAACACCCACATCGCGCCCTACCCCCGTTGATACTCGCTACCCGGCACTGGGCCTTCGCGGCTGGCGTCGCACCCGATCCGAAATCCAGGTGCTCAATCGGGCTTATCCCGCCCTGGTCGCGGTCAGCGTCGCCGCAATGGCCAATACTTGCCGGGCCAGCGCGATCTTACCCGGTTCATCGTGCATGACAGTATCCGCGAGTGCGACTTGCGGCAGCAGCGCGGCGACCGCATCGTGTTCGTCCCCGTCGCTCCGGTCCAGGATCAGGCAATCGAGGAAATCCCCGTAGTGCTCGGCAATGGTTCGGGACGACACCGCGAGCCCCAGTTCCGCCATGATCTTGGCCGTCGGCCCCTTGATGGCCCGTCCGCCCACTATAGGGGAAACCGCCAGCACGGGCACCGGCGCGGCGCGCAGTGCCGCCCGCACGCCAGGCAGCGCCAGCAGCGGATCGACGCTGAGCCAGGGGTTGGATGGGCAGATGACGATGGCCGCGAGCGCCGGGTCCGCCAGCGTCCTCAGCAGGCGCGGTTCCGGCTGGACGGTATCCGCACCCTGGTAGCGCAGACCGCGCACCGCCGGCTGGCAGCGTTCGCGCACAAAGTAATGCTGAAAAGACAGGGTTCCGGCGTCGGTATCCACCAGCGTCGGTACCGGGGTGTCCGCCATGGGAATGACGGTCGCCGTGATACCCAGGCGACGGGTCACCTCCGCAGTCACGGAACTCAAGGTCTCGCCGGCAGCCAGGCGTCGGGTGCGCTCGACATGGAGCGCCAGATCGCGATCGCCCAGAAAAAACCAGTCCTCGCCCCCCAGTTGCGCCAGCGCCGCCATGAAGTGGCCGGTCTCGTCGGCGCGGCCCCAGCCGGTCGCGGGATTGACGCAACCGGCCAGCGTGTAGGTGACCGTATCCAGGTCGGGGCAGATGCGCAGCCCCAGATGGGTGAAGTCGTCACCGGTGTTCACCGCGACCGTCAGATTTTCTCCCAGCAGCCGGTAGAGCCCGAGCGCGAGCTTGGCGCCACCGACGCCGCCGCACAGCGCCAGCACGCGGGGCGCCGACTCTCCAGCCGCAGTCACCGGAACAGGTCCCGCGCGCGCGGCCGCAGCAAGGCGCGCGCATTGTTGTCGGGCGCCCCGGGCGGCCGGGAAAAACCCCGCACCAGTACCACCGGACGGCCTTCGTCCGCCTCGCCCTGTACCAGCGAAGCCGCCGCCGCGAGCTGATCGGCCAGCGCCACCTCGGTCACCTGCAGCACGCGGCCGAACAGATCGCGTTCGCCGCGGCGGTCGTACAGCGCCGGAAAACCCGCGCTGCCGAGCGCGATTCCCACCGTACCGTTGCGCCAGGCGCGCCCGACGCTGTCGTTGATCACCACGCCCACCGCCACGCCGGTGCGCGCCTTCAGCGCCACCGCCAGCGCCGCGGCGGTGCCGTCCGGATCGCGCGGCAGCAACAGCACCCGCTCGACGCTCTCGCCTGCGTGTTCGATGTTGGAGGCGTCCACGCCGGCGTTGGCCATCACGAAACCCAGCCGGTGCTCGACGATGACCACGCCCGGCACCTGACGCAGCACCGCGCGGGATTCGCCGAGGATGACTTCGATGAGGCGCGGATCCTTCTCCACCACGGCGGCGATTTCCCGCGCGCGCACCGACGGCGTGATCCCGGCGAGCTCCACATAGCGGTTCTCGGCCTTGGAGACGATCTTCTGGGCGAGCACGAGGATATCGCCCACCTGCAGCGCGGTATCCGCGCGCGCCAATCCGTCCAGCACCAGCGCGGCCAGATCGGCGCCGGGCACGACCCGGGGAATGCCCGGCAGCGCGATCAGTTCCACGACAAAACCCGCGCCGCGCGGCGGACCACAGCCAAGGTCACGCCTGGGGACTGCCCGTGATGCGGAAGCCCGCGCCCGGAATCTTGTAGCGGCGGTTCAGCGTGATGAGCACCGAGGTGAGCGCCTCGGCCACCACCGAGTTGGCGATGGGCCCGGCGTGCCAGCCTTTCATGCCGGCGGCGGCGACCAGTTCCAGCACCGCCGCGCAGGCCTCGGCGTCGTTGCCACACACCAGCACATCGCAGTCGGGATCGTGCGCCGGGTCTTCGAGATGGGCCGCCGCGACGTTCTGGAACGCCGACACCACCCGCACGCCCTCGCCCACAATCGCCTGAGCGATCTGGCCGGCGCTGCCGCCGGCGGGCAACTGCACGGTGCCGACCCTGGGCGGCACCAGCGGGACGGTGACATCGACCAGAATCTTGCCCTGCACCGCGGCCTTGATGGCCTCCAGCGTCGGCGCCTGATTGGCGAAGGGCACCGTCAGCACCACGATGTCGCCGGCCCGGGCCGCCGCCTCGTTGTCCAGGCCGTGCACCTTGCCTGTAACTCCCTTGGCCGCCAGCTCCGTCGCGGCCTGCCCGGCTTTGTCGGCGCTGCGCGAGCCGATGATGATGGGGTAGCCGGCGCGCGCCCAGCGAAAGGCGAGGCCGCCGCCGAGATCGCCACTGCCACCGAGAATCGCCAGAGTCGGCTTGGGGTCGCTCATGCCAGGGTTCCTGTACGGATTGATGATTGAATGGATGATTGATTGGGTAATCGACTGGAAGTCGGTCCGACCGGGGCACCGCCGACCCGGTCGATCCGCGGATCAGCGTTTGAGCCTGGGCATCACCTCGCGGGCGAACAATGCCATGCTGTTGCGGGTGCGCTCCGGGTCCATGCCCGGCAGCGCCATCATCAGCACCAGATGGGTTGCGGGTGTCACCGCCAAGAATGCGCGGAGTCCCTGATACACCTGCTCGGGGTCGCCAATCATAGCAGGGCGGCCCATCACCTCGGCAACGCGCCCGGCCATGAACTCCTCGGCGGGCGGCACCGCCATGGTGGCCAGGGCGTCGCCGCTCTCGTCCCCGGACTCTTCCGCCCAGGCCTGATATTCGCGGATGACATGGTGGATCGCGCGGCCGCTCTCCCGCCACGCCTGCGCCGCCGTCGCCGCCACATAGACCACCGCGAGCTGGCCGACATGATGGTCTTCGGCGCGGCGGCCATGGGCGGCGAGTGCGGCCAGATAGCGTTCGCGGTGACCGGGGGCGCCGATGGAGGCGAGATGGCAGCCGAGTTGGGCGGCGCGCTCCAGCGCCCGGTCGCCGCGCGCACCGACCCAGATCGGCAGCTGGCGCTGGGCCGGCGGCGGCGTGATGCGGACGTCTTCGAACTGGTTGAATCGCCCGTCATGGGACAGGGTTTCCCCCGCCAGCAGGCGCTGGATCACCGGCAGGGCTTCCTGAAAGCGGGCCGCGCGTTCGGATCTGGAAATACCCATGCCGGTGAACTCCCCGGGCCGGTAGCCAAGGCCGACACCCAGATCGAAGCGTCCACCCGAAATCACGTCCACGGTCGCCGCATCCTCGGCGACCCGCACCGGATTGTGCAGCGGCAGCAGCATCACATAGGTGCCGATGCGGATGCTGCGCGTCAGTGCCGCCACCGCGGCCGCGATGGGCAGCAGCGACGGCGAATAGCCGTCGTCCACAAAGTGGTGCTCGCTGAGCCAGACGTGGTCGTAGCCGAGTTCTTCCGCGGCGACGGTCAGGTCGAGCTCGTCGGCGTAGGTCGTGGTCCAGGGCACCCGGTTGAACGCCGGATTGCGAAACGAAAACAGGATACCGATATCCATTGCCCGCCCCTCTTATGATTTTCTGCGGCTGTGGTGTGTCTGCTATGGTAGCGCCAAACACCGGCCCCAAGCCGCAACCACATCCAAATAACCAGGGGGGATCGACCATGAAACTGGGACTGATGACCGGCTATTCCGGAAACAAGGTGAAGGTGCCGCTGGAGGTGATCCGCCACGCCGAAAACCTGGGCTACGACTCGGTGTGGACCGCCGAAGCCTACGGCTCGGACGCCGTGACCACCGCGGCCTGGATTCTCGCCAACACCACCCGCATCCGCGCCGGCACCGCCATCATGCAGATGCCGGCGCGCACCCCGGCGATGGCGGCGATGACCGCCATGACCCTGTCCCACCTCTCGGACAACCGCTTCATCGTGGGCCTGGGCGCATCCGGTCCCCAGGTGGTCGAGGGCTGGCATGGCGTGGCCTACGGCAAGCCGGTGACGCGATTGAAGGAATACATCCAGATCATGAAACAGATTTTCGCCCGCGAAGCGCCGGTCAGCTTCGACGGCGAGATGTACCAACTGCCCTATCGCGGGCCGGGCGCGACCGGGCTCGGCAAGCCCCTCAAAAGCATCCTCCACTGCGACGCCCCGATCCCGATCTACAGCGCCAACATCACGCCGGCCGGGGTCAGGGCGGCCGCCGAAGTGGCGGACGGATTCTTCCCGGTGTGGATGGACCCGGAGCGCTTCGACGTGTTCGAAAAACCCATCCGGGACGGCTTCGCCGCCGCCGGCAAGGACAAATCGCTGAAGGATTTCGATGTCGCACCTTTCGTGCGCGTGGTGATCGGCGACGATCTGGCCGCCTGCATGAAACCCCTCAAGAACAACCTCGCGCTCTATATCGGCGGCATGGGCGCACGCAGCAAGAATTTCTATAACGACTACGCCAAACGCCTGGGCTATGAAGCAGCCGCGGTAAAAATCCAGGATCTGTATCTGGAAGGCCGCAAGGAAGAAGCCGCCGCCGCCGTACCCGATGCTCTGGTCGATGCCTGTAATCTGGTCGGCCCGCCGGCGCGCATCCGCGACCGTGCCCAGCGCTGGGCCGCAGCCGCCAAGCGCGGCCAGGTCGGCACCCTGCTGCTGTCCGACGCCAACACCCAGGCGGTGGAATTGATGGCGGAGATTTTCGGCTGAGATGATGCGAACCCGCGCCGCTATCCCTCGCGTTACCACCCGGCAGTGCGCACACCATGAATGATCCGGACGGCATCCGCATTTCCAAACTCATGGCCGAGCGCGGCCTGTGCTCGCGCCGCGAAGCGGATGCCTACATCGAGCGCGGACTGGTGTTCGTGAACGGCGAGCGGGTGACGCAGCTCGGCACGCGCGCCGCGCCCGATGCGGTGATCACCCTGGGGGCGCAGGCGCGGGCCAGTCAGGCGCGGCAGGTCACCCTTCTGCTGCACAAGCCCATCGGCTATGTTTCCGGCCAGGCGGAAGACGGCCATCAACCGGCCATCGCGCTGATCTCGGCGCAGACCCAGGCGCCCGGCGACCGGCAGCGGTTTCAGACCAGCCACCTGAAAGGTCTCGCCCCCGCCGGCCGGCTCGATATCGATTCCACCGGACTGCTGGTGCTGACTCAGGATGGCCGCGTGGCGCGCCAACTGGTCGGCGAACATTCGACGGTGGAAAAAGAATATCTGGTGCGCGTGGAAGGCAATCTCGACCGTCCATCGCTGGCGCTGCTCAACCACGGCCTCGAACTCGACGGCAAGCAACTGCGTCCGGCCAAGGTGAGCTGGGCCAATCCGGAACAACTGCGTTTCGTGCTGAGGGAAGGCCGCAAGCGCCAGATCCGCCGCATGTGCGAACTGGTGGGCTTGCGGGTGACCGGGCTCAAGCGCGTGCGCATCGGTCGCGTGCGGCTGGGGGAGCTGCCGGTGGGACAGTGGCGATTCTTGCGGGAGGATGAAACGTTTTAGTGATCGTCGGCAACGCGCATCCGAATTGGCGTTTGATGATTCCGAATAGGTGTTCCACCCTGGCCCGGACCCGTGACCGTTACGCCGGTCACCCGGCGCTCCCGTGTATCTCGACAACCCCCTGCGCCGCCAAGGCGCCGATGCGATCTTCCGAATAACCCAGCTCGCGCAATATCGCCGCGCTGTCGGCGCCGAGTTCCGAGCCGAGATGGGCCGGCACCTTGTCGGAACCCTGGATCCAGAACGGGCTGTTGACGGCCTGGCCGCGGCCATGGCTGTGGCCCTCGACCTTGATGAACATGTCGTTCTGCAGGGCTTGAGGGTCGTCGATCACATCCTCCATGGTGGCCACGATGCTGAAGGTTATCTTCTGGTCGCGCAGGCGCTCGCGCCACTCGGCGCAGGGGCGGGTCTTGAACACCTCGGCCAGCACCGCGCCGAGTTCCCTGGCATGTTTGAAGCGCGCCGCGATATCGGCAAAGCGCGGGTCCGCCGCGAGATCGGGGCGCTCGATCGCAGTCAGGAAGTTGACCCAGTGTTTGTTTTCCTGAAGCACGATCAAGGAAACCCAGCGGTCGTCCAGGGTTCGGTAGTAATTGATCAGCGCACTGCCCGGGGCGGCCGGATTCAGGCGCCGATAGGGTTTGGTGCCCGCCAACAGACCGGCCAGGGCGCTGGACGCCGCCCACAGCCCGTTTGCCATCAGGCTGGTGCTGATTTTGCTGCCGAGCCCGGTGCGCTCGCGTTTGTAGAGCGCGGTCATCACCGCGGCATAGAGCGTCATGGCGCTGGGGTGATCGCCCATCGCGGGCGACGGCATCGACGGTTCGCCATGCAGGGTGCGCACTGCGTCCATCAGGCCCGTGCGCGCCCAATAGGCGTTGCCGTCGAAGCCGGGCGTGTTGACATCGTCGCCCTGCTCGCCATAGCCGGTGACCTGCCCGTAAATGAGCCGGCTGTTTTCCGGCGCCAGATCCGCGAAGCGAATTTTCAGGCGCTCCAGCACATTGGGCGGAAAGTTGGTGATCAGCACATCCGCGTCCCTGACCAACCTGAGCAGGATTTCGCGACCCGCGGCGGTTTTCAGATCGAGCGCGAGGCTGCGCTTGTTGCGGTTGTCCTGCTGCCAGGGGTACGCGAAGTCGAGGCGCATGAAGGGCGGCGATTTATGCGCGTGGCGCAAGGGATCGCCGCGCCCGGGGGTTTCGACCTTGATCACCTCGGCGCCGAAGTCGGACAGGATGGCGCCGGCGCCAGGCCCGAAAACGTAAGTGGCGAGTTCGAGAACCTTGATGCCAGCAAGCAGCGGTGTCGAGTCAGTCATGCGCGGGATTCCCTGGAAGTTGTGAAATAGTGTTCCGGGCGCCATGCGCCGGGTGGATGGCACGGAGACTGCCGGACAACGCCACAATACTATTTTACAGGCCCATTCATTATGGCGCACATTTTCAGGATGTCCTTTCCGGTGGGTTCCATAGGCTAGCATAGGCTAGGGGAAGATCGGCTAGGGGAAGATCGGCTAGGGGTCATAGGCTAGGGGTCACATAGGCTAGGCACAGGCTAGGGGTCACGTCTTGACATGCCACTTACAATCAACCTAACCTCCATCCATGGCGCGCCCTCTCAGACTCGAATTCCCCAACGCGATCTACCACGTCACCGCGCGCGGCAATGCCCGGAGCGATATTTTCCTGGACGGCGAAGATCGGGAATTGTTTCTGGTCTGCCTGGGCGAGGTGGTGACGCGCTTTGGCTGGTTGTGCCACGCCTACTGCCTGATGGGCAATCACTATCATTTGATGATCGAGACGCCGGAGGTAAATCTGTCCCTGGGCACCTATTCCGGCCACCTGTTGCGGCACGGGGTTTAACGGCTGGTTGAAAAACTGCCAAAATCCACCGCGAAGTTGTCGCAGCCATCAAAAAGGCCAGCTCAAGCGAGCTGGCCTTTTTTTGGTGTGCCTGGCACGGGCGCATTCTTGGGCAATCAGGGACACGGGTAATCGGGGGGGGGCAGAGTAATAATAGAAAATGGACCACGGTTTCTTGCAAGGAAACCGTGGTCTGTAGACGTACCTCCGATTCGGCGGTCAATCACAGCGGCCATACCAGCAGCAGCATCGGCAGGGACACCGCGATCACCAAGAGTTCCAGCGGCAACCCCAGCTTCCAGTAGTCGTCAAAACGGAAGCCGCCCGGCCCCAGGATCAGGGTGTTGTTCTGGTGGCCGATGGGGGTGAGGAAGGCGCAGGAGGCGCCGATCGCCACCGCCATCAGGAAGGAATCGGCGTTGACGCCCAGCGCCGCCGCGGTACCGATAGCGATCGGGCACATCACCGCGGCGGTGGCGGCATTGTTCATCAGGTCGGAGAGAAACATGGAGACCACCAGGATCAGTGCCAACCCGACGACGGCGCGGCCCTGCGCGACATTGTCGAGCATGAAACGCGCGATCAGGTCGGCAGTGCCAGTGGATTCCATCGCGCCCGCGACCGGGATCATCGCTGCCAGGAGTACGATCACCGGCCAGTCGATCGCCTCATATACCACGCGCGGCGGCACCGTGCGCAGTGCCATCGAGGCCAGCACACCGGCGGCGAAGGAGATCGCCGCCGGCAGCAAACCGAAGGCGGTGACGGCGACCGCTATGGCCATTATGATGCCGGCTTCCCACGCCTTGCGCTTGTCCGGGATGCGCAGTTCGCGCTCGGCCAGCGGTACGCAGCTGTTGTCGGCCGCGAACTCCGCGATCGCCTCCGGCGGGCCCTGCATCAGCAGCAGGTCGCCTGACTTGAGGCCGACCGAGCGCAAGCGCTTCATCGAGCGCTGGCCCTGACGCGACAGGGCCAACAAATTCAGACCGTAGCGTGTGCGCAGCAGGATGTCGCTCGCCGAGCGCCCGACAAGTGACGAGCCGGGCAGCACCGCGAGTTCCATCAGCACGATGTCGCCCGAGCTCGTCGCCTTGCTATCGGCCCCGTTGTTGCGCGGGTCCCGTTCGTCCGCGCCCTTGCCCATATTCTTGCTGCCTTTCGCGGTGCCCTCAGCTTTCTCGCTTGCCACGGCGTTCACCGCATCGTCCACGCTCGCCTCCTCTTCCGTCGTGTGCAGTGCTTCCTCCAGTTTCAGACCCAGGATGGACAGCACGCTGGCCAGTGCCTCGGCCTCGGCTTCGATGACGAGAATGTCGCCCGTGCGGACCTTGCGTCGAGGATTGGGCGCCGTCAGGCGGACATCGTTATGCACCATGCCGATGATTTGTGCGTCGCCCTCGTCGATGGCTGCGTCAATCTCACGCAGGCTCATGCCGACGGCTTTGCTGCCTTCCGGCACGCGCGCTTCGGTGAAGTAGGCGCCTGATTCGAAGCCTTCGATCCCGGTCTGCCGGCGCGCCGGCACGAGGCGCCAACCCAGCAGGGCGAGGAAAGCCACACCGGCCACGGCGACCAGCAGACCCACCGGTGCGAAATCGAACATGGCGAAACCGCCGGCGTCGGTCTGGGCGCGGAAGCCCGAGACAATCAGGTTGGGCGGCGTGCCGATCAGCGTCGTCATGCCGCCCAGGATGGTGCCGAAGGCCAATGGCATCAGCACCTGGCCCGGCGTCAGGTTCAGGCGGCCGGCCAGTCGCATGGCCACCGGCATCAGCAACACCATCGCGCCGACGTTGTTCATGAAGCTCGATAGCAGCGCGCCCAGCCCGATCAGGGCTGCCATGCTCAGGGCGATGCCGGCTTGTGCGGATAACACGGCGCGGGCCAGCGCGTCGACCGCGCCCGAGGTCTGCAGGCCGCGGCTGAGCACCAGCACGCAGGCCACCGTGATCACCGCCGGATGGCCGAAGCCAGCAAACGCCTCCTGCGCCGGCACCAACCCGGCCAGCACACAGGCCAGCAGCGCGCCGCCGGACACCATGTCGTGGCGCCAGCGACCCGACACGAACACGGCCACGGTGGCGAGCAGGATCGTCAGTATCAGTAGTTGGTTGCTCGTCATGACCGCTGCTGTAATGGATAGGGAAGATCGAAAAGGATAGCGAAAGTGGGCGTAGGATAGAGTAATAGGGGACAGCAACTGTCTTGATTCATACATCTGCCAGCGCGATTTTCGGGTTCCACGCGGAATCGTTTTTAAGCATAGTATTGATGATGACCAGCAGCTTTCTCATGCAGGCTACGAGCGCGACTTTTTTTGCTTTACCTGCACGCGAGAGTTT
>JBFWOQ010000022.1:0-44291 GCA_050250395.1 Porticoccaceae bacterium
ATTACGGCTGCGGTCTGGTGTGTCCGCCGCAGCTCGAGGGCTGCCGGGTGCTGGATCTCGGCTGCGGCTCCGGGCGCGATGTCTATGCGCTGGCGCAACTGGTGGGTGCGCGCGGGGAAGTGGTGGGTGTCGACATGACCGAGGCGCAACTGGCGGTGGCGGAAAGCCATCGCGGCTTCCACGCCGACGTCTTCGGTTTCGACAATGTGCGGTTTCTGCAGGGTTACATCGAAAGCCTGGAACAGCTTGATCTGAAGCCGGGCAGCTTCGATGTCATCGTTTCCAACTGTGTGGTCAATCTGTCTCCGGACAAGGACGCGGTGCTGGCTGGCGTGCAGCGGCTGCTCAAGCCCGGCGGCGAGTTTTATTTTTCCGATGTCTACGCCGATCGCCGGGTGCCGGATGCGCTGCGCAACGATCCCGATCTCTATGGCGAATGCCTGGGCGGCGCGCTCTACTGGAACGATTTTCTGCGCCTCGCCCAGCGCCAGGGTTTTGCCGACCCGCGCCTGGTCGAGGATCGTCCGCTTGCCGTTACCGACCCGGCGCTCGCCGCGCGGGTGGGCAATCTGGGGTTCTATTCGGCCACCTACCGCCTGTTCAAGCTCGATGCGCTGGAAAGCGCCTGCGAGGATTACGGCCAGGCGGTGATCTATCGCGGCACCGTCCCCGACCACCCCGACCGCTTTGTGCTCGACAAGCACCACCGCATCGAGACCGGCCGGGTGTTTCCAGTGTGCGGCAACACCTGGCGCATGCTGGCGGATACGCGCTTTGCGCCCCATTTCGAATTTCACGGCGATTTCAGCCGTCACTTCGGCCTGTTCGAAGGCTGCGGCGGCGGTCTGCCGTTTGAACGTGGCGGCGGGGTGGGAGCCGCCGCGGCGGCCTGCTGCTGAATCCCGCCAGTCCCGCTCCAGAAGGGGTTCGCCAGTCTATCCCCCGGGATTGTGAAGCAGCCCTCAGGCCGCCGCTGTTCCGATAGGGTAGCGGGCGGATTTTGATCAGAATTGCATACGCACCAACTCTATTTGGTCTATTTGGCGACCGGAGCGGAAACATGAAGATGAGTCGAAGGTTTGCAGTTCTCATGCTGGCCCTGGCACCCGGCCTTGCCCTCGCCGGCGACCAGACCCTGGATGCCGCCATCGGCGGTGCCGTGGGCGGTGCGATCGGTGGCGCGGTGGGGCAAGAGGTCGGCGGCCGCGACGGCGCCATCGTTGGCGCCGGCGTGGGTGCAGCGGCGGGTGCCGCCATCAACACCGATGATCACGGGGATCATCATGATCGTGACCGAGGCTACGATGATGAGCACTACCATGACCATGACGTTCACCACGGCAGCCGCTTCTGCCCGCCCGGACAGGCCAAGAAAGGCAATTGCTGAGGGGTCGAGAACACCGCCGCGTGCGATCCACCGTTGCGGCGGTCCATGGCCGGCCCGCTCAACAGGCGGGTTCGCGCGCGCCGCCATCGGCCAGCCACAGCAATTCCCGGGTCGCCCGCCAGAGTTGAAAGGCGTCGCGGAGTCCGGGTGCCACATCGACGTGATTCAGTCCGCCGGCTTCGAACAGGCTCGCCCGGGCCGTTCCCAGCCTGGCCAGCAATGCCCGGCTGTGCCCGACCGGGATGACGTTGTCCTCGGTGCCGTGGATCAGCAGCAGATGCGCGCGCAGGGTTTCCAGCTTCTGTTGCGCGAGGTCCAGCGCGTGCAGTTGGGTGCGGATTTCCGCCGGCAGTTGGCGGATCAGGTCCCGGACGCGCTCGGGATCGGTGTTGGCGGCGAGCGCATAAACCGCGCGCCCGTCCCGGCTCAGCGGCACCAGTAGATCGTCGACCGGCGCGGCCGGATCGCGCGTTCGCCGCTGTGCCAGTTGATCGAGCAGGGCGCGATCCTCCAGCCGCGTGAGGCGTCGGCTTTCGCTCTGCAGCAGCCACCATTTTCCTTCCGGCGCCGGGGGCGTGCCGCGTTGTCCCGAAAGGGGATCGTAGCCGGTAGTGGCGTAGGTGATCGCGCCTGTCAGGTCGTAGTAGCCGCCCACCGCGACCACGAAACTCAGACGTTCCCCGACATCGGCGGTGAGCGCCGCGATCAGCGCGGGGCCAACCGCGAAGCTGAAGCCCATCAATCCCACGGCGTTGCAATCGGGATTCCCTGTCCGACCCAGTACCTGGCGCAGGGTATCGGCGATGTCGCGCACGTCTTCGGTTCCGACCGCGAGCGAACGCATGCCCGGCAGGTCCGGCACCACGACGCGAAACCCGGCGCGGGCCAGGGTGGTGGCAAAGCGCTCCAGCCGGGGTTCGCGCCGTCCCGCGGGCGTCAGTCCGTGGAGCAGCACGAGGGTGGCGCGCGGCGCCCGGTCGGCGGGCTGGTAACGATCGGCCTGGTGGTCGCGTCCCAGGATGCGGAAATCGACCGCGCTGCGCAGTGGATCCCGGGTGCGGTGTTTCAGGCGGCTCGGGCCGGTACCGGCCTGGATATCGAACAGGATCAGCAGGGCCTCATGACCGCGCCGAGCCGCCGGCGTAGTGGCCAGCGCGGCCAATGCGAGGGCACCCAGAAGGGCGGCGGCGAGGGTGCGCCAGCGGCGCCGGCGCGCCTTGGGCCGGGGAGTCGGCGCCATCTCAGCTTGCCGCGGTGAGGGCGGTGACGGCCTGCTGGGTGGAAAGATGGATGCGGCTCGCGCCCAGGCGGGCCAGGAGTTCACCATTGCTCAGCCGGTCCAGCACGGGTCCCTTGACTTCCGCCAGATGCAGCCGGACTCCGGCGGCGGACAGCCCGACCTCGAAGCTTTCGAGCATCTCCAGCGCGCTGGCATCGATATAGGCGACACCGGAAAAAACCAGCACCAGATCGCGCAGCCCCTCCCGGTCGACGACCAGATTCTGCAATTCGGATTCAACCTTGGGCACATTGGCGAAATAGAGGTTTTCGTCGACCCGTACCAGCAACAGGCAGGGCCAGGTCTCGACCACATGGCGGTGGATGTTGCGGAAATGCTCGGTGCCGGCAATCCTGCCGACCACGGCGATATGGGGGCGGCTGGTGCGGTAGAGGAACAGTACCAGCGCCAGGCCCACGCCGATCAATAGTCCGAGTTCGATGCCAAACGCAAGCACGCCGAGCAGCGTCGCGCCCTGGGCCGTGCCATCGCCGCGGTCGTAGCGCCAGGTGTGGCGCAATCGGGCGAAGTCGACGAGTTGCCAGACCGCGACCACGATGATCGCGGCCAGCACCGCTTTGGGCAGGTCGGTGAGCAGACCGGTGAACAGCAGCGTGGCGAGCGCTACCCAGCACGCGGTGATGACGGCGGCGAGCTGGGTGCGGGCGCCGGCGTCGAAATTCACCATGGAGCGGGCAAAACCGCCCGCCACCGGCATGGCACCGGCGCAGGCGGCGGCGATATTGGTAATCCCCAGGGCGCGCAACTCCTGGTCCGGATCGATCCGTTCGCGGCGGCGGAACGCCAGCGCCTTGGCGACCGAAATGCTCTCCACATAGGCGATGAGCGCGATCAGCGCGGCCGATGGCAGCAGCGCGAGCCAGCCGGGTTCGGCGAGAAAGTCCAGTCGCAATCCGGGCAGGCCCAGGGGAACCGCGCCCACCACGGCCACCCCCCAGCGCCCCTGTACGTCCAGCAACATGGCCGCCGGGATCGCGGTGGCGACCACGACCAGAGGCGCGGTGCGACCGAGAATCGCGGCGGTCCGGGGCTCGACGCCGCGCGCCGCAAGCAGCCGTGTCAGGGGTTGGCGCGCCAACAGCAGCAATGCCATCGCGGTGAGACCAAAGCCGGCGGTGATCGGGTTGATGTCGCCCACCTGCCGCGCCAGGGTTGCCAGCACACCGAAAAAATCGGCATCCCGCGCTACCGCAATGCCGCTGAGCGCGGCGAGCTGGGTGCCGATGATGAAGATCGCCGCGCCGGTGGTGAAACCCGACAGCACCGGGTGGCTGATGAAGGCGGTCAGCCAGCCCAGCCGCAACAGACCCAGAGCGAGCAGGATAAGCCCGGTGAGCGCGGAGAGGATCAGGGCGCCGGTGAGGTATTTGTCCGGGTCGCCACCGGCGTAGGGTGTCAGCGCGGCGGCCACCATCACCGCGGCCACCGCTACCGGTCCCACCGCCAGCGTCCGGCTGGTGCCCAGCAGTGCATAGATCAAGGGTGGGACGACACTGGCGTAGAGTCCCACTTCGGGGGGCAGCCCGGCGAGCAGGGCGTAGGCCAGCGCCTGGGGGATCAGCAGGATGGCGGTAATGGTCCCGGCCAGCAGATCCTGGATCAGGCCGCCGCGATCCAGGGTGCGCAGATCGGCGCACAGGGGGAACGCCCGCTGGCAGCGGCGCAGCCAGGGATTGGCGGCGCGTGGGGCGTCATTGGCTGCCATGGATAACCTCCGCTCGGGTAAAGTGGCGCGGAGATCAAACCCGGGCCCCGGACACCTTGAAATCAGATCAGGAACGGTGGATGCATCGGTTATATTAGATTTTTATCAATCAAGGCTGCAAGCCGGCCGTGCCCCGCGGGAATCCGACCGCACCACTGTTCCCACCACAAAAAGGAGCTGTCCCATGAATGACGCCCTCGCGCACCATGTAGTGGTCATCGTCGGTGGCGGTGCCGCCGGCCTCACCGTGGCCGCGCTGTTGAAAGCCGCCCAGGCCGACCTCGACATCGCTGTCATCGAGCCATCCGAACACCATTACTACCAGCCGGCCTGGACGTTGGTGGGCGGCGGTGCTTACCAGATAGAGAAAACCCGGCACGCGACCGCGCGCCATGTGCCGGCCGGGGTGAAGTGGATCCGGGAGCGCGCCGCCGGCTTCGATCCCGACCACAACCGGGTGATGCTCGCCTCGGGCGCGCAGGTGGAATATCGCTATCTGGTGGTGGCGGCCGGCCTCCAGCTCGACTGGAATCGCATCGAGGGCCTGGAAGCGACGCTCGGCCAGAATGGCGTTACCAGCAACTATCGCTACGACCTCGCGCCTTACACCTGGGAGTGCATCCGCGGCCTGCGGGGTGGACAGGCGCTGTTCACCCAGCCCGCGATGCCGATCAAGTGCGCGGGCGCGCCGCAGAAAATCCTCTACCTGGCGGCGGATCACTGGCGCCGGACAGGCGTCGGCGCCGGGATGCATTTCTTCCTGCCGGGGCCGGCGATGTTCGGGATTCCGTTCTACGCCCGGGCGCTCGACACAGTGGTCGCCCACTACGGCATCCAGCCTCACTTCGGCCACAACCTGGTGGCGGTGGACGGGGCCGCGCGCCGCGCCACCTTCGAGATCGCCAGCGGCGACAGCAAGCAGCGCGTGGAGCTGCCGTTCGACCTGCTCCATGTGGTGCCGCCGCAATCGGCGCCGGATTTCATCAAGACGAGTCCGCTGGCGGATGCCTCGGGCTGGCTCAGCGTCGACAAACACAGCCTGTGCCACACCCGCTTCGAGAATGTGTTCGGGCTCGGTGATTGCACCACGACGCCCAACAGCAAGACCGCCGCCGCCGTGCGCGCCCAGGCGCCGGTTGCGGTCGCCAACCTGCTGCAACGGCTCCACGGCAAGGGCGAGACCAAGAGCTACGACGGCTACGCGTCCTGCCCGCTCACCACGTCCAGGGGCAGGATCATGCTCGCCGAATTCCTCTACGACGGCGTGATCGCGCCCAGTTTCCCCCTGGACCCGCGCATTCCGCGCCGTCTGTACTGGTGGCTGAAAAGATACTATCTGCCGTTCCTCTACTGGCGGATGTTGGGCGGCAAGCTCGGCCTGGACTGGCATGCCGTGCGGGATTTTCCCGAGGCAGTGCCGGCCCTGACGCCCTGATCCTCCAGGCTTGAAGCCTGTTTGACCCCTGCATAGCCCGTTATCGACGGCTGTTTGACCGAGGTACCCATGACGCCCCTGTTGATCTGGTCCTGGACGTTTTTGATGCTGTATATCGGCCTGATGCTGGGGCTGGGCTACCTGGGCATGCGACGGGTTACCGGCAGCGACGACTTCTCCACCGCGCGCAATGGCTATGGCATGTGGTTCCTGGGGCTTGCGATGACCGCGACCACCGCCTCCGGCGCCACTTTTCTCGGTATTCCCGGGCTCGGCTATATCTACGGACTGCCCGCCGTGGGCTATGCGCTGCTGTACCCATTCGCGGTCTACCTGGGCATCTGGTTGTGCTTCCGGCAGGTCCAGCGCACCGGCCACCATTTCGGCAATCGCTCCATCCCGGAATTCATCGGCGATCGCTACCAGTCGGAGCCGCTGCGCATCGTGGTCGCGGTGTTTTCGCTGGTGCTGCTGTTCTATCTCGCCGCCCAGTTGCTGGCCGGGCTGGTGATGTTTCAGCAGCTGCTGGGGCTCGACGCCGCCTGGGCGCTCGGCGTGACCGCCGCGGTGCTGCTGGTCTATGTGGTGCTCGGGGGCGCGCACGCCGATATCCTCACCGATGGGATCCAGGGCGCCATGATGCTGGTGCTGGCCGCGGTCATCGTCGGCCTGTTCGCCTTCGGTGTCGGGGTGCCCGGTGGATTCGCGGGGGTGCTGGATCGCCTGGCGGCACTGGATCCGCATACGGTCGAGCTGTTCTATCCCGGTTCGTCGCTGTTCGATTCCTGGTGGGATCTGAGCGCCATTTTCCTCGCCCACTTGTCGCTCGGCATGCTGCCCCATATCGGCAACAAGATCTGGGCCCTGCGCGAGGGTGTCGGCCATACGCGCTTCATGCTGCTGTGCCTGATCTTCGGGCTGCTGCTGAGCGCGATGATCCTCGGCGGCCTGCTGGCCCGCGCCGTGCTGGGCGACCGCTTGCTGGCGGCGCCCGGCGATCCCAATCAGGCGATTCCGGTGCTGCTGATCGAGGTGTTCCCGGCCTGGCTGGCGGCGCTGTTTGGCGCCGGCATTCTGGCGGCCATCATGTCCACGGCGGACGGTCTGGTGATCTCCATTTCCCAGGTGTTCGCCAACGACATCTACCGCCGCGGTCTGGTGCCGCTGCTGCATCCGCAGGCGACGCCGGCGCAGGTGGATCGCAATGTCCTGCGCATCAGCCGCTGGGGCGTGATGGTGGTCATGATCGGCGCGGCGTGGCTGGCCTGGGGCTCGATCGGCCAGAACATCGCGCTCATGGTATGGGTGGGGCTGGGCGGGCTGATGGCGGCGCTGGTCGGCCCGCTCATGCTCGGCGTATTCTGGCGCGGGGTGACCCGGCAGGGTGCGCTGTGGGGATTCATCGCCGGCGCCCTGGCCTTTACCGCGTTGCGCCAGGCCTGGCTGCCGGGCGGGGCGGTCGCCGGCGATCCGCTGGCGCAGGCGCTGTTCTGGGTCGCCGGCCAGGCCGACAACCCGTTTGCCTGCACTACCATCGCCGAGGGATTCTGCATCCTGGTGACGGTGGGGGTGTCGCTGGTGACCCGTCCGTTGCCGCAAGCCCATCTGGACCGCGTTTTTGGCGTCCAGCCCCCGACGCTCGGGCGGACGGGCGATCACACTGCATGAGGGCGACGCGCCCGGGAGACGACGATCATGCGCCACTGGCTCTTCAAGACCGAACCCGAGACCTACAGCATCGCCGACCTGCGCCGCGAACAGCGCTGCGGCTGGGACGGCATTCGCAACTACCAGGCCCGCAACCGGCTGCGCGACGAGGTGGCGGTGGGGGATGCGGTGCTGATCTACCATTCGAGTTGCGCCGAGCCGGCCGTGGTCGGGTTGGCGGAGGTGTGCGGCGCGGCGCGCACCGACCCCTACCAGTTCGATCCGCAGGCGCGCTATTACGACCCCAAGGCTACCCCCGACAAGCCCCGCTGGGTGCTGGTGGATCTGCTGTTCAAGGAGGCATTCGCTACGCCGTTGACCCTCAAGGCGATCAAGGCCGACGCTCTGTTTGCCGACATGGAGCTGGTGAGCAAAAGTCGGTTGTCGATCCAGCAGGTGGCGCCGGCGCAGTTTGACGCCATCCTGAATCGCTGCCGCGCTCGCTGAGCCGCCGTGGCTGACTGGCTGAGCGCGCACGAGCCGATGGTCCGGCTCGGCTGCTTCCTGGCGATGCTCGCGGCCATGGCGCTGTGGGAAAGGCTTGCGCCGCGACGCTCGCTCGCACTGCCCCGCGCCACGCGCTGGTTCGGCAACCTGGGACTGATGGTGCTGGGCAGTCTGGCGGCGCGGCTGCTGGTGCCCGTGGTCGCCACCGGCGTGGCGCTGTTCGCGGCGCGCACGGGCTCGGGATTGTTCAATCGGCTCGCGGCGCCCGCCTGGGTGGCGCTGCCGGTGTCCGTGCTGGTGCTGGACGCCGCGATCTACCTGCAACACCTGATGTTCCACGCCGTGCCCATCCTGTGGCGGCTGCATCTCGTCCATCACGCCGACATCGATTTCGATACCACCACGGGGGTGCGCTTTCATCCCATCGAGATCCTGCTGTCGCTGTCGATCAAGTTCGCCGTGATCCTGCTGCTGGGCCCGCCGGTGGCCGCGGTCATCCTGTTCGAGGTGCTGCTGAACGCGACCGCACTGTTCAACCACGGCAACGTGCGTCTGCCGCCTGCGCTCGATCGTCGACTGCGCTGGCTGGTGGTCACGCCGGACATGCATCGTGTCCACCATTCGGTGCACAGCGACGAGACCAACAGCAACTTCGGCTTCAATCTGCCCTGGTGGGATCGCCTCTGCGGCACCTATCGAGATCAGCCGCGCGATGGCCATATTGCAATGACCATCGGGCTGCGCGAACCCCGCGATCCCCGTCGGGTAGCGCGTCTGCCCGGGATGCTGCGGCTGCCGTTTTCGCGGGGCGGTGCGGGTTATGCGATCCATCAACGCGACTGAGGTCGGCACTCCGTCCCGCCGGCCCGGCCGCTTCCGCGCGCAGCGACTCGCGTCGGAAGCATCGCGGATGCCCGGAACCCGTCGCGACCATTGACGGGTCGACAGATGTTTCACGAACGGCGTCGGATCATTCGACGCGTTCTTGCACGGGAAGCGCCGGTTCTGCCTATACTCCAGGGGGGTTGTCCTGACCGGAGTGCGATATGGAAAGCGCAACGATAAAGCGGCTGCTGTTGATGCGAGGTAACCGGGGCGAAGCCGTCGTCCAGCTCAAGCAGGCGCTGCGGGCAGCGCTCGGCGATGGTGCCGGGCCCTACCCCGGCCTCGCCGCTGGCGATCTGTTCGACGCCGATACCGAAGGCGCGCTGCGCGCCTGGCAGGCGACAGTGGGTTTGGTGGCCGATGGCATCGCGGGTCCCCGCGCGCAGACCGCGCTGGGACTGCTGCCGCCCGCAAACTTTGTCGTCAGCCTCGACACGGCGACGGTAAGCAAACTGTTTCCGTTCACCCGCTCCGCCGCGATCGCCAGCAATCTGCCCTATGTGGCGGCGGCGCTCGGGGCCTTCGGTCTCACCGACCTCGATCTGGTTGCCGTTGCCCTCGGCACCATCCGTGCGGAAACTGAAGGCTTTGTGCCCATTGCCGAGTTGCCTTCGCGCTTCAACACGCTGCCCGGTCTGCCGCCCTTCAGTGCCTACGAAAACACCACCAAGCTCGGCAAGCAGCTCGGCAACACGGATCCCGGAGATGGCAAGCGCTACTGCGGACGCGGCTATGTGCAATTGACCGGGCGCGCCAACTACGCGCGTTACGGCGCCGTGCTCGACATCGCCCTGGCCGAAAACCCCGCTGCCGCGTGCGCGCCGGAAGTGGCGGCCTGTCTGCTGGCGGCCTTCCTGGACGCCAACCGGGAGCGCCTGCGCAAGGCGCTGGCGGCCAATGATCTGCGCGCCGCGCGCAAGGTCGTGAACGGCGGCAGTCACGGCCTGGCGCCCTTCTCCGACACTGTCGCCAAGGCCCGCGCCATCTGGGCGCCAGCGACGGCGGCGGCTGCGCCCGCTTCCGGGTCAGCGGGTGCGCGGCGGCGCAAGGCGGCAGTGGCGCCCGCCCCCGTCGCGCGCAGGGCCCGGCTGGATGTCAAACCCGATCCCCGGGATCTGCGGGACCGCCCCTACACGCCGCCCCCGCGCGGCCTGCCGCGGGAGTATCCCGCCGACACCGATATCGCCCGCGCGCTGGGCGACTATACCCAGGCCGGGCTCATCCTCGACCAGGGTCGGGAAGGCGCCTGCACCGGGTTCGGCCTCGCCTGTGTGATCAATTATCTGCGTTGGCGCGCCGCCGGCATGCCCAGGCGTCTGGCGCGGGTCAGTCCGCGCATGCTCTATCACTTCGCGCGCCGCTTCGACGAGTACGAAGGCGAGGATTACGAGGGATCGAGCTGCCGCGGCGCGCTCAAGGGCTGGTACCACAACGGGGTCTGCGCGGAAGCCAAGTGGGACTACCAGCCGGGGATCGACAATCTGCCGGTGACGGGTTGGGACGCTGATGCCATCGAGACCACGCTCGGGGTCTACTACCGCATCGAACGCCAGTCGATCACCGACTTGCAGGCGGCGATTCAGGAAGTCGGAGCGATTTATGTATCGGCGAATACCCATGCCGGCTGGGATGCGGTGGCCAGCGCCAAAACGCCGGCATCCCACGCCGAGCTGCCGGTCATCGACTTCGACGGCGAACCCTCCCGTGGCAATGGCCACGCCTTCGCGCTGATCGGATTCAACCGCACCGGTTTCGTGGTCCAGAATTCCTGGGGTCCGACCTGGGGTGCCGGTGGCTTCGCGGTGATCGGCTATCCCGACTGGCTCGCCAATGGCATGGATGCCTGGGTCGCCGCCCTCGGCGTGCCGGGCGTGGTTGCCGGGCGGTTCGCCACCAACGCCAGTGCGGCCGGTCGCGCCGCCGCCGCACCCGCCGACTGGTGGGGCGAGGAAACCGCGTACCAGCACAGCATCGTGCTCGGCAATAACGGCCGCGTGAACCATTTCGACACCGTCGATGGCGTCAATCGCACCCTGCATCACCAGGCTGCCGTGCTGCCAGACGCATGGTTTCGTGCGTCCGGCCACGACCGCAAGCGGCTCGTCATCTACGCCCATGGCGGCCTCAACAGCGAAGCCGCCGCGATCAAGCGCGCCCGCGCCATGGGCCGCTACTTTCTGGCCAATGGCTGCTACCCGCTGTTCCTGGTGTGGAAGAGCGGACTGCTGGAATCCATCGGTAACGCGCTGGCGGACAAGGTTCCCGGTGCCGCGCAACGGGCGGGTGGTGTTGCGGACGCGGTGACGGATCCCGTCATCGAAAACACTGTCGGCCGCTTTGCGGCGCGGCCGCTGTGGAGCGAAATGAAGGAGAACGCCGAGCTGGCCGCGCTCAGTGGCCGGGGCGGGGATCTGCTGAGCGATGCGTTGAAGGCGCTCGCGAGTGGCTGGGGCGATGCCTTCGAGCTGCACCTGGTCGGTCATTCCGCGGGCGCCATCGCACTCGGCCGGCTGCTCGCCAATTTCGCCGGCAAGGATCTCGACCGCCACGTCCGCTCGGTCCACCTGTATGCGCCCGCCTGCACGGTGGAATTCGCCAACCGCCATTACGCCGCGGCGCCGGCGATCATGGACAATCTCTACCTCGACATCCTTTCGGATCGCCGTGAGCAGGACGACAACGTCGTCTCGATCTACCGCAAATCCTTGCTGTATCTGGTGTCGAACGCACTGGAGGCGGACAAGCGCATGCCGATTCTCGGACTCGCCAATGTGTTTGATCGCGGTTACCAGGGTTGGGATGGATCAGCCAGCACCGGGCAGACCCTCGCCAACTGGCGTCAGGCGGCGGAAGCTCACCGGCTTGAAAAGCGGTTGACCTTTCACGACAAGGACCGGTTTTTCGCGCGGCGCGGCGCCGCCCATGCAGAGGACAAGTTCGAGCGCGCCGCCCACGGCGGTTTTGACAACAATGTCGATGTGGTGGCCAAAACGCTGGAGCGCATCACCGGCGCTGCGTTGGCGTTGCCGATCACCGATCTGGTGGGTTTCTAGCGATGCGGTGCCGGGATCATGGCTGACACCTCCGTCGCTCCCTGGCGGCGCGCGCGGCAGGCACTGTGGTCCCGGCGCTCAAAGCCCCAGCGCTGGGGCATCGTCCTCGCGAGTCTGTTCATTCTCTACCTGCTGCTTGGTTTCCTGCTGGTCCCGGTGATCGTCAAGCAGCAATTGATCGCCCAGACCTACAAGGTCACCGGTCGTGAGCTCCGGGTGGAGGCAGTGGAGTTCGATCCAATGCGGCTGGCGCTGACCGTCGACGGGCTGACTTTGCACGAGGAAAATGGCGAGCCGTTTGCCGGCTGGGACAGCCTCCATGTCGACTTCGAGGCGTCCTCGCTGTTCAACCGCGCATTCACCTTTGCCGACATCCGCCTGACCAGGCCGAAAGTGCGGATTCGCCGCTTGACCGCGGACAGCTTCAATTTCACGAGCCTGCTGAAGGCCGTGGCGGCGACGCAGACCAGCGCCGAGCCACCCGCGTCCGCGCCGCCGCCCGCCATCCTGATTCGGCAGCTCAGCATCGGCGACGGCGAGCTGGTCTATCGCGACGATACCCACGTCGACGCGCCGGTGCTGAAATACCTGCCGATCGATTTCAGCGTCACGGCGTTCAGCACGCGCACGGGGCAGGCTGCGCGCGCCCAGGTCGATTTGCGGGTGCGCGGCGCGGCTGGCGAACGCCTGCACTGGCAGGGTGACCTCAGCCTGCCGGCGCCGGCATCGAGCGGCAGGATCGAGGCAACCGGTTTCGATCTGGCCGGGCTGTCGCGCTTTGCCGCCGAAGCGCTGCCGTTTCGGCTCGCGCGTGGGGTGCTCGATGCCGGCGTCGATTACCGCTTGACCACGGGCGACGACCCGGCAGGCGGTGGCTTCCGGGTCGAATTGTCCGATGGTGTGCTGACGCTCGGCGACCTGGCGCTTGCCGACAAGGCGACACCCGACGCGACGCCGATCGAGATCGCGCGCGTGCAGGTGGATGACATCGGCCTGGATAGCGCGGCCCGGACGGTCGGCGTCGCGCGGGTCGCGGTCGGCGGCGGCAGGATCCGCGGCATTCTCTCCGCTGCCGGCGAACTCGATCTGATCGGGTTGGTTACGCCCGCACCCGTCGCGTCTGCACCGGCGCCGACCGCGCCAAAACCCTGGCTGGTGACGCTCGCCAGGGCCGATCTGGAGGGTTTTCGCGTCGAGCTCACGGATCGGGGTCCGTCAACCCCGGTAACCCTTGACCTCGATCCGCTGCGGGTGACGCTGGAGAATTTCCGCAGCGACAACAGCGAGCCGGTGCAGCTCGCCATCGACAGCGGCGTCAATGATGGTGGCCGACTGCGCATCGGCGGGCCTGTCAGTCTCGCGCCGGTGCAGGCGACGCTGAAGATCGAAGCGGAAAAAATCTCCCTCGCCGGATTTCAGCCTTACCTCAGTCGGGCCATCAATATCCAGCTACACAGTGGCGTCGCGAGCACGTCTGGCACCCTGACTTACCCCGAGACCGGGTCAAGCAGCGGACTGAGCTATCGGGGCGATGTCGGCATCGAGGATCTCAACACCACCGACAATCGTTTCAATCGCGAATTTCTCAGCTGGAAACAGCTCGCGGTAAAAGATCTGCATTTTCAACAGGCCGCCAACCGCATCGTGATCGACAGTGTCGCGTTCAATCGGCTTTACGGTCGTTTCGCGATTCGCGCGGATGGCACCACCAACGTCGAGAAACTCCTGGTCACTGCGCCGGAATCCAGTCAGGCCACTCCACCCGAGAAGCCCTCGGCCCCCTTGGCGATCAGCATCGACCGCATTACGGTGGCCGATAGCGCGGCGTATTTCGCGGATCTCTCGATGACGCCCGACTTCCGGGTCGCCATTTTCAGTCTCAAGGGTGAATTCAAGGGCGTCGATTCCGGCAGCGGTCAGCCGATCGCGGTCGACTTGCAGGGCCAGGTGGACCGCTATGCGCCGGTAACCATCGCGGGATCGGTCAATCCCTTCACGGCCGCGCCGACCCTGGACATGAAGCTCGCGTTCAAAAATCTCGAAATGACAACCTTCACGCCCTACTCCGGGGTCTATGCAGGGCACCGGATCAAACAGGGGCAGCTCTCGGTCGATCTCCACTACCAGCTCGAAAACGACCAGGTGGTCGGTCGCAACCATATCGTGATGAATCAGATGGAGCTTGGCGAGCGCGTCGCAAGCCCCCGGGCCATGGACCTGCCGCTGCGCCTCGCGCTTGCCCTGCTGAAGGACAGCAAGGGTGTCATCGATCTCGGACTGGACGTGAAAGGCAACATCAACGAGCCGAGCTTCAGTGTCGGCGGACTGGTTTTCACCGCCTTCAAGAACCTGATCGTCAAGGCCGTCAGCGCGCCTTTCAATCTGATCGCGGGTCTGGTGGATGGCGGCGAAGACCATGGTCCTCTGGATGCCATTGTGTTCGCCCCTGGATCGGAGCAACTCGACGCGCGCGAACAAGCCAAGCTGGACCAGTTGGCGAAAGCCCTGGCCGAACGGCCGCAACTTCGGCTGGAGGTTACGGGCAACAGCCTGCCCGACGAGGATGCCCCGGCGCTCGCGCAGCGCCGGCTCGATGACCGGCTCGCGGCGTTGCTCCATCCCGGCAACCCCGGCGGCAAGCCGTCGTGGCCTGGGTTGAGCAGCGCGGTCGCCAGCGAGGATTTTCGGCAAAAACTTTACGCGCTCTACGAAAGCACCACGGGAGAAAGCGCAAAGACGCGGCGCAAGATCGTCGGCAAGGCGCTCAGCGAAGGCGGCGGGAGCCCCGCGGATGCGGAGATCGATGCCCTGCTGCATGAACATATCGAGCACGCATTGCTCGCGCGCGAGCCGATTGCCGAGAAGGCGCTGTCCGCGCTGGCCAGCCAGCGGGCGCTCGCGGTCAAGGCCCATCTTGCCGACCGTGGTCTGCCGCCGGAGCGCGTTTTCCTGGTCACCGATGGCGCGACCGGGCAGCCGGCCTTGAGCGCCCGGCTGACACTCAACGCCTCGTGACGAGCCACTGACCGGTTGTTGAAAACGGCTAAAACCGCTTGATGTGCGGCCTGGCCAGCTCGCGCAGATCGTCCGGAATGGCGACGGAACGCCGCGATTCGAAATCGAACAAGGTGCCCGCCGTCTCCACGGTGGCGACCGTTTCGCGGGTCGCCGCGTCCATGAACCAGTGAAAGAAATACTGAATCTTGCCGCGCATTTGGCGCAGCCCGCTGCGCGTGACGATGCCGTCGCCGGCGCGCAGCGGGCGGTGAAACTCGATGTTGTATTCGAGTGCCGCGCTGCCCAGCCCGCGCTGGCTCCGGTATTCCGGGGTAAGGCCGTAGTGGTGCTGCAGATGGGTGACGGCATCGGAGCAGCGCGCCATGAAAAAGCGCGGGTGCAGCTCCCCTTGAGCGTCGCACTCCCAGGGCTCGATGGTGCCGCGCGCGGTATCGAACAGGCCCAGGGTTTCCGCCGTGGCCCAGTCGCGGGCGGGCGGTTGCGGCAGTGGTTCCCGCGGGCGCAGATCCGCGGGCGCATCGATGGTCAGGATTCGTGCGGCATCGCGCACAGCGGCGGGCAACTCGAGTTCGCGACCGCTGGCGCGTTCGGTGCAGGCGAATTCGATGATGAAGCGCGCGGCGATCGCGCCACTGTCGATATTGCGCATCTCGTTGAAGGTGGTCAGGCCGTGGCGCGCAAGCGCCAGAATGCCGGTATCGATGGTGAAGCTGTCGCCGTTGCGCAGTTCGCGCATGAACAACACGCGCTCGGCGCGGTGGCGCAGGCCGGTTCCCGGCGGGAGTTGCAGCAGTGCCTGTAGCGGACCGACGGTTTCCGCCGAGCGGGCGACGTAATGCTGGACGTTCATGTGCGCCATGATGTCGCACTCCCAGGCCTTCACGTTGGCGCGCACCGTGGGCGTCATGGCTCCCATCGATCGGTCTCCGGAGCGGCATCGGTGGTGTCGCGCAGCGGGCTACAGTGCACATCGATGGTCATGCGGTTGATGGCTCGGATCGAATCGTAGCGGACCGTGCGCTTTTGGCCCGGCGCGAGTTGGACATGAAAGACTTCGGGGGCCAGTGCGCGCATATCGAAGGTGACGCGGCAGCGGGCCCGGCGCGAATCCTGGCTGGAGAGCGTCACATAGGCGATCGGACGGAAGCCTTCGATGGTGCCGGTTTCCGCGCCGATGTGCATATCGCCCCAGTCCGGGTGCAGGTCGATGGGAAAGGTCGCGGCCACGGCCGGAAGCGCCGCGAGCGCCACGGCCGCGCGCACGAGCCTCCGCATCGCGCCCCGCCGGAGGCGGAACCCGCCCGCGACGGACCGGTGAAAAACCGCGCCGGCAGCCGTGCCCACCGAGCCCGTGCCGGTGGTACCGCCATGCTGCTGCCGGCCCATCGGAGGCTACCTGCCGTGGTAGACCGGCGCGCGCTTTTCGGCGAAGGACTTCGGCCCCTCTTTAGCGTCCTCGGTCTTGAACACGCGCTCGGCGATCAGCGCCTCGGTGCGGAAGGCCTCTTCCCACGACTGGTTGTAGGCATTGATCACGGCTTCCTTGGCGGCCTGCACGGCGAGCGGGCCGTTGCTGCAAATCAGTTTGGCGTAGCGTTCCGCCTCGGCCATGACCTGGTCGGCCGGCACCACCTTGTTGATCAGGCCGAAGGCGAGCGCTTCCTGGGCGGTGATCTGGCGGCCGGTGAGAATGATGTCCATGGCGTGGCAATAGGGAATCTGGCGCGGCAGGCGCACGTGGGAGCCGCCGCCGGGAATGATCGCCCAATGGACTTCGGGCAGCCCGAACCTGGCGTGCTCGGCGGCGATGCGGATGTCCATGCCCTGGATGATCTCGGTGCCGCCGGCCAGGCAGAAGCCGTTGATCGCGGCGATGATCGGCTTGTAGCAGGTGCTGAAGAAGCGCTGCTGCGGATTGTCGAGGAAGCGCCCGCCGCTGCTCGCTTCGTCGGTCAGCTTGGTGATGGTCTTCTTGAGGTCGGCGCCGGCCGAAAAGGCCTTGTCGCCGGCGCCGGTGACGATCAGCACCAGGGCTTCGCGGTCCTGTTTGAAGTCCTCGGTGATGAGCTCCAGATCCGACAGCATTTCCGGCGTGATGGAGTTCATCTCGCTCGGCCGGTTGAAGGTCAGATAGGCGAGCTTGCCTCGTTTTTCGTAGAGCAGGTCGTCGGCGCTGGCGCGTGTATTCACGGAGTCCTCCGGTAGCGTGATTGGTCGAACGGGGCGCATCCGCCCCGGGTCAAGGGCTTGCCATAATACGTCAAAGCCCGGTCCGGTCGAGCCGTCCGGTTGACACCCGGGGGGTGGCACGTAAGCTGCGGAAACAGCATAAGCACCGCAGGTCGCCGGGCCTGCGCACACATTCCGGGGGGAGCGATATGGCGGGAGATCTGCAGGACAAGGTTGCACTGATCACGGGTTCGGGTTCCGGCATCGGGCGTCAGGCCGCGCTGATCTTTGCGCGGGAAGGCGCCCGGGTGGTGGTGTCCGACGTCAATGTCGGCGGCGGTGAAGAGACGGTCGAGCTGGTCCGGAAAGCCGGCGGAGAGGCCGTCTTTGTGCGCTGCGATGTCGCCAAGGGCCCCGAGGTGGAGGCCCTGGTGGCGGGTGCGGTCGCCGCGTTCGGACGCCTCGACGTGGCGTTCAACAATGCCGGCGTCGAGGGCGACACGCGCGCCACCACGATTACCTGCACCGAGGAAAATTTCGATCTCAACATCAACGTCAATCTCAAGGGCGTGTGGTGGTGCATGAAATACGAGATCGAGCAGTTCCTGCGCCAGGGCTCGCCCGGCGCCATCGTCAACACGTCTTCGCTCGCGGGTCTGGTGGGCGTGCCGCGCGGCAACGCCTATGTGGCCGCCAAGCACGGCGTGATCGGTCTGACCAAGACCGCCGCGCTGGAGTTCGCCCGGCAGGACATCCGGGTGAATGCGGTATGCCCGGGCGCGATCGAGACGCCGATGCTGAACCGCATCGTCGGCGGCTCGGAGAAAGGCTACGAGATGATGCGCAAGATGGAACCGGTCGGGCGGCTGGGCAAACCCGGGGAAATCGCCGAAGCCGTGGCCTGGCTGTGCTCCGACCGGGCATCCTTTGTCACCGGGCTCGCCATGTCCGTGGATGGCGGCTCTTTCGCTCAGTAAGTGGCGCCTGCGAGCGCAGGCGCCATGACCCGATACCTTCCCGATAACGATAATTCGAGGATTGCACCATGAAGCATGTACTGGATGGCTACAAGGTACTGGATCTGACCCAGTTTCTGGCCGGCCCCGCGGCGACCCGGGTGATGGTCGAGGCGGGCGCCGAGGTGATCAAGGTGGAATGGCCGGGCGGCGACCCGAGCCGCAAGTTTCCGTTTCTCGGCAAGGACGGGCGCAGTGCCTACTATGTGCAGCAGAACCGCGGCAAGCGCAGCGTCGCGGTGGATCTGAAGGCGCCGGAAGGTATCGCCATCGTCAAGGAACTGGCGGCGCGGAGCGATGTGCTGATCGAGAATTTCGCGCCTGGCGTGATGGACCGGCTCGGGCTCGGCTACGACGCCATCAAGGCGGTGAATCCCAAGATAGTGATGTGCTCGATTTCCGCGTTCGGCCAGACCGGACCGCTCGCGCACTTGCCCGGCTTCGACAACATCGGCCAGGCGTACTCGGGCATCACCAGCATGATCGGCGATCCCGACAAACCGCCGGCGTTTCCGATGGCGGCGATCGGCGATGTCAGCACCGGCGTCCATGCCGCCTGCGCCATCGCCTTCGCGCTGCTGTACCGGGAGCGCACCGGCAAGGGCCAGTACCTCGATATCTCGCTGCTCGACAGCTACTTTCACTACCACGAAGTGAATGTGCAGGCCTGGTCGTGCAGCAAGGGCGAAATCAAGCCGACCCGCTCGGGTTCGCACCACTATGCGGTCGCGCCCGGCGGCATTTTCAAGAGCAAGGATTCCTATCTGTTTCTGCTGCCGATCCTGCACATGTGGCCGAAGCTGTGCGAGATCATGGGCCGACCGGAACTCGCCGAGGATCCGCGCTATATCGACAACGCTTCGCGCGCGAAAAACCAGAAGGAGCTGATCGTCATCATCGAGGACTGGCTGCAGGCCCAGGAGAGCGACGAGGCGGCGATCCGGATTCTGGGTGAAGGCCACATTCCGGTGGCGCCCATTCTCAGCGTCGAGCAGGCCTGCCGGCACCCGCACCTGATAGAGCGCGAGACGGTGCGCACGATCTATGATCGAACCCTGGGCAACTTTCAGGCGCCGGGCAATCCGCTGCGGTTTTCCGAGTTTCCGGCGCACCTGGATCTGGAGGCGCCCTATCTGGGCGAACACAATGCCGAAGTGCTCGGCGACTGCCTGGGCTACAGCGGTGCGCGCATTGCCGATCTGGTCAAGCGAGGCGTGCTGCACAGCGAACCTATTCCGGCGCAGGCGGCGGCGCGCGCGTAACGACTTTTTACTCATCAACCAACCACGGGAGTAAGTCATGACAGGCACAGTACAGGGCAAGGTCGCGCTGGTAACGGGCGCGGCGGGCGGCATCGGGCGCGCGGCGGCGCAGATTTTTGCCCGCGAAGGCGCCAAGGTAGTGGTTTCCGACCTTCAGGAAGCGGCCGGTGCGGAGACCGTGAAGCTGATTCGCGACGCCGGTGGCGAGGCCACCTTCGTGCGGTGCGATGTGTCAAAAAGCGCCGATGTTGAAAACCTGGTGCAGGCGACGGTGAGCCAGTACGGTCGCCTCGACTGCGCCTACAACAATGCCGGCGTGGAAGGTGCCTGGACGCGCATCCATGAATGCACCGAGGAGAATTTCGATTTCAACTACAACGTCAATCTGAAGGGCGTGTTTCTCTGCATCAAATATCAGGTGCGGCAATTTCTGGAACAGCGCGGCCCCGGCGCCATCGTCAGCACCGCGTCCATTGCCGGGCTGGTCGGCTCGAAAAACGCCGGCGCCTATGTCGCCGCCAAGCACGGCGTGGTCGGTCTGACCAAGACGGCGGCACTGGAATACGCCACCAAGGGCATTCGCGTCAATGCGGTTTGCCCGGGCGTGATTCGCACGCCCATGCTGGAGCGGATGTTTACCACCAATCCGAAAATGGAGCAGGCTATGATCGGCTTCGAACCGATCGGCCGCTTCGGTGCGCCGTCCGAAATCGGCGAGGCCGCGGTGTGGCTGTGTTCGGATCAGGCGTCCTTCGTCACCGGCCACGCCATGGTGGTGGACGGTGGCGCCATCGCCTGCTAGCGTACGGCGACGCTGTTTTGCCAACAACGTTCCGCGGGTCGCTGGCCGGCGGGACAGACATAATCACATAAGGC
Organism: Porticoccaceae bacterium; assembly: GCA_050250395.1. Lineage (GTDB taxonomy): Bacteria > Pseudomonadota > Gammaproteobacteria > Pseudomonadales > Porticoccaceae > JAGPUQ01. Next base: position 20,261 of record JBFWOQ010000022.1, read on the forward strand.
CGAGCCGCCGAATCGCGGTTCGACGACAGGGGAGACGATAATGGAAGTAGGACTATTTTCGATGCCGACCATCGGCCCGCGGGCCGAGATCGAGAAAGGCATGGCCGGTGTGCGCACCGATCTGTACCAGACCATGCTCAAGAATCTGGTGGAACAGGCCAGGTATATCGATGAGACCGGCTATTACGGTTTCGGCTTTACCGAGCACCACTTTCACATCGAAGGCGAGGAAGTTTCCACCAACCCGATCATGCTCGACCTCTATCTGGGCCTGCATACCAAGCGGCTCCGGGTCGGGCAGTTGGGCAACGTGCTGCCGTCCCAGCACCCGATTCGGGTGGCGGAAGACATCGCGATTCTCGACCAGATGACCCAGGGCCGCGCCTTCGCGGGCTTCGCCCGCGGTTATCAGTCGCGCTGGGTCAATGTGCTCGGCCAGCGGTTCGAGGCGCTGCGTCGGAATGACGGCGATCACGCCCAACTCTACGAGGACACCAAGCGCGAGCTGTATGAAGAGCACTTCGACATCCTCATGAAGGCATGGGGCAACGACACCTTCTCGCACCAGGGCAAGCACTGGCAGATTCCGCCGGCGGATATCTACTGGCCTGCCCATGAAGTGAGCGCCGAATTCGGTCAGGGTATCGATGCCAATGGCATCATCCGCGAAATCGGCATCGCGCCCAAGACCTACAACAAGCGCATTCCCGATCTGTTCCAGCCCTTCAGCTTCTCGGAGAAAACCATCCGTTGGGCGATGCGCCACAATGTGTCGCCGATTTCCATCATCGCGGGCGACCTGGAAGCGGCCAAGGGCCAGTTCCGTGCCGCCCAGGAAGAGCTGGAGAAAACCACCGGCAAGTCTCAGCGCTTCGGTGCCCGCATGGGCATCACGCGGGAAATCGTCTGTGCCGACACCGACGCGGAAGCCAAGGCGCTGGCGCTGGACGCAGGCACCTTCCTGTGGTGCAAGTTCTTCCAGCCCTTCGGCTTCAATGCCGCGATCACCCTGCCCGGCGAAGATCCGATGACGGTGAAGAACGATTTCGACTCCCTCGTGGAGCGCGGGCTGGTCATCTACGGCAGCCCGGACACCGTCAAGCGCAAGCTGGAAGTCCTGTTCAAGGAATTGCCCGTCGATTACTTCTGGATGATGAGCTACAACGAGTTGTTGCCGCAAAAACCGATGATGCGTCACATGGAGTTGATGACGAAACATGTGTGGCCGCACTTCACCGACAAGATCAAGGCCTGAGCGGTCGGCAGCCCTCGGTTTCGGAGCCCGGCGCCAGCGGGGCTTTTTTCGCCCCCAATCCGGTCGCGGATAGGCGGCGCTTGGGGTTGACCCGGGGTTGAATTATGGCAATCGATTGCATAGATTGGCGCGGAGGCTATCGATCGGTAACCGCGGTTGCCGTTCGGTAACGCAGGGCCGCTATCGCGTCAGCGTTTTTGATAACCGCCGCTTGGCGGCCTTGCCCCACGGACCTTACATACACCCTACACCCTACACCACGGAGTACAGACCATGAGCAGCTTGGGATTTGGCCTGATTTCCGCCGACTCGCACATCGTTGAGCCGGCCAACTGTTACAGCGACTACATCGACCCCAAATTCCGCGATCGCGCGCCCACCATCGTGCGTGACAAGGCGGGTAACGACACCTACGTCATCCCCGGCATGGAAACCGCCATTCCCCTGGGGCTGGTGGCGGCCGCCGGCCTGACCCCCGAAGAACTGGGCGAGCGCACCAAGGGCTGCACCTTCGACCAGCTCCACCGCAGCGGCTACGACGCCAAGTACCGGGTGGCGGACCAGGACCGCGACGGCGTGGTTGCCGAGATCATCTATCCGTCGGTGGGCATGGCGCTGTGCAACCATCCCGATTTCGCCTACAAGACCGCCTGCATGCACGCCTACAACGAATGGCTGGCGCACTACCTGACCGATGCGCCCGAGGGCCGGATGTTCGGGCTCGGGCAGACCTCCGGTGAATCCGTCGACCAGATGATCAAGGATTTCCAGGACGCCAAGAAGAAGGGTTTCGTCGGCGTCATGATGCCGGGCGATCCGAAGGAAGCGGACTACGACGATCCCATGTATGACGCCCTGTGGGAGTGCGCGGTCGATCTCGGCCTGCCGTTGTCGTTCCACATCCTGACGTCGCGCGGCGGCGGCGTGGGCGATATCGCCCGGGTGCGCGGCAACAAGGTCAACGGTTTCATGAGCATCATCCGTTCGGTACAGGATGTGATGGGCGTGTTCGTGCTGAGCGGTGTGTTCGAGCGCCATCCCAAGCTCAAGTTCATCGCCGCCGAAGCCGATGCCGGCTGGTTGCCCCACTATTCCTACCGCATGGATCACGCCTACGGGCGCCACGGCGTCTGGCTGGGTGGCGGCAAGAACCTGGCGAAAATGCCGAGTGAATACATTGCCAGCAACATCTGGCTGACCTTCCAGGACGACTGGGTCGCGTTCAAGGTCGCCAACCTGATGAACCCCAAACGTCTGGTATGGGCCAACGACTTCCCCCACAGTGACGCCACCTGGCCCTGGTCCCAGGAGATGCTGGAGAAGCACACGGGCGGCCTGACCAACGAACAGATGCGCTGGATCATGCGGGAAAACATCATCGAGTGTTACAACCTGCCGGTAGACAAGATCCCGGCATAATCCAGGACGCGACCGGGGGCTCAGGCCCCCGGTTTGCTTTTTGGGGCCGACAACCCAGGGGGAGGTGACATGCAATACGATCTCAAGATAATCGGGGGGACCATCGTCGACGGTACCCGCAAGCCCCGCTACCGGGGCGACGTGGGGATCAAGGACGGCAAGATCGTCGCCCTGGGCGCGGCGCCGGGTGAGGCGCGCCAGCTGATCGACGCGACCGGCAAGGTGGTGAGCCCCGGTTTCATCGACTGCCACACCCATTACGACGCCCAGATCGTCTGGGATCGCATGATGACCATTTCGCCCTGGCACGGCGTGACCACCGTAGTGTTGGGCAACTGTGGTTTCGGCGTGGCGCCGGTCCGGCCCGCCGATCGCGACACCATCATCCGCACCCTGGAAAACGTCGAGGGCATGGATGCCAGCGCCCTTAAGGCAGGCTTAGGCGAAAACTGGCCATTCGAAACCTTTCCCCAGTACCTGGATGCCATCGAGCGCAACGGCAGCGGCATCAACGTGGGCGTGCTGATCGGCCATACGCCGCTGCGCCTCTATGTGATGGGCGCGGATGCCACCGAGCGTCAGGCGACGGTGGCCGAGGTAGCGCAAATGCGCGAGATCGTGCGCGAGGCGCTGCGTGCCGGCGCGATGGGATTCGCGTCCTCCAAGGCACCCACCCATATTGGTGCCGGCGGTAAACCCGTGCCCAGCCGGCTCGCGGACTACCGCACCGAAATTCTCGAAATCTGCAAGGTGCTCGGGGAAGAAAAAGCCGGCATGGTGCAGTCCACCATCGGTGGCGATGTACTCCACGACCAGTTCGCCGAGATTTCCCAGGTCACCGGTCGCAACGTGACCTGGACCGCGCTGCTGCAGGGCATCTCGCTCGGCGGGGGGGACCATCGCGCGCAACTCAAAAGATCCGCCGAGATGGTCGCGGCCGGCGCCAAGGTATTCCCCCAGGTGAGTCCGCGCGCCCTCAATTTCGAGATGACGATGAAAGCGCCCTTCATCTTCGAAAGCATGCCGGCGTTCAAGCCGGTATCGGCGGCGGACGTCGAGGGCAAGAAGGCGCTGTACCGCAGCGGCGAATTTCGCGACGCCTTCAAGGCGGCCATGGCCGGCGACGCGTCGCTGGTGATGGGCGGCTGGCCCAAGACCCTGATTTCCTTTTGCCCGCCGCAGCCCGCGCTGGAGGAACGGCCGCTGTTCGAGGTCGCGGCCGAACGCGGCCTCCACCCCGTCGATCTGCTGCTCGATCTTGCCCTGGAGAGCGATCTTGCCCTGCGTATCCGCATGCCGATCGCCAACCACGACGAGGACGAGGTCGAGGTCCTGCTCAAGGATCCCAATGTGGTGGTGGGCCTTTCCGATGGCGGCGCGCACGCGAGCCAGTTGTGCGACGCCTGCTTTGCCACCTATCTGCTCGGCCACTGGGTGCGGGAGCGCGGTTCGCTGGACATGGAGCACGCGATCTGGCATCTCACGGCGCGCGCCGCCGAGGTGTGCGGCATCGCCGATCGCGGCCGTCTCGCCCTGGGGCTCGCCGCCGATGTGGTGGTGTTCGATCCCGACACCGTTGCCGCGGGCGAATTGCAACGGGTCTACGACCTTCCCGGCGGCGCCGACCGGCTCATTTCCGAGGCCAGCGGGATCGAGGCGGTCATCGTCAACGGCGCCTTGTTGCGCCAGCACAATCGGGATATGGTCGGTCCCGCGGGTCCGTTGCCGGGTCGGATATTGCGCCACGGCCACGGCTGAAGGACACCTGTCCGGTAGTCCAAACGGGAAAAAACCGCGGCCCGCAACGGCAAGCCCGTTGCGGGCCGCGGTCTGTGGGGAACCTCTGTCTGATAGGGAGAGTGCCATGACCATGGTCGCATCCGCGCTTACGGCGCCCTTTCTGTTCGATGCCGACGCTCACATCCTGGAGCCGCCGGATCTGTGGGACACCTACCTCGATCCCGCGTTCCGGCATCGCAGCATCCAGTTCCGCCGGACTGCCGAGGGTGTCGATCAACTGTTTGTCGACAACCAGCTCATTCTGCCCAACTGCGCCGCCGCGCTCGGGGGTGCGGAGCTGGACCGCAACCAGGCCATGGATCCGCGCTCCCGCCTTGGCTATCTCGATGGCGCGCCGCGCTCGAGCATGTTCGGTCCCGACCGCGTCGCGCTGTTCGACCGCTGGGGTCTGGCCGCGGGTCTGGTGCTGCCCACCATCGGTATCTTCTGGGATACGCCGGACATTGCGCTCGCCAATGCGTACTGCCGCGCCTACAACGACTGGGTGCATGACTTCCAGGCCGCCGACCGCAAGCGCCTGGTGATCGCCGCGCACCTCAATCTGCGCGACATTCCCGGTGCGGTACGCGAGCTGGAATTGCGCCTCGACCAGGGTTTCAAGGGCGTGTTTCTCGCTCCCGAACGGGTGGACGGCAAGGGTTTCGCAGATCCCCATTTCGATCCGTTGTGGGCGCGCATCGAGGAAGCCGGAGTGCCGCTGCTGGTCCACGTCATCGTGCGCACCCGGCGCCTGGTCACGGGTTTCGTGGGCGACTGGTACGGTACCCCGGCCAACCGCACCTTCACCTTCGCGCTCGGCGCGGCATCCCAGGTGATGCCCGCCTGCATGGCCATGGTGATGGACGGCCTGTTCGACAAGTTTCCGCGTCTCAAGGTGGTCGCCATCGAGGCCGGCTGCGGCTGGGCGCCCTACGCCATGGATCGCCTCGACGAGAAATATCGCCACTTCCGCGGCTTCGATACCCCGCTCGCCCTGGGTCGCCCGAGCGACTACTTCCGCCGCAACCTCTGGTTCGTGGCCGAGCCGGAGGAGCGCACCATCGGCAGTTGCCTGGATCTGATCGGCGAGGATCGAGTGCTCTGGGGCTCCGACTTTCCGCACATCGACGCCAATCTCGAAGCGCCAAGCCTGATTCGCGCCAGCGTCAGCGCGCTGTCCGAACAACGCCAGCGCGCAGTGTTGGGCGAAAACGCGCGCCGATTGTTTGCTCTATGATCCGGGCGGTTCCGCGCACGGCTTGGGGGGTGTAGCACCGATGGGATCTCCCGGCGCCGACGCCGCGGCAGAGTTTGCGTGGCAGTAATTCGATACTTCAGGAGTGAGACGCGATGAACACAGCCTGTCCGGTCGAGATGGCCAAGTCCCTGCACGGGTTGATCAGCGAAAAACGGCGCGAAGGCGAGCTGCGCGCCCGGCTCGCTCCCGAAGTGGTGGCAGCCGTGGGTCGCGCGGGCATGTTCCGCCTGTTCGCGCCCGTTGAGGTCGGCGGTCTGGAGGTGACGCCCAGGCAAGCTTTTCTCGCTACCGCCGAGATCGCCGCGGCGGATCCAGCGGTGAGCTGGTACATGGTCAACTCGATTCCCGCCTGCATGGCCGCGGCGGTGGTGCCGGAAGCCGAGCGCCGCGCGCTGTTCGCCGAGCCCGATCGCAACTTCGGGTTTTCGGCAGTGGCACTCGCTACCGCCAAGGCGGCGCCTGGCGGCTATCGCCTGAGCGGCTCCTGGCCCGTGGTCACCGGTTGCGAGGACGCGCGCTGGTGCGCGCTGATGGCGCGCGTGGTGGACGAAGACGGCCCCCGGCTGGTCAATGGCCGGCCCGAGGTGCGGCTGTTTCTGGTGCCGACAGAGCGCGTCGAGATCGCCCAGACCTGGCAGCATGCCGCCGCCATGCGCGGCACCGGCAGCAACCAGGTGGATGTGGCCGACCTGTTCGTGCCCGAGGCGTTGGCCACCGTTCCTGGCAGTCCGCCGCGCATCGACCGGCCGCTGTTTCGCAATCCGGCGACCGTGCTCACGCTGCCGATTTTTGCCGCCGTGGCGGTGGGCGTGTTGCAGGGCGCCATCGCCGCCGCGAGCCGGGAGATCACCACCAAGATTTCCTCGATCACCGGCCGCGCGCTCAAGGATCAGGCCGAGATCCAGATCGTGATCGCCGATGCCACCGCGGCGCTGCGCGCGATCCGCGCGGGTTGCGCGGAGACCTACGAGGCGGTGTGGGACCTGGTGAACCGGGGAGAGCCCCTGAGCGGGAAGGCGAAAGCCGAGCTGTACGCTTCCAGCTTCTACGCCGGCGACGTCGCCCGCGACCTGGTCGGCCGGCTGTACGTCAAGGGTTCGCGGGCGGCCTTCATGCAGGGCCACCCCCTGGAGCGGTGCCTGTCCAATGTTCACGCCATCATCGCGGCGATCGAGGTGCGGCGCGGTTTCCAGCAGTCGGCCGGGGCGGTGCTGCTCGGCGCCGAGCCGGTGGAGCCCGGATTCTGAGTCGCTCCGGGTTCGGACCAGCCACCATGGGAGCAGCAAATGCGCATCAGTGACACTCGCCAGGCGCTCGATCGGATCGCGCAACTGGCCCGGGAATTCGCGATCACCTATCCACAGCGCGACCGCGACAACCAGTATCCTCGCGAGGAGATGGAGCGGCTGAAGGCGAGCGGCTTGCTGGGGTTTTCCATTCCGGCGGCCTATGGCGGTCTGGGCGCGAGCTGTGCCGAGATCACCGAGGCCATCGCCCAGTTGGCCGAGGGCAACCCGGCGATCGGGCAGATGTTTCTGGTGCATTGCCTGCTGGGGGCGTCCTTTCTCGACGAGCTGGCCCCGGAGGCGCTCAAGCGCAAGGTCTACGAGGACATCCTCGCCAACCAGCGCTTTCTCGGCAACGCCGCCTCGGAGAAGACCAACGATCCGCGCAAGGGCTACGACCTGCAATTCGTTCCGGTGGCGGGTGGGGTGGAAATCAGCGGTCGCAAGTTCTTTTCCACGGGTTCGCTGGCAGCCGATCTGATCGCGGTAATCGGCACCATGAACGGCAATCTGGCGCTTGCGATCCTGCCGGTGGATGCACCGGGGCTGCGCATCCTCGATGACTGGAATGCGATGGGGCAGCGCGGCACCGGCAGCGGCACCACGCTGTTCGACAAGGTGTTCGCGCCGGACGAGATGGTGATCCCCAGTCTGCTGGGTCCGGATCGACAGATGGCGCAGACCAACCTGCTCGGGCCGATCACCCAGATCGGCTTCACCGCGATCTTCGTCGGCGCGGCGCGCGGGGCGCTGCGCGAAGCGGTCGACTATGTGCGCACCACCACGCGCGCCTATCCCTGGCCGGGATTGACCTTCGAGCGCGCGGTGGAGGATCCCTATATTCTGGAGAACATCGGCAAGCTGGCCTCCGAACTCGCGGCCGCCGAGGCTCTGACCCGGGAGGCGGCGCGCAAGGTGGACGTCGCGCTGGCGGCGCGCGCCACGGTCGCGCCCGAGGAGATGAGCCGGCTGCGCGCTGAGGCCTCGGTGGCGGTATCCCAGGCCAAGATCGTCGCCACCGAGACCGGTTTGCGGGTGTGCCAGGAGGTGTTCACGGCCTGCGGCGCCCGCGCGGCGCTGCGCGAGCAGAACCTGGATCGCTTCTGGCGCGACGTGCGCACCCTGACGCTGCACGATCCGATCGGCTTTCGGATCCGCAGTGTCGGCGAATATCTGCTGCAGGATAAAGCGCCCGCCCCGGCGCTGCGCTATTGATCCGGCAATCGCGCAGCCGTTGCTATAGTACCGGCCAACACCTACCAAAAATTACGGGGGAGTATTCATGACCGCGCCCAATCAGGAAGCCATGGCCTTTGTCGGCCAGATCATCGGCCCTGCCACCGGCATGATGGCGATCCGCCTGTGCGCCATCGGCGACCGACTTGACCTGTTCAAGATCCTTGCCGACGCTCAACGCGCTCTACGAGATCCGGCCTAGCAGCTTGTTGATAAAGGTCGCGAGGGGGCCGGCTGCGAAGCGCACGGCGCGCAGCGACCGAGACCTATCCGATAGATAGGCGAGGGAGCGAGCACCGCGCAACGAAGCAGATGGTTGCCGCAGCAGTTTTTCAACAAGCTGCCAGCGGATGTGACGGGAGGTGTCCCCGCGCCGACGCGGGGGGCGCCGCAGTTGGGAGCTTCGCACTAGGGAAAATCATGCCCCATCGCAATCCCCACGGCCCCACCGCAGTAGCCGTGGCCTTTGTCACCCTCGGCGCCGTCTACGGCGTCTGGTTCGCCTATGCGGTGTTTCTGGTCGCCCTGGTCGATGACATGGGCTGGAGCCGCTCGCTCACCGCCGGTGCCATCTCGGTGATGAGCCTGGTGCATGGCCTGTCCGGCCCGCTCAACGGCCGCATGATCGAGCGCATGGGCGCGCGCCGGGTGATTGCGTTGGGCGGGCTGCTGTTCAGTATCGGTCTCGCCCTGACTGCGCTGATTCAGACCTGGTGGCAGCTCTATTTCACCTTCGGCGTCGTCGCGGCCCTCGGCATCGCCATGGCGGGTTGGGTGCCCTTTATCGTCACCGTGGAACGCTGCTATCCCGCGCGGCTGGGCACCGCGCTCGGTTTTGCGCTCGCCGGAGTCGGCTTTGGCATTCTGATTGGCGTGCCCGCGATCAACGCCCTGGTGGAGAGCTTCGGCTGGCGCCAGACCTTTCTGCTGCTGGCGTTGCTCGGGCCACTGTGGATCATCCCGTCCGCCTGGTGGCTGCTGCGGGTGCCGGAGCGGCCAGCATCGAGTCATACCCCCACCGTGACGGTAGCTTCGGCATCGGCAACGCCGCACTGGGTGCTGCCGACGGCGGTGCGATCGCCGCGCTTCTGGTACGCGGGTTTCGCCTTTCTGACCGGCGCCTGCCTGGCGCAGATTCTGCTGATCCACCAGTTTGCCTTCATGGTCGATCACGGCATTCCCAAGACGCAGAGTTCCCTGATCGCGGGCACCATCGGCATCTCCAGCATCGCCGGACAGTTGTTCTGGGGCCGGCTCTCCGACCGCATTGGTCGCGAATGGGCCTATACCTTCGCCTCGGTCTGCAATGTGCTGGCGGTCGCCGCGCTTGCCGCGCTCGGCTGGTGGACGGCGGTACTGTGGCTCGCGGTGGGCTTCGCGATCTGCGCGGGTTTCGGCTATGGCGCCAATGCTCCCATTTATCCGGCCACCTCGCGCGATCTGTTCGCGGGCCCGTTCTTTCCGTCGATTTTCGGCACCCTGGCGATTTCGGGATCGCTGGGCGCGGCGCTCGGCGCCTGGCTCGGCGGCTGGCTGTACGATGTCACCGGCGATTATCGGGCCATGCTGACGACCGGACTGATCATGGCGCTGGTGTCGCCCCTGAGCCTGTGGCTGGCGGCGCCGCGCAAACCCAATCCGGCCCCGACCCCGCTTGAACCCACCACCCAGTTCACCAATAGCGATGTGAGGATTCCGCCATGACCTATCTGCCGCTCACCGAACAACAGCAACACTGGCGCGACACCGCTCGCGAGATCGCCACCCGCGCGGTTGGCCCGCAGGCCGCCGCCACCGACCGCGAGCGCGCCTTTCCGCGCCAGTCCCTCGCCGCGCTGCGCGATGCCGGACTGTGGAAACTGCGCGTGGATGCCGCCGACGGCGGTGTCGGCGCCGACCTGTTGACCACCTGCCTGGTGGTCGAGGAAATCGCCCGGAAGTGTCCGTCCACCGGCATGTGCTACAAGATGCACGTCGAGGCATCCGAGCTGATCAGCCGCATGCCGAGCGACATCCAACGCCAGGGCGTTCTCAAGGGTATTGTCGATGGCAGGGTGTTCTGCACGGTGGCGGGTGGCGAGACCTCGGGCAAGGGCGACGACTGGGTGCCCGGCATGCAGCTGTCCGCCGTCGAGAAAACCCCGGAGGGCTATCGTCTCGATGGTATCCGCAAGTCCTATGTGACTTCCGCCGGTGAGGCCACCCATTACTTCATGCTCTGCCGCGTCGGCAGCGACGCCAAGCCCAACCAGCTCACGGCGCTGCTGGTGGAGGCCGACAGGATCGACTGGCAGACCCTGGAGCCCTGGCACGGGCTCGGCATGCGCGGCAACAACAGCATGCCGATGCGCTTCAGCGGCCTGGTGCCGGAAGCCAATCGCATCGGCGACGAGCACGCGGGGCTCAAGTATCTCGGCGCGGTGATGATGCCGGTGGTGGCGCTGACCTATGGCGCCGCTTATCTGGGGGTGGCGGCCGGCGCCTATGAAATTGCCTGCGTGGAAGCCGCGAAACGCTATCCCAGCGGCGCTCGCCGCCTCGACAACGCCATCAACCAGCGGCGCATGGCGGAACTGAGTGCCCGTATCGAAGCCGCCCGCGCCCTCCTGCATGTGGCAGCCGCCGCCGGCGATGCCGGCCGTGTGCAGGCGCCCCTGCCCTATCTGCAAGCCAAGGTCACCTGCTCCGAAGCGGCGGTCTTCGTCACCCAGGAATTGATGACGATGTTCGGCGGCACGGCCTTCGCCGCCCGGCTGCCGTTCGAGCGTTATTTCCGCGATGCGCGCGCGGGGATGATCATGGGTCTCGCCAACGACGATGCTTACCAGACCATCTTCGGCATGTTGTTTCCCGAGCCTAAAAAATAGCGGCGGCGTCGCTTCGGGACGCACGGGTACGGGTTATTCCGGCCCGCGCGCAGCCTCGGAAGGAAGCGACCACAGATGCGCGGCGACCAGCGCGCGCCAGGGTGAGAATTCCGCGAGCCAGGCGCGGGTGAAGTCTGCGTCGGGTTTTTCCGTGGTGCCGAGCAGCCGCTGCAATTGGCGACGCACGGCGACGTCGCCGTGCAGCGAGCCGTCGAGCCAGCCGAATCCGCGCAGCAGGGCGTAACTGACCGTCCAGGGGCCGATGCCGGGCAGATTCAGCAACTGTTCGCGAATCGCCTCGATGGGCAGTGTCACCCGCCAGGCCGACAGCGGCAGACGATCCGCCACCACCTCGCGACTCAGCAACTGAAGCGTTCGCGCCTTGCTCTGCGACAGGCCGGCCTGGCGCAGCTCGGGTTCGCCGAGTGCGGACAGGCGGTCGGCGTCGGGAAAACAGGCCAGTCCGCTCGAATGACGCACGCCGATGGCTGCAAGCAACCGGCGCCGTATCGAAACGGCGGCGGCGAGACTGATTTGCTGCCCGACGATCGCCCACACCAGAGCTTCGAACGGCGTCGCGGTTTGCTGCACGCGCAGGCCGGGCCGCGCGCTGACGAGCGACCCGATGCGGGGGTGAGCACGGTAGCGGGTTTCGAACGCCTCGATGCGCTGGGTCAGGCCCAGCATGTTGCGGACGAGCTGCTCAAGGGTGGCGCGCGGAACCTTCGTCCCGCCATCGATAGCCAGCTCCGCATGGGCGTGACCGCCGGCGAAGTCAAGCGTCAGGCAGGCCGCGTTGCCATCCCAAAGCAAACCCTTGTGCAAGCGGCTGCCATCGACCCGCTCCGCCACCGCCAAGGTGTCGCGACCGTGAAAATCCAGGACTTCAGCCACCCGAAAATTCTCGGGTAGTGCCAGCGTGCAGGACGCTCGCGAGCGCGGGGTTGCTCCGCAAGTCGATGCCGGTTGCTGGCGAGGCCCCTTCGCGGCGGGTGGAACCGGCGTGCTCATTGCCGGGCCTCGCGGAGCAGCAGCGCACGCTTGCGCTCGACCCCCCAGCGGTAACCCGACAAGGCGCCATCGGTACGCACCACCCGATGGCAGGGAATGGCGATGGCCAGCGGGTTGGCGGCGCAGGCCTGCGCCACCGCCCGCGCGGATTTCGGGGCGCCGATGCGCCGCGCGATCTCGGCGTAGCTGGCGGTGGTGCCGGGGGGAATCTCCCGCAAGGCCTGCCAGACGCGCTGCTGGAAGGCCGTGCCGCGCACATCGAGCGGCAGCTCAAGGCCCAGTCGGGGTGCTTCCACCAAACCCACCACCTGGGCGACGACCTGCTCGAAATCGGCATCACCGCCGACCAGCGTGGCGCGCGGGAAACGGTCCTGGAGATTGCGGGCAAGCGCATCCGGATCGTCGCCGAGCAGAATGGCGCACAGGCCGCGCCGGCTGCTCGCCACCAGCAGGGTGCCCAGCGAGCATTGGCCGACGGCGAAATGGATTTCGGCATTCGCGCCGCCGTCGCGGTACGCGGTCGGTTTCATCCCCAGCAACTGATCGGCTTGCGCGTAGAAGCGCCCGCTGGAGTTGTAGCCGGCGCCATAGATAGCCGCGGTGACGGTATCGTCGTGGTCCAGCGCGGCGCGCACACGCTTGGCCCGCTGTGCCAGCGCATACGCGCGGGGAGTGATGCCGGTGATTGCCTTGAAAACGCGCTGGACGTGGAACCTGCTGAGCCCGGCGTGGGTCGCCAGCGCGTCCAGGCTGGGTTCCCGCTCGGCCTGCTCGATGAGTCGGCACAGTGCGGTCACCAGCGCCGCGTGCCGTGCGGCCAGGGGTGCCTGATCGGGTTTGCAGCGCCGGCAGGCGCGAAAGCCGGCGCGCTGCGCATCCGCAACCGTGCGATGAAACTGCACGTTCTCGGCGCGCGCCCGGCGCGCCCCACAGGAGGGTCGGCAGTAAACCCCGGTGGTTCTGACCGAATAGAAGAAGGTGCCGTCCGCCGCAGGGTCGCGCGCGATCACCGCCATCCAGCGCGGATCGTTCTGCGTTGCCGTGGACGCCAGTGCGGCGGGTTCTGCGGTTGCGGGTGAGGTATCGGCGGTCCTGTTCATCGCGTTGCCTACAATGGCTCGAAGCAAGATGCGTCGATTCTGATCGCCCGTCGGGCGCGGGACACTCCGGATCTTGCGGTTGAATTCGACGCCAGGGCGCTGCTGCCCTGGGTTCCTGTTCATGCGCTCCGATCGTGCGGTGGCGACGGTGCGATCCCGTACAATCCTGCCCGTTGGCCATTTTGACCGCGTGGCAGGCCTCAGGTCTTGCCGGCGACCCTAACCCATTACCCGCAAGGAGACACTATCGTGAAAGTGGAAGGTTTAACGGCCCTGATCACCGGGGGCGCATCGGGGCTGGGCGCGGGTGCGGCCCGGGTATTGAGCGCCGCCGGCGTGCGTTGCGCGCTGCTCGATCGCAATCTCGACCTGGCGCGGGAGCTGGCCGCGGAGCTGGGCGGCATCGCGCTCGGCTGCGACGTGGTGGACGGCCCCGGCGTCGCGGCGGCCCTCGCCGCGGTAAGCGCACAGCTCGGCACGCCGCGCATCGTTCTCAATGCGGCCGGCATCGACGTGGCGATCCGCACCGCCGGCGCCAAGGGCGCGCATCCCCTCGACGAGTTCGAGCGGGTGATCCGGGTCAACCTCACCGGCACCTTCAATGTCGCGCGGCTCGCGGCCCAGGCCATGATCGAGCTGCCGCCGCTGAACGAAGACGGCGAGCGCGGGGTGATCGTCAATATCGCCTCCGTGGTAGCCCAGGACGGGCCCATCGGTCAGGTCGCCTACGCCGCCTCCAAGGCCGGAGTGCAGGGCATGACGCTGCCGATGGCGCGGGATCTCGCTCCCTATGGCATCCGGGTGGTCACCGTGGCGCCCGGCATGTTCGAGACGCCGCTCGCCTCCGGCATTCCCCAGGCCTGGATCGACAGCATCATTCCCACCATTCCCTTTCCCAAACGCTGGGGCAAGCCGCTGGAGTTCGGCGCCCTGGTGCGGCAGATTTGCGAAAACCCGATGCTGAACGGCGAGATGATCCGCATCGATGCGGCGATTCGCATGGGCATCGACCGCGCCTGAATTTTCACTCCCAACGTTTACTCTCAATTTCGACTATCGAGGACATCGCATGGAAATCGACAATCACATTGCCATCGTCACCGGTGGAGCCTCCGGCCTGGGCGCCGCCACGGTCCGCATGCTGGCCGAAAAAGGCGCCCGCGTCGCGGTACTGGACATCAACGAGAATCTGGCCCGCCAGATCGCCGACGAGATCGGCGGTATCGCGGTGCCGGTGGATGTCGCCAATGACACCAGCGTCGCCGCCGCGCTCGAAACCGTGCGCAGCCGGCTCGGCGTCGCCCGCATCGTGGTCAACGCCGCCGGCACCGGCATCGGTCGCAAGATCGCCAGCAGCAAGGGACCGCATCCGCTGGAGAGCTTCAAGCGGGTGGTGGACATCAATCTCACCGGTACCTTCGACGTGTGTCGGCTCGCCGCCACCGACATGATTGGGCTGACCCCGGTGACCGCGGACGGCGAACGCGGCGTGTTCGTGAACGTGGCCTCGATCTTCGGTTTCGACGGGCCGGTGGGCAATACCGCCTATGCCGCCTCCAAGGCCGGGGTCATCGGCATGACCCTGCCCATGGCGCGCGATCTCGCCCCTTACGGCATCCGGGTTGTGACCATCTGTCCCGGGGTGTTCGACACGCCGCTGGCGCGGGCGGAAACCGGCGACGCGGGCTTTCAGCGCATCCTCGACCTGGTGCCTTTCCCCAAGCGCGCCGGCAAGCCCAGCGAGTTCGCCCAGATGGCCTGCCACATCGTGGAAAACAGCATGCTGAATGGCGAAGTGTTGCGCCTCGACGCCGCCATGCGCATGGGTCTGATGATCTGACGGACACTGATCCGACGGACGCTGATCCGATGGACACTGCGGCGACCTTGGCGCGCCACCGGATTTTCGGTTCGGGGGAGGGGCGTCAGGTATGACGCTTCAGTGCCGCTTGGCCGGCACGGGACGGTCGCTGTGAATAAAGCGGGCGATCCCGGGACGGTCGAGCGTGCGCAGCAATTCCGCCTTGACGTCGTTGGCGTCGGGCAGTCCGCACACGCGCGCGGCGATGGCCGTCATTTCGGCGGTCTTCAGTTGCCGGAGCACCGCCTTGACACGGAGTAGGTTGGAAGCGCTCATGGACAGGGTGCGATAGCCCAGGCCCACCAGCAGCACCGCGCCCAGGGGATCGCCGGCCATTTCGCCGCATACGCTCACCTCCCGGTTCATCGCCGCGGCGTCCCCGACGATGTCGCGCAGCGCTTTCAGCAGCGCCGGGTGATAGGCGTGATAGAGCGCCGCCACGCGGGGATTGTTGCGGTCCACGGCGAGCAGGTACTGGGTGAGGTCGTTGGTTCCCACGGAGAGGAAGTCGACCCGCCGCGCCAGCTCCCGTGCCTGATAGACGGCCGCCGGCACCTCGATCATGACGCCCACCTTGGGCATCCGGATGCGATAGCCTTCCTCCACGGTAAGTTCGGTGTAGACCCGGTTGATCAGCGCCAGGGAGCTGTCGACTTCCTGCACGCAGGAAATCATCGGCAGCAGGATGCGCAGGTTATCGATGCCTTCGCTGGCGCGCATCATGGCGCGCACCTGGGCCAGGAAAATCTCCGGATGGTCGAGGGTGACGCGGATGCCGCGCCAGCCCAGAAAGGGGTTTTCCTCCTGGATCGGGAAGTAGGGCAGCGCCTTGTCGCCGCCGATGTCGAGCGTGCGCATGGTGACCGGGCGCGGCGCATACAGGGAGAGTTGATCCCGGTAGATCACCCGCTGCTCTTCCTCGGACGGGAATCGCTCCTGAAGAAAGAAGGGGATTTCGGTGCGGTAGAGCCCCACGCCGGCGGCGCCCGTCTCCAGCGACAGCTTGGTGTCGACGCGCAGGCCGGTGTTGACCCACAGCGAGATTGCATCGCCGCTCGCCGTGACGCTGGGTTCGTCGCGCGTGGCGAGCAGATCGGAGGCGAGATCCTGCTCCTTGCGCAATACCACCTGATAGGCGCGCTCCACCTCGGGGCTGGGGTCGATCAGGATGTGGCCCATGTGACCGTCGACGATCACCAGCTCGCCTTCGAGATCCGCCCAGGGTAAATCCACGGCGCCCATGACGGTGGGAATGCCCATGGACCGACCGATGATCGCCATGTGGGAGTTGTGCGAACCGCGCACCGAGATCATGGCGCGGATGTTGTCGAACGGCACCGTCGCAAGGTGCGTCGCCGTCAGATCCTCGCCAATGAGGATGGTGTTGGCCGGATAGACCTGAACGGGCCGCGCGGTGTGTTGCAGATGTTCGAGCACGCGCCGGCCCAGGTCGCGCACGTCGGAGGCGCGCTCGCGGAGGTATTCGCTCTCCATTCTCGTGAAGGTGCGGATGTGCTCGATGATGACCTGGCTCCAGGCGCTCTGGGCGGTAAAGCCTTCCCTGATCAACGTGATGACCTCGCCACCGAGGGAGTTGTCCTCGAGCATGCGGAGGTAAACGTCGAACATTTCCAGCTCTTGGGTGCTGAGGATGCCCTTGAGGTCGTTCTTGGTGTTGTGCACATCGGCCTGGGTGCGTTCCAGGGCGTGACGGAATAGCTCGAGTTCGCCCTCGGGGTCCGCGTTGCGCCGCTTGGGTACCGCGTAGAGATCTGCCGGTGACGAGACCACCACGGCGTGGCCGATGCCGACGCCCGGGGCGCTGGCGATACCGGCATAGATGTTGGCCGGACCCGCGTCGGCTTCCGGTGACGTGGTGCGCGCCAGCTCGCCGGTCGCCTGGGCGTGGGCGATGACCCCGGCGAGTTGCGCCGAGACGGTGACCAGGAACGCCTCTTCGCTTTCGTCGAAGCGGCGTCGCTCCTGCTGCTGCACCACCAGCACGCCCAGTACTTCCCGCTGGTGAATGATGGGAGCGCCGAGAAAGGAGCTGAATTTTTCTTCGCCGGTTTCCGGGAAATAGGCGAAGCGGGGGTGAGTTTCGGCGTGCTCCAGGTTGACCGGCTCGGCGCGGCTGGCGACCAACCCCACCAGGCCCTCGTCGGGCGTCATGGCGACCTTGCCCACGGACGCGGGCAACAGGCCGCGGGTAGCCGAGAGCACATAGCGTTTGCTGGCCCGGTCGAGGAGATAGACCGAGCACATGCCGGTGCTCATGGCATGCTTCACGCGCTCGACGATGATTTCCAGGACGGCGGAAAAATCCCGCGCCGCGTTGACTTCCTGGACGATGCGGCGCAAGGGCTCAAGCATGACCATGCTCCGCCGCGGCAGGGGAGCTGGCCGGGTCCGGCAGTGCGATGGACAGTTCCTTCAGCGCCTGGCGATAGACCCCGCGCTTGAAATCGATCACCTGACCGACGGGGTACCAGTAGCTCACCCAGCGCCAGCCGTCGAACTCCGGTTTCCCGCAGCGATCGAGGCGGATATCGGATTCGTTGCCCAGCAGGCGCAGGAGAAACCATTTTTGCTTCTGGCCGACGCACGGATTCTTGCCGGTGCGACGCACATAGCGGCGTGGCAGACGGTAGCGCAGCCAGCCCTGGGTCTGCGCGAGGATCTCCACATGCGCGGGCTCCAGCCCGACTTCCTCATGTAATTCACGATACAGCGCATCGCGCGGGGACTCGCCGCGGTGGATGCCGCCCTGGGGAAACTGCCAGGCGTCGTGGCCGACGCGTTTGGCCCAGAATACGCGACCGTCCGCATCGCAGATCACGATGCCCACATTGGGGCGAAAGCCGTTCTGGTCGATGATATCCAAGGGGAAAGGCGCTGCATTCGCGTCCGAAGGTGTGACCCTATTGTTCCACAGTTGCCAGACGCCCACCAATGATCGTGAGTGCCTGGACGACGCAGCACCGAAAGCGCCGCGGCGGGTCGCGGGAAGGTTTTCCGGCGGGCCATGAGTTGGGAGGGATGAGCCGGAAGGGGTTCGCGGCGGCTGCATTGGCGGAACCCATCTGGAACGGGGATCGGAGTTCAAGCGATGGCGCGGCCATCATCCGGGTATAAACGGGGTTGCAGGGCTTGAATGCATGCGCCGACATGGCTAGAATTCGCCCTCTTTTTTGCGCCCCCCTGACTGGCCCGAATCATGAAGACATTCAGCGCCAAATCCGAGACCGTTGTGCATGACTGGCTGTTGGTCGATGCTGCGGACAAAACCCTCGGTCGTATCGCCAGCGCCATAGCCCATCGGCTGCGTGGCAAACACAAGCCCGAATTCACCCCCCACGTCGATACCGGCGACTATGTCATCGTCGTCAATGCCGAGCGGGTACGCGTCACCGGCCGCAAGGCCAAGGACAAGATGTACCATCGCCATACCGGTTACCCGGGCGGGATCAAGAGCATCAGCTTCGAGAAGCTGATCCAGCAGGCGCCGGAACGGGCTCTCGAACAGGCCGTCAAGGGCATGCTCCCCAAGGGCCCACTCGGTCGGGCCATGTACCGTAAACTGAAAATCTACGCCGGCGACATTCATCCCCACGCGGCGCAACAGCCCCGCGCAGTGGACATCTAGGACAGCACTCATGGCATCGACCTATTACGGAACGGGCCGCCGCAAAACCGCGGCCGCGCGTGTCTTCATTACGGCGGGCTCCGGTGATATCACCGTCAACGACCGCACTATCGATAATTATTTTGGCCGCGAAGTGGCGCGCATGATCGTACGGCAACCGCTGGAGATCGCCCGGGCCGTCGGCAAATTCAATATCCGCGCGACCGTGAGTGGCGGCGGCAGCTTCGGTCAGGCCGGCGCGATTCGTCATGGCCTGGCGCGAGCATTGGTGGAGTACGACGAGGGTTTGCGCGCGGTGCTGCGTCAGGCCGGATTCCTGACCCGCGATGCGCGCGCAGTCGAGCGGAAAAAAGTGGGTCTTCACAAGGCGCGCAAACGGCCGCAGTACTCCAAGCGCTGAGTCGACATTGTTTTTTTTGATACCCGGCATTGTCCGGGTATTTTTTTGTTACAAATCAATTGATTATGGGTTTTCCTGACGGTGTTTGCTTGCCAGGTCAGGCGCTAGCCTTTACCATGACACGCCATTCTGTCCATGCCCATCGCGTGCGCGGCGTCGCCGCGCTGCCGTACGGCTTGCCTGCTGATCGCTCGCTTGAGGAGTTCTTTGATGAGCAACGAGGGTGTCAATAAAACCCGTCGCCGCTTTTTGACCGGCGCCACTTGCGTGGTCGGCGCGGCTGGCGTCGTGGGCGCCGCGGTGCCGTTCGTGGGGTCGTGGAGCCCGAGTGCCCGCGCCAAGGCCGCCGGCGCGCCGGTGCGGATCGATATCGGCAAAATCGAGCCCGGTCAGATGGTCACCGAGGAATGGCGCGGTCAGCCGGTGTACGTGGTGCGCCGGACACCCGAAGCCATCGCGCTGCTGGACCGGGACACTGCACGCCTGCGCGACCCACAGTCGGCGGAGTCGAAGCAGCCGGGCTATGTCGACCCGGCGAATCGCGCCATCAAGGCCGAGTACCTGATCATGGTGGGGCTCTGTACCCATCTGGGCTGCGCGCCGATGTACCGCCCTGAGGTCGGCGCGGCCGATCTCGGCGGCGACAGCTGGCTCGGCGGCTTTTTCTGTCCCTGCCACGGTTCGAAGTTCGATCTGGCGGGCCGCGTATACAAGAGCGTGCCGGCGCCGACGAATCTGCCCGTTCCTCCACATTCCTACGAGAGCGACAACGTAGTGATCATTGGCGTCGACAAGGAGACCGCGGCATGAAATGGCTGATGGGGCTTTGGCAGTGGACCAACGCGCGACTGCCGGTGCAGCGGGCATGGGATACGCACATGGGCAAGTACTGGCTCACCATGAGCTACGAACCCACCGGCGAGGGCGCGTTCGGCTCGGTCGAATACATCATGCGCGATGTCGACTTCGGCTGGATCCTGCGCTACCTGCATTCCACCGGCGCGTCGGCGTTTTTTCTCGTGGTGTATCTGCACATGTTTCGCGGGCTGCTCTACGGCTCCTATCGGGCGCCGCGCGAACTCGTGTGGCTGTTCGGCATGGCCATCTATCTGGCGCTGATGGCCGAAGCCTTCCTGGGCTATGTGCTGCCCTGGGGGCAGATGTCCTACTGGGGTGCGCAGGTCATCATCTCGCTGTTTGGCGCGATTCCCTATTTCGGTGAAGCCATTGTCGAATGGGTGCGCGGCGATTACCTGATCTCGGGGATCACCCTCACGCGCTTCTTCGCGCTGCATGTCGTGGCGCTGCCCATCGTGCTGCTGGGACTGGTGGTGCTGCATTTGCTCGCGCTGCACGAAGTAGGTTCCAACAACCCCGACGGCGTCGAGATCAAGAAACACAAGGATGCCAATGGCGTCCCGCTCGACGGCATCCCCTTCCACCCTTACTACACGGTCCACGATCTGGTGCCCATCGCGGTATTCCTGTTCGTGTTCTGCTTCATCGTGTTTTTCATGCCCGAGATGGGTGGTTATTTCATCGAGAAGGCGAACTTCGAGCATTCCAATCCGCTCAAGACGCCGCCGCACATTGCCCCCGTCTGGTATTTCACGCCCTTCTATTCGATGTTGCGGGCGGTGCCGGACAAGTTCATGGGCTTTCTGGTGATGGCGGCCGCCGTGGCAATCCTGTTTGTATTGCCCTGGCTTGATCGCAGTGCGGTCAAATCGATTCGTTACAAGGGCTGGATCAGCCGCGTGGCCATCGTGCTGTTCGCGGCGGCCTTCATCATCCTTGGCGTTCTGGGCGTGAAGGCGCCGACGCCGGAGCGGACCGCATTGGCCCGGTTCTGTACCGGTCTGTATTTCGCCTATTTCGTGCTGATGCCGATCTGGACTGTCATGGAGCGCACCAAGGCGGAGCCCGCGCGCGTCACCATGGACGGCGGCATGGGGTTCTGGCGCTCGCTCGGGGTGGCGGCCATCGTGGCCGCGCTGGTATTCATCCCGCTGAAAGCCGTGGGTTCCGAAACTGCCCACGAATGCGGTGAAATCGCCTGTGACGCCGTCGATATCGATCACGGCGACAAGGCATCCCTACAGCGCGGCGCGCAGATCTTCGTCAATTACTGCATGGGTTGTCACGGCGCCAAGTTCTCGCGCTGGGAGCGCGTCGCCGACGATCTCGGCATTCCTCACAATCTGATGCTCGAAAACCTGGCGCCGGGCGCCGACAAGATCGGCAACCTGATGGCCATACCCATGACGGAGCGCTCCGCCAAAAAATGGTTTGGCGCCCCTCCGCCGGATCTGACGCTGGTCACCCGCGCGCGGTCGCCCGAGTGGGTCTATACCTATCTGCGCAACTTTTACGCGGATGCGACCCGCCCCATCGGCGTCAACAACAAGGTGTTCAAGGACGTCGGCATGCCCCACGCATTGCTGGATTTGCAGGGGCTTCAGGCCTGCGCGCCCGGACCGTCGTTCACGCACAGTGGCGGCATGCGCGTCGATCCGCTCACCAGCAAACCCCTCAACGACGCTCCCTGTGGCAGCTACAGCCTCGTGACCAAGGGCGAGCTAACGCCCGGTGAGTTCGATGTGGCGGTGGGCGACCTGGTGAATTTCATGAGCTACCTGGCCAATCCGGTTGCCGAGCAAAGCCGTCGGATCGGCAAGGGCGTGCTGCTGTTCATCGCGTTGCTGTTCGTGTTCGTGTGGTTGTTGAATCGCGAATACTGGAAGGATGTGCATTGAATACACTCTGTTGACTGACCGGAGTACATGATGGCGGTAGTGCCCAGACGTTCGACCATGACACTGTTTTCCGACTCTGCGTGCCAGTACTGCCACCGGGTGCGGATGGTGCTGGCTGAAAAGGGCGTAGGCGTGGAGATCGAGGAGGTGATTCCCGGCGTCGTGCTGGAGGAGCTGAACGACCTCAACCCCTACGGCACCGCGCCCACTCTGGTGGATCGCGATCTGTCGCTCCACGAGCCCATGGTGATGATGGAGTACCTCGACGAACGGTTTCCCCACCCGCCGCTGTTGCCGGTCTATCCGGTGACCCGGGCGCACAGCCGCCAGTACATGCGCCGGATCGAACGCGACTGGTGCGAGCCCGCCGAAGCCATCCTCAAGACCGACGACAGCCGGCACGCACAGCGTGTGCGCAAGGAGTTGCGCGACAGCCTGCTGGGCGTCGCCGCCATCTTTGCCGACAAGCCGTTCTTCATGAGCGACGAATTCTCCCTGGTGGATTGCTGCATGGCGCCCCTGCTGTGGCGGCTCGACGTCCTGGGCGTCGAGCTGCCCAATGTTCGCCAGGCCAAGCCTCTGGTCGCCTACATGCAGCGGCTGTTCGACCGGCCGGCGTTTCGCGCCAGCCTGACCGACGCCGAGCGCGGGATGCGGGGCTGACCGCCTCGAAAAGGGGTAGAGTCATTGTCATGAAATCCAACCGGCCGTACCTGATCCGGGCGCTGTACGAATGGATTCTCGACAACGACTGCACGCCCCATATCATCGTGGATGCCCAGGCGCCCGGCGTGTCGGTGCCGATGAGCTATGTCAAGGACGGTCAGATCGTGCTCAATCTGGCTCCCAAGGCGGTATCCGCCCTGAGCCTGGGTAACGAGCAGATTTTCTTTAGCGCCCGGTTTGGCGGCAAACCCACCGACGTCCTGGTGCCGATCGCCGCGGTGCGCGGCATCTACGCCCGCGAGAACGGTCAGGGTTTGGTGTTTCCGGCCGAATTGTCCGAAGATGCATCCGGCACCGACGCCCCCGAACCGGGGCCGGGTAACGGAACTGGTGGCCCGCGCCTGCGGGTAGTGAAATAACCCCTACAAGCGAGAGGAACACCATGAGCGATCCCGTGGTTATTGTCGGTATGGCCCGCACCGCCATGGGCGGCATGATGGGCGCACTGTCCGCGGTCCCGGTCGGGCAACTGGGCAGCGCTGCCATCGGGGCCGCGCTGGAGCGCGCCGGGCTCGCGCCCGATCAGGTGGACGAAGTCATCATGGGCTGCGTGCTGCCCGCCGGCGTCGGCCAGGCGCCGGCCCGCCAGGCCGCGCTCGGTGCCGGCATTCCGGTGGGCACCGGCGCCACTACCGTCAACAAGATGTGCGGCTCCGGCATGAAGACCCTGATGATGGCCTGCGACACCCTGCTTGCGGGGCACGCCAGTGTGCTGGTGGCGGGCGGCATGGAGAACATGAGCAACGCCCCCTACCTGCTGCCCAAGGCGCGCGCCGGCTATCGCCTGGGTCACGGCGAACTGCTCGATCACATGTACACCGACGGCCTGCAGGACGCCTATACCGGCGGCCTCATGGGCGTCTTCGCCGAGCAGTGCGCCGGCAAATACACCTTCACCCGCGAACAGCAGGACGCCTACGCGGTGGAGTCCCTGCGCCGCGCCAACGCCGCCATCGCCGAGGGCAGGTTCACATCCGAAATCGTCCCGGTCACGGTCAAGACCCGCGCCGGCGAGCAGGTGGTGGATACCGACGAACAGCCCGGCAGCGCCCGCGTCGACAAGATTCCCGGACTCAAGCCCGCGTTCAAGCAAGACGGCACCGTCACCGCCGCCAACGCCAGCTCGATTTCCGACGGCGCCGCCGCTCTGGTGCTGATGCGCCAGAGCGAAGCCGCACGGCGCGGCCTCAAGCCGCTCGCCGTGGTGCGCGGCTACACCCAGTTCGCGCAGGAACCGGAGTGGTTCACCACCGCGCCGGTGGGCGCGCTCAAGCGGCTGTTCGCCCAGACCGGCTGGAGCGCCAGCGAAGTCGATCTCTACGAAATCAACGAAGCCTTCGCGGTGGTCGCCATGGCCGCCATGCGCGAGCTCGACCTGCCCCACACCAAGGTCAATGTCCACGGCGGCGCCTGTGCGCTGGGCCATCCCCT
>JBFWOQ010000023.1:0-42529 GCA_050250395.1 Porticoccaceae bacterium
CCAACCGGTTCACGCGGTTCAACCACGCGCAAACGAACGGCAGCGGGATGAGCACCCAGTTCGACATTCCGGATGCGTACGACAAATACCTGACCGTACAGGCCATTCGGCGGCTGGGGACCTAGGGATTTGCAGGTCAAGCCGGGTTGCTCGGTACCATTGGGTGATCCGGCTGGTCAGCTTGGACCCGGAGTGTGGAGAAATCCGACCTTTCTATCGGTGACGATAGCCAGACGGTTCAGGGCCGGTAACGGCCGGCGTTTGGTAACAATTCGATAACAATAAGTAAGAGGGAAAACACATGAATGAACGTACCCTTGTTAAATTCAAGGCTGCCGTGGCAAGCGTGGTGCCCGCAGTCGTGTTGTGGGCTGCTCAGGCGACCGCCGTGGAGGTAGCGGTCTCGGGGTTTATCCGAGAGGAAGCGGCCTACCGGATCGGGCAGGAGGCCAATCCTCTGCTGCGCCACAGCGCGTTTGAGAGCGGCACGTCGCCCAACACCGTGCGCAACCCAGGCCCTCCCAGTGTCCTGCCTGGGGCAACGGTGGCCGAGGCCACTTACCTGGCTCTCACGGGCCAGGCTGGCAATCCCCCGGCCACCTGGCAGTTGCCGCCGGCACAATTCTTCAAGGAAGACTTCAACAAGGACGAGCGCTGGGACCTGATGGCGACCCGCGCCGAAGTGGATTTCAATCTGACGTTCGACGAGAACTGGACCGGCTTCGTCAAACTGCGGGGCTACTACACCGCCGACATCATTGAAGAGTACGGCAACGTGAACAATTTCAAAGTCGGCATGGCCGGGTTGAACGGCGATTGCGGCAACCGGCTGGAAGCCTGCGGCCGCAACTACATGGTGGATCTGCCCTCGGCCTATCTCGATTACAACAACGGTCCGCTGTGGGTACGGGTGGGCAATCAGCAGATCGCCTGGGGCGAGGCGCTGTTCTTCCGGGTGGCCGATGTGGCCAATGGTCTGGATCTGCGCCGCCACTCCTTTCTGGACTATGCCCAGGAAGAATATGCGGACGAGCGCGCGCCGTCGCCCGCGATCCGGGCGAGCTACAACCTGAACCCACAGTGGGAAGTCGAAACCTTCCTGCAGATGTTCCAGCCGACGCTCTATCCGCGCCAGGGATCGCCCTATGCGCTGGTCAATTCGCCCTATCAAAATCGCGACGAGCTCGGTTACGACGACTACGAGGACTTCGTCAACGGCGGGATTCGCTTCAACGCGCAATTCGACCAGTTGGGTCTGCAATTCTTCGCGGTAAGCCGCCATAACCCGGACCCGGTCTATCGCTGGGGACCGGGGGGGCAGACGGCCCTGAACAACCCGCCGAATCCGCTCGGGTTTCCCGCGATCAACGGCCAGCAGTTCTCGGAGCAGGTATTTCGCGCTTCGGGACTGCCGGGTAGCCCGGTACCCGAGGGTGGCGGCACGCTCGGTTCCTCCGACTGGATGGGCGGCGCGGCACTGGGTGGCCTGGACGGCGTGGAAGCGCTCAATGTGCTGGGCCGGGACTATCCGTTCATTGGCGGGTTCCTGAGCAATATCGCCGCTGCGAGTGCCGGGCTGGATCCGACCGGGCAGGGCTTGCTGCCCAACGCGGATCCCGCCAACGGCATCTGGGCGACCAATGTGCAGGAAGCACTGCCGATCTTCGACGTGTTCTTTTCGGTTCTGGGGGATCTGGACGCGGACATCATTTCCAAGTATCCGTCGGAGAACATCTTCGGCGCCGGGGGTAACTACATCTTCTATTCCGAGCCCGATACCTTGCTCGACCAGTTGGTGGTGCGGTTCGAGGCGACCTACGCGCCGAACAGGCAGTGGTCGGACAATGTGGCGCGCGAGACCGGGACTTCGGACGAGTGGATCACGGCGCTGGCGTTCGAGAAATACCACCGCTTCTCGCAAGACTTCCCGGCCACCTTCTTCTCGTTTCAGTGGATGCACAAGAGCGCGATCGACTTCGTGGGCCGCCCGCTTAAAAACATTGGCGGGAGGGTCGACAAGGCAGGCACTGGGAAAAGAGAAGGCGGGCCCGGTCACGGCTGGGACGGTTTCTCCTTTGCGTTTTCACAGCCCTTCCCGAACCTGACCTGGCGGGCCGATTTTGCGGTGCTCTACGATCTCTTCGGTGGTTATCTGGTGCAGCCGTCGGTGCGCTACAAGCCCAGTAGCGCCTGGACGGTGGAGACCTATGCCACCTGGATCTATGCCGCCAGCACGCGTAGCGTTTTCGCGCCGCTGGAATGGACCGACGAAGTGGGGATGCGGGTCGGCTACCAGTTCTGATCGCAGCGGAGCATGCGACGAAACCGGCGCCCTGGGCGCCGGTTTTTTTTACCACCTTCAGTACCGTGCCCGCACTATCATGCTGAGGTGACGGCCCGAGTTGATTGACGGCGCGGCCAGCGGCGCCCGCTGATACCTTGGTCCGGATGCTGTCCTGGCCGTACCGAGTCAGCAGTGCGGTGAGACTGCTGCGAACAGGAAGCACGCCCTATGCAATTGCAATGGTATCGGTCCTTCTCGCTGTGGCTGGCGCTTCTCTTGCTGTCCCTGCTGCTCCACATCTGGTTGTCCTGGCGCGCTTCTCAGGCTACCGATGCCGTTGTGGAGACCCCCCCTGCGCCCGTGCGCGTGGTCGACATTCAGTTGGTGAGTGAACCGCCGCCGAAGGAATTGGTGTTCGAAGACAAAATCGAGTTCGAACCACCTGAGGTTCTGGTTCCCACCGCGGCAGTCATTCCGCCCCCGCCGGACGTCGATCTCGCCATGAAGGCGGCGGCAGGCGGTGCGAGTCGGGGCGTGTCCCTGCCGCTGCTCACCGATACGGTGGTGACAGCGGGCCGCGGCGCCGCCGGCTTCGGAACCGGTGTCGGCAACGGCTTGAGCAACTCCACCCAGGGATTTGCGGCCTATGTGCAGGGTTTGCGCGAAACCGGTCTGGATGTCGTATTCGTGATGGACACCACGGGCTCGATGGACTGGGTACTCGATGAAGCCCGGGCCCACATGATCGATATCGTCGACGCGGTCCGGCTCCTGGTGCCGGTATCGCGGTTTGGTCTCGTGGCCTATCGCGACTACGACGCACCGGGCTACGTCACCCGCATGCAAACGCTCACCTTCAGCCTCACCAAGTTGACCGGCTTCATGGGTTCACTGGCTGCGGAGGGCGGTGGCGACTTTCCGGAAGCGGTGGCCACCGGGCTTGAAGTCGCCGTCACCAAGGCGGGCTGGCGTTTGGGCGCGCGCAAAGTGATTATCGTGATCGGCGACGCGCCTCCCCATGCAGGCGATTTGCGCCACACGCTGGCACTGGCCCGGCAGTTTGTTGCCGACGGCGGCCAGTTATCGGCGCTGGACGTGAGTCACGACGGCAATCCAGCGCTGATCGAGGCAGTGGTGGGTCGCCCCGTGGATCACAATCTGTTCCGCAACAAGCCGCTGTACGACTTTCAGCAGCTCGCCGAGGCCGGGGGCGGAATCGCCGCCACCATGGCGGGCGACGTGCGGATCACCAAGCAGCTGATGTCGCTGATCCTGGGCGGGCGCTTTGCCGCCGAAGCGGGGTTGTTGCTGGAGGGTTTCGTGCAGTGATGCGGGTATTCGCCGGCGTCGTCCTGGCGGGCTGTGTCTGGGTCTGTGCCAGCGCCGCCGATCTGGCGGAACTGGAGCATGCCGCCGCCGATGCCGCCTCTGGCGAGCGGATCGCCGTACTCGAAGGAACATTGCGACAGGCGCTCGACCAACCTCCGGAAACCCTGGCGCCTTCCGACTACCTGAGCGCCTCTGGCGCATTGGGGAAATTGGTGTCGCGGGCGCGGGAACTGGGTGTCGATGCCCGGGTATTCGAGCATTTGATGGCCACCGCGGAGCTGCTGCAGGACCGTTGCCGTGACAAGGTACGAGCGCTGGAAAGCGCCACCGGAGAGGACGAGGCCGCGCTGGAGACCCTCTACCGCTCCGATATCTGGTACGACATCAATCACGCCCAGTCGGCGTTCGGGTATTGGCGCGCCTGGGCCATGCTCGGTCTGGCCGAAGCCCGGCCGGAGGATCGGGAGCGGGTCAAATGGCTGAATCGCGCCGAAACCGGCTTCAAGGCCGCATCGGTGCGCATCCTCTATCCCGGCATCGTGCAGGGCAGCTGGCTCGGTCTGGGTTACATTGCCCAGGCGCGCGGCGATCTCGCCGGCGCCGAACAGCGCTTTCGGCGCTTGCTGGAAGCCCTCGCCGACCGTCCCGAAAACCCGGTACGCAAGCTCGCCGAAGCCGAACTGACCCTGCTTGCCGTGCGCCGCGGCGAGATTCGCCAATTGACGGCAATATCCCGCGAACCCCTGAGTCCGACGCTGGCGGCCGTGACGGCGGAAGAGGCATTTGCAGTGCTGGAGCGCCGGCGCCGCGAGAACATCGGCGCCATGGAGGCGGGGCAAAGGCTCCGCAAGCTGATCGCGGACGGCTTTTTGACCGACGCCCTGCTGGGCCGCATTCTGTCGTACCGCGACGAAATCGTCGGTGAAGATCTGGGCGTTCTCTCGCGCCTGATCGATGCTGAGTTCGCCTACGCCTATCAACAGTACAAGACCACGGTCATCAAGTACCGGCAGTTTCGTGAACAGGGCGGCGAGCAACTGCCGATCGACGTGACGCCGTTCCAGTATCACTACATCGTCGCACTGGTCAGTACCGATTTGCCACGGGAAGCCAGCGCCGAGATCGAGCGCCTCCGGCGTCGGGAGCATTTGCACCCCAGCGTCGCCGCCGCGCTGCCCAAGCTGAGCTGGTCGGTCGCCGA
Source organism: Porticoccaceae bacterium (assembly GCA_050250395.1). Classification (GTDB taxonomy): domain Bacteria; phylum Pseudomonadota; class Gammaproteobacteria; order Pseudomonadales; family Porticoccaceae; genus JAGPUQ01. The sequence continues at coordinate 4,815 of JBFWOQ010000023.1, forward strand.
AGCGGTGTACGCGCAGCATCCCACCGAAGCCAACCGCGAACATCTCGAACAGGTCGCCAGCACCTTTGTGGCCGCCGCGCCCAGGGATACCGATGCGGCTACCGCGCATCTGGGCCTGGCCCGCGTGAGCAAGAACCCCGAAGTGGCGGCCCGGCATCTGCGCGCGGCCGGCGCCGATCCCGAACTCCGGGGCGATGTCGCGCTGATCGAGCTGCATCGCAGCATCAGCGTCTTCAACCGCGCGGCAGCGCGCGGCGATACCGTGCAGGAAGAGACCGTGGCGAAAGAGATTCTCAAGGCGCTCGAAGCACTCCCCGGAGCGCAGCGTCGCCAGCCCTGGTTTCGCGCGCTGTCGTTGCAGATGCGAACCGTTCTGGGTCGGGACCTGTCGAAGGTGCTGGCGGAACTGGATGCGCTGTTGACCGAGTCCACCAAGGATACCCGGGCACGGCCCGTGCTGTTGTGGTCGAAATTGCGCGCCCTCGCCGCCAGCGGCGACAGCGCCGGTTTGCAGGCGATGGCGGATACGCTGGCGGCACGCGGGGACGATACGGAGGGAGAAAGGCAGTTCTATCAGTTCCTGCTGGAGATCGAGCGCGCCAGGAACTTCGCCTGGGTGGCCGTATTGGCGGAGCATTTTTACCCGGCGCTGGCCGGACAGGGCGCGGACCAACGCCAGGTAAGTCTGTTGCGCATTCGTGCATTGACGGCACTCGGGCGTCTCGACGAGGGTTTTGATCTGGCGCGCGCCATGACGCGGGAGTTTCCGGATTCGGGCGATGGCTGGCAGACTTATGCCGAGATCGCGGAACGCAGCGACCGCAAGGTCGAGGCGGACCGGGCCTGGGCGAAGATCGTGGCGGCGACGCCCGAAGGTTCGCCGCGCTGGCGGGATGCCCTGCTGCGCCGCCTGGCACTGGGCGCGGCGGACGCAGACCTCTGCCCGCTCGCGAACAAACTGGCGACCTACCGCCATCTGTTGAATTCGGGACAGGTCAAGGCACTGGCGCGGAAGCAGGACGGTTGCCGCGGCTGACGAGTGGAATGAACAGCAGCGGTCGCTTTCGAACACAGGGCGATCCATGACAACGACCCCGGGGGTCAGCATGCACATCCGCAAATACGACTTCGATTACAGCCGCCGTCACTTTCTCGACCAATTGCGGCGTGGCGTGCTGGCGACCGGGGTGTTGGCGCCGCTCTGGCCGACCATCGCCAACAGTGGCGACATCGGCGGCGTCTATCCCGACGAGCTGATGTCCATCGAGGCTTACACCAAGGGCAGGATCAACACCGGCGACATCATCGATGCCGGCAATGTGGAACACGTGAAGGATCTGCTCGACCCGATCCGCTACCACCAGATCGCGCAGATGGGACGGCGACTTGAAACCGTCGATACCACGCGCGAGGCCATGAAGCTCAGCCCCTGGGAATATGTGGAGGCCACGCTGCGCAACCAGGGTCAGGCGGTGTTCGACGCCAATGGCAACGTGACCACCCGCGAGGGTAAGCCCTGGATCGGTGGCAATCCATTCCCCGACCCCAAGACCGCCATCGAAATATTCGCCGGAATCACGCTCACCTGGGGGCGACGCGACGCGTCCTTTTACGCGATCAAGGAGTACGACGTCGGGCCGCAGGGCGAGGTGGAATACCTTTATGAGCTCTGCTGGGCGGAGCTGGCCCCGGTGGGGCGCACCGTGCTGGAACCCAAGCCCTATTGGCCCGGCCATGAAGACAAACTGCGCTATCAGTCGGTCTTCTTCGTCAAGCCCAACGACGTCAAGGGCACCTCGTTTCTGAATATCTGGCCCTATGATCAGCGCCAGTTCCCGGATCTTTTCGGCTACATTCCCGCCTTCAAGCGGGTGCGTCGCTTCCCCACCAATCAGCGCTTCGAGCCGCTGATTCCCGGTTCGTCGCTGTATCTCTCGGATGCCTGGACCGCGGGCGATCCCTTTCTGACCTGGGGCAACTATGCCGTTGTCGGACGCGGGCCGACGCTGGCGGCCATTTCCCGCAACTGGAACGGGACCCACGAAAACTGGGAGCATACGACCCATGGCGGCCCCCAGGGCAACACCTTTTGGGACATGAAGGTCGAACTGGTGCCCGAAGCCATCGTGGTCGATGCCGAACCGGTCGGTTTTCCGAAGGCGCCGATCTCGAAAAAGCGGGTGTGGTTCGATGCCCGCACGCTGGCGCCGCTGGCGATGGTGTCCTACGACCGCCGCGGCGAGATTTTCCGCTCCTTCGACGGCGCGGGCGCGCTGTATACCGATGGCACCAACACGGTTTACGACGGCGCGCATCCCTACGCGTCCTGGACCCGGGTGCATGCCCACAATGTCCAGACCAACCGGATGACCCGCCTCGAACAGGTCAAGCGCATTTCGGGCGGCTACGCGATGAGCGCGAATGCGTCGGATCTTTATGAACGCTTCCTGACCGAGTCGGCGCTCCGGCGGCTGGGGAGTTGATTCCGTTCCCGGAGGCACGTCCCCGGGGATTCAATCCAGTTTGCCGCGGTCCGGGGGGCGTTTTTCGAGGGTGGCGGCGATCAGTTCCTGCGCCGTTGCACTCGCGAGCCGCTCCTGAAAAACCGCGATTTCGGCGTGCAGGCGCGCGTGCAGGGATTCCGGGGGGCGCCGCAACAATTGCTTGCTCTGGCGTAACGCCGCGCGGGGCAGTGCCGCCAGGCGCGCCGCGGTGGCCTGTGCGGTTGCGAGCGCGGCTCCCGCCGGGCTCATGGCGGTGATCAAGCCCATGGTCGCGGCCGTGGCCGCATCGCACGCCTGTCCCAGCAGGAGCATCTCCGCCGCGCGGCGGTAGCCCAGTTGCTGGACCAGCGTTTGGGAGGACGCCGCTTCGGGCACCAAACCCAGGGCCACGAACGGCAGGCTGAAAGTCGCGTCCGGTTCCGCGTACACGAAATCGCAGTGGGCAAGCATTGTCGTCCCGATGCCGATGGCGCGGCCCTGCACCGCCGCGACCAGCGGCGCCTGCGTGTCGGCGAGTGCGAGCAGGAAATTCCAGGCAGCCGGTTGATCGCCGGGGCGTCGCGTCTGAAAGTCGCCGAGATCATTGCCGGCACAGAAGTCGCCACCGTTGGCGGCAATCAGAATCACCCGCCGTTCCGGGTCCGCGTCGGCGGCGCGGATGGCGTCGGCCAGGCAGTCGTACATCGCGCGGGTCAGGGCGTTTTTCTTGTCCGGGCGATTGAGCCTGAGCGTGCAGATGCCGTGTTCCGTCGTCACAACCACTGTCGAGGTCACCGCCGATCTCCTGGCTGGGCATTATTCGAGTATAGCCGCCGTCGCGGGCGCGCGGGCTCAGGTCAGATGCACGCGCACATAATCGAACAGTTTACGCCGCGCCGGGGCCTGGGGATCCGTGACCCCCTTGGCGTTGCGCACGAGCTGGCGCAAGTGCTGGCGCTCGAGGCCGGGGTGGTCGACGAGCAGCGCCTCGATGGCCGGATCGCCGTCCGCGCAGAGCTGCGCACAGAGGGCGTCGGTGTGATCGAGGTGGCGGCGAAAATGGCGGTTGCGATGCTCCAATTCGGCCAGCGCATTCTGGATCGCGGCACTGTCGGCGTCCCGCATCAGCTTGCCCAGGTACTGCAGCTGGCGGCGGCGCGCCTCGCGCTGGGTGACCGTGCGACTGTCCGCCAGCGCCTTGCGCAACAGGTCGCTGAGCGGAACCGCGGCGAGCTGCTTTGCGGGTAATGCAAGCAGGGTTTCGGCGAGCTGCTGCAACGCCAGTCCCTCGCGTTTGCGCGCCGATTTGCTGGGGCGTTCCGCATCCGTTTCCAGTGGCGAATCCTTGTTCATGGCGTTACAGATAAAACAGGGTCGCGAGGCCGAGAAACGCAAAAAATCCGACCACGTCAGTGAAGGTGGTCAATACCACGCTGCCCGCCAGCGCTGGATCGATCTTGATCGCCTTCAGCGAGACCGGCAACAAGGTGCCCACCACGGCCGCGGTCACCAGATTGATCACCATGGCGGCGGCGATGATCACGCCGAGGCGGTAATCGTCGAACCAGAGCGACGCGATACCACCGATGACCAGCGCCCAGAGCATCGCATTGAGCGCGCCGATGAGGAATTCCTTGTTGAACAGCCAACGCAGGTTGTTGCGATTGACGTGCCCGAGCGCCATGCCGCGCACCACCACGGTCAGCGTCTGGCTGCCGGCAATGCCGCCCATGCTGGCGACGATCGGCATCAGGATCGCCAGTGCCACCACCTGCTGAAGCGCTGCTTCAAACAACCCGACCACCGACGAGGCCACCAGAGCGGTGAACAGGTTGATGCCGAGCCAGAACGCGCGGCGCGGGGCGGAGCGACGCACCGAGGTAAAGGTTTCCTCCTCGTCGCTCAGGCCCGCCAGTCCCAGCAGGGAGTGGTCGGCCTCGTCGATGATGACGTCCACCACGTCATCGATGGTGATGCGGCCGAGCAGCTTGTTATCGGCATCCACCACCGGCGCGGTGATCCAGTCGTTGCGCTCGAAGCGCTGGGCGACCTGGGTATCTGGCATGGCGGCCGGAATGGGCTGCACATCCGTCACCATGACCTCCCGGACGGTGAGGTTCGGGTTGGAGGTGAGGAGTTTGGCGATGGGCAGAATACCGAGAAAGGTGTCCTTGCGATTGACCACGAACAAGGCGTCGGTGGCGCGCGGCAGTTCTTCGTGGCGCCGCAGATAGCGCAGGATGACATCCAGGGACAGATCGGGTCGCACCGTGATGGTGTCGGTATTCATCAGGCCGCCCGCGGTGTCCTCGGCGTAGCGGAGGATGTGCTCGACGCGCTGCCGGTTCTGCTCGTCCATCGCCTGCAAGACCCGGGGGATAACCTGGTCGGGCAGTTGCTGCAGCAGATCCACCACGTCGTCGGCGTCCAGCCCGTCCATGGCCGCGGCCAGTTCGGCGCTGTCCATGCCGCGCAGAAATTCATCGCGCAGGCCTTCGCTCAGTTCTCCCAGTACTTCGCCGTCGAGGTCGTCGTCGACCAGCTCCCACAGAATGCGCCGTACTTTCGGTGGTGCGGATTCGATGTGGTGGGCAATTTCGGCGGGCGCCAGGTTGTTCAGGATGTGGCGCAGCTGATTGATCGTGGAGAAATCGATAAGCCCGGCGTACTGGGTGAGCAGGGTCAGTTTGTCGGCGTCCACCACACTGGCCTGCATCGCAGCGGATTCTCCTTGATAGGCGCGAAGAGAGGAATGACAAGGGATAGGCGCGGAGCGGGGCCTATTCTAGCAGGATATGCAGTCCCGACTGCCGTTCTGGCTGCCGGACGGCAGCGTGTCGGGTTAGCTGTCTTCGTGAAAGCGCGCGGCAATGAGGGCCGCCACACTTTCCTGGGCGTCGGTTTCGTCGCTGCCGTCGAAGCGGAATTCGAGGGTGGTCCCCTGCGCCGCCGCCAGCAGCATCAGCGACATCACGCTCTTCGCGTCCACCAGGCGGCCATCGCGCCCGATCTGGATCGAGCTGGCGAAACGGCCCGCCGTCGCCGCGAGCTTGGCGGCGGCGCGGGCGTGCAGGCCCAGCTTGTTCACGATGGTGAGTTCGCACTTGATCATGATGCTATGAACGCCCGAGCGCGGTATCTCTGTCAAGGGTGTCGGGCGGCCGCGTGGGTGTCGCCTGAGCCGGATCTTGATTTCAGAATGAAGGTTTGCCGGCTGCGGGTTTGCCGGCGGAATCACGCCGGACCCAATTCGCGGTGTTGTGCCTGGATGTTGATGCCCAGGTAGCGGAATTGTTGGGACAGCCTGTTGCACAGATAAACGGAGCGGTGCTGGCCTCCGGTGCAGCCGATCGCGATGGTCAGATAGCTCCGGTTGCTGGCGAGGAACGCCGGAATCCAGCGCGCCAGAAACCCGCTCAGGTCGGCCAGCATCGCGGCGACCTCGGTCTGGGATTCCATGAACTCGATCACCGGTGCGTCGTTGCCCGTCAGTGGACGCAGCTCCGGCACCCAGTGGGGATTGGGCAGGCAGCGCACGTCGAATACGAAATCGGCATCCTCCGGCACCCCATGCTTGAAGGCAAAGGATTGGAACAGGACCGCGGTCAGGCCGGCGGAATCGGGCGCGATCTGCTTGGTCATCAGGTCGCGCAATTGATGCAGTGTCATGCTGGAGGTGTCGATGCGGCGGTCGGCCACATCCATGATGGGCTCCAGAATCCGGGTTTCGAGCGCGATGGCACGTTTCAGATCCACGCCGTCCGAACTCAGTGGGTGGCGGCGCCGGGTTTCACTGAAACGCCGGAGCAGGGTGCGCGGACTGGCGTCGAGAAAGATGACCTCGCACTGGACGCCGCTGCGGCGCAATTGTTCGAGGATCGCCGGAAAACGATCGAGGCTGCCGGCGAGATTGCGGGCGTCGATGCCTACCGCGATCCGGGAGGCGGATGTGGCGTCCAGGTCGGGCTGTTTCAGGAGCTCCGCCAGCATGCCTGCCGGCAGATTGTCGATGGACGTGAAGCCCAGGTCTTCCAGAATGTGGAGTGCGGTACTTTTTCCGGAGCCCGAGCGTCCGCTGATCACCACTAGCCGTGTCTGCCGGGGAAAGTGCGGCATGTCAGGCGCCGGCGAGAGACCTCTGTCGCGGCCCGGCAAGGTCCGCTGCGGCGGCCATCTGCTTCGTTGCGCGGTGCTCGCTCCCTCGCCTAGCCATCGGACAGGTCTCGGTCGCTGCGCGCCGCGCGACGTCTTTCAACAGGCTGTCAGTGCCCACGCAGTCTTTCCTTGCGCTTGATCAGTTGCCGGTCGAGCTTGTCCGCGAGCGCATCGATCGCGGCGTAAAGATCGTCGTGCTCGCATTCCGCGAACAGTTCGACGCCGTCGGCATGTACCGTGGCTTCCGCTTTCTGGATCAGCTTTTCTACCGAGAGGATCACCGCTACCTGGGTTATATGGCCGTTATGCCGTTCCAGTCGCTCCAGTTTGCTTTGCACATAAGCGTGCAGCGCGGCGGTAATTTCCAGGTGATGACCGCTGATGGTAACTTGCATGCTGTACTCCTCGGTGGTGTGGTTACGCGCTGCGTTTGAAGCGCTTGCGATCACCGGAAGAGGCGATGTTCAGGCTCTCCCGGTATTTGGCGACGGTGCGGCGGGCAACCTGGATGCCCTGCTCCTGGAGCAGCAGGGCGAGTTGACTGTCGCTCAGTGGCCGACTCGCCGGTTCGGCGGCGATCATTTTCTTGAGCATGGCGCGGATCGCCGTCGATGAGCATTCACCGCCGGACGCCGTGCTGACGTGACTGGAAAAAAAATACTTGAGTTCGTAAATGCCCCGCGGCGTGGCGATATATTTGTGCGTGGTGACGCGGGAGATCGTCGATTCATGGAGCTGGAGCTGGGCCGCCACATCGGCCAGCACCATCGGCTTCATGTGCTCCGGACCTTGTTCGAGAAACCCCTGCTGCATTTCCACGATACAGTGAGCCACCCGGAGCAGGGTTTCGTTGCGGCTTTCGAGACTGCGCAAGAACCAGCGCGCTTCCTGGAGGTTGTCGCGCAAATAGCGGTTGTCGGGACTGTTGTCCGCGCGCTGGACCTGACTCGCATAGTACTGGTTGATGCCGAGTCTGGGCGCGAATTCGGTGTTGAGCGTAACCACCCAGCGCTTGCCTTCCTTGCGCACACTGACGTCCGGATTGACATAGCCGGCGTCGGGCGCCTGGAAGCGGTCGCCCGGATGCGGGGACAGGGTCTGAATCAGGCGTACCGCGGCGCGAATATCGTCCTCCGGTACGCCGAGTCGGCGCGCGAGGCCGGGATAGTCGCCTTCGGCGACCGCGGACAGGTGTCGATCCACCAGAGTCAGGGCAATGTCCCGGTGCGGGGTCTCGGCGCTGAACTGACCGAGTTGGATCATCAGGCAGTCGCGCAGATCCACGGCTGCGACGCCCGGTGGATCGAATTGCTGGACGCGATGCAATACCGCGACTACCTCGTCCAGGTCCACGCCGGATTCGGCGCCGTCGCTGTTCGGTGCATCGTCGGCGGAAGCGAGGCCACGCCAGATCTCGTCGACCGACAACGCCAGGAATCCGTTGTCGTCCACCGCGTCGATCACCGCGGTCGCGATGACGCGATCAACGTCCGACATCTGGGTCAGATTGAGTTGCCAGTGAAGATGATCGCGGATGGACTCCGTGACCGTGTGGAAGCTCTCGAAGTCGGGCGTGTCGCCCTGGCCGCCAGCGGGAGCGGTTGACGTTTGGTAGATGTCGTCCCAGCGCGCGTCGACGGGGAGCTCGTCGGGAATGGTCTCGCTCCAGTCGCCCTCGGCGCCGGGGTTCGTGTCGTCGACCTCGGACTCGGACGAGTCCTGGCCTTCGGTGTCGGTGGATTCGAACTCGTCCAGCAGTTCCAGCAGGGGGTTTGAGCACAGCACCTGCTGGATCTCCTGCTGGAGTTCCAGGGACGACAGTTGCAGCAGCTTGATGGCCTGCTGCAACTGAGGCGTCATCGACAGGTGCTGGCCGAACTTCAGGTGCAGGCCTTGCTTCATCGCGGTACGCTGAAACCTCGGAGTACTGGAGTGGTTGCAGTGTAGCCCCCCGGCTCGGCGCATTCAAACGTTCACGCAATAACCATGCCGCGCTCTGGCGCCAGACTACCTTTACGGCTACAGCGCGAAATGCTCGCCCAGATAGACCTTGCGCACGGTGGCGTTGTCGAGGATTTCTCGCGGCGTTCCCTGGGCGATCGTCCGTCCGCAATCGACGATGTAGGCGCGCTCGCAGATGTCGAGGGTTTCACGGACATTGTGGTCGGTGATGAGGATACCGATGCCCTTGTCGCGCAGGTGCCGGATGATGCTCTTGATATCGTTCACGGAGATGGGGTCGACGCCCGCGAAGGGTTCGTCGAGCAGAATGAATTTTGGCTCCATGGCCAGCGCGCGCGCGATCTCGACGCGGCGCCGCTCGCCGCCCGAGAGGCTCATTCCGGTATTGGCGCGCAGATGGGTGATGTGAAACTCTTCAAGCAACGCCTCCATGCGGGCGCGGCGTTCCCGTCGGTCAAGATCGCGACGGGTCTCCAGAATGGCGAGCAGGTTGTTTTCGACGCTCAGTTTGCGAAACACGGAGGGTTCCTGCGGAAGGTACCCGATCCCCTGGCGGGCGCGGCCATGCATGGGGAGCGCCGTGATGTCGCGGTCATCGATATAGATATGTCCCTGGTCACGCGGAACCAGTCCGACCACCATGTAGAAACAGGTGGTCTTGCCGGCCCCGTTGGGTCCGAGCAGGCCGACCACTTCGCCGCTGCTCACCGCAAGCGAGACATCGCTCACCACGGTGCGCTTGCGATAGCTCTTCGCGAGGTTCTGTGCCCGCAGTTGCGCCATCAGCGGCCCGGCGTCGACGTGTCAGACGGTTGCTGGGGCGGGATCACCATCCGGATGCGCCGATTGCTCTCGCTGCCGCGCGCCTGCATCTGATCCTTGGCGATGTCGTAGGTGATCAGCTCGCCTTCGAGGATGGAGCCGCCTTGTTCGAGGCGCGCGCCGCGCGTCAGCACGATGAAGTCCTTGGCGACCTGGTACTCGATCACTTCGGCATGTGCCTTGGCGATCTCCGCGTCCGGTTTGGGCTTCTGCCGGTAGGTGGCTGGCTTGCCATCGCAGACGATGCGATCGATATCCGTTTTGCCCGCGGCCATGTAAACGGTCACCTTGTCGGCCTCGATGTGCAGGGTGCCCTGGTCAATGCGTACGTTGCCGATATAGGTCGTGACGCCGCTGCGGTCGTCACGACTGGCGCTGTCGGATTCGATGTACGTCGGCTGCCGACGATCTTCCGGCAGCGCCCAGGACTTGCCGGCGGGCGCCACCGCGACCAGGGCCAGCAGGAGCGCGCGGCACAGAAGCTTATTTGGGCTGGAAAACACTGCGCACTCGCGACAATAGTTGATAAACCTTGGGTTCGAGATCGGCGCTGAGACCGACCGCCGTGGAGCGGGCTTCGGGCGAGATCAATTCCACCGGGAGGTCGGACTGGACATGGCGGGCGTCGGCGAGGTACGTCAGTTCCGCGGTTTTGAGTTCGCTGGTGCCCTCGTCGGCGTCCTGCCAGAGGCGGACATCGGTGCGCAGGACAATCCGGCGGTCGGCATTGTGAAGTACGCCGGTGGCTGCCTTCAAGTGCCAGGGTGGCTGGCCCGGCTGCTTGGCGTTGGCGAGGATGCGTGGTTGGTCCAGTACCGCGATGCCGTCGGCGTCAAAGGATTCGGCCCGGGTGGTCGTCAGCGTGTAGGCGAGCGCTCCGTCCACAGCGAATTTTCGGGTCACCGTGGCGATCATGTAACTGTCGGCCGTGGGCAGGGCGGGCAGTTGTGTCCCCATGCCACGCAGGAACAGCGTGGGTACGGAATCCCAGAACACCAGAAAGCCGAGCAGGGCCGCGACGGTCAGTGCGGTTACCAGGATGTTTCTCATGGCGGCGCTTCCTGCAACAGGTCGAAGCGCCGCTGGGCGCGGAGGATGAATTCCGCGGCTTCGCGCGCCGCGCCGGCGCCGCCGGGCCGGGTGGTGCGCCAACCGGCCTTGTCGAGCACCGCGGGGCAGGCGTCCGCGACGGTCATGCCCAGGCCGACGGCGCAAATGGCGGGCAGGTCGGGCAGGTCGTCGCCCATGTAGGCAACGGCCGCGAGCTCAGGTCCCCAGGCGGGAAAGTGCATCGCGAGCAGTTCGCGCAGGGCCGCGAGCTTGTCTTCGCGACCCTGGATCAGATGGTCGATGCCAAGTTCCGCGGCGCGGCGGGATACGCTTGGCGAGGTGCGGCCCGTGATGATCGCCACCGCGATGCCGGCGCGCTGCAGTAACTTGATGCCGAGGCCGTCGCGTACGTGAAACGCTTTGTATTCGCCGCCGTCGGCGCCATAGAAGAGCTTGCCGTCGGTGAGGACGCCGTCGACGTCGAACACGGCCAGACGAATGCCGCGCGCGGCGGCGACGGCGGCAGCGACCGTCATACCACGCCCGCCCGCAGCAGGTCGTGCATATGGACTACCCCGGCGGGACGCCGAGCATCGGTCACCACCAGGGCGGTGATCTTGTTGTCTTCCATCACGGTCAGGGCTTCGGCGGCCAGCATTTCGGCGGGCACGGTCTTGCAGTTGCGGGTCATGACCTCGCCCACGCAGGCGACATTGATGTCGATCCGGTGATCGATGGCGCGGCGCAGGTCGCCGTCGGTAAACACGCCCAGAAGCTCGCCCTCGGCGGTTACCACCGAGGTCAGTCCAAAGCCCTTCTCCGTCATTTCGAGCAGTGCGTCCCGCAGCGGTGTGGCCTCGGTCACGCGAGGAAATTCGGGACCGCGGTGCATGATATCGCCCACCTTGAGCAACAGGCGACGACCCAGTTTGCCGCCGGGGTGCGAGAACGCAAAATCCTCGGCGCTGAAGCCGCGCTTTTCCAGCAGCGCCACCGCCAGCGCATCGCCCATGACCAGTGCGACAGTGGTGCTGGTGGTGGGCGCGAGTCCCAGGGGACAGGCTTCCTGGGCCACGCTCACGTCGAGGTGCACATCGGCGGTGCGGGCGAGCAGGGAGTCGGGCGCGCCGGTCAGCGCGATCAGGGGCACGCCCAGACGCTTGAGCAGGGGGATCAGGGTGGTGACTTCGGTGGTTTCGCCGGAGTTGGACAGGGCGATCACCAGATCGTCGCGGGTGATCATGCCGAGATCGCCGTGGCTGGCTTCGCCGGGATGGACGAAGAACGATGGTGTGCCGGTGCTGGCCAGGGTCGCCGCGATCTTGTTGGCGATATGGCCGGATTTGCCCATGCCGGTGACGATGGCGCGTCCGCGGCAGGCGAGAATCAGCCGGCATGCCGCGACGAATTCCGCATCGATCCGGGTCGCGAGCGCGCGCACCGCCGCCGTTTCCAGGTCTATGGTGCGCAAGGCGGAAGCGATGGGATCGATGTCCCGCATAAGGCAGTGTCCAGGAGAGCGGCGGTCGGGCACCAGTATAGCCATACCCCTGCGCAAGCGGTTAGACAGGCCTGACAGGCGGGGCCGCGATTCCCAGCTCCGGTCGCCGATGCTATAGTGCCGCGCTGCGCAAGCGCCTGGATTTCCAGCGATTTGGCCGCGCGCAAGTCCCCATGGGTGCTTTGCCGTTGCGGGGCGATACCGCAGTCCGCCGCACCGGCGCCCGCAACGTAACGCAACAGCCCGCCGCGGCGGGAAACCGGAGGTCGATGCCGCCATGGATCTCGATGCCATTGCTACCCGCTTGCGGGGCGAGCTCAGCGAGTGTGACGTGCAGGTGCAGGCCGACGGCAGTCATCTGAGCGTCGTGGCGGTAGGCCGGCTGTTCGAGGGGCTGCGTCCCGTGCAGCGCCAGCAGCGGGTTTATGCGGCGCTCGGGGATCTCATCGCAGCCGGTGAAGTCCATGCGGTGAATATCCGCACCTACACCCCGGCGGAATGGCAGTCGCGCTGATTGCACCCTGGCGGGAGGCAGGCGGCGGCCCGCCCCCTCCCGATCCCATCTTGCTCCGAGTACATCATGGATAAACTGGTGATTTCCGGCGGCGTTCCCTTGAACGGGCAGATTCGCATTTCCGGCGCCAAGAACTCCGCGTTGCCCATTCTGGCGGCCACCCTGCTCGCCGAAGCGCCGGTGACCATCGCCAATATTCCGCACCTGCACGACATCACCACCATGATCGAGCTGCTGTGCTGCATGGGCGTGAGCGTGGTGGTGGACGAACGGATGAACGTCGAGGTCGATTCCAGCACCCTGCACAGCCGGTCGGCGCCCTACGATCTCGTGAAGACGATGCGCGCCTCCATTCTGGTGCTGGGGCCGCTGCTGGCCCGCTACGGCGAGGCCCGGGTCTCCTTTCCCGGCGGTTGCGCCATCGGCAGTCGCCCGGTCGATCAACACTTGCGCGGTCTCGAGGCGCTCGGCGCCGAGATCGAAATCGACGGCGGTTACATCAATGCCCGCGCCCGTGGCCGGTTGCGGGGCGCGCACATCCTGATGGACATGGTCACCGTGGGTGGTACCGAGAACCTGATGATGGCGGCGAGTCTCGCCAGTGGCCGCACCGTCATCGAGAATGCCGCGCGCGAGCCGGAGATCGTGGATCTCGCCAACTGCATCAACAGCCTGGGTGGCGACGTGCGGGGCGCGGGTACAGATACACTCACCGTCGAGGGCGTGGAGCGTCTCCATGGCGGCAGCTATACCATCATGCCGGATCGCATCGAAACCGGAACCTATCTTGCGGCGGCGGCGGCGACCCGTGGCCGGGTCAGGTTGACCAATACCGATCCGCGCCTGCTCGAAGCCGTGCTGCTCAAGCTCGAAGAGGCGGGCGCGCGGATCGCCTCCGGCGGCGACTGGATCGAGCTGGACATGGGCGGCGAGCAACCCCGCGCCGTGCATCTGCGCACCGCGCCCTATCCGGCCTTTCCCACCGACATGCAGGCGCAGATCACCGCATTGAATGCCGTTGCCGATGGCGTCGGGACCATCACGGAAACCATTTTCGAGAACCGCCTGATACAGACGCATGAGCTCAACCGGATGGGTGCGAGGATCAGCCTGCAGGGCAACACAGCCATCATCACCGGGGTGCCGGTTCTGAAGGGGGCGCCGGTGATGGCGTCCGACCTGCGGGCCTCCGCCTGCCTGGTGATTGCGGGCCTGGTCGCCCAGGGTGAAACTGTGGTGGACCGCATCTATCACATCGATCGCGGCTACGAATGCATCGAGGAAAAGCTCCAGCAGCTCGGCGCGTGCATTCGCCGGGTGCCGGGCTGACGCGGGGGGCAGGAATGACCGGGCAGAGTCTGACGCTGGCGATCACCAAGGGCCGCATCATCGCGGAAGTACTGCCGCTGCTCGCGCGTGCCCACGTCTTTCCGGATGAAGACATCGCCGCCAGTCGCAAGCTGGTGTTCGGCACCAATCGCGCGGACCTGCGACTGCTGGTGTTGCGCGGCTCCGATGTGCCCACCTATGTGCAGTTCGGTGCCGCGGACCTGGGGATCGCGGGCAAGGACACCCTGCTGGAACATGGCGGCGCCGATTTCTACGAGCCGGTCGATCTGGACATCGCGCGCTGTCGCCTGATGACCGCCGGTCCGATCGGCGTTGCCCCCCGACCGGGCCGCCTGCGGGTCGCCACCAAGTACGTCAATGTGGCGCGGCGCCACTATGCCGAGCAGGGGCGTCAGGTGGACATCATCAAACTCTACGGCGGCATGGAACTGGCGCCCGTGATGGGACTCGCCGACGAGATCGTCGATATCGTCGATACCGGCAATACGCTCATCGCCCACGGCCTCGAACCCCGGGCGCTGATCGCCGACATCAGCTCCCGGTTGATCGTCCACAAGGGCGCGCTGAAAACCAAATACGCGCTGATCCAGCCGCTGATCGAGCAGCTCCGGCAGCTCGCGGCAGGCTGAACCCATGTCCGCTGCCCCCATCCAGCTACTCGATACCCGGGCGTCCGCGTTCGAAGCCCGGTTCGCCGCGCTGCGCGCGGCCCAGACGACGGTCGACCGGTCGCTGGAGCAGACCGTCGCCGAGATCCTCGCCAGAGTGCGGGAAATCGGCGACCCGGCGCTGGTGGAGTACACCAACCGCTTTGATCGCCGGCAGCTTGCCGGCGCGGCGGAGCTGGAGATTCCCCACGCGGAACTCGGTGCCGCGCTCGGGACGCTGCCCGCTCACCAGCGCGCGGCGCTCGCGGCGGCGGCGGAGCGCGTGCGCGAATTCCACCTGCGTCAGAAACAGGAATCCTGGGAGTATCGCGATGCCCATGGCAACCGGCTCGGCCAGCGGGTAACGGCGCTCGACCGGGTGGGCATCTATGTGCCCGGCGGCAAGGCGAGCTACCCGTCGTCGGTGCTGATGAATGCGATTCCCGCCCGCGTCGCCGGCGTCGGGGAAATCCTGATGGCGGTGCCCGCGCCGGGTGGCACGCTGAATCCCATGGTGCTGGCGGCCGCAGCGCTCGCCGGGGTCGACCGTGTGTTCACCATCGGCGGCGCCCAGGCGATCGCGGCGCTGGCCTTTGGCACCGCGACCGTGCCGGCGGTGGACAAGATCGTCGGTCCCGGCAACGCCTATGTGGCGGCGGCCAAGCGCCAGGTCTTCGGTCAGGTGGGACTCGACATGGTGGCGGGTCCGTCCGAGGTGCTGGTGATCTGCGACGGCAGCGCCGATCCCGACTGGATTGCCATGGATTTGTTTTCCCAGGCCGAGCACGACGAACAGGCGCAGGCCATCCTGCTCACCCCGGATGCGGATTTTCGCGCGCGGGTGGAGGCCAGCATCGCCCGCCTGCTGCCCACCCTGGAGCGGCGCGACATCGTCGCGGCCGCCCTGGCCGCGCGCGGCGCGCTGATTCTGGTACGGGATCTGGACGAAGCGCTCGCGCTCGCCAATCGCATCGCCCCGGAACACCTTGAGCTCGCCGTCGCAGACCCCGAGCGCTGGCTGGCAGGGGTGCGTCACGCCGGCGCGGTGTTTCTCGGCGCCCATACGCCCGAAGCGATCGGCGACTACTGCGCCGGGCCGAGCCATGTGCTGCCCACGTCCGCGACGGCGCGGTTCTCGTCGCCGCTCGGCGTCTACGATTTCCAGAAGCGCACCTCGATCATCCAGTGTTCACCGGCCGGGGCGGCCGAACTGGCGGTCACCGCCTCGGTGCTGGCGCGCGGCGAATCCCTCACCGCGCACGCGCGGTCGGCGGAATACCGCCTGAAACCGGAGTCGCGATGAACAATCCGTACTGGAGTCCGTGCATCCGCGACCTGGAGCCCTATGTCCCGGGCGAACAGCCGCGTCGACGCGATCTCGTGAAGCTGAATACCAACGAAAACCCCTATCCGCCCTCGCCCCGGGTGCTGGCCGCGGTGCGCGCGGCGGCGGACGCGGGCCTGCGCCTGTATCCGCCGCCGGAAGCGGACGAGTTCAAGGCGGCCATCGCCACCTACCACGGAATAGAAGCCGGCCAGGTCTTTGTCGGCAACGGCTCCGACGAAGTGCTGGCCCATGTGTTCTACGCGCTGCTCAATCACGGGCGGCCGGTGCTGTTTCCGGATATCACCTACAGCTTTTATCCGGTGTATTGCCGGCTCTACGGCATTCCCTGGCGCGAAATCCCCCTGACCGAGGATTACCGCGTCGGGGTGGCCGATTACGCTGGCGTCAATGGCGGCATCGTGCTCGCCAATCCCAATGCGCCCACGGGTTGCGCGCTGCCGCTCGCGGCGATTGAAGCGCTGCTTGCCGCCCATCCCGATTCCGTGGTGGTGATCGACGAAGCCTATGTGGATTTCGGCGCGCAATCCGCCATCCCGCTGGTGCGCCATTACCCCAATCTGCTGGTGGTGCAGACGCTATCGAAATCCCGCGCACTGGCCGGCCTGCGCCTGGGTTTTGCGGTGGGTGACGCCGGGCTGATCGCCGCGCTGGATCGGGTCAAGAACAGTTTCAACTCCTACCCGCTGGACCGGCTCGCCATTGCCGGCGGTGTCGCCGCCTTCGCCGACGACGCCTATTTTCAGGCCATGCGCAGTCAGGTCATCGCGAGCCGCGAGGCACTGGTGGCCGCACTGGTCGATTTGGGTTTCGAGGTGTTGCCCTCCGCCGCCAACTTCCTGTTCGCCCGGCACCGGGAACGGGCGGGCGCGGAGCTGTTCGAGGCGCTGCGGCGGGACGGCGTGCTGGTGCGCCATTTCACGCGGCCCCGGATCGGCCGCTTTCTGCGGATCACGGTGGGGACGGAGGCGCAGAACGCGCGCCTGATTGCGGCGCTGGCAGCCCTGCTGCGTTGATGGTCGGGCGGACGCCGACGATGGCGTCGATGGTCAGCGGTCGGCGATCGCGCAAAATCCGCAGATTCACGGAGTCCCCGGGTTTGAGGTCCGCAATCAGGTTCGTGCTCTGAACCCCGTCAAGGACGGGATTGCCGTTGATATGGGTGACTATGTCGCCGCTGCGCAGGCCGCTGGCCGCGGCGGGGCTGCCCGGCTGCACCTCGACGATGATCAGCGCGGTGGATGACGCAACGCCGTCAAGCTGGGGCGTGGTGGCCACGAGTTGCTGGACCTGGACGCCGAGCCAGCCACGCACCACATGGCCCTCGCGAATGATGTCTTCCAGGACCTTGATCGCGGTCTTGACCGGAATCGCAAAGCTGATGCCCTGGGAAGATGTCTCGTCGAGAATCGCGGTGTTGATGCCGATCAGATTGCCGTGAGCGTCGATCAGGGCGCCGCCGGAATTGCCGCGGTTGATCGCCGCATCGGTCTGCAAGAAATTTTCAAAGGTGTTGAGGCCCAGGCCGCGGCCGGTGGCGCTCAGGATGCCCTGGGACACCGACTGGCCGAGCCCGAACGGATTGCCGATGGCGAGCACCACATCGCCGACGCGGGCCTGCGAGGAGTTGCCGATGGGCATCGGCGACAGTTCCCGGAGCCTGATGCGCAGCACGGCGAGATCGGTCTCGGGATCCGAGCCCACCACCTGCGCCTCGGCTTCGCGACCGTCGCCGAGCAGCACGATGATCTCATCCGCGTTGGCGACCACATGGTGGTTGGTAAGAATGTAGCCGTCCTCGCTCACGATCACCCCGGAGCCCAGTGAGCTCTCCATGCGCTGCTGCTGCGGGCGGGCGCTCTGGTCGAAATAGCGACGGAAAGCAGGATCGTTGTGCAGTGGCGGGCGTCGCTGCGGCGCCAGCTTCCGGGTGTAGATGTTCACCACCGATGGCGCGGCGCGCTGCACCGCCGCCGCATAGGACACCCGTTCCTCCGCGAACGGCCGCATCACTCCGGGGTCACGGAGAACCTCGGCTGCGGGCAGTGTGGATTGGGGTTCCGGGCTGGTCGGGAGAAATTCGCGCCACAGTACGGCGGCTGCAATCACCAACCCCGCCACGATGGGCCACGCCAGAAACCTCACCAAACCCATCGGTCGCGACTCGTTTTCCTGCCCATGCGGGGGCGGTATTATGTCACGCTGCCTCCGCGGTCGGTGGGGGCGTTGTTTTTTCTCGGCGCGAATCGCGCCCGAAACCTGGAGTACCCCCATGTCCGGATTGGTAAAACCTCATGGCGCCGATGCGCTCAAGATTCTGCTGCTCGAAGGCGACGCATTGGCGCAGGCGCGTACCCGCGCGGCCGAACTGCCGCAGATACGCCTGACCTCGCGCGAGGTGGGCGATCTCATCATGCTGGGCATCGGCGGCTTCACCCCCCTCGACGGCTTCATGGGCGAGGCCGACTGGCGCGGAGTGTGCGATGACATGCGGCTCGCCAACGGCCTGTTCTGGCCCATCCCGATCACGCTTTCGTGCGACCCGGTGACCGCCGGTGGCCTTGCCATTGGCGGCGAGGTAGCACTGGTCGATGGCGAGAGTGGCGAGCTGATGGGCACCCTGCGCGTGACCGAAAAATACCGCATCGACAAGGCGCACGAGTGCCGTCAGGTCTTCCGTACCACGGATCCCGCCCATCCCGGCGTGAAGCTGGTGCTGGAGCAGGGCGACATCAATCTGGCCGGTCCGGTGCAGGTGTTCTCGCAGGGCGAATTTCCCGGCAAATATCCGGATATCTACCTGACCCCCGCCGAGACGCGCGCCTTGTTCGCGCGCAAGGGCTGGTCGACCGTGGCCGCGTTCCAGACCCGCAATCCCATGCACCGCTCCCACGAATACCTGGCCAAGATCACCATCGAAATCTGCGATGGCGTGCTGGTGCATTCGCTGCTGGGGAAACTAAAGTCCGGCGATATTCCCGCCGAGGTGCGCCAGGAAGCCATCGGGGTGCTGCTCGACAAGTATTTCGTCGCCAACACCGTGGTGCAGTCCGGGTATCCGCTCGACATGCGCTACGCCGGTCCGCGCGAGGCGCTGCTGCATGCGCTGTTCCGGCAGAACTACGGCTGCTCGCATCTGATCGTCGGGCGCGACCACGCCGGTGTCGGCGACTATTACGGCCCCTTCGACGCCCACCACATCTTCGATGAAATCCCGGCCGATGCGCTGCTGACCAAGCCGCTCAAGATCGACTGGACCTTCTGGTGCCACGCCTGCGGCACCATGGCGTCAGAGCGCACCTGCCCCCATGACGCGGCGCAGCGCGTGCTGGTGTCCGGCACCAAGTTGCGCAAGGCGCTGTCCGAGGGCGGCGAGGTCGATCCCCAATTTTCGCGCCCCGAAGTGCTCGCCGTGCTGCGGCGCTATTACGCCGCGCTCGCGGCGGAGGATCGCGTGGAGGTTGAGCTGAAAGGGCACTCTGCGCGCTGATGGGTTCGCCGCTTTGGCCGCCGCGTCGGCCGAGGCGGCATCAGTCGGTTGCGAAGACCGGCTTCAACCGACTTTCAGCGTAGGATCGTCGTCACTGATCGTTGGCAGGGGTGTGATGGTGCCGGCGATTCCGGCGGAACCCTTGCCCGCCTGGTCCGCCACCGCCCTGGGTTTGCCGCGCAACAGGCCCTGGCTCGGCGCGTAGTCGCGGGGGGGCTGCGGGTCGGCGCCGGCTGGGTGCGCGGCACTAGAGGTGGTGAACCGTTGCGCCAGCTCGGTGCTCGCCAATTGATCCGCGCTGCTGGCCAGATGCTGTTGCAGATCCTGCCAGGCGCGTCCCAGATCGTCGGTCAGCGCGGCGGCACGACGGAAATGCTCCTCGACCTCGCGTTCATAGATTTGCAGTTTTTCCTCGCGGGCGCGCAACTGGTCCGCCAGCCGGTCGCGGCGGCCTTCGCGCCGCGCGAGATGCCGGCCGAAGACAGCGCCCACCAGCAGGCCGGCGAGGAAAATCGCTACGGCAATGAGAATGGCGTTGGTAGTCATGGAGCCTCCGGGGGCTGTCGGCTTGTCGTTACCGAAAGTGAAAGTCTAGCAGCTTGTTGAAAAACTGCTGCGGCAGCCATCTGCTTCGTTGCGCGGTGCTCGCTACCAGACTGCCGATCGCTTGTGCCACGATCAACAGCTGTCGGCACAACGGAGGATTACGCCATGGCGCAACGCGACGAGCGGCATCGACTGCCGGGTCCGGCGGGCCTGATCGAGGCCTGCTGGGAGCCAGCGCAATCCCGGGATTCGCGGTTGCCATCGCACATGGTTGCCGTGCTCGCCCACCCGCATCCGCTCTACGGCGGCACCATGGACAACAAGGTGGTCACCACGCTTGCGCGCCTGTACCGGCGCCTGGGCGTGGATGCGGTGCGGTTCAATTTTCGGGGCGTGGGTGCGAGCGCCGGCAGCCACGATCAGGGGCGCGGCGAAGTCGATGACATGCTCGCGGTGGTGCGGTGGGCGCTTGCCCGCGTTCCCGGATCCGCCGTGCTGCTGGCCGGCTATTCCTTCGGTTCGGCGATGGCCGCGGCTGCCAGCGAGCAGGTCGCGGCCCGGCACCTGGCGCTGGTGGCGCCGCCGGTGGATCGTTACCCCTATGCGCCGCACGGCGATTTTGCCTGTCCCACGACGATTGTTCTGGGTGGTGCCGACGATATTGTCGCCGTGGATGAAGTCTCGGCCTGGGCGCGACAGCGGCCTCGCGTGACGAACGTCATCGTACTGCCGGAAGTCAGCCATTTTTTCCACGGCCAACTGACGGAGCTCGAAAGCGAGCTGGGCGCGGCGGTACGCGCGGTGCTGGCGGCAAGCGCGTCTTGAAGCGTCGCACCGGGCTGGCTACAGTGGCGCGCCTTTGATTCTCCCGGAAGTCTGCCCGAATCGCCATGACGCCCAGGCAACGCTACCTTCAGGACCTTCAGCGCGACGGTTTCCAGCCGGATGCCGCGCAGGAATCTGCCGTGGCGAAGCTTCAGGAGGTCCATGACAGGCTGGTGGCGGCCCGTGCTCAGCCCGTCGGGCTGTTTGATCGGCTGCTGCGCAATCGCCGGGGCGCGCCGGTGAACGGGCTCTATTTCTGGGGCGGAGTCGGGCGCGGCAAGACCTATCTGATGGACAGCTTTTTCGAGAGCCTGCCGTTTCAGAACAAGCTGCGCATGCATTTTCACCGCTTCATGCTGCGCGCGCACCGCGATCTGAAACGCTGCAAGGGCCGGAAAGACCCGCTGCGTCTGGTGGCGCAAGGCATCGCCCAGGATGCCCGGGTGCTCTGTTTCGACGAATTCTTCGTGTCCGATATCGCGGATGCCATGATCCTGGGCACCCTGCTGGAAGAGCTGTTCGCCCGCGGTGTCACGCTGATTGCGACATCGAATATCGAGCCCGACCGGCTGTACGAAAATGGACTCCAGCGCGCGCGCTTCCTGCCCGCCATCGCGCTCGTCAAACGCCACTGCGAGGTGGTCAATGTCGATGGCGGAGTGGATTATCGTCTGCGTACCCTCACCCAGGCGGGACTCTATTACTGCCCGCTGGGGCCGGCGGCGGACGAACATCTGACGACAGTGTTCCGCAGTCTCGCGCCGTCGCTGGACGAAGTGCGCAAGGGTGTTCTGCTCGAAGTGGAAGGCCGCGACATCATCGCGCGCTATGTGGCCGAGGATGTCGCCTGGTTCGATTTCGCGGCCCTGTGCGACGGCCCCCGCAGCCAGAACGATTACATCGAACTGGCGCGCGAATTTCATGCGGTGCTGATCGGCGCGATGCCGGCGTTGACCGGCGAACAGGACGACCAGGCGCGTCGTTTCATCAGCCTGGTGGACGAATTTTACGACCGCAACGTCAAGCTCGCACTGGCCGCCGCGGTGCCGCTCGCCGAGCTCTATACCGGCACCCGCCTCGCGTTCGAGTTCGAGCGCACCCGCAGCCGGCTGCTGGAAATGCAGTCCCGCGAATATCTGGCGCGGCCCCATCGGCCGTAACCGCCCGCGGACGCACGATTTTCCCGGCGCCGGTTTCGGGCCCGTTCAACCCTTGGGTTAACATGGCGCCTCCCCGCGAGTGAGAGCACCATGTCGAAGGACTATCTGAAACGCATCCTGGATGCGCGCATCTACGATCTGGTCGAGGAGACGCCGATCGACGACGCGCCCATTCTCTCCGCGCGCCTTGGCAACCGGGTGCTGCTCAAGCGCGAGGACTTGCAGCCGGTGTTCTCGTTCAAGCTGCGCGGTGCCTACAACAAGTTGCTGCAACTGTCGGAAGCCGAATGCGCCGCCGGCGTGGTGGCGGCGTCCGCCGGCAACCATGCCCAGGGTCTCGCGCTCGCTGCCGCCAAGATGGGGATCAAGGCCACCATCGTGATGCCGCGTACCACGCCCCAGATCAAGGTCGATGCGGTGCGCAGTCGCGGCGCGCGCGTGGTGATGCAGGGCGACACCTACGACGAGGCCTCCGACCACGCCCACAGGCTGGTGGCCGAGCGCGGCATGGTCTATGTCCATCCCTTCGACGATCCCGACGTGATCGCCGGGCAGGGCACGGTGGGGGTGGAGATCCTGCGTCAGCATCCGGGACCGCTGGATGCCCTGTTCGTGCCGGTGGGCGGCGGCGGCCTGTGCGCGGGCGTTGCCACCTACGTCAAATATGTACGGCCGGAAATCAAGATCTTTGCGGTGGAAGCGGACGACTCCGCCTGCCTGGCCGCGGCCATGGCCGCCGGTCGCCGGGTGCGGCTGAAGGAAGTGGGTCTGTTCGCCGATGGCACCGCGGTCGCCCAGATCGGCGAGGAGACGTTCCGATTGCTGAAAAACCGTATCGACGGCGTCATCACGGTGTCGGTGGACGAAATCTGCGCCGCCATCAAGGATATCTACGACGACACCCGCTCCATCGCCGAACCCGCCGGCGCACTGGCGGTGGCGGGCCTCAAGAAATATGTGGCGCGCGGTGGCCACCGCGATCAGACGCTGCTCGCCATCGACAGCGGCGCCAACATCAACTTCGACCGCCTGCGCTACATCGCCGAACGCACCGAGAGCGGCGAACGGCGCGAGGCGGTGCTCGCCGTCACCATTCCCGAACAGCGCGGCAGCTTTCGCCGTTTCTGTCACGCGCTCAGCCGGCGCAATGTCACCGAGTTCAACTACCGCTATGCCGATGCCGGCGAGGCGCACATCTTCGTTGGCATCGCGGTGGCCTCCGATGCCGACCGCATGGCGCTGCTCGACGATCTGCGCGGCCGCGGCTACGCCGTGGTGGACATGACCGACAACGAGATGGCCAAGCTGCACATCCGCCACATGGTCGGCGGTCGCGCGCCCGGCATCGACGACGAAGTGGTGTATCTGTTCGAATTTCCCGAACGCCCCGGCGCGCTCGCCAACTTTCTCGACAAGCTGGGCGGGCGCTGGAATATCTCGATGTTCCACTACCGCAACCACGGCGCCGCCTACGGGCGCGTGCTGGTGGGCATGCAGGTGCCGGTGGCCGCGCGCGGCGAAGTGCCGCAGTTTCTCGATGTGCTGCACTACCGCTATCACGAAGAAACCGGCAACGACGCCTACCGGTTTTTCCTGAGCTGAATAGTGCCGAGTCGCAGACGACGCGGGCGGGCGGTCAGGGGCGATCGCAGGGCTGTACGAACGTCGCCGCCAAGCGCAAGGCGCGCGGGTTTACACGAATCGAAACCATCCGGACCGTGATCTTCCTCATCGCCGGAAAGCTCGATTTCGGATCGATCAACCCGCACGTT
The DNA here is from genome assembly GCA_050250395.1 of Porticoccaceae bacterium. Taxonomy (GTDB): domain Bacteria; phylum Pseudomonadota; class Gammaproteobacteria; order Pseudomonadales; family Porticoccaceae; genus JAGPUQ01. The sequence continues at coordinate 28,437 of JBFWOQ010000023.1, forward strand.
CAACCCACATGAAATTCATCAGAGCCGTAATTAAGGGGGAGAGATAAAAGTGGTATGTCAAGATCTGACCCTGTTCCGCGCTGTTCCGCGCGCGGTATGTCAAGACATGACCCTGTTCCGCGTGCTGTTCCGCGCGCTGTTCCGCGCGTCAAGACCTGACCCGGTTCCGTGCTCCTGTTCCGCGCGCGCAGTCCCTCTCGAATGCAGGGTTAGCCCTACACGAACTCAATTGCATAAGCTTCAAACTCCGTTATTGTCTTGGTTTCAACACCAAGCGCGTAGCGGGGGCGGCCAGTGAACTTCACTTTGCTTTGCCCCGGCTCAGCATATCGGATTTTGTCGAATAGGTCGGATTCAAGAAAGACGGTGCATTTCCCCCTTTTGGATTTTCGAATTGAAACGATTCTGCTATTTGGATAGAGCTTGAAAACATCACCAGTAATTTCCTGAGTCTCACCAAGGAAGCGCTCATTACCAAGAGCGTTAATTTGTTCCTTTTTTGCTTCGTCAAATAGAAGAGGTTGGGCGTTCGGTAAAGAAGGCGCATTTATTTCGATACCATTAATCGCGGATCCCCCGTCTATTCTGCTAATAATGTTCGTTACTTCTGAATAGATGGAACCGATAAATAGCTTCTTCGTTTCGTCCTTTTCGTTTCGCAAACGTTCTATGACTTTGCCGGAGTAATAGCCAACAACCCCATTGAATACGGCATCGGCGCAGTACATTAAGGTTTGAAGTGCCATTGGATCTGTAATGATTGGGATTAATCCAAATGCATCTGATTCACGGCGCCTCTCTCCGATTTGAAGAGAAAGCTCTTGGCGTTGATTCTTTTCAGGGAATGCGCCTTTACGAACGTTATCGGTCTTTGCTAAGTAAGCTTTGTGTACAAGGCGCTGAAATGCCACGAGCGTTAAGCCAAGGTCGTAGATGCCCACGCCAACAGTATCAAGTTTCGGGCCAACGAAACGAACTGTGAACAGACTTTCTTCGTAGCGCTTCATGTTTCTCCTTGTGGGCTAACTCTGACAGTTCCCGAATCGAGCCTACCCAAATGCTTGCCGCCATGTCAAAGGTGGTAACACACCCGCGCAGTAGCGCCCAAACCGGGGCTGTTTGACGAGGTTCGCGCGCGTATTCGCCGGTGGGTCTCCACGCGTCGCCCGGACCCTTCCCGAGCCGCCGATGGCGCGCAGTCAATGCGTGTCGCGCAGTGGGCAGCGCGGAGCTGCCAGCTCTCCCAGGGTGCGAATCTGTACGGCGCCCAGGCCGGCGCCCGCCAGGATGTCCGACAGCACCACCATTTTGTCGCTCGCCGAAAACTCCTTGCGCTCGATCAGGATGGCGGCGGCGGCGGCGAGAATGGTCTCGGGGTCGTCGTGGTGGGGAATGCGGTAGCTCAGCACATTGCGATTCAGAACCAGTTGGCGCCGTGTCCGCTCGTCGAAGGTGAAGGCGCAGATGACCGGCGTCTGCGGGTGGCAATTGGTGACGTAGTTGGCCATGCGGCCGCTGCTGGTCGGCACCATGATGCCGTGGGCGCCGATGGATTCGGCGAGCTTCACCGCCGCGGCGGCGACCTGCTGTTTGTCGTCGCCGAGGATGAGTTCGTCGGTAAAGCGTAGGCCGCGGCTGTTTTCGATCGAGCGCGCGATGCGATCCAGCATTTCCACGCAGCGCACGGGGTATTTGCCTGCGGTATTGCAAATAGGGTCTGCAAATAGGGTCAGACACGATATTGGCGCTACACTGCCCACCTCGTCGGTTGCGGTAATCCCCCATGGCGCGCCTCCCCCGCTACGTCATTCCCGGTCAGCCGCAACACATCATCCATAGTGGCGATCACTGACAGGTTCGAAAGCAGATCTGAAAGATGAAGGGATTGAAGAAGCCGACGACTACGGCCTGTCGACGACTACGGCCTGTAGGGTCGACTTGCGGAAGCTGCGCTCCAACAGTCGGCCATGCCCGCGCAGCTTCCGGTTTCCTCGCGGTTTTCCTTACATCCGATGCGCGTCCCAGGTTGACAGAGCCGGGTCCTTGTATTGTCATGGGCGCCGCGCCGGCAAGCCCGATAACCAGCCCATAACTGCGGGCCGGCGCGTGCGGCCGAGGCCGGGAAATCCGTAATGCGACACTCACCACACCGGGTTTTGCCGGTGTGGCGGGGCCGGTCACTGCGTTTCCCGCGGTCAGTCATCATCAAGCACTGGACGATATTTCATGGCATTCCTGGTCAATATCGACAACGGCGGTTCCTTCACCGACGCCATCGCCACCGACGGCGAACGTGTGCTGCACGTCAAATCGCCGACCACGCCTCACGACCTGTCGCAGTGTTTCATTGCGGTGCTGGAGCGCCTGGCGCTGGAGTGCTACGGCGAAACCGATCTCGCGCGCCTGCTCGGCGAGACCGAGTATCTGCGCTATTCGACGACGTCCGGCACCAACGCCGTGGTGGAGCACAAGGGCACTCCGGTCGGCGTCATGGTGCTGGCGGGCGAGGAGAGTCGCCTGTACGGCGCCGACCGCCTGGGCGGCACGGCCCTGTGGGCCGCGATGGTGCCGAGCCCGGTGGTGAGCCTGCGGTTTGACGGCGGCGCGGTCGATGCCACCGGCCTGATGGCCAGCGTCAGCCAGCTCATTTCCCAGGGCGTGTCGCGCATCGTGGTGGCACTGCCGGAGCCGGCGCAGGAGCTGTGCGTCAAGGACGAGGTGCTGGAGCGCTATCCGCGCCATCTGCTGGGCGCCATTCCGGTACTGTTTTCGCACGAGCTGGTGCGCGACGACGACCACGGCCGCCGCCTGTTTTCCGCGGTGGTGAATTCCTACCTGCATCCCGGCATGGAGCTGTTTCTGTACGGCGCCGAGCGCGTCACCCGGCAGCACCATCTGGGCAGTCCGCTGCTGATCTATCGCAATGACGGCGATTCCGCCCGGGTGGCCAAGACCACCGCGATCAAGACCTACGGCTCCGGACCGCGCGGCGGTCTGGCCGGCGCCGCCGCCTACGCGCGCTGGTACGGCTCGCCGCTGCTGGTCGCCGTGGACATCGGCGGCACCACTACCGATATTTCCACGCTGGTGGATGGCGCGACCACCGAGTTCGCCCACGGGCTGGTCGGCGACGAGGAGATTCCCTCGTCCTTTCCGATGGGGGATATCGTCAGCATCGGCTACGGGGGCAGCTCGATCTTTCGCCTCGACGGCGAGTCGATCCGGATCGGGCCGGAGAGTGTCGGCGCCGCGCCCGGCCCCGCCTGCTTCGGTCGCGGCGGCAGCGTGCCCACCATCACCGATGCCCTGCTGCTCGCCGGTGTCCTGGATCCGGACAATTACCTTGGCGGCGAACTCAGGCTCGACCCCGGCCTGGCCGAGAAAGTGATCGGCGAGACTATCGCCGCGCCGTTGGGATTGGCGCTGGGCGCGGCGGTGCAGCGCATGATCGCGGCCTACGAATCCCAGGTCGCGACGCATCTGCGGGATATTCTCGCCAGTCGCGGCATTGCGTCCGGCGGCGATCTGCTCGCCTTCGGCGGCGGCGGCCCCATGAACGCCTGTGGTATCGCCGCGGCGGCGGGATTCCGGCGCGTGATCGTGCCGGCTTACGCTTCCGTGTTCAGCGCCTACGGTATTGGTTTCAGCGATCTGTCGCACCAGTACCGGGTGCCGATGGCGGAGGTGACGGCGCGCGGTGCCGATACCGTGCTCGCCGAGCTGCGCGAGCGCGCCCGCCGCGACATGTTTGGCGAAGGTCTGGCCACCGGCGCCTGGACCGAGGTGGTCGAAGTGTGCGGCGCGGTGGACGGACGCCTGGAGGCGCAGCCCTGGCGGGGCACGTTCCCGGCCGGTCTGGAGGATGCGGGATTGCGGCTGGTGGCGACCCACGGCCTGCGGCAACCCCGATTGCCGGCCAGCGCGGAGGTGTCCACGCGGGCGGCAATCACGACCGGCGCGGCCCGGGTGCAGTTGGACGGCGAGCCCGCCGAGCTGCCGGTTTACGCCCTGAAGGACCTGTCGCCCGGCAGCGCGGGCGCTGGACCTGCGCTGTTTCGCGACGCCTATCTCACCTGCCTGGTGCGGCCCGGCTGGTCGTTTCGGGTATCCGCCAATGGCGATCTGATTCTGGAGGCACAAGCCCATGTCTGAACCCAATCGGGTAGCCATCACCGAATACCTCGCCATCGATCTGACGCGCGAGACCTGGCACTGCCGCCGCTGCGACGCGGCGCTGGGCAGTGCGCGTGGACCTTACAAGGAGGCGTTGCTGGTGTGCGAGCGCGACCCCCGGGATGTCCATCATCCCAAGATCGATCCCGAGCGCTATGCGTTCACCTTCGCGCCCGATCCGACCTGGTGCCGGATCATCGAATACTACTGTCCGCGGTGTGCGACCCAGATCGAAGTCGAATACCTGCCGCCCGGACATCCGTTGACGCGGGACGATCTGCAACTCGATATCGACAGCCTCAAGGCGCGCCACGGGGAGGGCCGGTCGTGAGTCAGGCGGCAGCGATGACATCGGCGGTCGGCTCCGCTAGCGCGGTTGCGATGAAGCGGGTCAGCGTCGATATCGGCGGGACCTTCACCGACTGCTTTCTGGTGTGGAGCGAGCGTCGCGCCGAGGGCAAGGCGCTCACCACGCACCACAATCTGGCGTCCGGCTTCATGGCGGCGCTCGAGGATGCCTGCGGCCAGCTCGGCCTTGAGGTCGAACAGGTATTGTCCGAAGTGGATGCGGTGCGCTATGCCACCACGCTTGGCACCAACGCGCTGATCGAGCGCAAGGGTCCCCGCGTCGGCCTGCTCACTACCTCGGGCTTCGAGTTCTCGGTTCCCCTGATGCGGGCACGCGGCTACGGCGATGGCCTCAGCGACGCCCAGCAGCAGGATCTGCCGGCGGCGACCCGGCCGGTGCCCATCGTGCCGCGCGCCATGATCGAGGGCATCGACGAGCGCATCGATTTTCGAGGCGGGGTGGTGTTTGCCGTCGACGCGGAAAACATCCGCACCGCCGTGCGGCGGCTGGTGGATCGCGGCGCCCAGGCCTTCGTGGTGGCGCTGGTGAACTCGGTGGTCAATCCGGCCCATGAAAAACAGGTGGAGCGGATCATTCTGGAGGAATACCCGAGCCACCTGCTGGGCGCGATTCCCATTGTCCTGTCCCACCGGGTGGCCGGCCGCAAGGGCGAGTACGCCCGCACCATGTCGGCGATTCTCGACGCCTACCTGCACGACCAGATGTACCACGGCCTGGCGAGCCTGGAGCGGGTGCTGCGCCGGCACGGTTACCGGCGCCCCATGCTGGTGGTGCACAACTCCGGCGGCATGGCGCAGATGAGTTCCACCCATGCCCTGCAAACCGTGCACTCGGGTCCGGTGGCGGGACTGGAAGCGACCCAGAGCCTGTCCGTACAGTTCAACGAACCCAATCTGATCGCCACCGACATGGGCGGCACCAGCTTCGATATCGGGCTGGTCACCGGCGACGGCGTGAAGTTCTACGATTTCAATCCCATCATCGACCGCTGGCTGGTCAGCACGCCGATGAGCTACCTGCACACGCTGGGCGCGGGCGGCGGTTCCATCGCCCGCTTCGACCGCCTCTGGAACGCGGTGGAAATGGGGCCGGAGAGCGCCGGCTCCGATCCGGGTCCGGCCTGCTACGGCCGCGGCGGCCGCTTCCCGACCACCACCGATGCCAATCTCATCCTGGGGTACCTCGACGAGAACAACTATGCCGGCGGGCGCATCAAGCTGAACCGGCGCCGCGCCGAGCGTGCCATCCGCGAGCATATCTGCGAACCCACCGGCCTCGATCTCGAAGCGGCGGCGCTCGCCATGCGTCGCAAGGTGGACGCCAACATGGCCGATGCGATCTTCAAGGAAGTCGCGGTGAAGGGTTATGACCCGCGCCAGTTCACCCTGCTGTCCTACGGTGGTGGCGGTCCGCTCCACGCCTGCGGTTATGCCGGCAAGATCGGTATTTCCCGCATCCTGATTCCGCCTTTCAGCGCGGTGTTTTCGGCGCTCGGCGCGGGCAGCATGAATCAGCTCCACATCCACGAGCGCTCGCTGTATCTGATGCTCTACGACGCCACCAAGCGGCAGGTGCTCGACGATTTCACCGCCATCAACGAAACCGTGGCAATGCTCGAAGAACTGGGTCGCGAGGATCTGCTGCGCCAGGGGGTGGCACCGGACGCCATCCGCGTGCGCGTCGAATTCGACATGCGCTACGGCAATCAGCTCGCCCAGACGGCGGTGGTGAGTCCGATCGACCGCGTCCGCTCGGATCAGGACGTGATGACCCTGCTGGATCTGTTCAGCGCCAACTATCAGAAGCGCTACGGCGTGGGCAGCGCGGCGCCGGAAGCCGGCATCCGCGTCAATGTGATTCGCGTGGTGTCCTATGTCGAGCACGCCGCGGTGACGTTGGAGCGCGCCGCCCCGCGTCCTGCCGCGGTAGCGAAGCACGGGTCCACTCGCGACTGCTGGTACGACGGCGTCGAGGGGCCGGTTTCCACCCGGGTGTACGACGTCGCCGAGGTGCCGGAGGGCGCGGTGATTGCGGGTCCGGCGCTGGTGGAGACTCCGCACACAACTTATCTCGTGTATCCCGACTGGTCGCTGACCATGGGCCGCCAGGGCTCCGCCTGGCTGGAACGGCACGGCGTCAACTGAGATGGCATCCATGACACAGACACCTTCCCACGATAACAGCCACGGTAATGGCCACGGCCACGGCCACAGCCACGGCCACGGCCACAGCCACGGCCAGCGCAGCCTGATCGAGAAATTCCTCGACGAAAACGTGCTCTACCTCGGACCCGATCCCGCGATCATGGGCGATCACAGCGTATCGACGCCCACGGCGCGGGAGCAGGCGGCGGTCGCGCTCTGGAAAGACCGGCCCGAGGAACTCAACCTGATCCGCAACCGCCTGCAGACTGCCTGTAACGAATCCTTCGACATGGTCGAGCAGATGGGGGCGGCGCCGGGCGCCAAGTGGGGCGACCTCATCTCGGGGATCTTCTCGTGCCAGGGGGATCTGTCGCTGTCGAGTGCCGGCGGTGTGCTGGTGTTCTCGGTGCTGGCTCAGCACCCGGTCAAGTTCGCGCTCAAATACTGGAAGGACGATCCCACGGTGGGCATCCGTGAGGGCGACATCTTCATGCACAACGACGCCCGTTACGGCAACATCCACAACACCGACCAGAGCCTGTTCATTCCGGTGTTCGATGGCGGCGAGATCGTCTGCTTCGTCGGCGCCATCGTGCACGAGGGCGAAAACGGCGCCTGCGAACCGGGCGGCATGCCGGGCGGCGCCGAGTCGCCCTACGACGAAGGCCTGAAAATGTCGCCGCTCAAGGTGGGCGAGAATTTCGAGTTCCGCCGCGACCTGCTCACCTTCCTGCAAAACTCGGTGCGCGAACCCAAGCTGCAACTCGAAGGCATGAAGGCCAAGCTCCACGCCTGTCTGCGCGTCAAGCAGCGGGTCGAGGACATCATCCGCGCCCACAGCGTCGAGGCTTTCCTCGCCACCGTGCGCGGCACTCTCACCGACACCGAGATGGAAGTGCGCCGCCGTCTGCGCACCTGGCCCGACGGCACCGCGCGCTCGGTGGTGTTCGCCGACAGCACGCTGCGCGAGAACGTGCTGATCAAGATCCGCTGCGAGGTGACCAAGCGCGACGACGAGCTGATCATCGATCTGCGCGGCTCGTCGCCGCAGTTTCTCAATCGCGCCAACAACACGGTGCTGGCGTCCATGAAGGGGATGCTGGCGCAGCTCTTCCTGATGTTCGTGTGGCCCGACCTGCCGCGCAACCAGGCGGTGTTCGCGCCGATCCGGGTGCTGACGGATCCGGGTTCGACGCTCAACTGCTCGCCGGACGCGCCCAATGCCCAGAGCATGATGACCTTCTTCCCGGCCTTCACTGCGGTACAGGTGACGATTCCGAAGCTGCTGTATGCGGCGGGCTACCAGTCCACCGACATCATCGCCTGCTGGTACAACATGATCACCACCTTCGTTTACGGCGGGATCAACCAGCACGAGGAATTCGTCGGCAATGTCTGTGCGGATCTCAACGGCATGGGCGGCGCCGCCCGCGCCACCCGCGACGGCGAGCACTCGGTCGCGCCTATCTTCGCGTCCATGGCCGACATCGGCGAGCAGGAGTTGATCGAAGAAGAAGTGCCGATGATGAAAATCGTCCCGCACCGGGTGATGGTGGATAACTGTGGTTTCGGCAAATACCGCGGCGGCCACGGCTATCAGCAGATCGCCACCCACAAGGACACCGGCGCCTGGGGCTACATGACCAACTTCATCGGATCGAAGTTTCCCTCGACCTACGGCATTTTCGGCGGCTATGCCCCGGGCTGTTACCCGCTGTGCAAGGTGAAGGGTGTCAACGTCTTCGAGGTGATGCAGGACAGCCGCGAGCTGATGCGCTACACCATCGAGGAAATCATGAACGAGCGGCCGTTCCCGAACGCCCGCTACAGCAGCCATCACGGCGGTCTGCAATTCGAACTGGGCCAGCCCGGCGAGCTGTACATGATCACCCAGGGCGGCGGCGGCGGTTATGGCGATGTGCTCGAACGCGATCCCGAGGACATCGTGCGCGACTGGCGCGACGGCATCGTGTCGCGCCGGGTGATCGAAACCCTGTATCGGGTGGTGATGAACTACGACACCGGCGCCGTCGATCTGGAAGCCACGGAGCGGGCGCGGACCGAGGAGCGCAAGCGCCGTCTGGCCCGCGCCGTGCCGTTCAGGGAATTTGCCGCCCGGTGGACGCAGGCGTTGCCGCCCGCCCATCTGCCCTACTACGGTAGCTGGGACGACCCCGCCGTGCTGCATCTGGGTGCTCCGGATCGCACCTGCCCGGCGGATGCCATCCAGGCGGTAATGATGCCCGATCCCAAGGATGTCGAGATCGAGCGACTGCAAGCCGAGCTCGAGACCCTGCGGGCGCGGCTGGCGTGACCGGACGGGTGCGCGCCTGGCTCGATGGCGGCGCCGCGCTGCGCTGGCTGAGCTTTCACGACTATGCACGGCACGTGTTTGGCGGCGACCATCCGGACTGGTTCCGCGAGCCGATGCGGCAGGTTGCCGGGCTCGCCGACGCCAACAAGGTGCTGCGCTCCCAGGTGATCGAATTCGATCTGGGTGCGCTCTGGGCCGCGCACGCGGCACTGGCTGCGGCTGCCGAGGGTGCCGCGCGCCTCGCCGCGGTGCTGGAGTCTCCCGCCGTGGCGGGCTATTGCGATACCGCCATCGCCGCGCTGGTCCATCAGCAGGCCGGTCGCGCCGACGTATGGCTTGCGTTGCCGTCGCCCGGTGGCGCACTGGTCGCGCTGGGTACGCCGGCCGACGCCATCGATTTCGACATGCTCGACGATGCGGCCGGTCTGATCGCCGACTTTCTGCGCACCAAGGCGGCCGCCGGCATCGACGGTGTGGTGATGACGCTCGCCGCCACCGGGATCGCCGCGGCGGACGAAATCGATGCGGTGGCGCCCATCCGCAGCAGCGCCGCACACTACGACTGGCTGTTTGCACTGCGTGTCGTCAACGCCGCGCAGGCCGAAGCCTGGGCCGAAGTCGGCCCCGATCTCTGGCTGCCGGCGGATACGGGGGCGACGTTGCCGCCCGCCGCGCCGGCGTGTACTGGTCTGGAGCGGGCGTTCTGGCAGGGTGGACCGCCGCCGGCTGCCGGCGTTGCCCTGTACGGCACGGTGCCGGCGGATCTCGACCCCGCGTCGATCGCGCAGCGCGTCGGGTCATTGCCCTGATATTTCGGGCGTGCGCGCCCGGCGATGGAGGTATCCATGATTCACACCAGCCAGAGCTCCCAGTTCATGTTTCGCAATGCCCTGTGGCGGCACGCGGCCAGGACCGCGCTGGTCGTCGGTGGACGTTCCTACACCTATCGCGAACTGGATGACCTTTCCAGCACCCTCGCCGCGGGCCTTGCCGAGCGCGGGATCGCGCGTGGCGATCGTCTCGCCATCCTGCTGCGCAACAGCGTCGAATTTGCGATCGCGGATCTCGCCATTTTCAAGCTGGGCGCCGTGAAGGTGCCTCTCAACGAACTGCTCAGCCAGAGCGACGTGAGCTACATGATCGGCCACTCGGGCGCCAAGGCCCTGGTGCTGCACGGTTCCCTCGCCGACAAGCTGGATGGCGTGGCGCTGGCCGCCACCGGCCTGCGCACCCTGATTGAAGTCGACGATCTGGGCCGGGGCTGCGGTACCGGCCGCGAAGCCTGGAGCGCACTCTTTGCCGACGGCGCGCGCGCTTTCGAGTGGCGGGAAGTGCAGCCCCAGGATCCCGCGTTCATTCTCTACACCGGCGGCACCACCGGACGCTCCAAGGGCGTTTTGCATACCCACCGCAGCATGATGATCAATGGCCTCACGCATCTGGTGAACGGCGAAATCGGCGAGACCGAGCAGATGCTGCTGACCAGCCCGCTGCCTCATGCGGCGGGGTTTTTTCTCCAGGCCGGGCTGCTGGCGGGCGCCTGTATCCATGTGCATGACAAGTTCGACGCGGAACGCGTGATCGAGACTGTCATCAAGGAAAAAATCAGCTGGACCTTCATGGTGCCGACCATGATCTACCGGGTACTGGATGCCTATGATCCGGCGCGCCACGATCTGAGTTCGCTGCGCACCCTGGTGTACGGCGCCGCGCCCATTACCCGGGTGCGGTTGCAGGAGGTGCTCGCCAAGCTGGGCCCGGTGTTGTTGCAGCTGTTCGGGCAGACCGAAGTGCCGGATTTCGCGACCAAACTGTCCAAGGCGGATCACCTGGACGAGCGTTTTCTGGGTTCCTGCGGCCAACCCGTCATCACCGCCGAGGTGTGCATCGGCGATCCCAGGGGCAGACCGCTGCCCTTCGGCGAGGTCGGCGAGATCATGGTGCGTTCGCCCTATACCCTGGAGAGCTATTACGACGACCCGCAGAAAACCGCGGAGGTTTATGTCGGCGAATGGATCAGGACCGGTGACGTGGGCTATCAGATCGACACCGGCCATGTCTTCATCGTCGATCGCTCCAAGGACATGATCATCACCGGCGGCATGAATGTGTATTCGTCCGAGGTGGAGAACGCGGTGCAGGAATATCCCGGCGTGCGCCAGGTGATGGTGATCGGCATCCCCCACGCGGACTGGGGCGAGGCGGTGTGCGCGGCGGTGATTCCGGCCGGCCCGGATTTCGACGCCGACGACCTGATCGCGTTCTGCAAGCAGCGGCTCGCCGCCTACAAGGTGCCCAAGGTCGTCGAGGTGGTGGCGGATATTCCGCTCACCGCCTACGGCAAGCCCGACAAGAAAGCCCTGCGCGCCAAGTACTGGGGCGCCCAGACCCGCCAGGTCAATTGATTCGGCGGGTTTGTTTCCGCTTCAATGCGCTACATTCGACCTGACAATAATTTGCAACCCGATAACAATTTCAACCCAACAACAATCCGGAGAACCAGTGATGGGACGAGTGCAGGGGAAGGTCTGTCTGATTACCGGCGGCACCGCCGGGATCGGCTACGCCAGTGCCGAGCTGTTCGGCCGCGAAGGCGGCAAGGTGGTGATCACCGACATTCGCCCTTCGGAGGGCGAGGCGGCAGCGCAGAAGCTGCGCGACCAGGGTTATGACGCGCGCTTCATCGAGCAGGATGTAACGTCCGAACAGCGCTGGCCCGAGGTGGTCGCCGAGACGGTGCGCCACCATGGCCGCCTCGACGTGCTGGTCAACAACGCCGGCGTGGGCGTGGAAACCGATCTGGAAAACAGCGATCTCGCCCACTGGCGCTTCGTCAACGGCGTCAATATGGAAGCGGTGTTCCTGGGCACCAAACACGCGATCCGGCAGATGAAGCTCAATGGCGGCGGCAGCATCGTCAATATCTCGTCCATCGAGGGCCTGGTGGGCGATCCCAGATTCGCGGCCTACAACGCCAGCAAGGGCGGCGTGCGGCTGTTCACCAAATCGGCGGCGCTCTACTGCGCCGAGAAGAAGTACAACATCCGGGTCAATTCGGTGCATCCGGGGTTCACCAAGACACCCATGGTGGACAGCGCCATCGACATCTTCTCCCCCGCGGATGCCGAGCGCATCAACCGCGAGATCGTGGTGGGCTATATGGCCGAGGCCGTCGACCAGGCCTACGGCATCCTGTTTCTGGCTTCCGATGAGTCCCGCTACATGACCGGTTCCGAGCTGGTCATCGACGGCGGCTTTACGGCGCACTGAAGGGGAGAGGGCCATGGGGAGGATTCAGGGCAAGGTCTGTCTGATCACCGGCGGCACCGCCGGGATCGGTTACGCCAGTGCCGAGCTGTTCGGGCGCGAAGGCGGCAAGGTGGTGATCACCGATATCCGTCCGACGGAAGGCGAGGCGGCGGCGCAGAAGCTGCGCGACCAGGGTCATGACGCATGTTTCATCGAACAGGACGTGACCTCCGAGACGCGCTGGCGCGAAGTCGTCGCCGCGGTGGTGCGCCACCATGGCCGGCTCGACGTGCTGGTCAACAACGCGGGTGTGGGTGCCGGCACCGATCTGGAAAACAGCGATCTCGCCCACTGGCGCTTTGTGCACGCGGTCAATCTGGAAGCGGTGTTCATGGGGACGCAGAATGCGATTCGCCAGATGAAGCAGAACGGCGGTGGCAGTATCGTGAACATCTCGTCGATCGAAGGCATCATCGGCGATCCGCGTTCCGCGGCCTACAATGCCAGCAAGGGCGGGGTGCGACTGTTCACCAAATCGGCGGCGCTTTACTGCGCCGAGAAGAAGTACAACATCCGCGTCAATTCCGTACATCCTGGATTTACCAAAACGCCCATGGCGCAAAGTGTCGGGGATGTATTTGGCCCCGCCGATCTGGCGCGGATCCAGCACGAGATCGTCATCGGCCACATGGCGGAGCCCATCGATCAGGCGTACGGGATTCTGTATCTCGCCTCCGACGAGTCCCGCTACGTCACGGGTACGGAGCTGATCATCGACGGCGGCTATACCGCACACTGAGTTTTGTAGCCCGGCGGGGCGGAGGAGCGCCCGTCTGGCGATATCGCAACAGGGAGGAGGGACAATGCGAAGTGTGCTGGTTCTCAATGCCAAGGGTGGATGTGGCAAAACCACCCTGGCCACCAATCTGGCGGGTTATCACGCCAGCAAGGGCAGGCGCGTGGTGCTGGCCGATTTCGATCCCCAGGGTTGCAGCCTGGACTGGCTCGCGGTGCGCCCCGTGGATCGCCCCCGGATTGAGGGCATCGCCGCCTGGCGCGACGGACTGCGGGCACCCCGCGACACCGACTGGTTGATCATGGACAGTCCGGCGGCGACCCATGGCCGCGAACTGACGGAGTTGGTACGGCGGGCGGACAGTGTGCTGATGCCCCTGTTGCCTTCGCCCATCGATGTCCGCGCGGCCAATCATTTCATCGGCGAGTTGAATGCGGTGCGCAAGCTGGTCAATGGCGGTGTGCGGCTGGCGACGGTAGCCAATCGGGTGCGGGAGCAATCCCTGGCGGCGGCAGGTCTCGAAAGCTACTTGCAGGAATTCAGCTTGCCCAGCGGCAAGCCGTTTCCATTCCTCGCGGCGTTGCGCGCCAGCCAGAACTATATTCTGGCCGCCGAGCGGGGCCTGTCGATCTTCGAGTTCGCGCCGGCCAAAACCCTGCCGGACCGGGAGCAGTGGCTGCGCGTCCTGCGCTGGCTGAGCCGGTCCGCGCGTGCGAATGCGCGCGCAAAACCGGACTGAACCCGCGCGACGCCAACCCGGCGTCGCTGGATTTCGCCTGGCAGCTTGTTGAAAAACGTCGCGAGGCGGCCAGATGCGAGGCGCACGGCGCGCAGCGACCGAGACATATCAAATCGATAGGCGAGGGAGCGAGCACCGCGCAACGAAGCAGATGGCTGCCGCAGCAGTTTTTCAACAAGCTGCTAGCCCGTAAATCTCACCACTGCTATGGAAATAGGCCTCTGTCTGGTGCATAAAGTAAGCGCCACCAAGCACTTACCCACAACAGGACGAGAGGCCTATGACGACAGAGTGTATTCCCTCACAGC
>JBFWOQ010000024.1:0-41496 GCA_050250395.1 Porticoccaceae bacterium
CTGACGATCACCTTGCCGTTGACCAGCACCCGGGAGATGCCTTCGGCTTCGCAGTAGAGGCGTCCCGCGTCGCCGGGCAGGTCGAAGCGCATGTGAATGGGTCCCTTGCGGATGCGGTCGGCGTCGAACACCACCAGATCGGCATGCCAGCCGAGCGCAATGCGACCCCGTTCCTTGAGCCCCATGAAACGGGCGGGCAGGTCGGTGATCTGATGCACCCCTTCTTCCAGGGTCATCAGATTGCGCTTGCGCACCCCCTCGCCGAGCACCGTGGTGCTGAAGGCGAAAGTGTCGATCATGTCCAGATGGGCGCCGGCATCGGACGCGCCCACCAGGGTGCGGGGATCCTTCCACACCGCGCCGCGCAGCGCCCAGCTCTCGTCGTCGTCACCGCCCAGGCGCGGCAGGAAGCAGGTTTTCAGTTCGTCGGCCAGGGCGATATCGAAGAATGCATCCGCCGGGCTCTGGCCGCGCTCGGCGGCGACTTCCGCCAACCCGCGTCCTTGGTAGGCCTTGGTGGCGGGCGAGAATGTTTGTTCGATGGTCATGGCGCTGAAATTGCCCATGGCCCGCAGCAGCACCGGGACATCCGGGTGCGCGGCGTTTTCGATGAGGCGCGCGCGGGTCGCGGGATCGGCCAGCGCCGCCATGCGTTCGGCCAGCGGCAGACCCAGCACGGCGGCCCAGCCCGGCAGGGCGTCGAGCCCGAAACCGCTCAGCAGATTGAGGCGCAGCGAAACCGGCTGGGCAAAGGTCAGCGCGCGGATGGTGGCGCCGCGCGCGGCGGCGTAGTCGGCCGCCTTGATCTGGTTCTCGAAAATGGCGCGCGCGCCGGTGTTGACGATCAGCACGTTCCAGTTCAGCGAGCGCTGCGCTGCCAGCGACATGTCCGTCATCAGCTGCATATGCCGTTCTTCGAACGGCCCGACGGTGGGGATGAACTCCAGCAATGTGCCGGGATGATCGCGCAGGCAGCGGCTCAGCTCGATCAACTCCTGGCTGGTCGCGGCGCGGGAGGGCACCGGGTGGCCGGCGCCGTCGTTGTGGGTCGGCGCCTGGGACGAGGAAAAGCCCATGCCGCCCTCGGCGAGCGACTGATGCAGCAGTTTTTGCATGGCTTCGAGCTGGCTCGGGCTGGCGGCCTGATCCACCGCCGCTGCGCCCATCACCGCGCGCCGCAGCGCCGAGTGACCGACGAGAAAGCCGACGTTCACCGCCGGTTGTCGCTCCTCGACGCGATCGAGATAGCTCCCGAACGAGGTCCAGTTCCAGGGCACGCCATCGCGCAGACTCGCAAGTGGCATGCCCTCGACGCGCGCCAACATGCGCATCAGGTAGTCGCTGCCCTCGGCGGTGAGCGGCGCCACCGAAAAGCCGCAGTTGCCGGCGAACATGCTGGTCACCCCGTGATAGCACGACGGGCTGAGCGCCGGATCCCAGAACACCTGGGCGTCGTAGTGGGTGTGGATGTCGACGAAGCCCGGCGACACCACCAGGGCGGTGGCGTCGATGGTTTCCTGCGCCGGCTCGTCGACCTTGCCGATCGCCACGATACGTCCGCCCCTGACGCCGACATCGCCCTGGTAGCGCGCGGCGCCGGTGCCGTCGACGATGGTTCCGCCCTTGATCAGATACTCCAACATGATTCACCCCCGATGGTTGTTTTGGATTTGGAAAAGAAAAAGCTGGGAAGGAAAGAAAACGGGCTGCAACCCAGCATAGACCCGACGATCGGTACTGGGAAGATCAATCGGTGGCGGCAAAGTCAGGCCCGACCCCGGCTGACGGCCTGCGGTGGCGAACCGTGGCGGGCGATTGCGGTGGATGAGTGCGGTGGATGAGTGCAGTGGAGAAGTGCGGTGGAGAAGTGCGGCGGAGAAGTGCGGTGCAGGGTTGGGGCAGGATGGATGTGACGGCCATGCGGGCGAAGGATCAGTTGCCGTTGATCTCGAAGTCGATCGGCCCGGCCCAGATCGCCAGCACCACGCAGCCCTGGTCGCTGACCACCGCGTGCCGGCTGCCGGGCGGGCTGACCAGCAGGGTGCCGGCCGGATAGTGCCCAGCGCCGTCGCGCTGCGAGCCGCGCAGCACCAGGATGTGCTCGTAGTCGGTGTGGCGGTGCGCGGGCACCGCGGCGCCCGGCGCGTAGCGCAGCAGGGCGGCGGCCGGGCCCTGCCCGGGCCGGCCGTAGAGCGCGTGAAACTCGACCCCGGGACGGAGTTCCTCCCAGCGCAGTTGGTCGGGGTCCGCGGCGCGTTGCAGCAGTTCGAAAAACGCGCGCGACTGCTCCATCAGGTCGCCAGCGCGGCCAGCAGCGCCGCCGAATCGGCCACCGCGCCGAAGACCCCGCCCTGCATCTTGATCATGTTCAGCGCCGCCAGGTGATTGCCGTGGTCCGTCGCGCCGCAGCAGTCGGCCAGCAGCAGGCACTCGAAGCCACGGTCGTTGGCCTCGCGCATCGTGGTGTGCACGCACACGTCGGTGGTGATGCCGGTCAGCACCAGGTTGCGGATGCCGCGCGTTTGCAGCAGCAGTTCGAGATCCGTGGCGCAGAACGAGCCCTTGCCCGGCTTGTCGATCACCGGTTCGCCGGGCAGGGGCGCCAGCTCGGGGATGATTTCCCAGCCCGGTTCGCCGCGCACCAGAATTTTGCCGCGGGGCCCGGGATCGCCGATGCCGGCGCCGATGCGTTGCGAGCGCCAGCGCTTGTTGGCCGGCAGGTCAGACAGATCCGGCCGGTGCCCCTCGCGGGTGTGGATGACGTGAAAGCCGCCGGCGCGAAAGGCCGCGAGCACCGCGCGGATCGGCTCGATCGGCGCGCGCGTCAGCGAGATGTCGTAGCCCATGGTGTCGACATAGCCGCCCGGGCCGCAGAAATCGGTCTGCATGTCGATCACGACCAATGCCGTATTGGCCGGGCGCAGGTCGCCGTCGAAGGGCCAGGGGTAGGGGTCGGCGTCGATAGGGCGTGGGCTCATGGGAAACTCCGACATTGCAGATTGGGCCGAGGCAGCGGTAGGCAAGGATTGTGCGAGGCGCTCTGCTGCCGGTCAGCCACGCCCGCCCGCCGGGGATCGGTCGGCCGCTTCGATCGCCACGGCTCCCCCGCCGACCACTTGGGGAACCGCCTGTCGCGCCAGCACCATCAGCCCGCCGGCTACCAGCAGGTAGGCGCTGGCGACGGCCGGGCTCTGGGCGATGCCGATGGCCTCGCTGTGCATGAACCCGAAGAAGGTCAGCACCGCGCCGGCCAGCGCGAAGCCGGCGGCCCGGCCATGGGCGCGGTCGATGATGCAGGCGACCATGGCCGCCAGGATCAGGCTGCTCAGGATGGCGCCGCTGCCGAGGATCTCGAGGCCGTGGTAGAGCACGCCGGAGCCGGC
The DNA here is from genome assembly GCA_050250395.1 of Porticoccaceae bacterium. Lineage (GTDB taxonomy): Bacteria > Pseudomonadota > Gammaproteobacteria > Pseudomonadales > Porticoccaceae > JAGPUQ01. The sequence goes on from JBFWOQ010000024.1 coordinate 3,384, forward strand.
CAGCTTGTCGAGGCCGACCGCCGCGGCACTGGTGCCGGCGGCGCCGAGCGCGTTGTCGACCATCAGCTTGCCCCAGCCGGCCACCTGGGGAATCAGCGACAGGATGATCGCCGGGGCGTGGCTCTTGGGCGTTTCCTGGAAGGCCTGGGCGCCGATCAGCATGCCGATGTAGAGCAGGATCGGCGAAATGGCCACCACCGGGATCAGCGCCATCATCACCGCCAGGATGCCGAACCAGGACAGGACCAACACCATCACGCCGGTGGCGGCCGAGTAGCCGATGCGCCCGCCGATGGCCTTCCAGCCCGGGTGGCCGATGTAGACCGCGTTGATGAAAGGATTGCCCAGCAGGCAGCCGATCAGGCTCACCACGCCGTCGGCGGTGATGACGCGGGTGGTGGGGAAGCGGTCGCCGCCGGCCTCGGCGCTTTCCACGTTGTCCATGGCCTCGACCAGGTCGTAGATACCGAACGGGATGGCGGTGACCAGGATGATCGCCAGATATTCGAAGCCGCCGAACACATGGCCGATGGCCGGCAGCGGCACCGAGAAGCCGAAGCTCGCGAACGAGGCGCCGAGCCTGTCCAGACTCATGCCGCCGAAGTCGAAGCCGAACGCCAGCCCGCCCCAGGCGATCAGCGAGCCGACGCCGATCGCCACCAGCCCGGCCGGGATGCCCTTCCAGTAGCGCACGCCGCCGAACCAGCTCGCCAGCAGAATGGCGAAGCAGGCCAGGCCGATCACCGGGTCCAGGTACAGGTCGAGCGCGGGCTTCATCGAGATGAAGGCGATCGACACCCCGGCCAGGGCGCCCAGCAGCGCCGCGCGCGGGGTGATCTTCTTGATCCAGGGCGCCACGAAGCCGCCGGCCATGAGCACGAAGCTCTGCACGAACACCCAGGTCAGCCCCGCCTCCCAGCCCTTGATCGGGTCGCCGGTGGTGGCTGCGATCGGCAGCATGATCACGAACACCACCACGAACATGTGCGGCACCGAAATACCGGACGGCAGCGCGCAGACCGTGTCGCGGCCTTCTTTTTTCGCCAGTTGATAGGCCAGCCAGGCGTAGTAGACGGTGGACAGGAACAGCATCAGCCCGGTGGCCGGCAGGATGCGCCCGAACACGATGGCGTCGGGCAGCTTGATGACGTAGCGCAGCAGGGCCGTCAGCGTCAGCAGGTTGACCAGGATGTTGGTGCCGAAGCCGAAGAAGGCGTTCCAGTCGCCGGGCGACCACAGTTTCGGGGCGGTGGGGTTCATGACGGGGGCCTCGCGGGTGGGTGGAAGGGGCTTTCGACAGCGCTGAAAAAATTCACCAGCGCTCAGGCAGCGGCGCGGGTCAGCGCGGCGCACACGGCGGCCGAGTCGGCAACCCAGCCGAAAAGGCCGCCCTGGGCGGCGATCATCTCCAGCGCCACGCGGTGGAATTCCGGGAAGTACGAGGCCACGGCGTCGCTGACCACCAGGCACTCGAAGCCGCGGTCGTTGGCCTCGCGCACGGTGGTGTGTACGCACACCTCGGTGGTGACGCCGGCCACCAGCAGCGTGCGGACGCCGCGGTTGGCCAGGATCAGCGCCAGATCGGTCTGGTAAAAGGCGCCCTTGCCGGGCTTGTCGACGACCGGTTCGCCGGGGGCGGGCGCCAGCTCCGGAATGAAATCGTGGCCGGGCTCGCCGCGGATCAGGATGCGGCCCATGGGGCCGGGATCGCCGATGCGCCTGGTGCCACGGCCACGGTTCAGCTTGGCCGGCGGCGCATCGCTCAGATCCGGCCGGTGCCCCTCGCGGGTGTGCACCACCAGCAGCCCGGCCTTGCGGGCCACGTCGAGCAGGCGCTGGCACGGCACGATGGCGCTGCGCAGCAGCGACACCTCGTTGCCCAGCATGGCGCCGAAGCCGCCGGGTTCCAGGAAGTCGCGCTGCATGTCGATCAGGATGAGTGCCGTCGTCGCGAACCGAAGGTGCAGCGGATAAGGTGCAGCGGCGATCTCGACCATCGCGGGGGTCGGATCGGAAGCCATGGCGCCGGCCCGGACGTCTTGCATACATCAAAGAGAGCATCTTGCGTGCCAACGGGCACAGGAGTTGCAGGTCGTTGAAAACTCAGGAGGTAGTGTTCGGAAGCTGGAAGCTTCCGCGATAAATGCGTGATCGGGCGCACCACTTTGGTTCGATTCCTTGTATACACTGGTGCGCATCAAGAACCGGAGCAGGGCAAATCGGATGTCGTCAACCGTCAAAGCTACGCCCGCGGACATCTACCGACAACTGAAGGATCTGATTCTGGGCTTCGTGTTGTATCCCGGCGCTCGGGTGACGGAAAACGAACTGGCCGACCGGTTTCACGTCAGCCGCACGCCGGTGCGTGAGGCACTCCAGCGCCTGGCCGCCGAGGGTTATGTGACGATTCTGCCCAAGCAGGGCTGTTTTGTGCGCGATATCGACATCGATGAAATCAACCAGTACTACGAGGTGCGCATCGGGCTCGAACTCCGCGCCCTGGACCTTGCCTGTCTGACGATGTCCGACAGCCAGCTCAACAAGCTGGCCGCAGCCTGGGATCCCGCCCAAGTGCCCGGTACGCCGCCGACCGTCGCGGCGATGGTGGCGCGGGATGAGGGTTTTCACCTGGCGCTGGCAACGGGTACCGGCAATCGGGTTCTGGCCGGCTACCTGAAGGATGTCAACGATCACATCCATATTGTGCGACGGCTCGACTTCACCGAAGCACCGCGCATCGAACAGACGTACCAGGAGCACCATGAGGTGGTGCAACGCCTGCTGGTGCGGGATATCGATGGCGCCAGGCAGTTGCTGGAGCGCCATATCCGCAAGAGCGCCGACGTAGCCAAGGCCATCACCCTCACTCAGCTGGCCCAGCAGCGCATCCGCGCCCAGGCAAAAAGATAGGCAGCGGCGGGGGCAGTGAAGCCGCGCCGGACGCGGCGCTCAGGCCTCCCCCAGTCCGCGCCAGCGCTGTACCAGCCCGGTGACGCCATCGCCGAGACCCAGATGGTCGAGCGTGCGGCCTATGGTGTGGTCGACGATATCATCGATGCTGGTGGGCGCGGCATAGAACGCCGGCGCCGGCGGCGCCACCACGGCGCCCATCTCGGTAACCGCCGTCATGTTGCGCAGATGGGCGAGGGTGAGCGGCGTCTCGCGGGTCAACAGCACCAGCCGCCGTCGTTCCTTCAATGTCACCTCGGCGGCGCGGGTGATGAGATTGCCGCCCAGGCCATGGGCGATGCCGGCCAGCGTGTTCATGGAGCAGGGCGCGATCACCATCCCGGCGGTGACAAAGGAGCCGCTGGCGATGGTCGCGCCGATCTCCCGGTAGCCGTGGCCGACCGACGCCAGCGCCTTCACTGCGGCCGGTTCCATGCCCAGTTCCTGTCGCAGGGTGGCGGCACCGGCGGGCGAGATCACCAGATGGGTTTCGATCCCGGGCAGCTCGCGCAGCACCTGCAACAGGCGCACGCCGTAGACGGCGCCAGAGGCACCGGTGATGGCGACGATCAGCCGTTTTGGCATGGGGATTTCCGACTCGTTTTAGCGACGGTCATTGTAGGGCGCGACGGGGATCGCGGACGCCCGCAGATGGGCGTTCACACCGAGGAAAAGTTCGGCAGCACGCGACGCGCGAACAGGTCGATGCTGTGCAGCAGTTTGTCCGGCGCCAGAATGCCCTGCGGAATGAGCAGGAAGATTTCATCGAGGGGGATCGCCCTGCCCACGGCTTCGATGCGTCGGTTCAGGGTGTCCGGGCTGCCCACCAGCAGTTCGGGCACACCCTGTCCGAAGGGCTTCATCCACTGGTCCCACAGCCAGGCCATCTCGCCATACCATTCCCGGGCCTGGGCGTCGGTCTCGGCGCATACCATGATGCCGCCCCAGCAGGCCTGGTCGCCGGGTCGGTAGGCGATCTGGTGACGATCGGCCTCCACACCCCATTCCTGCCACAGCAGTTGCAGGAAGTCGAGATCGTCGGCGAGCACGATGGGGCGGCCCTTGTGGCGCGCCCAGAATTTGGCCGAGCGCAGGCTGTGGGAGAAACCGCCATAGAGCGGAATCTCGGTCTGCAACGGTCGCGGGGCGATGCCGATCCGTTCCACCTGCATGTCGTCGGTGACGCCCTGGCCGTAACGGGAATACACCGGGTGCGGGTGCGGATTGCGAAACCCCGGCGGCGGGAACTGCCAGTATTTACCGCGGTGACTGAAGGTGTCCTCGCGCAGTGCCTTCAACACCACGTCGACGAATTCGGCGAAATACTCGCGGTTGTCCTCGTCGGCGTCCGAACCCTTGTTCCAGGGACCGACCGCGGTCAGTTGTGGCTGAATCTTGAAGTTCTCCAGCCAGCGCGCCTGGTAACCGCGCACCAGGCCGACGCCGAGGCGGCCGCCCAGCATGCAGTCGAGCGTGGCGATTTTTTCGGCGGTGACCAGCGGATTGTTGGTGGTGGAAACGAAGCCGCAGGGAATGATGCGCAGTTTTTCGCTGTGTCGGCCCAGCCACATGGCCATCAGGCCGGGATCGTTGGCGGCCTCGAAGCCCTCGATCTGGAGATGATGTTCGGGGTGGCCGAAGCCGAAGTAGCCCGCGCCGTCGGCGAGGCGGGCGAGGTCGGCTATCTCCGCCAGCATGCGGCAGTAGCGCACCGGATCCTTGCCCGCCATGCCGGCTTCCAGCTCGGCGCGGCGGCCCACGGTCCCGTACATGAACAGATTGAATTTCATCGGCGGCGCCCCGACCAGGTTTTTTTATCGCCGCCGATGATAGGGACGCCCCGCACCGGGCGCCAGTCGCGCGTTGCGTGGAGCGGTCAGCGGTTGACGTCGATGACCACTCTACCCTTGATCTCACCCGCGAGAATGGCGCGCCCGAGTTCCGGTACCCGCGCCAGGGGTTCGACACTGTAGATGGCACGCAGCAGATCGCGATCCACCAGTTGCGCCAGGTCGTCCCAGGCGCGCTGGCGGCGCGGCTGCGCGGCCATCACCGAATCGATGCCGCGCAGGGTCACGCCGCGCAGGATGAAGGGCATCACCGAGGTGGGCAGTCCGGCGCCGCCGGCGAGCCCGCAGGCGGTGACGATCCCCTCGTAACGGGTCTGGGCGATGACGCTGGCGAGCGTGTTCGCGCCCACCGTATCCACCGCCGCCGCCCAACGCTCGGCTTCCAGCGGAGCGGCATCGCGGGCCAGGTCGGCGCGCGGAATGATCTCGCTGGCACCGAGCCGTTCCAGCAAGGCGCGCGCTTCCTCGACCCGGCCGGTGACAGCGGTCACCGGATAGCCGAGTTTGGCCAGCAGCATGATCGCCACCGTGCCGACGCCGCCGGCGGCGCCGGTGACCGCCACCGGACCGGCGTCGGGCTGCACGCCCCAGTCGCGAATCGCCTGTACGCACAGCATCGCGGTATAGCCCGCGGTGCCGATCGCCATGGCCTCCTCCAGACTGAAGGCGTCCGGTACCCGTACCAGCCATTCGGGCTTGAGTTTCTGGCGCTGCGCATAGCCGCCCCAGAACCGCTCCGACAGACCGTAGCCATTGACCAGCACGCGGTCACCGGGCTGGAAGCGGCTGTCGCGGGATGTCGCCACGGTGCCGGCGAGATCGATGCCGCCCACCATGGGGAACTTGCGCACGATGGGCGAGGCGCCGGTGACGGCGAGGCCGTCCTTGTAATTGACGGTGGAGTAGGCGATATCCACCAGTACGTCTTCATCGGGCAGGTCGGCAAGCGCCAGCCGCTTGATGTTGGCGCTGACGGTCTTGTCTTCGTTGCGGTCGAGCACCAGGGCGTTGAAGGTGTCGCTCATTGCCGGCCCTCCGGGCTGGGTTGCGCTGAGTGGTTTACGGACGGAAACGGGCGGATCGATCAGACCACGATTTTCGCGTACTTGCCTTTGTAGAAGCCCAGGGGTTCGCAGTCCTGCACGCTCATCTCGTGTACCCGGCCCACGATGATGATGTGGTCGCCACCTTCGTAGAGGTTCTCGGTGGAACATTCGAAGCGCACGCTGAAGTCCGCCAGCAGGGGCGCGCCCTGGGCGCTCTCGTACCATTGGAGGTTGGCGAACTTGTCGGCTTCCTTGGTGGCAAACAGGCGGCTGATGTTTTCCTGGCCGGAGTGGAGTATGTGGATGGCGAAGTGTTTCGCCTTCATGAAGGCGTTGTAGCAGTTGGCGGTCTTGGCGACGCTCCACAGCACCAGTGGCGGATCCAGGGATACCGAGGAGAAGCTGTTGGCGGTGGCGCCGACCGGCTTGCCGTCGACATCCTTGGCGGTGACCACGGTGATACCGGTGGGAAAGGCGCCGAGCGCATCCCGGAACTGGCGTTGATCAAGACTCATGATGGTGTCCCCTCTAGCATGGAGCGATGAAAGAATTCGATTTCGAGTGCAACGCCGATGCCGGCCGGAAGCGGCCGGCGCGGCGCCACTCGTTCTGAAGGCGGGCCAATTTAGCACAGGCCCCGCGGGCATCGCACCCGCGTGGTCCGTGCGGTGTCCGGGTCAGCTGTTGGCCTGCACCGCCGGGCGCGCCGACACCCGCTCGTACCAGGCTTTGAGATTGACGCACTCCGCGGGAATCTCCGCCTTGATCCACTTGGCGAAGTCGCAGGTGACCAGCGTGGTGATGTCCGCCATGGAATAGAAATCGCCGGCGACATAAGGACGCCCGGTGAGTTGCGTCTCGAAGTCCGTAAAGAAATTCCGGACGCGCGCGCGGCCGCGCTCCGCCAGCTCCGCCGATTGCGGATAGGAATGCGGTCCCACCACGGCGCGGTCGGCGAAGCCCTTGGCGGTGTTGCGGAACACTTCGGCCACCGCGAGCAGACCATTCATGAAAGCCAGGTGCTCCCACATTTCGCACAGGGCCTTCTCGGTGGGCGTGCTGCCCAGCAGCGCGGGCTTGGGATGAATCTCCTCGAAGTAACGGCAGATGGCGCGAATCTGGCTGATACAGGTGCCGTCGTCCAGTTCCAGCATGGGAATGTCGCAGGCCGGATTCTTGGCGCGGTATTCCGGACGCAGCTGTTCGCCCTTCATCAGATCGACCGGAACGCGTTCCACCGCGATGCCTTTCTCGGCCAGAAAAATGTTCACGCGTCGGGGATTGGGTGCCTGGGGGTAGTCGTAGAGTTTCATGCTTTGGTTATCCTGGGTAGGGTTGTGCTGGACAGGGCTATCCTGCGGAAGCTGGGACCTTCGCGGCGCCGGTGGCGGCGTTGCCCTCGGAGGTCACTTTGCCGCATGGTAGCAGCGGCCCGCCAGCCCGACCACAAGGCCAGGGCACCGACCGCAGCGTAAATCCTGACCGGAGTTTCGAGTAGGCCATGACCCCCAAAACACCTTTGTTGACGCTCGACGACGCCCGCGCCCGGATCCTGGCGGCGCTGCGCCCGGTCGTGGAGACGGAAACGATACCGCTGGCGGGACTCGCGCGGCGCATTCTCGCGCACGCCGTCCAGGCGCCGCGGGACGTGCCGCCGGCCGACAACTCCGCCATGGACGGTTACGCCGTGCGCCATGCCGATCTGGCGCCCGGCGCCCGGTTGGGGGTGATCGGCACCGCACTGGCCGGCGCGCCCTGGGCCGGCACGGTCGGCCCGGGCGAATGCGTACGCATCACCACCGGCGGCCGTCTGCCGGTGGGCGCCGACACCGTGGTGATCCAGGAAGATGTCGTGCGCAGCGGCGATCAGGTGCGGCTGATCGCGGCGCCGGGTGCGCGCGGCGCCCACGTGCGCCGGGCCGGCGAGGATGTGGCGTGCGGGGAACAGGTGCTGCCCGCCGGCCGGCGTATCGGCGCCATCGAGATCGGCGTGCTGGCGACGCTGGGGTTGGCCGCGGCGACGGTGCGGCGCCGGCTGCGGGTCGCCCTCTTCGCCAGCGGCGACGAACTGCGCCCGCCCGGCGAACCCCTGGCGCCGGGCCAGATCCATGACAGCAATCGCTACGTCATCGGCGCGATGCTCGAACGTCTGGGCGCGGAGGTGCTCGACCTGGGCATCGTCCGCGACGATCCGGAGTTGTTGCGTGCGGCCTTCCAGCAGGGCGCCGCGGACGCCGATCTGGTCATCACCTGCGGTGGCGCCTCGGTGGGCGAGACCGATCACGCGCGCGCCCTGCTCGACGAACTGGGTGAAGTGGACTTCTGGAAAGTGGCGCTCAAGCCCGGCAAGCCGTTTATTTTTGGCCGCCTGGGCGCGGCCTGGGTGTGCGGTCTGCCGGGCAATCCGGTGTCGGCGCTGGTGACCTTTCATCAACTGGTGGCGCCGGCGATTCGCAAGCTTCAGGGTGCCGACGATCCCGCGCCCCTGTGTATCCAGGCTCGCGCCGGCGCGTCCCTGCGCCGCAACCGCACCCGCCTGGAGCTGCTGCGCGGTCGCCTCGACCCGGATGGCGCGGGCGGCTGGCGGGCGTTGCCCGATCCCCAGCAGAGCTCGGGTGCCTTCGCCGCCCTGGCGCGCTGTAACGCCTTCATCCTGGTGCCCGCGGGCACCGGGGAGATCGAAGCCGGCACGCCGGTGCAGGTGCTGCCGTTCGATGACTTGCTCTGAGTCATGGGTAGCGGGGGGCGCGGCTTGATTTTTACCCGCCGTTGGAATCCACTAGGGCAAGACACATTTTTTGACCATCCGATTCACCATTCCGGTATTCCGGTCTTTATCTTGCTGGGGGTATTCATGCTTCGCGCACCCGTTGTATCCGCCGATTCCCATATTGTCGAACCGCCCGAGTGTTACCGGGATTTCATCGATCCGGTCTACCGCGATCGCGCGCCCCATCTGATCGATGACGGCAAAGGCGGTGACGCCTATGCCATCGAAGGTTACAAGCGGCCGCTCGAGATCGGCCTGATGTCCGCCGCTGGCATTCCCGACGCGGTCATGCCCAAGGTGGCGCCGCACCGCAAGTTTTATGACATGCACGCGAGCGGCTGGGATCCGACCAATCGCGTCGCGGACCAGAAGCGCGACGGCGTCGATGCCGAAATCATCTACGCCTCCGTCGGCATGGTGCTGTGCAACCTCAAGGATGCGCTCTACAAGGATGCCTGTTTCAAGGCCTACAACCGCTGGCTGGAGGGCTATTGCAGTGCCGCGCCGAAAAACCTGTTCGGGCTCGGCCAGACCGCGATATTGTCGGTGGATGCGGCCATCGAGGATTTTCGCCGCATCAAGGCCGCGGGCTTCGTGGGCGTGATGATGCCGGGCCGGCCGGTGGAGGAGGATTACGACCACCCCATGTACGACGCCCTCTGGGAGTGCGCGACCGATCTCGACCTGCCCCTGTGCTTCCATATCCTCACCTCGCGGGAGAGCGCGGCGGCGTTGACCGAGTATCGCGGCCACAAACTCAACAGCTTCCTGAAGCTCATCCGTGGCATCCAGGATCTGGTCGGCCTGTTCGTGCTCGGCGGCGTGTTCGAGCGCCACCCCAATCTCAAGTTCGTCGGCGCCGAGGGCGACGCCGGCTGGCTGCCTCATTTCATGCATCGCATGAACCGCGCCGCCTACCGGCACGGCCACGGCAAACACGGCCCCGTGCTGCCGCGCCCGCCGAGCGAATACATCCGCGAAAACGTCTGGCTCACTTTCCAGGACGACTGGGAAGCCTTCGCCTGCGCGCACCGCATGAACTCCAAGCGCCTGCTGTGGGCCAACGACTTCCCCCACAGCGATTCCACCTGGCCCTGGTCGCAGGAAATGCTCGCCAACCACACCGCGGGAGTGTCCGAGGAAGTGCGCGAACAGGCCATGGGGCTCAACTGCATCGAACTGTTCAATCTCCCGATCCCGGTGCCGACGCAGCACTGAGATCCGGCACGGCACACCCGACGCCAGTGCCGCGCGCCGGGCGCGGGTGTGCCGCGCAATCGGATTTTGCCGTTACTCAAATCACTCACAGGAGTTTCCAACCATGAAATTCGGCTACTTCACCGAGCGGCCCTACCGCCACATCGACGAGAACGTGGTGCTGGCGAACAAGGCCTTTTTCGGCGTTTCCAACCGCTACTTCGATCGCAAGAAGGCGGCGGACGATTACAACCAGTTCATCGACGAATACTGCTTTGCCGAAGAGGTCGGCTTCGACGGACTCGCGTTGAACGAGCATCACGGCAATCCCTACTGCATGGGCAACGTGATCAATACCGAGGCCGCCGTGTTGGCGCGCGCCACCCGCAAGGCCAAGATCATCCTGGTGGGCAATCCGCTGCCGGTGATCAAGCATCCGTTGCGGATGGCGGAGGAGCTGGCCGAGATCGACCTCATTTCCCGCGGCCGTCTGGTGGCGGGCTGGGTGCGCGGTGCCGGCTCCGAGCAATTCTTCAACAACGCCAACCCCGCCTACAACCGCGAGATGTTCAACGAAGCCCACGACTTCATCATCCAGGCCTGGACCCGGCCCGGACCCTGGCGCTACGAGGGCAAGCACTTCCACTACCGCCATGTGAACCCCTGGGCGCTGCCGTTGCAGGAGCCCTATCCCCAGCAGTGGATTCCCGGCGTGCTCTCGCCCGAGACGGTGATCTGGTGCGCCCAGAAACGCTATCCCTACGTCGGCCTGGGGTCGGCGCTCGGCCCCACCTGCGATCTGTGGGATCTCTACGCCGATACCGCGGCCGAGTTGGGTTATCAGGCGGGTCCAGAGAACTTCGGCTATCTGCTGCCGGTGTTTGTCTCCGACAACGCAGAGGAAGCCCAGCAGGTGGGTCGCGGCTATGCGTTCGGCGGCGGCCAGAACGGCTTCAGCCGGCCCGAGCACACCTTGCCGCCGGGCTATAACTCCAAGACCGCGACCCGCATTCTGGCCAAGGCGCCGGGCGGTTCCTGGCTGGGCGTCAGCAAGGACAAGCTGGCGGCGGCGCGCAGCGGCAAGTGGCAGGAGGAACAGGATTTCGACCTGATCAAGGAAAAACTCTGGAACTCCTACCAGCGCGCCCAGGAAAATCTGCAAATCGTGGTGGGAACCCCGGAACAGGTGATTCCGAAGATCAAGGCAATCCTGAGCGTGATTCGTCCGGGTTCCTTTACGTTCTTCAACGTTCAGGGCGTGGCATCCGACCAGCAACGCAACCGCTCCATCGAACTGATCGGCAAGCATGTCATCCCGGAGCTGCGCGAATACTGCAACAGCATCGGACTGTTCGACTCCTTCGAGCGCACCCCGGGTTCCGTGCCACTGGCTCCCGGCTCCCGGCGGGCGCCGGTGTGCGACCGCGTCGGCATGGCGCAACTGGGTTTGCGGATCTCCTGAGCCGGACTTGCGGGCAGTAGCAGGGCGGGGCATCCCCGCCCTTTTTTTGCGCCCGCGCTCCGCTACCGGTATGGTTTCGTCCTTTGCCGGATGGCGTCCCGATGGAACTGATCGATTTCGTTTTGCACGTCGACCGCCATCTGTTGAACCTGATCGCGCAGTACGGGCTCTGGGTCTACGGCATCCTGTTCCTGATCGTCTTCGTCGAAACCGGCCTGGTGGTGATGCCCTTTCTGCCGGGCGACAGTCTGCTGTTCGCGGCCGGCGCGCTCGCCGGTGTCGGCAGCCTGGACCCGCTGGTGCTCGGCGGCAGCCTGTGCGTGGCGGCCGTGCTGGGCGACGGCGCCAATTATTACGCCGGGTCGCGCATCGGGGCGGCGGTTTATGCCCGGGATTCGCGCTGGATCCGGCGTGATCATCTCGATCGGGCGCGGGAGTTTTTCGAGCGCCACGGCGGCAAATCGGTGCTGATCGCGCGCTTCGCACCCTTTTTGCGTACTTTCGTCCCCTTTGTTGCCGGCGCGAGTCGCATGCCCTATGCGCGCTTTCTGGTTTTCAATGTGCTGGGCGCGCTGTTCTGGGTCGGTGGCTTCGTCGGTCTGGGCTATTTTTTTGGCAATCTGCCGGGCGTCAAGGAACATTTCACCTGGGTGCTGCTCGCCATCATCGCGCTCAGTTTGCTGCCCGCGCTGGTGGCCTATCTGCACGGTCGGCGCCCGGCTTCGAACAACATCTAGCACCGCGCGCGGATTCGCTCCCGACAATCCTGATACGAACTGGAGGATACGATGACACTGCCCCTTGCCAACGACATGCGTTACGGCTGGATGACCAGCATGGACAGCGCCGCCAGCGTGCGTCAGGTGGTGGCGCTGGCCGAGCGCATCGGCCTCGACTCCCTCTGGGTGGGCGACCATATCGCCTTCGCGGTGCCGATCATGGACCCGCTGTTGCAGCTCGCCCAGGCGGCGGTCCTGAGCGACCGCCTGCTGCTCGGCACCTCGGTGTACCTGTTGCCGCTGCGTCACCCGGTGGCGGTGGCCAAGCAGGTGGCGACCCTGGATCGCCTGACCTCCGGCCGCTTGTTGTTCGGGGTCGGCGTGGGCGGTGAATTCCCCAACGAATACGCCGCCTGTGGCGTCCCCATCAAGGAGCGTGGCGCGCGCCTGTCCGAGGGCATCGAAGTGTTGCGCAAGCTCTGGAGCGGCGCGCCCGTCAGCCACGCGGGCCGGTTCTATCCGTTTGAAAATGTGCAGATGCTGCCCCCGCCGCGCCAGCCGGGTGGCCCGCCGATCTGGTGCGGCGGGCGCTCCGAGGCGGCGCTGGCGCGCGCCGGACGGCTCGCGGACGGCTATGTTTCCTATGTGGTGACGCCGGAGATGTTCGCCGGCTTTCTGCAAACCATCGAAAACAGCGCCGCCGCGGCCAAACGCGAAATCGACCGTTTCGATACCGCGCACCTGCTGTTTTTCCGCATCGACAACAGCTTCGAGACCGCCTGGGACGTGGCGACGGCACACCTCTCCGAACGCTATGCCAGCGACTTCCGTGGTCCGGCCAAGAAATACTGCGCGCTGGGGCGGCCCGAGGACGTCGCCGCCAGGATCGCCGAATTCCACGCGGCGGGTGTCCGTCATCTCATTCTGGATGCGGTGAGTCCGCCCGGCGAGCGCCACGCCCAGATCGAACGCTTCGCCACCGAGGTACTGCCGTTGCTGCGCCGGGCGGGATGACCCTGCGCCGGGCGCGCGGTATAGTGCGGACGCCTGTTTTATGACAACGCCCTTCCCATGAACCAAAGCAAAAGGAGCTACCCATGATCGGTGTTATCGCAACCCTGAAAATCCAGGACGGCAAACAAGCCGGCTTTGAAGCGCTGATGAAAGAACTCACCGCCGCCGTGCGCGCCAATGAGCCCGCATGCACCTTCTATCAGTTGCACAAGACCGACGATCCCACCACCTACGTGATGCTGGAGCAGTACAAGAGCAAGGGAGACCTGGCCACGCACCGCGAGACCCCGCACTTCAAGACCCTGGGTGGCAAGTTGGGCGAGTTCCTCGCCGGCGCGCCGGGTATCCAGATCATGCCTGCGGTCGTTTGAGTCGAAACCCGGCCCGGCGGGCGTGTCACGCCCGCCGGATCATCCAAGGAGTACAGCATGGCTGAATTGTTGACCCCGGAAATCAAGGCCCATATCGGCACCGCCAACCCCCCGATACGGGTCGAGGTCACGCGGCGCGATATTCAGAAATACGCGGTATCGACGGGGCAAAAAGCCCGCAAATATCTCGACGGTGACGAAGCACCGCCGTTGTTTCATTTCGGTTACTCGATGGAAATCCTGCCGCCCGAAGCCTTGCGCAAGGACGGCATCGCCGAGGACAAACTGATTCCCCCGCTGCCCCTCAAGCGCGTCATGGCAGGCAACTCGGACACCGTCTACCACCGGCCCATTCGCCCCGGCGACCAGCTCGTGATTACCCGCGTGCTCAAGGATATCTACCAGAAGGACGGCAAGACCGGCCCGCTGATTTTCGTCGTCACCGAAACTGTGGTGACAACCGCTGCCGGCGCGCCGGTGCTGAACGAAACCACCTCCCTGATCGCGAGGTAGACCCATGACCGCATACGACAAAATCAAGGTCGGCGACGCCCTGCCCAGCCGCGACCACACCGCCGGCATCGTGCAATTGTTCATGTACAACGCCGCGATCTGGAATCCCCATCGCATCCACTTCGACCACGCCTATGCCACCCAGGAGGAAGGCTACCCCGGCATCGTGCTCGACGGTCCCCTGCAGGGCGACTGGATCGGCCAGGTGGTGACCGACTGGATCGGCGACGACGCGACGCTTGTCTCCTTTGGGTACGCCAACCGCCGCGCGGCCTTTCTCGGCGAGACGATGACCGCGGGCGGTCAGGTCGAGGCAAAGGACGACAGCAAACGCGAAGTGAAAGTGAGTCTGTTCCTGAAAAATGCCGAGGGTGAAGTCACCATTCCCGGCCATGCCGTGGTGCGCTTTCGCTGAATCTCCTGTCGTCCGCGGGATGCGGCGGTGGGAAGCGGAAGTCCGATGCGGCAGTCGGTACGGTTTGACTGATTGAGTATGGCCCATGACGTACTGTCTTGGCATCTGCGTCGAACAGGGGCTGGTGCTGGCGTCCGACAGCCGCACCAGCGCTGGGGTGGATTACGCCTCGGTGTACAGCAAGATGCATGATCTGAAGCCCGCGGATGACCGCCAGTTCGTGCTGCTCACGGCGGGCAATCTCGCGCTCAGCCAGCAGCTCGTCAGTCACCTGCGGCGCGACCTGGATTACCCCGGGCCCGCCGGCAACCTCAACAGTGCGCGCTACCTGTTCGAAGCCGCTGAATACGTGGGCGCGACCAATCTGGAAATCCAGAACACCCATGGCCCGGCGCTGCGCGCGAGCGGTCAGAGCCCCGAGGTCACGCTGATTCTGGCCGGCCAGATCGCGGGCGAACCGCCCGGATTGTTCATCATCTACGCGCAGGGCAACCATGCGGCGGCAACCGCGGAGACGCCCTTTCTGCAGATCGGCGAGATCAAGTACGGTAAGCCCATGCTGGATCGGGTGGCGCGCGTCGACATGGCGCTGGCGGACGCGGCGCAGCTGTCGCTGGTCAGTCTCGACGCCACCGCGCGCTCCAACCTTTCCGTCGGTCCGCCCTACGAGGTGGCGATCTATCGGCGTGACAGCCTCACCCTCGACAAGCGTTTTGTGTTTGCCGGCGGCGATCCCTTTCTGGACGAACTCAGCACCTCCTGGAATCGTCAGCTGTGCGAGGCGTTTGGGCGGTTGCCGAAGTATCCGTGGTTGTGACGGCCGCGCCGCAATCCCGGCGGGATGTCATTTCCATTTTGCAAATGCTGAAGCGCGGTTTCGCGGCAATCAGAGAGTCGCGTTCATCCGCTGCGCGATGGCATCCCACTCCGCCGGCGTGTTGATATTGGCGAGCTCGGCCTCCGGACTGCCCAGCGGCAGTGTTTCCGCGCGCAGGTCCCGCAGCAGCGCCGCGAGCGAGCGATCGGCCGCGGCATCGGTCACTCGCGTTTCGATCGCGCGGATCGCGGCGGGAGCGAGCGGCAGCCACAGCGGCAGCAGATAACCTGCGTAATGGTGCGGCCGTGACAGCTCGCTGCCCGCCGTCAGCAGTGCCGCGAGGGTCGCCGTGGTCAGCAGCGGCATGTCCACCGGCACCACCAGCAGGTCTCGACCGGGGTAATGGTGGCTCAGGCTGTGCAGTGCGCCGAGTGGACCTTGCCCCGGAACCCGATCGGCGATGCATCCCGGCGCGGCGCGGCACACCACCACCTCGGCGAGATCCAGGGCGCGCAGTTTGGCGGTCATGTGATCGAGCAGGGTGCCGGTGCCGACCGGCAGCAGTGCCTTGTCGGTACCCATGCGACGGGAGCGTCCGCCCGCGAGCAGGGCGCCGATGGCCTTCATGGCGGGGACGTCATTGCTGCTGTTGGGCGGCCTGCCAGCGCTGCGCGGCCTCGCCGTCGCTCGGTTTGGCTTCCACCCAACGTTCGCCGTCCGGCGTGAATTCCTTTTTCCAGAACGGCGCCTCGGTCTTCAGATAGTCCATCAGGAATTCGCAGGCGGCGAAGGCTTCGCGCCGATGGCTGCCGGTGACGCCCACGAACACGATGGGCTCGCCGGGATGGAGCCTGCCGACCCGGTGCGCGATCAGTACCCGGCCCAGCGGCCAGCGCGCCCGTGCCCGGCCGACGATGGCGGCGAGGGATTTTTCGGTCATGCCGGGATAGTGTTCGAGCTGCAGGGCGGTGACCGGGTCGGCGGTCAAATCCCGCACCATGCCGACGAAGGTCACCAGTGCGCCCTGGCTGTGGGCGCGGTCGTTCACCAACTCCGCGGTGAGTGCGGCGGGATCGAGGGTGGTCGTCAAGATCCGCACGTCCTCGGCCACGGTCAGCCTCCGGTCGCGGGGGGGAAAAAGGCGACCTCGTCGCCCGGCCGGATCGGCGTGGCGTCGTTGGCCAGCTCCTGATTCACCGCGGCCAGCACCTGGCCTGCGGCAAACAGCGCCTGCCAGTTGGCGCCGCGCGCGGCGAGTTGCGCCTTGACCCCGCCCACTGTGGTGGGCTCCGACAATTCCAGCGCCAGCCGTGCCAGATCGAGGCTTTCCCGCAGGCGGGCGAAGAACAGCACTTCAATCACTGCCGCGTTCCCAGCGGCCGGTTTTGCCGCCGTCTTTCGACAGCACGCGGATGGCGCCGATCTCCATGCCCGGGTCCACCGCCTTGCACATGTCGAACAGGGTGAGGGCGGCGACCGCTACCGCGGTGAGTGCTTCCATTTCGACGCCGGTCTTGCCGTCGAGTTTGCATTCGGCCCGGATGCGCACGCCGCCGTCTTCCAGTGCGAAATCGACCTGCACCCGGGACAGCGCGAGCGGATGACACAGGGGGATCAGCTCGGCACAGCGTTTGGCGGCCAGGATGCCGGCGATGCGCGCGGTGGCCAGCACATCGCCCTTGGCGTGGCCGCCGCTGGCGATCAGCGCGAGCGTCTCCGGCTGCATGGCGACGAAGCCCTCGGCGCGCGCGACGCGGGTGGTCACGGCCTTGCCGCTGACATCCACCATGCTGGCTTCGCCGGCGGCATTGAGGTGCGAGAGCCCGCTCACGCCGAGGTTTCCCGGGTGCCGCAGTCCGCGCCCGCCACCTGCTTGAGTTGGGCGACGAAATTGCAGGGCCGGTGGGTGGCGTCGAGCTGCTCGGCGATGATCTCGTCCCAGGCGGTGCGACAGGCGTTGGTGGAGCCGGGTACGCAGAAGATGAGCGTGCCGTTGGAGAGACCGGCGAGCGCCCGCGACTGCACCGTGGACGAACCGATGTCGCGCTGGGAGATCTGCCGGAACAGTTCGCCGAAGCCTTCTACCGTCACGTCGAACAGGGGCGCCACCGCCTGGGGTGTCGAATCCCGTCCGGTGAAGCCGGTACCGCCGGTGATGAGCACCACCTGCACAGCGTCGGATGCCGCCCAGACCGCGACCTGGGCGCGGATGCGGTAGAGATCGTCTTTCAGAATCCGTTTTTCCGCGAGCCGGTGACCGGCGGCGGTGAGTTTTTCGACCAGCAACTGGCCCGAGGTGTCGGTCGCCTCGGTGCGGCTGTCGGAGACCGTGAGCACCGCGATCTGCAACGGCACGAACCGGTCGGCATAGACTTTGGCCATGATGATGTCCTCCTTCAGCCGCCGAGCATGGCGAGGTGGCGGGTGCCGCCGCTGAAACCGTCCTGCAGAAAATGGCTGACTTTCTTGTCGGCGAGGCGCGCGCGCAAAAATGCGATCAGTTCGTCGCGCTGGTCGTCGGCCTGCAACAGGTGGCGCAGATCGATGCCGTGTTCGGAAAACAGACACAGGTGCAGCTTGCCGGTGGCGCTCATGCGCAGCCGGTTGCAGGTGGCGCAGAAATCCTTGCTGTAGGGCATGATCAGGCCGATGCGGCCGCGGTAATCCGGATGGTGAAATTCCTGCGCCGGGCCGGCGTCCCGGGCGCGGATGGTCTGGGTCCAGCCTTCGGTCAGCAGGCGGCGACGCAGGTCCTCGCCCGCGACATGGTGGCGGCGGAAAAAATCGCCGTTGTCGCCAGTCTGCATCAATTCGATGAAGCGCAACGTGATGGGCTTGTCCCGCAGCCAGGCGAGAAAACGGTCGATCTGGTTGTCGTTGCAGCCGCGCAGCAGCACGGTGTTGACCTTGACGGTCGCGATGCCCAGTGCCAGCGCGCGGTCGAGGCCGTCGAGCAGTTCCTGCAAACGTTCGTGGCCGGTGATGGCGTGAAACATCGCGGGGTCGAGGCTGTCGATGCTGAGGTTGAGCGCATCCAGCCCGGCCGCGGCCCAGGCGTCGATGCGCTCGGGCAGCTTGTAGCCGTTGGTGGTGATTGCCAGGGTGCGGATGCCGGGCGTCGCTTTCACCGCTGCGATGATCGCGGGCAGGTCGGCGCGCACCGAGGGTTCGCCGCCGGTGATGCGGATCTTGGTGGTGCCGGTGGCGGCAAAGGCGGCGGCGACCCGGCGCAATTCATCCAGGCTCAAAAAGGCACGGTCGGGCTTGCCTTCATACCCATCGGGCAGGCAATAGGTGCAACGGAAGTTGCAAACGTCAGTGATGGACAGGCGCAAGTAATGAAACTCGCGCCCGAAGCTGTCCTGTAACATGGCAAACACCTTTCCAAGGACGGGAGGATGAACGGTTTCCCGCGCATCCCTCAGAACCCTTTTCGGGTTCTCGGCGCCGGATTCCTGTCCCCGGGCCTCACCGCTGAAGTGCACGGCGGCGAGGTGGACGGTGGGGAGTTAGAGCTGCGGCGCTCGGAGTTTGTCTGTGATCGTCGCGGTGGCCAGCGACGACAGCGGGAGTGTAGCACGGCCGCCGCTTAGCGGAGCTTTGCTACACTCCGCGCCAGTTTCCCGCGCCGCACAGGACACCTCCGATGCCGCCGTCCCCGGATGATCCCGCATCGCCGAGCTCTCCCGTCTGCGCCGCCGATGGGGGCAGCGATGCCTACATGAACCGGGTCGAACCCGCCGAACTGGTGGACTTTCTCAACCAGTTGCTGGAAGCCGAGCGCGCCGGCACCCGGGTGGCGCGGGAGTCCCGCGATCAGTGTCTCACCGCACCCGAGCGGCAACTGCTGACGGACATTTATGGCGACGAAGCGCGCTGGTGCAAGATGCTCATCGAGGCCATCCCGCGCCTGGGTGGCGAACCCTCGCTCAAAGTGGGCGACTTCCACCCGCGCGCCATGGCCATCGCCGATCTGGGCGAACGGCTGCTGTTTCTCAACCGCGGCCAGGGCTGGGTGGCCAAGCGCCTGCGCGAGACGATCCCGCGCGTGGCCGATGCGGCATTGCGCGCCGAACTGACCGCGATGCGGGAAAACCACGACGCCAATATCGCCCGCGTGAACCGCTTTCTGGCCGAGCGCGCCTAGTCACCGCGATGTTCGAGCGCCTGCGCCGCTGGCGCGAAAATCGCCGCCTGCAACGCCTGGCGATCTCGGTCGAAGCCTGGGAATCCGCCATCGCGGACTGGCCCGTGGCGGCGCGCTATCGGGGCGAGGCGCGGACGCGGCTGCGCGAGATGGCGTTGCGCTTTCTGCTGCGCAAGCAATTCGTCGCCGTCGACGGGCTCGAAATCACCGATGCCATGCGGCTGCGGATCGCCACCATGGCCGCTGTGCCGGTGCTGGAACTGGGGCTGCAATGGTACGACGGCTGGGTGACCCTGATTCTCTATACCGGGGCGTTCATTCCCGCCCACGACCGCGAGGACGAGTACGGCATTGTCCACACCGAGCGCGAACCCCTGACCGGCGAAACCTCGGAGCAGGGGCCGGTGATCCTGTCCTGGGAGGACGTCACCGGCGCGAGTGGCGAGGACGCCTACAACGTGGTCATCCACGAGATGGCCCACAAGCTCGACATGTGCAGCGACGGTGGTCCCAACGGCGCGCCACCGCTGCATCCGGACATGGACCCGGTGGTCTGGACGCGGGCGTTCACCGCAGCCTGGGAAGACCTCGAACACCGCGCCGACACCGATGGCGCCGACGCGCTGCCCATCGATCCCTATGCCCTTCAGGACGCGGGTGAATTCTTCGCGGTGACGAGTGAATGCTTTTTCGAGGCGCCGCAGCGGCTGGCAGAGCATTGGCCCGAGCTGTACCTGCAACTGTGTTCGTTCTACCGGCAGGATCCGCTGGCGCAGTAACCGGCGGGCCGCCGATACCGTTCTCGATGCGGTTGCTGATAACGTGGCACCACCAAACTGTTCGGCGTCGGGAGGAAAGTCAGCGTGGAGGCGATAGTGGCACTGCACAATCGGGCTTCCCAGTCGGTATTGGTCGCACCCGCGCCGGCCGGCGCCGTTCTCGACAACATCAAGCGCGCCGCCGTGCGCGCGGCCGATCACGCCACGCTGCGGCCATGGCGCTTTCTCGTCATCGAAGGCGAGGGCCGGCGCCGCCTGGGCGAGTTGTTCGTGCGGGCGCGGGAGGCGCGCGAGGGCGAGCTGTCGGCGCGCGAGCGCGAGCGCACCCTGGGTCGACCGTTGCGGGCGCCCATGATCGTCGTTGTCATTGCGGCCTGCCGCGCCAACGCCAAGGTGCCTGAGGTCGAGCAACTGCTGTCCGCCGGCGCCGCCATGCAGAACATGCTTAATGCCGCCTATGCCGAGGGTGTCGGCGCGATCTGGCGCACCGGCGCTTTCGCCTACGACCCGGTGGTAAGAGCCGGGCTGGGCGTGGGCGATGGCGAACACATAGTCGGCTTTCTGTACCTGGGCACGGTGGGTGAACCGCGTCCACCGCAGATACCCCCGGATCCGGCGCAGTTCTTTGTATCCTGGGGGGAATGATCGCCAGCAGCCTGTTGCAAAACCGCTGCGGCAGCGCGGTCCGCCGAGTCCGGGTATCGGACCGCGAGCGGTTTTGCCGCAGGCTGTCAGCCTCTGGAGCCCCCCCGTCTTCAACCACCATCACGGAGTGGAAAATGAGTCAGACCAACCGGGCGGCGTCCATGCTGGAGGGGGTTCGGGTTCTCGACTGTTCAGGAAACGCTGAACAATACGTGTCGACCGTCATGCCCGCGAAAGCGGGCATCCAGGTTTTCCCGCAGTCTCAATCAGTTGCGGACGTATGGATTCCCGCTGAAGCCTGCCCCCGACTCCGATCAGGGGCGGGAATGACGAATAAATCAGCGCTTCCTTCAGGTACGGGAGCTGGTGGAGCGAGGAGTTGTCGTTGCCCGAGCGTCGTAACCGTCCCAGGCCGACCGTGACGATGGAGTCCGGTGAATGCCGCTTCGATCTGCCCAGCGGCCCGGAAGTTTGAATGGGAGCAGCGACCATCGATGCTGATCGTTGCGGCCGCCTGGCGCTCTGGGCGGCCGGTATCCTGCTGTTTACCGCCGCCCTGGGCGGGGTCCATGCCGGCAGTCCGCTCGCGGCTGCCGCCGGTGCCGGCTTCGGTCTGCTGTTGATCGGCCGCGCCGGCGGCGCCACGGATGGCTTGTTCCTGGCGTTGCGCCATGGGGCGGTGGCGGCGCTGTTCGCCCTCGCCGCGACCCCGGAGCTGCCGCCGTGGCAGACGCCCCGGGAGTGGATCGATCTGCTGCGGTTCACGCCACTGGGGGCCACGCTGGCGTTTGCCGTCTATGGCCTGGTGGCCGGGCTGTTGCCGGTGCGGCAGCGCCGGCCGCTGCCCGCGGCCACCTCGCTGGTGCTGCTGATAGCGCCCTTCGCGCTGTTCAACGGCCTGTTTCTGCTCGCGTCCCGCGACCTGCTGGAATTCCCGGGTGTCTGGCTGGGCCTGGATTTGCCCCCGGCGCTGCGGTCGCTGCCCGGCTGCTGGCTGGTGCTGGGCCTGTTCGGCGAACTCGCCGTGCAGGGTCTGGGTGTGGCCGTGGACCAACGCTGGACCCACAACTGGCGGCTGCGGGCGCTGCTGTGGAGCAGTGCGCTGTGGGCGGTTCTGACACCCCATATCGCCGATCTCGGCAGTGGCGGGCAGGCTGGCGCGCTGCCGGCGGGGCTGCAACTGCCCCTGGGAGTGACGACGGCGGTGCTTGCGCAAGCGGGCCTGTGGGGCCAGACTTTTCTCATTACCGGCGCGTTGCTGGATGCCTTCAAGGGGCGGCGGCCGACCTGGCAGGCCGCCGCCGATCACTGGCGCAGCGGCGCCGGCAAGGGTGCCGTGTACAGCGTCTGGTTCATGATCCTCGTGTATGGCGCGGCACTGTCCGGGCGCGGCGCGCTGGCGGCCTGGATCACCGCGCAGCCGTTGGTGTTCGGGACCCTGCTGGGCATTGCGCTGTTTCCCCTGGCCCGCAGTCTCATCGAAACCTTCGATGGCAGCCCCGCGCTGGCCGGGCGGCTCGGCGCCGCCTATCGCGAGCCGGGGAATCTGCTGCGCGGTGCGGTCGCGGGATGTGCGGTCGCACTCTGGTTCGGCCTGGGCCGCACCGGCGCGGACGACGCCATGCGCTTTGCGAACGGCGCGCTTGCCGGTGCCGTTATCTACGCCGGTGTCAGTCTGCTGCAGGACGCCGGCGCCATGGCACGCGGTCTGCGCCAGCGGCCCCAGCGGCTGCCGGTGTATCTCGCGCAGGCGGTCATGGGTGGTATTACCGGTGGACTCATTGCCTGGTATTTCGACGCCGGGCAGTTGCGGGTGGTGCTGGATCGCATTGCCGATTATGGCGTGGTGAACTTTCCGGCCCTCGGGCGCAGCAGCTACGAATACAGGGTCTATCCACTGTTCAGCAAGTGGGGGGCTACCGATCTCGGTCTGGTCAGCGGCGGCGTCAAGCTGTTCTACGCCCAATCGCTGTCGGGGGTGGTGCAGTGGGCCATCGCCGCGCCTCTGTTCAGTCTCAATCTGGTGCTGCTGACGGCGCTGATCCAGCGGCGGCTGGCGCCGATTCGCGCCACCTTCAGTCGCGCCGGTTTGGCCGAAGTCGGCGCCCAGACCGTGCGGGTGCTGCGCTGGGGCCTGTGGATGGCGCCCATCATCTCGATCTTCCTGCGCATGGCGCAGGATCCGACCTGGTACAACCAGGATGGCGCCGTGCGCAGCCTGCTCGCCACCGCGCAGCAAGTGCTGCAACCGACGGATCACTACCGCGCCTGGAGTCTGGATGTGTTCCTCGGCCTGATGGCCTACGACTGGTTGCGCGTACTGATCTGGTTCGACCACATGGGACTGCGGGTGGCGACGCTGGTGAATTTCTCCTTTGTCGGCATGGATGCCGTGAACGAGCGCCTCGCCCGGGCGCTGGGCCACGGGCCGCGCGGGCAGGCGATCCCGGAGGGGTTGCGCCGTTTCGCCACCTGGGCGCCGCTGCTGGTGCCGTTCTATATCCCGCGGGGCGGCGAGTGGGAGTATGTATGGACCCGTGCGGAGGGGATGCACGGCCACGCCGGGCCGCTGTTGCCCGCGGTGCGCGATTTGGTCGGTGCCTATGCGATCGCCGCCGCGCTGGCGATCATGGTGGGGGCCTGGGTGCTGACGCGAGCCCGCCGCGCCGGCAGTCTGCACCGGGTGCGCAATGCCCCCGCGCATGTGCTGGGCAACGGTCTGTACCTGCTGCGTCTGGGCGAGGATGGCCGCGGCCATGCCCATGTGATCCGCCCCCGTCGCGGCTGTCCGGAAATCGATCTGACCCGCCGCCCCGAGGACGATCTCGATCGCTGCGGACGATTCTTTTATGTCAGCGAGCCCGGCCGGGAACCCTGGTCGCTTACCCGCCAGCCCTGCCCGAGTGCCGCGGTGCGCCATCGGGTGACCGAGATTTCGACCACGGCGTTGTGCTATCGCGCCGAGGCGGCGGACCTGACGGCGTTGGCCCGCGTCGAAGTGCCGCCGGACGATGCGGTCGAGTGCTGGACGATCACCTTTGAAAACCACAGCAACAATCCGCGTCGTTTGCGCCTGACCAGCTTCCAGGAGTTGACGCTGGGCGCTGCCGAAGCCGCCTCCCGCCATCCGGCATTCAATGCACTGCACGTCGGTACCCGGTTCGTGGCGCCCCTGGCCGCGCTGCTGGCGCACAGCCGGCTGCTTACGGATATCCATGGCCGGCCCGCGAGCGAGGTGGCCTTTCATGCGGTGGCGACCGACGGCCACGGCGTGCGCCTCGCGGGCTACGAGGACAGCCGCGGTCGCTTTGTCGGCGCCGGAGGTCTCGCGCGTCCGGACGGTCTGGCGCCGGATGCGCCGCGAGCGCCCGACGACGAGGGCCTGCTGTACAGCTTCGACCCTGCGCTATCGCTGACCCTGGGGGTGACGATTCCGGCCAATGGCAGTGCCAGTGTGCGTTTTGTCACCGGCTACGCGGCCAGCCCCGATGGCGCCGCGCAACTGATCGCGCGCCGGCTGGGTACACCGCTGCGGTCCGCAGCCGCGCTCGAGCGCGCCCTCGACCGTGTCCGCGCACAGCGCGATGCCGAGCCGCCGGCGCATCGCTTCAGCGCGGACGGCTGGACGCTCAGCGTCGATGGCAATGCCCCGCGACCCTACAGCCATCTCATGGTGAATGCCGTGGGTCAGGGCGCGGTGCTTGACAGCGCCGGATATGTCGCTGCCTTCGCCGGCAACAGCCAGCAAAATGCCCTCACCCCGTTCCGGTTGAGCGACGCCGGCCACCGGCTGCCGGGCGAGGCCCTGTATGTGGTCGATCTCGCCACCGATACCTGCGGCGGACCCACGTTTGCGCCGCTGCGGCGCACCGCTGTCCCGCATCGGGTCGAGTTCGCGCCCGGTCAGGCGCACTTTGCCAGTACGCTCGCCGACTTCGACCTGGAACTGACCGTCTGCGTACCCCCGGATGTATCCGCGCAACTGCGCCTGCTGCGCATAGTCAATCGCACCAGCGCGCCACGCCGCTGCCGGGTGGTGGCCTATTTCGAATGGGTGCTGGCGGAACTGCCCGCGGACAGCCGGGGGCGGCTCGAACTCGTCACGGACAGGGGTGCCGTCTACGCCCGTAATCCCGACAACCTGTTTGCGCCGGGCTGGGCATTTGTTGCGAGTAGTCTTGAGCGGCCGGCGGTGGAAACCCAGCGCAGCCGCTTCGCGGGCACCGCGGCGGGCCTGCTGCCGTGCTTCGTCAGCCTGGGCACCGGCGACCCGGCGGCCGTGGACGACGGCAGCCGGATCGCGGCTTTCTCGGGCGAAATGGAAGTGCCGGCAGGCGGCGAGCTGTGGGTGAATTTCGCGCTGGGCCAGGCCCCGACGCTCGATGCTGCCCGTGCGCTGGCCGCGTGCTATCGCGACCCCGCCGCGGCGCAGGCGGCAGTGGTCGCCACCGCGTCGGACTGGCGCCGCCGCCTCGGCGAGCTGCGCGTCGAAACCAATCGCAGGGACTTCGACCGCCTCATCAATATCTGGCTGCCCTATCAGGTGCTGAATGCGCGGCTGTGGGGACGCTGCGGCCCCGAGCAGCGCTCGGGTGCCTACGGTTTTCGCGATCAGTTGCAGGATGTGCTGCCTCTGTTGTTGATCGATCCGAAGCTGGCGCGGGCACAGATCCTGCGCCACGCCAGCCAGCAGTTTCCACAAGGCGACGTGCTGCACTGGTGGCATCCGACGCCGACCGACGGCACCGGCTTTGGTGCCCGCACCCGGGCATCCGACCCGCAACTATGGTTGCCCTACCTCACCGCTCGGTACATCGCCGCCACCGGTGACATCGGCATCCTCGCGGAAGAGATGCCTTTCCTCGAAAGCGAACCCATTCCCCACGGCGCCGACGGCATCGGGTTCGCGCCGCGTCCGGGCGCCGAGCGCGTCGCGCTCCACGAACATTGTCGCCGCGCCATCGACTACACGCTGAAGCGGCGCGGCCGTCACGGCCTGCCGCTGATCGGCAGTGGCGACTGGAACGACGCCCTCGACCGCATCGGCCATCGCGGCCGCGGCGAAAGTGTGTGGCTCGGTTTTTTCCTGCATCGGGTGCTGCTCGACTGGGAGGCGCTGGCCCACCGCCGTGGCGACGCGGCAACCGCTGCCCGCTGGCACGCCGAGGCCGTCCGCTTGCGCGCGGCGCTGGCGGGGATGCGCCGGGGTGAACGCTATGTGCGCGCCATCGCCGACGACGGTACCGAACTGCTCCACGCCAACGCCCTCACCGCGGCCTGGCCGGCGCTGTCCGGGGCCGTGGCTGCCGCCGATGCGCTCGCCGCGTTGCGCGCCGATCTGGCGCAGCTCGAAGGCGAGCATCTGGTGCGCGTCCAGACCCCGGCGTTCGATGAAGATTCGCTGCCCTGGCCCGGACGCATCGCCCTCTATCCACCCGGCGTGCGCGAGAACGGCGGCCAGTATTCCCATGGCGCTTCCTGGCTGGTGGATGCCCTGACGGCGCTGGCCAACGACGCCGACAACGCATCGGATGCCAATCACCTGCGCGCCGAGGCGTTCCGGGTGTGGCTGAAAATTTCACCCCTGGGCCGGGATGCTCCCGAGCTGGCAGCCCGTTACGGCTTGGCGCCCCATCAGCAGCCGGCGGATATTTACAGCGGCCCCGGCCACGAAGGTCGCGGCGGCTGGAGCTGGTACACCGGCGCGGCGGCCCGCATGCTCTGGGCGGCCTACGGGGTGCTGGGTATTGAACTGCGTGATGGTGTTGTTACCCGGAGTGCCGGGTCGTCGGGAGGCCTGGAGCTCTACCAGATCCGGGTTCGGGGTGAGCCTCTGCCCGAGGACTGAGAGCCGGACCGGCTATGCGTTTGCCACACCATGAGCCATAACCAAAAGAAATGGAAGTTTATAGAAATCGTATCCAGAAGACTGTTATGATGATTCCCGTACAGCATACTGGGAGTTATATCATGCACTTCATCAAAGCCAAGCTGGGTGGCGAAGCGGTGGTCACGGGGTTCTGCCTGCTCGTGTTCGGCGTATTTTGCACGGTTGTGGTCTCCAACCTGATCTGAACCCCGCCACTCGCCGCGCCGTCGCTGCGCGGCCGGTGAATTCAAGGTTCGGCCGATCCGGCAGCGCCAGCGGCTCCTTCGATGCGCTCAGGGTTTCGGAACATCCCGCCGCCCAGCGCTCGACAACGCGTCGGGCGCCGACAAAAACCTCTTGAATTTGGTCTTGGCAGGCTCTGCCGGTAGCCTGCCGAGTCGGCATCCAATGTGTTGCGCAGATCGAGCGCGCCGCATCTGGAGGTTCGCGGTGCGCGCGATCACGGGAACGAGCAAGCGTTCCCGAGGAGCCCAAGCGCAGGGCGGGCCGCGCCGGGTGATGCCCGGCTATTCCAGGGCGAGAATGGCCTGGGTCAGCTTGGCGTCGATGCGGTCCAGGTCCGCGCTGGCGGCGGCACTGCTGCCCGCGTGGTGCTGGGCCTGCATCAACTCATAGGAAAGATTCAGCGCGGCCATCACGGCGATGCGTTCGAGGCCGATGACGTTGCCGGAGCGGCGGATTTCGCGCATGCGCAGGTCGAGCCCGTGGGCCGCGCTCAGCAGTGCCTCCTGCTGCTCGGGTGGGCAGTGGACCTGATAGTCCCTGTCGAGTATCCGGATGCTGACCGTCGAAACGCCGGCGTCGGCCATGGTATTCAGGACTCCGGAGTCAGGGCTTTGAGCCGCGCGATCATATTCTCGATCCGAGAGCGCGCCATGTCGTTCTTTTCGAGCAGCTGGCTGCGTTCCCGCGCCATGCTGGCTTCGCGTTCCCGCAGGAGGTCATTTTCGGCTTTGAGGCGCGCGCTCAAGGCTGCCAGACGGTCGACCTTGTGCTCGAGTTCGGCGATGGAGGGCGCGTTCATGACCATCCCGGTGCAGGCTCCTGACACGCGACTATAAGTGGCGCGCGCCAAAGCGGTCAATCGACTCTGCCCCCGTCGTCATCACCGACCGACGGGGGGCGGGTGTCGCGGTGTGGGCACCATGCTAGGATGCCCGTCAGTCCCCGCACCTGTCGATCGCGTGTCCCGTTTCGAGAACCTGAGCGCCGCGTTCGCCGCGCTGAACGTACCCCTGGATCCCGCCGAGTGGCACGGTCTGCTGTGCGGCGCCAGCGTCGGCGGGATGCGCTCACCCACCGCGGTTCTCCACTTGCTCGAAGCCGAGCTCGCCACGCAAGTGGTCGAGGAAGCGTTGCGTGGCGCACTCACCGATATTGCCGCCGACGCCGCACAGGATCTGGCGCGCTTCGATTACGGCTTTCAGCTGCTGCTGCCTGCGGACGACGTGCTTCTGGGTGAGCGTGTGCAGGCGCTCGCCGCCTGGTGTCAGGGGTTTCTGGCCGGACTTGGGCAGGGCGGTGGCGCGCGCGGCCTGAGCGCGGACACTGCCTCGGCACTGGACGATCTCGCCGCCATCGGTCGCGCCGACGCCGATCTCGACGACACCGAGGAAGACGAGCGCGATTACGCCGAACTCGTCGAGTATGTGCGCGCCGCGGTGCTGGTGATCGATGCCGAATTGCGCGAGCGGCACGCCGGACCCGACGTCAAATTGCACTAACCCAGGATTCAAACGGATGATCACTGCCCAGGACTTCGCCCGCCGCCGCCGCGACCTGATGGCGACGATGAGCAAAAACAGCATTGCGATACTGACCGCGGCACCCGAGCAGGTGCGCAGCCGGGATACCTATTTTCCGTATCGGCAGGACAGCAATTTTTTTTACCTGACCGGTTTTCCCGAGCCGGAGGCGGTGCTGGTGCTGATCCCGAAACGGCCTCAGGGACAGTTCGTCCTGTTCTGCCGCGAGCGTGACCGCAGCCGCGAGATCTGGGACGGCCGCCGCGCCGGCCCCGAGGGCGCGCGCGAGCTGTACGGCGCCGACGACGCCTTTCCCATCGACGACATCGACGAAATCCTGCCCGGACTGCTGGAAGGCCGCGACCGGGTGTACTACGCGCTCGGCCGCAACCGCAGTTTCGATACCCGGCTGCTGGACTGGATCGACGGCATCCGCGCCCGCGCCCGCAGCGGCGCCGTGCCGCCCGACGAGTTCGTCGATCTGGATCACCTGGTCCACGAAGCGCGCCTGTTCAAAACGGCGACCGAGCTCAAGGTGATGCGCAAGGCCGGGGCGATTTCCGCGCGCGCGCACTGCCGCGCCATGCGCGCAACGCGACCGGGGCTGTACGAATATCAGCTGCAGGCGGAAATCGAGCATGCCTTCGCCAGTGAGGGCGCGCGCCATCCCGCCTACGGCTCCATCGTCGGCGGCGGCGCCAATGCCTGTGTGCTGCACTATGTGGAAAACAGCGCGCCGCTGCACGACGGCGATCTGGTGCTGATCGACGCCGGTGCCGAGCTGGAGCATTACGCCGCCGACATCACCCGCACCTTCCCGGTCAGCGGCAAATTCTCGGCGCCGCAGCAGGCGCTCTACGAAGTCGTGCTGGCGGCTCAGCTCGCCGCCATCGACGTCGCCCGGGCCGGCAACCACTGGGACGAACCGCACCGGGTCACGGTGAAGATCATCACCCAGGGGCTGGTCGATCTGGGATTGCTGAAAGGTAATGTCGACGACCTGATCGCGCGCAATGCCTACACGGATTTTTACATGCACCGCGCCGGCCACTGGCTCGGCATGGACGTGCACGATGTCGGCGACTACAAGGTCGACAACGAGTGGCGCCTGCTGGAGCCCGGCATGGTGATGACAGTGGAGCCCGGCATCTATGTCGCGCCCGACAACCGCAAGGTGGCGAAAAAGTGGCGCGGCATCGGCATTCGCATCGAAGACGATGTCGTCATTACCCGCAAAGGCCCCGAAATCCTCACGGCCGGAGTCCCCAAGACCGTGGCGGATATCGAGCGGCTGATGGCGCACTGAGACCGGAATGACTGCAAGCGCCGATGTCGATATCGCGATCGCGGGAAGCGGCCTCACGGCGCTGACCGCGGCCGTGGTGCTGGCGCGGGCCGACCCCGAGTGGCGCATCGTCTTGCTGGCGGACGATCCTCGCGTTGGCGCGGCGCCCGCGGGCGCCGCTTTTCGTGGCGGTGAACTCACTGGCGCGCGGACCATGGCGCTGTCCGCCAGCAGTCGTGAAGTCTTTACGGCGTTGGGCCTGTGGCCCGGGATCGCGGCGTCTTCGGCCGCGATAACGGATATTCAGGTGAGCGAGCGCGGAGGCTGGGGTCTGGCGCGGCTGGGGCCGGCCCCGGGCGACGCTCCCTTCGGGCAGGTGATCGAGAATGCCGACCTGATCCGGTTGCTCGCCGCCGCGGTCGCCGCCTGTCCCAATGTCAGCCGCGCGCCGGGCATCGACGCGATCCCGGTACCGCGCCCGGATCACCTGGAGGTCCAGTCCGGCGCCGGCACGCTGCGAACCCGTCTGCTGGCGATCGCGGACGGCGCGGACTCGCCGCTGCGCGCGGGATTCGGCGTCGGCGTCGCCGCGCGCGACTACGGCAATTGCGCCCTGATCGCCACCCTGACTCTCGCCGAGCCCCATCGGGGCATCGCCTACGAGCGCTTCACCCGCGACGGCCCCATGGCGCTGCTGCCGCTGCCGGATCGGGATGGCCAGCCGCGCGCCTCCCTGGTCTGGGTGTTGCCGCCGGCGCGGGCGGCGGCGCTCGCGGTAGCGGACGCATCCGAACGGCTCGCCCAGCTACAGACGGCATTCGGACAGCGCGCCGGCGTCATTCTCGGCATGGGTGCGCCGCAACTCATTCCGTTGCGGCGCGCTCTCGCCCGCGAGCAGGTGCGCTCGCGCCTGGTGCTGGTGGGCAATGCCGCGCACAGCCTGCACCCGGTCGCGGGGCAGGGCTTCAATCTCACCGTGCGGGATCTGGCGGCGCTGGCGCAGCACCTGCGCGAAGGCGCCCGGGCCGGCCGCGCATTGGGCGATCTCGGTGTGCTCGCCGGCTACGCCCGGGCGCGGGAGCGCGATCAGTGGCGCACCCTGCAATTCAGCGAGCAGCTGCCGGCGCTGTTCGCCAGCCGTGCGCGCCTGATGGCGGTCGGACGCAATCTCGGGCTCACCGTGCTCGGCCTGTGCCCGCCGCTGCGGCGCGCGCTGGCGGATTTCGGCGCCGGGCTCGCGGTGCCCGCCGCCCGGGTGATCGGCGATGACGCGCGACGCTGATGTCCTGATCGTGGGGGCGGGCCCGGTGGGCGCCGCCTTCGCACTGGCGCTCGCCCGCGGACCGGCGGGCGCGGGGCTTGCGATCGCGCTGGTGGAATCCCAATCGCCGCCGGTGCTGGCCGATACCCGGGCACTGGATCGCCGCGTGCTGGCCCTCAACGAGCGCAGCCGGCATCTGCTTGAGCGGGTCGGCGCCTGGCCCGAGGCGCTGGCCCGGCGCGCCTGTGCCTATCGATCCATGGCGGTCTGGGATCGCGCGAGCACCGGTCATGTCCGCTTCGACTGTGGCGAGATTCACCAGCCCAGCCTGGGGCGCATCGTCGCGCAACCCGCGCTGATCGCGGCGCTCGGCGCGGCGGTGCGCGCACAACCCAATATTCGCTTTCTGTGCCCGCGGACGCTGGGGCGGATCGAACGCCGGCCCGACGGCGGCTGGGTGGCCGAACTGGACCCTGAGCAGATTCGTGCGCCCCTGCTGGTGGCGGCGGACGGGCCGCGCTCGCCGCTGCGCGAGCGTTTCGGGTTCACTTCCCGGCGCTGGGATCCCGGGCAGAGTGCGCTGGTCGCGGTGTTGCGCACCGAGCGCGAGCACGGCCATTGCGCCCGGCAGTGGTTCGCTCCCACCGGGCCGCTCGCGTTTTTGCCGCTCCATGACGAGGACGGCGATACCCGTTTCGTGGCCATCGTCTGGTCCCAGGCGCAGGCCGAGGCGGAGCGCCTGCATGCGCTGCCCGACGCCGCCCTGTGTCGCGAGCTGGAAATCGCCAGTGAACATGCACTGGGCGCGATCTCGCTGTGGGGCGAACGCGCGTTGATACCCCTGGGTCAGCACCACGCCGACGATTATGTGATGCCGGGAATCGCGCTGCTCGGCGACGCCGCGCACGCCATTCATCCGCTGGCGGGGCAGGGGGTCAATCTCGGTCTGGCGGATGCCGAAGTGCTGGCGGAAGAAGTGGCGCGCGCGCTGCAACGCGGTCTGGGTGTCGCCGATACCGGCGCGCTGGCGCGCTACCAGCGCCGGCGCCGACCGGAGAATCTCGCCATGCTGGCGGCGATGCGCGGGTTCAAGACCCTGTTCGGTCGCGAGGATCTGCCCAGTGCTCTTGTGCGCGCCGCCGGCATGGCGTTTTTTGACCGCGCGGAACCCCTCAAACGCCTGGTGATGCGCGCTGCCGCCGGGACGTTCTGAGCGCGTTTTGGGGCCGACATCGCGACGCCGACCGGGCGGCCCGAACGCTGACGGCGGGCAGGTTACCGCCGGGTTTACCGTCCCCGGGCGTTCAACTATAGTGCTTCGCCTTGGCTTTTCGCATCGCGAAAAGTAGTGGCCACCGTAACAGTTCCCGCGCTACATGCTTTGGTGAACGGTCTTCGGCGAAGGGGCTTCGGCCCTGCGACCGAAGCGGTGGCGTCGATTTTTGGGGGGGGATAGGACACCATGCCGGATCTGGCGCAGTTCAGACGGGAAACCCGTGCCTGGCTTGAGGCGAATTGTCCGCTGTCGCAGCGCGAGGCGGTGGTCGAATTCGAGGATCGCTGCTGGGGCGGCACCAAGTGGAAGTTCGTCAGCGACGATCAGAAGCGCTGGCTCGAAGTAATGGCGGCGCGCGGCTGGACCGCGCCCGACTGGCCGGCGGAATACGGTGGTGGCGGGCTCAACAAGGAGGAGACCAAGATCCTCCGCGAAGAGATGAACCGCATCAACGCGCGGGTACCGCTGTTCAGCATGGGGCTCTCCATGATCGGCCCGGCGCTGCTCAAGTACGGCTCCGAAGCGCTCAAGCGCCAGCACATCCGCAATATCGTGGAAGGCCGGATCTGGTGGTGCCAGGGTTACAGCGAGCCCAATTTCGGCTCCGATCTGGCCGGTCTCCAGACCCGCTGCGAAGACCGGGGCGACCACTTCATCGTCAACGGCCAGAAAGTCTGGACCTCCTACGCCGACCGCGCCGACTGGATGTTCTGTCTGGTGCGCACCGACCCCGCGGCAGTCAAGCACGCCGGCATCAGCCTGGTGCTGTTCGACATGAACACGCCCGGCGTGACCACCAAGCCGATCCGGCTGATCTCCGGCAAGTCGCCGTTCTGCGAGACCTTTCTGGACGATGTCCGGGTCGAGAAAGATCAGCTGGTGGGCACCATCAACAAGGGTTGGGAGCTCGCCACCTATCTGCTCACCCACGAGCGCGAGATGATCGGCAGTATCGGGCAGAGCAATGCAGGTGCCAAAAATCTCCACGACTATGCGGTGGAACAGATCGGACTTGCGGGCGGTGAGCTGGCGGACAGCGCGCTGCGCACCGACATCGCGCGCTGGGAAATGGACAACCGCGCCTTTGAGCTCACCGCCGAGCGCATCACCGACGAGGCCACCGCGGGGCAGGGCGTAGGAGCGGCATCTTCGGTGCTCAAGTACACCGGCACCGAGATCAACAAGCGCCGCCACGAACTGCTGGTGAGCATCCACGGCCAGCGCGCGCTGGCCTGGGAAGGCGAGGCCTACGACCACGGCCTGATGGCCACGCAGTGGTTGCGCACCAAGGGCAATTCCATCGAGGGCGGCACTTCGGAAATCCAGCTCAACATCATCGCCAAGCGCATTCTCGGCTTGGGCAAGGAATAAGGGCGATCACCATGGCGCTGGTACTCAACGAAGAACAACGCATGCTGAAAGACGCGGCGCGGGATTTCTTGTCCGCACACGCGCCGATAGCACAGCTGCGGCAACTGCGCGACAGCCGCGATGCGCTGGGCTACAGCCGCGCCACCTGGCAGCAGATGGTGGATCTGGGCTGGTCCGGCATTCTTGTGCCCGAAGCCCAGGGCGGGCTGGATTTCGGCCATGTGGGCATGGGTCAGATCATGGAGCAGAGCGGCCGCACCCTCACCGCCTCGCCGCTGTTTGCCACCGCCGTGATCGGCGTATCCGCCCTGGTGCTGGCGGGCTCGGAGACGCAACGCAATGCGCTGCTGCCGGCCATCGTCGCCGGCGAACTCCAGCTTGCGCCGGCGCTCGACGAGGGTCCGCATCACGCGCCGTTCCGGGTGCGCACCCGACTGGAAGCGCGCGGCGACGGCTTCGTGCTCAGTGGCGAAAAACAGTTTGTACCGGATGGCCACAGCGCCGACCAGTTGATCGTGTCGGCGCGCAGTGCCGGTGCGGTGGATGATCGCGACGGCATCAGTCTGGTGCTGGTGGATCGCACCGCGCCCGGCGTGACGGTGGAGCGGGTCGTGATGGCCGACAGCCGCAACAGCGCCATGATCCGTTTCGACGCTGTCGCGCTGCCGCGCACCGCGTTGCTGGGCGAGCCCGGCGCCGCAAGCGCGGTGATCGAGCGCCTCACCGAGATCGGCAATGCGCATCTGGCGGCCGAATTGCTGGGGCTGTCCATGGAGGTCTGCGAGCAGACCGTGGCCTATCTCAACACGCGCAAGCAGTTCGGCGTGCTGATCGGCTCCTATCAGGGGTTGCAACACCGCGCCGCGCATCTGTTCAGCGAGATCGAACTGCTCAAGTCGCTGGTCATCAAGGCGTTGCAGGCGCTGGATGCGGGCAGCGCCGAGGCGGGGGTGCTGGCCAGTCTCGCCAAGGCCAAGGCCGGCGAAGTCGCGACGCTCGCCACCAACGAAGGAGTCCAGCTCCACGGCGGCGTGGGCATGACCGACGAACTGGATATCGGCTTTTTCATGAAGCGGGCGCGGGTCGCGGAGCATCTCTATGGCGATCACCGCTATCACTTGCGGCGTTTTGCCGCCCTGTCCGGTTACTGAACCGATGCGTCGATTCTCGGATCGCAACCCAAAAACCTGGAGGAAAAACCCATGACCATCCGTATCGACACCGCGAACCTTGCCGCCTGTATTGGCCAGGACGCCGGCACTTCCGAGTGGTTCGCCATCGATCAGCAAAGGATCAACGATTTTGCCGATGTTACCCTGGACCACCAGTTCATCCATGTGGACCCGATCAGGGCGGCCCAGGGGCCGTTCGGCGCCACCATCGCCCACGGTTTTCTCACCCTGTCGATGCTGGCCTATTTCCTCCAGAACGGGGTCGGCGTCGATGTCCCGAACCGCACCATGGGCGTCAACTACGGTTTCGACAAGGTGCGCTTCCTGCAGCCCGTCAAGGTCGGCAGCCGCATTCGCGCCAAGGCCGCGGTGCTGGAAGCGGCGGAAAAAAACCCGGGACAGTTCCTGTTCAAGCTGGACATCACGGTGGAAATCGAGGGCCAGGACAAGCCCGCGCTCAAGGCCGAATGGCTCAGCATGATCTTTACCCGCTGAGCATGGTCACCCTATCCGACCCACGGAGACAACGACAATGACGATACGATTCGATGGCCGGGTGGCGATTGTCACCGGCGCCGGCAATGGCCTTGGCCGCTCCCATGCGCTGGCGCTGGCCGCGCGCGGCGCCAAGGTGGTGGTGAACGATCTCGGCGGTGCCCGCGACGGCACCGGCAGTTCCAGCGCGGCAGCGCAGGAAGTGGTCAAGCAGATCAAGGCCAATGGTGGCGAGGCGATTGCGAACGGCGCCAACGTCGCCGATTTCGATCAGGTGCAGGCGATGGTGAAGGAAGCGATGGCGGCCTGGGGCCGTGTCGATATTCTCATCAACAACGCCGGTATTTTGCGCGACAAATCGTTTTCCAAAATGGATATGGCCGACTTCAAGTTGGTGATGGATGTGCACCTGATGGGTGCCGCCTATTGCTCCAAGGCCGTGTGGGAAATCATGAAGGAGCAGACCTACGGCCGCATCGTGATGACCTCGTCGTCGAGCGGGCTGTACGGCAACTTCGGCCAGTCCAACTACAGCGCCGCCAAGCTCGCCGTCGTCGGTCTGATGAACAGCCTGGCCCAGGAAGGCGAAAAATATAATGTGCGGGTGAACTCGCTCGCGCCCGCCGCGCTCACCCGCATGACCGAAGACATCATCCCCGACCCCCGCGCGGCGGCCGTGATGCAGCCCGAGCCGGTCAGCGCCGGCGTGCTGGCCCTGTGCGCGGAGGATGCTCCCAACAAGTTCATCCTGTGCGCCGGTGCCGGCGGCTATGCCAGCGCCCATCTGTACGAAACCCGCGGTATTTACCTGCCGGTGGATCAGCAGACACCGGAAGCCGTGGTGGAAAACTGGGCGCGACTCGACGACCCCCAGGGCGAGGAGCGCCTTTCCGGCGCCCTCAAGCAGACCGAGAAATTCATCGGCTATGCGCTTGCCGCGCAGCAGTCCAAATCCTGAACCCGGGCCTCCCGGAGGAGCACCGACATGAGAGAAGCCGTAATCGTTTCGTCCGCCCGCACCCCCATCGGTAAAGCCTATCGGGGCCTGTTCAACGATACCAACGGCCCGAGCCTGGGCGCGATCGCGATACGCGCCGCGGTGGAGCGCGCCAAGGTCGATCCCGCCGAGATCGACGACGTGATCATGGGCTCGGCGCTCAGCCAGGGCACCACCGGTTACAACATCGGCCGCTGCGCCGCGCTTGCCGCCGGCCTGCCGGTCACTGTCAGCGGCATGAGCATGGATCGCCAGTGCTCCTCCGGTCTCATGGCCATCGCCACTGCCGCCAAGCAGAT
Source organism: Porticoccaceae bacterium (assembly GCA_050250395.1). Lineage (GTDB taxonomy): Bacteria > Pseudomonadota > Gammaproteobacteria > Pseudomonadales > Porticoccaceae > JAGPUQ01. The sequence goes on from JBFWOQ010000024.1 coordinate 39,869, forward strand.
CCTGCACGACGGCATGACCGTCGCGGTGGGTGCCGGCATGGAGTCCATCAGTCTGGTGCAGAACGAGCACCAGAACCGCTATCGCGCCCAGGACCCGAACCTGATCGCGCTGCACAAACACATCTACATGCCCATGCTGGAAACGGCCGAGGTCGTGGCCAAGCGCTACAACATCAGCCGCGAGCGTCAGGACGAATACGGCCTGCAATCGCAGCAGCGCACGGCGGCCGCGCAGCGCGCCGGCCTGTTTGCCGACGAGATCGTCCCGGTCACCGCCAATGTGCGGCTGGTGGACAAGGCGACCGGCAAGGAGGCCATTGATGTCCGCACCCTCGGCAATGACGAGGGGAACCGCCCCGACACCACCGCGGCGGGCCTGGCGTCGCTCAAGCCCGTATTCGAGGGCGGCGTGATCACCGCGGGCAATTCCAGCCAGTTGTCCGACGGCGCCGCGGCCTGCGTGCTGATGGAGCGCAAGACCGCCGAGCAGCGCGGGCTGCAACCGCTGGGCCTCTACCGCGGCATCGCGGTGGCCGGCTGCGAACCCGACGAAATGGGCATAGGCCCGGTATTCGCGATCCCGAAACTGCTCAAGCAGCACGGCCTCAAGATCGACGATATCGGCGTGTGGGAGCTCAACGAGGCCTTCGCTGTGCAGGTGATCTACTGCCGCGACAAGCTGGGCATTCCCGACGAGCGCCTCAACGTCAACGGTGGCGCCATCTCCATCGGCCATCCCTACGGCATGAGCGGTGCCCGCATGGTCGGCCACGCCCTGCGCGAGGGCAAACGCCGCGGCGAGAAATATGTCGTCATCACCATGTGCGTCGGTGGCGGCATGGGCGCGGCGGGGCTGTTCGAAGTGCTCTGACGGAATAGTTGCTGTTGCCCGGCACGTTGCCAGCGGCGGCGATCGGTCAAAGGGGGTGCTTTGGGCGCCCCCTTTTTTATGGGATTTCGGTGCTCATCGACAAGCACGGATTTGCTCCGTTGCCGCCCCGGGGCAGCACGCATTCACAGCGGGCATCTGCCGGCAATCGAACGCGGTTGCCACGCTGATCAGACGCAAACCCCCACATATTCGCAACGTCAGCACTGCGCGCTAATCGCCTTGCCGCGGCCGCGCCGCTTGCACCGCAGTCGCAATCCGGTTCGACAACGAAACATGCCACGGATGTTGGCGGATTGGCGAATTTCCCCACCACGCAGATGCGACAAGGCGCGCACGAACAAAGCTGACGAATCGCAATTTTCAAATCCCGCGAACTGGCCGATTCGCCGCCGTCCGTCCGCGCGTTCGTTTCTGTTACCTGTCGGTAACGCAATGTATTTACGAAAGATTTCTGGCGTGTATGTGACGATCGCTATGGCCGACGGAATTCCTCCGTGTTAGAGTCAGTTAGATAATATTTGGGGCGGCCCGGCTGAGCTACCTTGCTGTCGCCACCCAACCGGATGAAGATCACGACTTGATCGAGATCACGATTCAATCAAGATCGCGACTAGTGTATTGACACATTAATTACGAAACATAATGCCGCGCCATTTTTTCATCTGCATCCTGCCGAGTGAACGTCCACACGATACCTCGCTGATCTGCATTGCGGCGCTGTTGCCAGGCATCGACC
>JBFWOQ010000025.1:0-39649 GCA_050250395.1 Porticoccaceae bacterium
CATATGTGGCAACCCTGTCGCAGCTCCAACAGCTCCAACAGCCCCAACAAAAAGGGGCCCTTGCAGCCCCCCGTTTTTCCGCCGACCGGAACAACCTCTACCCTCGTCATTGGCCAGGCGAGGCGCTTCGTTACCTTCATAAACCACCAGTGGCTCGGATTCGCCGCGAATCACGGCAGCATCGATTACCACTTTCTGAACATTGTTGATGGAGGGCAAATCGTACATGGTATCGAGCAGTACGTTCTCGAGAATTGATCGAAGACCCCGTGCGCCCGTTTTTCGCTCAAGCGCGCGCTCGGCGATTTCGTCCAGCGCATCGCGGCGGATATCCAGTGCCACACCCTCCATGTCAAACAACAGGTCGTACTGTTTGACCAGAGAATTCTTGGGCTCGGTCAGGATATTGACGAGCGCATCCTTATCGAGTTCCTCCAGGGTCGCCAACACGGGAAGACGTCCGACGAACTCCGGAATCAAGCCGTAACGCACCAAGTCGTCGGGCTGTACCGTGGCCAACGTCTCTCCAATATTGCGTTTCTCCTCCTGCCCGCGCACGGTGGCGCTGAACCCGATGCCACCTTTATCAGAGCGCTGCTGAATAATTTTTTCCAGACCGGAAAATGCACCACCGCAGATGAACAGGATATTTGACGTATTGACCTGAAGAAACTCCTGCTGCGGATGCTTGCGCCCTCCCTGGGGTGGCACGGACGCGACGGTTCCTTCAATGAGCTTGAGCAGCGCCTGCTGCACGCCCTCTCCGGAAACGTCCCGGGTGATGGAGGGGTTGTCGGACTTACGCGAGATCTTGTCGATCTCATCGATATAGACGATTCCGCGCTGGGCCTTGTCGACGTCGTAGTCACATTTCTGCAGGAGCTTCTGGATAATGTTCTCGACATCCTCGCCGACATAGCCCGCTTCGGTAAGCGTCGTCGCATCGGCTATGGTAAAGGGCACGTTCAGCAGACGCGCCAACGTCTCCGCAAGCAGCGTCTTGCCGCTCCCGGTAGGCCCTATCAGAAGAATATTGCTTTTGCCCAGCTCGACGTCACTGCGGACCTTGCGCCCGCTCATATCAAGCCGTTTGTAATGATTGTAAACCGCTACCGAGAGGATCTTCTTCGCGCGAGGCTGCCCGATCACATACTGGTCGAGGATGTCCTTGATCGCGCGGGGGGTGGGTAGCCGATCGGTCGCGCGGCCGGCCGCGTCATCCTGAATCTCTTCGGAAATGATGTCGTTGCACAGGTCTACGCACTCGTCGCAAATGAACACCGACGGGCCGGCAATCAGCTTGCGCACATCATGCTGACTCTTGCCACAAAACGAGCAGTAAAGGGGCTTGCCACTGTCGCGATCTTCACCTTTCGCGGTCATCGGTGCCTCCCCGTCGCGCGCGCACATGCTGTGTTCATGGACGTTATCACCATTCCATCAGGGGGTAAAGCGAGGCGGATCAGGCTCGCTTGGTCAGAACCTCGTCCACCAGACCGTAGGCCTTGGCTTCGCCGGCACTCATGAACCGGTCGCGCTCGGTGTCCAGGGCGATCCGCTCCACGGGCTGACCGGTATGGTGGGCAAGCAGTTCGTTGAGCTTCTCGCGAATCTTGAGGATTTCCTGCGCCTGAATATGTATGTCGGACGCCTGTCCCTGGGTGCCACCACTGGGCTGGTGGATCATGCAGCGGGAGTTGGCCAGCGTGAAGCGTTTCCCCGGTGCGCCAGCCGCCAGCAGGAAAGCGCCCATGCTGGCCGCCTGGCCTATGCACATGGTACTGACATCCGGGCGCACAAATTGCATAGTGTCGTAAATCGACAGTCCGGCGGTGACCGAGCCACCCGGCGAATTGATGTAAAAGTGGATGTCCTTCTCCGGATTTTCCGCTTCGAGAAACAGTAGCTGCGCCACCACCAGATTCGCGCTGTAATCCTCGACCGGGCCAACCAGAAAGATGATCCGCTCCTTGAGAAGCCGCGAGTAGATATCGAACGACCGCTCGCCCCGCGCGGTCTGCTCGACCACCATCGGCACCAATCCGCCAGCGCCGGTAGGAGAGGTACATGTGACTAAATCATCGCGCATAGGTGTCTCTGCTTCTGAAGTGGTTATGGCCGCATTGCCGCATTGTAGCAGCGACCAGGAGCGCGAGCGTCAATCCGCTTCCGCGTCCTCGGCCGCGTCCTCGGGTGCGGGATCGGGCTGAAGTGCGGCCGTATAGGACAGGGTTTCGTCGGTCACCTGCGCCTTGGCAAGGATATGGTCGACCACCTGGTCTTCCATCACCGCACCCTGGACACCATTCAAGGCCTCCTCGTTGGACAGGTAGTAGCGCACGACCTCATCGGGGTGCTCGTAGCCCGCGGCAAGCTCGGCGATGCGCGCGCGCGTACGCTCCTCGTCAAGCCGAATCTGCATGACCTTGATGAGCTCGGCAACGATAAGGCCGAGCTTGACCCGCCGCTTGGCCTGGTCGGTGAACAGCTCGTCTGGAAGCATGGAAGCGTCGAACCGCGCGCCGCCGCCGAACTGGGCGACCATCTGCTGCCGGACAATGCCGATTTCGTTGGCCACAAGGGTTTGCGGCAGCGCCACTTCATGGCGCTCCAGCAGCGCGTTAAGCACCCGATTCTTTACTTTGCTACGCAGAGCGACAGCCAGTTCGCGCTCCATGTTCTTGCGAACCTCGGCGCGGAAGCGCTCCATGTCGCCATCGTCAATGCCGAATTGCCGGAGAAAGTCGGCGTCGAGCGTCGGCACTTTCTGTTCGTTGACGAGCTTCACCCGGATTTCAAAGTCGACCGCTGCGTTGCGCAGGGATTCTTCCTGGTAGTCATCGGGAAACCGGAGTGATGCGACTTTGTGCTCGCCGGCACGCATGCCGACAATGCTGTCTTCGAACCCCGGGATCATGCGTCCCGACCCAAGCACTAGCTTCGCGTCCTCCGCACTGCCACCGGCGAACGGCTCGCCATCCCGCCGCCCCTGGTAGTCGATCACAACCTGGTCGCCGGTCGCGGCGACACGCTCCACCTCCTCCCAGGTTGCGCGCTGTTGCCGCAGGCGCTCGATCATGGCATCGATATCGGCGTCATTCAGCTCGGCGACCGGGCGTACCACGCTGATGTCGGACAGTTCGGCCAGCGTTATCTGGGGATATACCTCGAAGGTGGCGATGTATTGCAGATCCTCACCGGGCTGATCGCGAACCGGATCGATGCGCGGCGGACCCGCGGGCCGTACGCCTTCGCGGGTCACGGCGTCGTAGAAACTTCGGCTCATGACTTCGCCAACCACCTCCTGGCGGATGCTGGCGCCAAAGCGTTGTCGCACGACCCGCAGCGGGACCCGACCTTGCCGAAATCCGTTCAGGCGCACGGTCCGGGCCGCCTTTTCCAGCCGCTCGCCCACCGCGCCATCGATCTCGGCGGCCGGAACGCCAATGGTCAAACGGCGTTCAAGCTCTGAAGTAGCCTCGAGGGAAACCTGCATAATCTGTCCTCAGTCCAAAATAGGTGTTGTTGCCGGCCTACGCCTGAAGCCAGTATTTGGTGCGAAAGGAGAGACTCGAACTCTCACAGGTTACCCCACTGGAACCTAAATCCAGCGCGTCTACCAATTCCGCCACTTTCGCCGATCACGGGCGCTTTCGTACTTTCGTATTGCCGCAGCCAGATGGCCCACCCGCGAGCGGGAGGGCGCGAATTCTCCCATACCGGTCTCTTCGCCTCAACCGTCGGGACACGCATCGCCCTTCCCGCCCCGCGCATCGACAGCGCCATTGAGCGGCCGGGAAATCAGCAGGGTCGCGTCTTCGGCTCCGGTGTTCCGAAAGCCGCAACGCGGCCGGCAGGCGGGCACCAACACGGCCGTTTCGGGCTCCAGCGTCTTGTCCCCGGCACTGACAATGCCAGCGACCACCATCACCAGCGCATAGACGCCGGCCGTTTCCATCCCCCATTCGGACGCGGGAGCCATCCGGAGCCGCTCCACCGCAAAGTCGGGAAAGGTCGCGATACGCTCGTGCCGCAGCGTCGACGTCTCCGCAAGCACCACGATATCGCCGGTGAGAGGCGCATCGAGCCGCATCTCGGCGATGACTTCCTCCGTATCCCAGTGATCCTGGGTCAATACCTTCTGGCCGAACGAAAGAATTTTGCGCTCATACACCGGCGTCTGAAATTCCACCGTACGGACCCCGTGCTGGAGCGCGTGAGGCAACAGTGGCGGGATCTGAACCACATCGCCCACACACAGAGGCGCCAAATGCGTATGTCGCTCCATGGCCTCACGAGCATACGCTTCCCGTAACCGCAACTCCGGCGCAAGCGCCGCATGCCAGCGCCGCAAAGTGGCCGCCGGAACCGGCGCGTTGGGCTCAAAACCTTCCGTGCATCGCCAGCCGTCCTGGACGGCGTCGATAGCACGGCGAATCCCTTGATAGGTCCGCACATCCGCAAGGTAGGCAGCGCGAAAATCGCTGTCCGTTGCGTGTTCCCGCCGGGCGTCCGGCGCCAAACCGAAGCGAATCGCACCGCGTCCTTCCGGCCAGCTATCGGGGTGAACCCCGGTCACCACATAGACTTCGCTTTTCTGCCGATGCAGCTCGAAATAAAGATCGCCGTATACCGGGTCGGGCAGCGGATCCAGTATCTTCAGAAGATTGAGGGACGCGCGCGCGGCACCACAAATGTCTCGCTCGGCAATCGACAACAACCAGTGCAGCGACATCCTGCCGCCCTCCCCCGCGACCTCGGACTGGCCGCGAGCCTCGATACCGGTAAACCAGATTTCCTGTCCCCAGGGCTTGGGAATCATCACCGGCGCCAGCCGCAACGGACCGCCGAGGTCAATCACTGGCACTCCAGTCCGAGTCGCGACCTCCTGAACGTCCGATGCTCGTTTACCCCACTCGACGACCTCATCGGTGGGGTCGATAAACACGGCGACGCGCATACCGCCGGATCCGCCCGGTTCAGCGGCAACCCAGAGCGCAATATCGGGCTCATCTTGCGCGCCAACGGGTTTCAAACGGTGGCTAAACAGTACGCCGCATCGCGCGCTGGCTGCCAGCGCGGTCGCGCAGGTATGGTGGTCGCGCAGAACAATCATCGAGTGAATACTGGCGAGGGTTGGGGCGGCGTCCGAGGCAGTCTACCAGACCAGATCGGAGTGCCTATATCACGCCGCCCTTGACCGGGCCTGCGGGTACGCATTAAATCGGGCCGCGGGCAGCGAAGACTGCTCGTGGCGTTTTTTTTCACCACGGTTTCCGAAGGAGCAGACAAGTATGATAAATCCCATGAAAGCCCCTCTGACCGGTCTGGCGCTGGCGCTCGTCGTTTCTCTGTCAGCGTGCCAAAAGCAGGAGGCAGGAGATTCTGCCGAAGCAAAACTGGAATCCGCGACCGAACATGCGAAGGAAGCGGCCAAGCACGCCAAGGCCTCGGCGGCCGACGTCGCCGCATCCGCCCAGCAGGCAGCCTCGGAAACCGCTGAAAAGGTTCTGGAAACCGGAGCGGCCCTCAGTGAGAAAGTCATCGAACAACCGCAGTTGATGCCGGACTCCGGCAAAGCCGCGAACGACGAATCTCCCACCAAGGACTGAACACCGGGAGTTTGAGCGTCACGGAGGCATTGGATCCGGAGCTCCGTGACGCTACCAGGCAACCACCCCGAGTCACTCGGGTTTCGCGGATTGCAGCCGCCAACCAACCTCTCCGGCGCGCGCTTTCCGCACCCCGCCGCAAGGCAATCGACCTGGGTCGATCCGCCACGCATCGGGGTTTTGCTTCAGGCCGCCTTGCCTGGACCCATCAATCAGTTAATAAATTCATTGAGATATCAGTCATAAGTTATTACGCCGCGGGCATTTTTACCTGACTCAAGATCCGCGAAAGCCTGCACTGCCTCATCGATACTGTAGGTATGGGTGACCATCCGATCGAGGTCGAGCTTGCCCTGCTTGTAGAGTTCCAGATACTTGGGGAAATCCACGCGGAACTCGGCACCGCCGTACATCGAGCCCTTGATGGTCTTGGACGTCAGCGGAAACATCAGGGCATTGAATTCCAGTTTCTGGCTCAGCTTGCCCACGCCGACCACGGTCATGGTACCGCCGCGGCGCGTCGCCTTCTGAGCCTGATCCACGACGGCGGGAATGCCGATGGCCTCGAAACCGTAGTCGACGCCTATGCCACCGGTCAGCTCCATGATCTTCCCGAGCGGGTCGTTCGCGCCGTTGATGGCGTCGGTGGCGCCAAGTTCCTTGGCAAGGGCGAGCTTTTCGTCCGAGAGATCCACGGCAAAGATCCGTGCCGCGCCGGCGATCCGGGCGCCCTGGATGATCGACAGGCCAACCCCGCCAGCGCCAAATACCGCCACCGTGCTCCCGGGTTTTACCTGGGCGGTCTTCAGCGCCGCACCGACACCGGTCGTGACACCGCAGCCGACCAGCGCCGCCGCTTTCATGTCTATGTCGGCGTCGATCTTGACCAGGCACATGGCTGGCACCACGGCATATTCGGCCATGTTGCCAAGGAACTGCATCACGTTGATGTCCTTGCCGTTCAGATGGACGCGGGTGGTGCCGTCCATCATCTTGCCGTCCGGAGTGCTGCGCAGGCAGAGATAGGGCTCGCTGCGCAGGCAGTGATAGCAATCGCCACAGTTGGGCACAAAGGACAGGGTGACATGATCGCCCGGCTTCACATTGGTCACGCCCGGCCCTAGCGCCTCCACGATGCCGGCTCCCTCATGACCCAATACCATGGGGAAGGGGACCGGAATGGTGCCGTTGATGACGGAGAGGTCCGAGTGACAGATGCCTGTCGCCTTCATTTTCACCAAAACCTCGCCTGCTTTCGGCGGATCCAGCGTGACCTCTTCGACAGCGAACCGGTTCAGCTCGTGCGCAACAACGGCTTTCATCTTCATGGCGGTACCCCCGTTAAAATGGCGGGCGAGTGTACCATCCTTCACGCGCCCGCCCGAGTGCAGGTTGCGGGGGTAATAGCCGGTTTCTTACGCCATGTTTCGCCGCTGGAGGCTCCGTGTCCGGAAAAACCTTTGCGCTTCATTCGCAGCTCGCGGACGACTGTCACGCACTTGGCGAGACGGCGACCGCCCACGTACTGCTGCATCGCAACGCGGCAGTGCCCTGGCTGATTCTGGTCCCCAAGACCGAATACCGCGATTTGCTGGAATTGCCGGTTGCGCTGCGCACCGCCCTCATGGACGACTGTGCGCAACTTGCCCGGTATCTACGGATGCATCGGGGGGTCGAGAAAATCAACTTCGCCAGCATCGGAAATCTGGTACCCCAACTCCATCTGCATGTGGTCGGGCGTCGCGTGGGCGATGCCTGCTGGCCGCTGCCCGTCTGGGGACACCTGAACACCACCGCCACGTACTCTGAGGCGGAAGTCTCGATAATCCGGGCAGGGATCAAGGCCGCACTGGGGATTGGCTAACCGATACAGTGCCAGGATCGGCAGTGCCGGTTCGACGGCAATCCGGACCACAGGGATGGCAGAGGGACACAATCGAGCAGTCACAAAAAATGGGGTGGCTGACGGGGCTCGAACCCGCGACCACAGGAATCACAATCCTGTGCTCTACCAACTGAGCTACAGCCACCATTGATCTTTGGGGATTGTTCCCCGCGTGCTCTGACGTCGCCCGGCGCGCATCAGCCCGGCGACCAGGCGTCCGCGCTGGTCGCCCCGCCTGGGTTGGCGCGCCCGGCAGGACTCGAACCTGCGACCCACGGCTTAGAAGGCCGTTGCTCTATCCAGCTGAGCTACGGGCGCATAAAGTCACCGCGCTGTCCACCGGCAGCATCCCGATGCCGGGACCGACGCTTCTCAGGGAGCAAGCCGGACATCGAATGGTCGGGGAAGAGGGATTCGAACCCCCGACATCCTGCTCCCAAAGCAGGCGCGCTACCAGACTGCGCTATTCCCCGATAAGCCTCGCCGGAGCGAGGCGGCATCATACGCGCGGCCCCGAAAGCGGTCAATTTGCACATCGGCAACCCTGATCCAAGACTGCAAACCCGGTGGGGCTGTCGCCGGTATAAAATAGCACGGCCAAGCATGCCTGAGGTGAGACGATGTCGGCAACAATACTGGACGGCAAGGCACTGGCGGCGCAATCCGAAGCTGAAATCGCCGGTCGTGTCGCCCAACTGATCGCGGCCAGTGGCGGTCATCGCCCGATTCTCGCCACCATTCTCGTTGGCGACGATCCCGCATCGGCCACCTATGTACGGATGAAACAGAGTGCCTGCGCGCGCGTGGGCATGACCTCCAGGGCCATCGAACTGCCCGGTGCGACGACCACGGACCAGCTGCTCGCCAGCATCGAGGAACTCAACGCCAACCCGGATTGCCACGGTATCCTGCTGCAACACCCGGTGCCCGCTCAGATCGACGAGCGCCGCTGCTTCGACGCCATCGCGGCGCGCAAGGATGTGGACGGCGTCACCTGCCTGGGATTCGGCCGCATGGCCATGGGTGCCCCCGCCTACGGCTCGGCGACGCCAAGAGGCATCATGCGTCTGCTTGCGGCTTACGATGTTCCGCTCGCCGGCAAGCACGCGGTCGTCGTCGGGCGCAGCGCCATTCTGGGCAAACCCATGGCGATGATGCTCCTTAACGCCAACGCCACCGTGACGATTTGCCACTCCCACACGCGCGACCTGCCCGCGATAATCCGCAGCGCCGACATCCTGGTGGGCGCGGTGGGCAAGCCGGAGTTTATCCGCGCGGACTGGATTCGGGACAATACCGTAGTGGTCGACGCGGGCTATCACCCCGGTGGAGTCGGCGATATCGAACTGAGTGCCATCTCAACGCGTGCAAGCGCCTACACGCCGGTCCCCGGCGGCGTCGGCCCCATGACCATCAACACGCTGATTCTGCAAACCCTGGAAGCCGCGGAAGCCGCCGTGCCCGGCGCGCGTTAACACAGCCGCTGCCGGGCGCCACTCCAGCCGGCCGCGATCCGAATCGACTCCGCTCCTCCGCCTCAGGATTCCAATATGTTCAGCTATGTAGACCCGGGCGTTCGCGAACAGTTGATCGCCAAGCGTCAGTTGATCGATCTCGATGCCGATGGTCGCATCATCGACAAGGATGGCCAGCCCTGTATTTCGGTGCTCGGCCCGGTAACCATCCCCAGGCTGATTCACGGACAGGAAGTTCCGCTCGAATGGTATCCCTTCGTGCGCCGGGTCGAACTTGCGCATGTGCTGGATGCCGCGAGCCAGGTAACCGACGGCGCGAGCGCCGCGTTTCGCGAATTGCTGCACGCCAACATGTCGGTCAATTCGGTATTTGCGCTGCCCGGTTTCACCCGCGCCGAGACTCCCCTGGTCCGTATCCATTCCTGCTGCCTGACCGGCGATATTTTCGGCTCCATGCGCTGCGACTGTGGTCCGCAACTCGCCGCGGCGTTCGAACAGATGCTGGCCGCCGGCACTGGTGCCGTGGTGTACATGTCGGGCCACGAAGGACGCGGGATCGGGCTCTGGGCCAAGGCCATCACCTATCTGCTCCAGGATGCGGGCCAGGATACCTTTCAGGCCAATGTAACCCTGGGGCTGCCGGAGGATTCGCGGGACTTCACCGACGCCGCCATCGTATTGCGACACCTGTTGTCGGATCGACCGGTGCGCCTGCTGTCCAACAATCCCCACAAGCGCGCGGATCTCGAACGCGGAGGACAGCGAGTGGCGGAGGTCGTGCCCCTGGTGTCAGGCATCACCAGACACAACCTTCGTTACATCCGCTCCAAACGCGACAAGGGGCATTTGCTGCCGGATCAACTTTCACCAGACTGACTTTCACCAGACTGACTTTCACCAGACTGACGTGGTTGCGGGTATATCATCGGCATCCGTGGTGTAAACGCCGCTACGGCCCATCCCATGGGGCCAGCCTTCTCCAGGAGAGGATCATGCGAATTGCCATCAATGGTTACGGTCGTATCGGCCGCTGTGTACTGCGGGCGATCGGTGAACGGGGGCTGGGGGAACAGCTCGAGATTGTCGCCATCAACGACCTCACCGACCTCGCGATGATGGCGCATCTGACGCGGGTCGATTCGACCCATGGCCTGTTCCAGGGCACCGTCGAGGTCGCCGGCAATGCGCTGGTGGTCGACGGCCGCGCCATTCCCGTCACCGCGCTCAAGAATCCCGCCGACTTGCCCTGGCGTGCGCTCGGCGTCGATCTGGTGCTGGAATGCGCCGGCAAGTTCAAGCGCCGCGCCGAGGTCGCCGGCCATCTCGATGCGGGCGCCCCCCGGGTGCTGGTGAGCCATCCGGTCGCCGATGCGGACCGGACGGTAGTCTACGGAGTAAACCATCAGGCGCTTAGTGCTGCCGACACCATCGTCTCCAACGCCTCCTGCACCACCAACTGCCTGGCACCCATCGCCAAGATACTGCACGAGGCCGTCGGTATCGAACAGGGAGCGATGACCACCATTCATGCCATCACCAACGACCAGCAACTGCTGGACAAGGCGCACGGCGATCCCTATCGCGCCCGCGGCGCGCTGCAATCCATCATTCCGACCCATACCGGCGCCGCGGCCGCCGTCGGTCTGGTCCTGCCGGAACTCGCCGGCAAGCTTACCGGCATGGCACTGCGGGTGCCGGTGGCCAATGTCTCGCTGGTGGACCTGCATTTCACCGCGCAACGCGACACCTCCGCGGACGAGATCAACCAGCTCATGCGCGCAGCCGCCGCCGGTGCCTGGGCTGGCGTCCTCGCCTGCAACGAACTGCCGCTGGTCTCCGTCGATTTCAACCACAATCCCGCTTCCAGCATTTTCGATGTCAACCACACCAGCGTCAGCGGACGTCAGGCCAAGGTGATGAGCTGGTATGACAACGAATGGGGCTTCACCAACCGGATGCTGGATGTCGCGCTCTATATGAGCGGTCTCGACTGAGTCCGCAACCAGGCTGACCACGGGGGTTCTCGGCATGTTGCAAGATCGCTTGATCGCCCATCGCGGCTATCGACGGAACTACCCGGAAAACACCATGCTGGCCTATCGCGAAGCCATTGCCGCGGGCGCCCGGGCCATCGAAACCGATGTGCAACTGAGCGCCGACCGGCAACCTGTGCTCTACCACGATGCGACGCTGTCGCGGGTGAGCGGCCGGCGCGGGCGCGTCGACCAGCGGACCCTGGCGCAGTTGCTGGCGCTGCCGGCCCACGAACCCAAACGCTTCGGCGCCACCTTCGCCGCCAATCGCATCACACCCCTGTCGGCGCTGGTCGAGCTGCTCGCCGCCAATCCCGGCGTCACCGCCTATGTCGAAATCAAGCGCGAAGCCCTGGCCTTCGCCGGTATTGAGCCGTGCTACCGGATCATCGCGGATTGCCTGGCTCCCGTCGCCGCGCAATGTGTACTCATCAGTTTCGCCTTTGACGTTATCGCCCACGCCAGCGCGCAGGGCTGGCAGCGCAACGGGCTGGTGCTCGAACGCTGGGCGGACCACCGCAGCAGGGCGGTCGCGACGATTGCCCCGGAGGTGGTGTTCTGCAATCACCGCAAGGTGCCGGCACGCGCCGACCTCAATCCGATCGCACCCGAGGTCGTGCTGTACGAGATCGACTGCCCCGAAACCGCGATCCACTGGTTTCGCCGCGGTGCCGACAAGATCGAAACTTTCGACATCGGCGGCATGATTCAAGCCCTCGCCCGGCACGCACTTTGAGCCCGGAATCGACGGGCAGCACCAGCCAATACGACATCGTGGTGGTGGGCGGCGGCATCCAGGGCGCGGGCGTCGCGCAGGCCGCGGCCGCGGCGGGTCATTCGGTGCTGTTGATCGAGCGCAGCGCCTGGGGGGCCGGCACCTCGAGCAAATCCAGCAAGCTTATCCACGGTGGCCTGCGCTACCTGCAAAGCGGCGCGCTGGGCCTGGTGCGGGAAAGTCTCCGCGAGCGGGCGACGCTGCTGCGCATCGCACCGCACCTCGTCGAGCGCGCCGAGTTTCACATCCCCGTCTATCGGGAATCGCGCTACCGACCCTGGCATCTGTATCTCGGGCTGACGTTGTACTGGGCGCTCGCCGGTTTTGGGCGCGAAAGCGCTTTCTCCGCGTTGCCCGTTGCGCGGAGCGCCGAGTTTCCCGGACTGCGCCGCAGCGGGCTGCAAGCCCTGTTCCGCTATGGCGACGCACGCGCCGACGATCGCCGTCTCACCGAAGCGGTCGTGGCTTCCGCGGCGAGCCTGGGTGCCACCCTCGCCTGCCCGGCCACCATGCAGCGCGCCGAGCGTGTCAACGCTGGCTGGGAGCTGGAGATCCTCAAGGGGCGCGAGCGACTGCGGGTCCACACCGCAATCCTGATCAACTGCGCCGGCCCCTGGGTGGACAAGGTCGCCGCCAGCGTCCATCCCGCGCCGCCGCGGCCGGCGTTCGATCTGGTTCAGGGGGCACATCTGGTGCTCTCCAATCCAGTAGCGGATCGCTGCTATTACCTGGAATCGCCCGGTGACGGCCGCGCGGTATTTTTTCTTCCCTGGCAGGGCAAATCCCTGCTCGGCACCACCGAGACCCTGTTCCATGGCAACCCGGATGACGCGCAGGCGACACCCGCCGAGGAGGCTTACCTGCTCGCGGTATTGCGCCACTACTTTCCCGCCGCCGAGCCAGTGGTGACGGAGCGCATGGCGGGTCTGCGCGTGCTGCCGCGGGGTCCGGCGACGATCTTCAAGCGCAGTCGAGAGGCGGTGTTGGTCGCGGATTCGCCCCAGCGGCCCAGCTACATTGCCGTCTATGGTGGCAAACTCACCGGGTATCGGGCGACCGCCGCAAAAGTTTTGCGTCTGATTGGCGCTGCCATACCCCAGCGTCGGGCGCGGGCCGATACCGCCCGCCTGGTGTTGCCCGAGTTGGGTTGACTGCGCCACGCGTTGATTTCCGTCAATGCGACCCTTTCGGCCCACGCCCTATCCTGCGTCTGCCCAATCAAGCAGGATCGCGACCATGGACCACCTGAGTGACAGACAAACCGCCAAAAGCCTGGCCCTTACCATAGGTATCCTCGTGCTCGTGATGCTGACGCTCATCCTGGTCTCCAATAGCCTATGAAACACTGAGACACACGGACCGGCGCTCGCCAGCCACGGGACGACTGTCCCGATTTTTCAGCACGAAATGGAAGGTGGCCAAGGTCGGTGGCGGGCTCTATCCGCTTGTTGAAAAACTGCTGCGGCAACCATCTGCTTCGTTGCGCGGTGCTCGCTTCCGCGCCTATCCAGTATATGTCTCGGTCCCTGCGCGCCGCGCGCCGCGCATCCGGCCGCCTCGCGACGCTTTTCAACAAGCTGCTATAGTCAGGCGACAACAACGTCGGCAGCGCCGGGAGCCCACCATGAACAACCCAGCCTACGCAGTCATAAAATCACAACAAAACCGCTGCAAACCGGAAACCTTCGAGTCGCCCCAGGCGGAGCGTCTGCATCGCAAGCAACGTCTGGCGGCCGCATTTAGACTGTTCGGAAAACTCGGTTTCGATGAAGGCGCCGCGGGTCACATTACGGTCCGGGATCCCGAATACAGCGATCACTTCTGGGTCAACCCGTTTGGAACCTCGTTCAAGCAGATGAAAATATCCGATCTGCTGCTGGTGAATCACGCCGGCGATGTGGTCGAGGGTAACGGGCCACTCAATGCCGCCGCTTTCGCGATTCACGGCAGCATCCACGCCGCGCGCCCCGATGTGGTGGCCGCCGCCCACGCCCATTCGGTGTACGGCAAGAGCTGGTCATCCCTCGGACGCCCGCTCGATCCCCTCACCCAGGACGCCTGCGCCTTCTACGGGGACCATGTGGTCTTCGACGATTTCACGGGGGTGGTACTCGACCCCGCCGAAGGCCGGCGCATTGCTGATTGCCTCGGGCAGCGCAAGGCCTGCATCCTGCAAAATCACGGGTTGCTGACTGTGGGTGGGAGCGTGGAATCGGCCGCCTGGTGGTTCATCACCATGGAGCGTTCGTGCCAGGCGCAGCTGCTGGCGGAAGCCGCCGGCACGCCGAAGCCGATCCGCCCGGAAATTGCGCAACTCACGCAGGAAACCATAGGTACCGAGCAATCCGGCTGGTTCAGTTTCCAGCCCCTCTATCAGACCATCGTGGCGGAGCAGCCGGACCTGTTGGGCTGATCGAGCCGCTACAAGTCCAGCGCGCTACCAGTTATTGCGCAGCTCCCGCAGCTTGACGAACACGGTTTGCGGATCGGGATGTTCGTCAAGGTCGGGAAAGGCTTCGCGCAGACGCGCGATCACGCCGGGGTTTTGCAGACGAAAGAAGGTATTGATCTCCTTCTCCTGCGCCAGCGTGGAAACCAGGGCCCGCGCCGGGTCCTGTACTTCGGTGCGGATCAGCAGTTCCCGGGCCGCGGCATTGTCCGGTTCCCGGTCGAGGGTGAACTTCAGATTGTTGTTGATGTAATCGTGCCCCGGATACACCAGGGTGCGATCGTCGAGTGTGGCCAACTGCTCCGCAAAGGTGTGATAGAGCTGCACCGGATGACCGCCGTGGTGGCAGTTGCCGGCGCCGGCATTGAACAGCGTATCGCCGCAAAACAGCGCCGGCCGATCGGTCTGTGCGAGCAAACAGATGTGACACATGGTGTGTCCGGGCGTATCCAGCGCCACCAGTTCGACGGTGCGCCCGACCTTGATGACATCACCGGCCGCGAGACCGCGAGCCATGTTCGGGATACTGTTGCGCGCGTTGGCGTGCGCCAGGATTTTCGCTCCCGTCGCGGCAACCAGGGGCGCATTGCCACCGGTGTGATCGAAATGCTCGTGGGTGTTGAGGATCTGGGTGATCCGCCAGCCCCGATCCTTCGCCACCGCCAGGCACAGTTCGTGGGCGAGCGGATCCACCGCCAGCGCCTCGCCGGTTTCCGGGCAGGCGATCAGGTAATTGAAATTGCGATAATCGTTGCCGGTCCAGATCTGCTCGACAAGCATGGTGATGTCTCCTGTGTGGCGCGGTGTTCCGCCGGCGGAACCTCAGCTCGCAAGCTGCCGGATCAACGCAGGCCGCGATTCCGCCGGCGCGAAGCTGAAATCCAGGGTGACGCGGTCGACCAGGCCCGCGAAGCGTTCGCGGATCATGGGGACGATCCGATCCGGTGCGCCGACCACGGCGAAAGTGTCGAGCATCTCCTCCGAGATCAGCTCGCCCATCTCGACCCAGCGGCCCTGTTTGGACAACTGATTGAGCTCCGGTTGCAGATCGCCCCAACCGTGGCTTTCGAGCACCATCCGGTAGGCGGGCGTCGAGGAATAGAACGCGATACGCTCCCGCACCGCGCGCCGGCTGTCGCGAAAAGCCTCCTCGGTCGCGCCCGAGACCACGAACATGCCGTGGGACAGTTCGAAATCGCGACGGGACAAGCCGCGCCGTTTGAGCCCGGCCTCGATGATGGGCAGGGTGTGATCGCGCAGATAGCTGACCGAGGTGAGCGGATGAACCAGCATGCCCTCGCACAGATCGGCTGCCACCTGGGTCATCAGCGGCCCCACCGCCGCCAGGAACACCCGCGGCGGACCGGCGTCACTCGGTTTGGGAGTGAACACCGGCGTCATCAGGGTATGCTGATAGAACTCGCCGCGAAAATTCAGCGGCTCACCCCGATACCAGTTGGCCCAGATCGCCTGCATCGCCGCGATGAATTCACGCATCCGCGCCGCCGGCTGCGACCAGGGCATCGAGAAGCGCCGTTCGATGTGGGCGCGGATCTGGGAACCCAGGCCGAGAATGAAGCGCCCGCCCGAATAGCCGTTGAGATCATTGCCGATGGCGGCCAGATTCATCGGATTGCGGGCAAACGCCACCGCGATGGCGGTGGTCAGATCAAGTCCCTGGCTGTGTTCGGCGGCCAGCAACAGCGGGAAAAACGGATCGTGACCGGTTTCTACGGTCTGGACACCGGCAAAGCCGGCAGCTTCCAGCGCGGCGACCTGTGCGGGTATCGCAGTCAGATTGTGGTGTAACAGGGCATCGACTTTCATTGCGCAGCTCCGCTGGATTCCGGTTATTGGATGCGTGTGCGGCCAGTGGCACCGCGTTGGGCCCAAGCATAGCCCATTGCGCTGTCGGTGCCAGCACGGGGCCACAGTGGCTGCGCCCGCGGTGCCTGGAGGTCAATGCCGCGCCGGCACTGGCGCCAACCGGAGCAGATCAAAGGCCGGCTCTTCATAGGGATGCGCCGCCCTGAGCGCGGCGATGACGGCCGGGATGCAGTCCTGTGCGCAGACCATCTCGACCCGGTATTCGGGAACCATCTCCACCCGGCCATGCACGCCAAGATGGGGTGTGCTGCCCGTCAGGGGCCGGAACTGGCCGTCCCCCAGCACCTGCCAACAACAGTTGTCGTAAGCGCCGATGCGGCCGGCGCCAGCCGCGAATACCGCCTGTTTCACCGCATCCAGATGGCTCGCGGGCACATAAAAGCAGAGTTTGTACGCCGGCGCCGCCCTGCTGGCCACGATGCGCGCCGATCCGCTAATACAGTAGATTGAAGAACTGGCGCTGGAACCGCACCGCCATGGGATCGCCCTTGCCGAGCGCGGCGAGCGT
Organism: Porticoccaceae bacterium; assembly: GCA_050250395.1. Taxonomy (GTDB): domain Bacteria; phylum Pseudomonadota; class Gammaproteobacteria; order Pseudomonadales; family Porticoccaceae; genus JAGPUQ01. The sequence continues at coordinate 16,625 of JBFWOQ010000025.1, forward strand.
ATCCAGAAAGGCCTTCTTGGCGGCGCCTTCGCCAAAATCGCGATCACGTTTCAATAGCCCCAACAAGAGTTCGAGCGCCGCTTCAAAATGGCGCTCGGCGCGGTACTGCGCCGCCAGTTCGAGCACGAGATCGCCATTGTCCGGCTGGTCGTGCAGGCGCCGTTCGAGGGCCTCGATCTCCGGCGACTTGGCGGCTTCCCGTCGGGCCTGTAACAGCGCCAGAACATTATCGTAATCCGGCCCCTTCCCCGCCGCGCTGATGCCCTTGAGGACGGTTTCGGCCTCGTCGCAGCGATTCAGTTGAATCAGGTCCTGAGCGAGCGCCAGACCGATGTAATCGATGCGCCCGGATTCGTCATAGGCGGTGCGCAATTGCGGCAGGGCGCCCTCGAAATCGCCGGCCTGCATTTTGGCAATGGCAGCGTCGAGGATTGCCTCCCAGGCCGGTGGCAGATGTTTCTCCAGAATCTTGCGCACCTGGGTTTCCGGCTGCGCGCCCTGAAAGGCATCCACCGGCTGGCCGTCGCGCATCAGGATCACCGTGGGCAGGCTGCGCACCCCGAACTGACCGGCGATATCCGGTTCGCGGTCGGCGTTCACCTTGGCGAGCAGAAACTGGCCTTTGTACTCGGTGGCGAGTTTTTCCAGGATCGGCATCAGCGCCTTGCAGGGCGCGCACCAGTCGGCCCAGAAATCGACCACCACCAGCCGGCGCCGGGATTCATCGATCAGAACCTGGCGGGCATTCTCGAGCGTGACTTCGACGATATCTTGATTCATTGCACAAACACCCTTGCGTTGCGAAACAGGCGCAGCCAGGCGCCGTCCTCACCCCAGCCGTCCGGCCGCCAGGAATTGGTGACGGCGCGAAACACGCGCTCCGGATGAGGCATCATGATGGTAACCCGGCCATCGGTGGTAGTGAGCCCGGCGATTCCCGCCGGCGAGCCGTTGGGATTGGCGGGGTAGCGTTCGGTGAGTTGGCCCTGATGGTCCGCATAGCGCAGCGCCACCGTACCCGACTGCTCCGTCCGTGCCAGCTGTCCCGGGGCGAAGATCGCCCGGCCTTCGCCATGAGCGACCGCGATGGGCAACACCGAATCCGCCATTCCCGCGAGCAATACCGAGGGCGATGCCTCGATCTTCAACAGCAGCGTGCGCGCCTCGAACTGCTCGGACTGGTTGCGGGCAAACAGCGGCCAGTGGTCGGCACCCGGAATCAGCTCCCGCAACTGGGACAGCATCTGGCAGCCGTTGCAGACGCCCAGCGCAAAGGTCTCGCTGCGCGCGAAGAAGCCGGCGAAAGCGTCCCGCGCCCGGGCGTTGAACAGCACGCTGCGGGCCCAGCCGACGCCGGCGCCCAGGACATCGCCGTAGGAAAAGCCGCCGCAGGCGACCAGACCTCGAAACGATCCAAGCTCGATGCGCCCGGCGAGGATGTCGCTCATGTGGACATCGATGGCGGAAAACCCCGCGCGATCGAAGGCCGCCGCCATTTCGAGCTGACCGTTGACGCCCTGCTCGCGCAGAATCGCCACCCGTGGCCGCACGCCGGTCGCGATATAGGGCGCCGCCACGTCGTCGGACACCGCAAAGGCAGGTCGTGCGACCAGTCGATGCTCGGCGCCGTCGATGCCGGCGAATTCCTGCAACGCGCAATCCGGGTTGTCGCGCAGCGCCTGCATCCGATAGCTTGTCTCCGCCCACAGACGTTGCAGCGCGGCGCGTGTCGCGCGGTAAATTTCCTGCCCGCCGGCGGCGATGACGAAATCTTCGGCCGCCGTCACCCGGCCCAGCCGCTGCACACAGCCGCCAAGTCCGGCGGCCTCGAAGCGCGCGCTGACCGCCGCCGCACTGGCCGGGACAACTTCCAGCACCGCACCCAGTTCTTCGGAAAACAGCGCGGCAAGCGGATCCCGATCCGCCGGCAACACAATCTGTACCCCGCGTCGACCGGCAAAGCACATCTCCGCCAGGGTGGTGAACAGGCCGCCGTCGGAACGGTCGTGATAGGCCAGGACATCGCCCGCGGTGAGGCTCTCCTGCATCGCCGCCACGAAGCCGGCAAGCCGTCTGGGGTCATCGACATCCGGAACCCGGTCCCCCAACTCACCGAACACCTGCGCCAGAATGGAGCCGCCCAGACGGTCCGCGCCGGCGCTCAGGTCGATCAACAGCAGTTCGCTGTCGGCGCGCTGCAACTGGGGTGTCAGTGCGATGCGCACGTCACTGACCGGCGCGAACGCCGAGACGATCAGCGATACCGGCGCCGCGACCGACTTGTCGACAGTGCCCTCGCGCCACACCGTGCGCATGGACAGCGAGTCCTTGCCGACCGGGATGGCGATGCCCAGCGCCGGGCACAGCTCCAGGCCCACCGCCGCGACCGCGCGATAGAGATTGGCGTCCTCGCCGGGCACGCCGGCGGCGCACATCCAGTTCGCGGACAGTTTGATATTGCCGATGAAACCGACCGGCGTTGCGGCGATATTGGTGAGTGCCTCGCCCACCGCCATGCGCGCCGCCGCCGCCGCATCCAGCAGCGCCAGCGGTGTGCGCTCGCCCATCGCCATGGCCTCGCCCGCGCAGGTGTCGAATGCCGCCGTGGTCATCGCGTAATCGGCCACCGGTACCTGCCAGGGCCCGACCATCTGATCCCGCGCCACCATGCCGGTGATCGAGCGATCGCCGATGGTGATCAGAAAGGCCTTGCTGGCCACCGTGGGATGGCGCAACACCCGGGTCACGGCGTCGCCAAGGGCGATACGGCGAGTATCGAACGGCACGCCAGGGCGCGCGACGGAAGTCACATCGCGGTGCATCCGGGGCGGTTTGCCGAACAGCACGGACAGGGGTAGATCCACGGGGCTATCCCCGCACAGCGGGTCCGTCAGCGCCAGATGGTGCGCGGCGGTGGACTCGCCGACCACCGCATAAGGACAGCGCTCGCGGGCGCAGATGGCGGCGAATTCCGCCAGGCGCTCCGGCGCCACGGCCAGCACATAGCGCTCCTGGGCTTCGTTGCACCAGATTTCCAGGGGCGACATGCCGGGTTCCGCGCTCGGCACCGCACGCAGATCGAAGCGGCCGCCACAGCCGCCGTCCTTGACTAGCTCGGGGAAGGCATTGGACAGGCCCCCCGCCCCCACGTCGTGGATAAAGGCGATGGGATTGGCCTCGCCCCGCGCCCAGCAGCGGTCGATCACTTCCTGGCAGCGCCGCTCCATCTCCGGGTTCTGGCGCTGCACGGAGGCGAAATCCAGATGCTCGGCGCTGTCGCCCGCGGTCATCGACGAGGCAGCCCCGCCGCCGAGGCCGATCAGCAGCGCGGGCCCACCCAGCGCGATCAGCTGATAGCCCGGCTCGATGCCGCGCTTGATGACGTGCTCCGGGCGCACATTGCCGTAGCCGCCCGCGATCATGATGGGCTTGTGGTAGCCCCAGCGACTGCCGTCGTGATCGGTCTCGAAGCTGCGGAAGTAGCCGCACAGATTGGGACGCCCGAATTCGTTGTTGAAGGCGGCGGCGCCGATCGGGCCGTCGCGCATGATGGTGAACGCGGAGACGATGCGGTCGGGGCGGCCGTAATCGCTCTCCCAGGCCTGTTCGAAGCCCGGAATATGCAGATGGGAGACGCTGAACCCCGTCAGTCCCGCCTTGGGGCGCGCGCCGCGGCCGGTGGCGCCTTCGTCGCGGATCTCGCCACCGGCACCGGTGCCGGCACCGGGAAAGGGCGCGATGGCAGTGGGATGGTTGTGGGTCTCCACCTTCATCAGGATCGGGATCGGCTCGGAATGGGCGCCGTATTCGCCGCTCCGGGGATCCGGAAAAAACCGCCCTCCCCGCGAACCTTCCATCACCGCCGCGTTATCCGAATAGGCCGACAACACCCCGCTACGCGAACAGGCATGGGTATGCCTGATCATCCCGAACAGTGTCTGTGTCCGGGGCTCTCCATCGATGATCCAGGTGGCATTGAAGATCTTGTGCCGGCAGTGCTCCGAATTGGCCTGGGCGAACATCATCAGCTCGACGTCGGTGGGATCGCGCCCGAGACGGAGAAAATTTTCCAGCAGGTAGTCGATTTCATCGGCGGCAAGCGCGAGGCCGAGGTCGATGTTGGCGCGCTCCAGCGCCACCCTGCCCTGCGCCCGTACCGGCACCTGCACGAGACGGCGCGCATCATGCTCGGCAAACAATGCCGCGGCGGCATCGAGGGAATCGAACACCGCCTCCACCATGCGATCGTGGAGCAGCGCCGCCAGCGCCTGACGTTCTGTGGCGGCAAGGACGGTCGCGGCACGCACCCGGTAGGCGATGCCGCGCTCGATGCGATGCACGCCGGTCAACCCGGCATTGCGGACGATATCGGCTGCCTTGCTCGACCAGGGCGAGAGCGTGCCCGGACGCGGGATCACCAGCAGCAGGACGCCATCGTCGAACTCGGGCGCGACGCCGCTTACGTCGATGAGCAGGTCGGCGAGCAGGTCGTTGAGGCGGAATTGATCGCGCGGCGAGAAATCAGCCGTCGTGGCGACGAAATGCACATACCGCGCAGAGAGGTCCCGTACGGCTGGCACGACCGAAGCCAGCGCCGCCAGCAGACCCTCCTTGCGAAACGCGGAAAGCGCCGATGATCCGGGCAAAATCAGCATCGGATAAGCTCGCGGACGGGGCGAATTGGAGTCGCGGCATTGTACTGAAAAAGGTCCGTCGCGGGTGTTCGAAGCGCTCGCTCAGCCGCGCCGGGCGCGGAAAAAATCCACCAGCAGCGCGCCGCACTCCGGCGCCAGCACGCCCTCGTTCCAGCTCACGCGGTGGTTTAAGCAATCGGCGTCCAGCAGCCGAAACCGGCTGACCACCGCGCCGGCGCGCGGTTCCCGGGCGCCGAACACGAGCCGCGCCACGCGCGCATGAATCAGCGCGCCCACGCACATGACGCAGGGCTCCAGCGTGACGTACAGCGTGGTATCGATCAGTCGGTAATTGCTGCCTTGACGCGCAGCGGCGCGCAGCGCGTTGATTTCGGCATGCGCCGTCGGGTCGTGGGAACCAATGGGGCAATTCCAGCCCTCGCCTACCATCCGCCCGTCGGCGACCAGGACGGCCGCAACCGGGACTTCCCCGGCCGCCGCCGCGCGCGCGGCAAGCGCCAGCGCGAGACGCATCCAGTGTTCATCGGTACGCAGATCGGCGGCTTCCACGTCAGCGGCTCGTGAGCGGGCGGTGAGTCGATCGAGAGCGGGTGGCGCGGCGCGGCCCGAAAGCGGCGCGCGACGGCTTGCGCCAATCATTCGTCGCGCGTCATGCGTCCGATGATGTAATCGAGGCTTCTGATGCCGTCTTCCTGCTCCTGCTCCGACAGCTCCGAAAGGCTTTCGCGGTAAAACTCCAGTAACCGCGGTCGCATTTTGGCGAACACCTCGCGTCCAAGCGGACTCAGCACCACGCGGCGCGAGCGCTGATCGTCGGGGTTGACCAACCGGCGCACATAGCCGGCTTCTTCCATGCGGTTGAGCACACCGTTCAGACTCTGGCGACTTACCAGCAGGTAATCGACCATTTCACTGACCGTCATGCCGGCCTGGAAACCGGGACGGGACAGCGACCCGAGAATCGAGAGCTGCTGAGCGCTCATGTTGAACTCATCGAGGATCTTGGCAACCCGCCGCAGGGAGATATTGGACGCCTGATAAAGGCGAAAGAACAGCTTCTCCGGTGTGTGCTGAATACTGATTGCTGCTTTCGTCATGGCCGCCAGAGACATTGGGTTATACTTTTGCGGGTTAGTATAAGAAGAATTTCTCCGGCATGGCAATGACGCCCGCGCTGGCGTGGGCAGATATCGCGTTGGCATCGCGTTGGCAATGTCATGGCGCAACCCGCACCAAGAACGACACAGGAAACCCGATGGATTTCGCTCTCGACGAATTTCAGACCAGCCTGCTGACCACCGCGCAACGCTTTGCCGCCGACCGCCTGGCACCGGCCTACCGCGCGCGTGAAGCGCGCGGAGCGATCGAAGTGGATTTGATCCGTGAAATGGGCCAGCTCGGCCTGATCGCCCCCGAGGTGCCGGAAGCCCACGGCGGCAGCGGACTCGACGAACTCACCTCGGGCCTGGTCACCGAAGCCATCGCCACCGGCGACATGAACGTCGCCTATGTGCAGATCATGGCATCGTTGCTGTCGAGCTGCATTCTGCGTTACGCCAAGCCGGAAGCCATCGCCGCCACCGTGCCGGGTCTGTGCAGCGGCGCGCTGCTGGGCTCCATCGGCGTCACCGAACCCCGGGGGGGCTCCGACGCCGCGAGCCTCATGCTGCGCGCCGAACGCGACGGCGATCACTATGTGCTGAACGGCGAGAAAACCTCGATCTCGCTCGCGGACCAGGCCGATTTCAACCTCGCCTTCGCGCGCACGGGAACACCCGAGCAAAAAGCCCACGGGGTATCGGCTTTTATCGTCGACCTGAAGGCGCCGGGCATCAGCCGCTCCCGCTTCGACGATATCGGCGAGAAGGCCGTGGGGCGCGGTTCGATCTTCTTCGACAATGTCCGGGTCGCGCGGACCTTTCGTGTCGGCGACGAGGGCAAGGGCTTCGTTCAGGTCATGCAGGGTTTCGACTTCAGCCGCGCCCTGATCGGCCTCCAGTGCATCGCGGTGGCGCGCGTCTGTCTCGACGAGACCTGGCAGTTCATTCAGGAAAGGCAGGCGTTCGGCAAGCCGCTGGCCGCCAACCAGGGCATCACCTTCCCCCTCGCCGAACTCGAAACCCAGCTGGAAGGCGCTCGCCTCGTCTGTCTGAAAGCGCTCTGGCTCAAGTCGCAACAATTGAAGCACACCCGCGAAGCCGCGATGGCCAAATGGTGGGCACCCAAGCTTGCTTTCGAAATCGTGCAGCAATGCCTGCTGATCCACGGTCACGGCGGCTACAGCACCGAGTTGCCGTTCGAGCAGCGCATGCGCGATGTATTCGGCATGCAGATCGGCGATGGCACCGCCCACATCATGAAAATGATCATCGCGCGGGAACATGTCGGCCGCATCGGCTGAAACGGGAGGAACCTCGTGGAACAGTTCATTCGTCATGAAATTCGCGAACAGGTCGGCATCATCACCCTGGATCGCGCGCGCCAGTTCAACAGCTTGTCGCTGGCAATGCATCACCAGTTGACCGACGCCATCCGGACCCTGGAGCAGAATCCATCGGTCCGCTGCCTGATGATGCAGGCCGAAGGTACGCATTTCTGCACCGGCGCCGACCTGCATGAAGTGACGGGGCTGCGCCACTCGGCGGAGCAACTGGAGCTGTTCCTGCGGACCGGACTCGAGACCTTCCGCCGGCTGGAGCAAAGTCCCCTGCCCGTGGTAATCGCAGTGCAGGGACTCGCGTTGGCCGGCGGGCTGGAGCTGGTGCTCGCGGGCGACGTTGTCTTTGCCGCCGAATCCGCGCGCCTGGGCGATCAGCACGCCCGGTTCGGCCTGGTGCCTGGCTGGGGCGGCAGCCAGCGGTTGCCGCGTCTGATCGGCCGCCGGCGCGCCCTGGAGCTGATGCTGAGCGCGCGCTGGCTCGATGCCGGCGAGGCGCTGACCATGGGGCTGGTCAACTATGTGGTGCCGGACGCCGATTTGCGCGAGCGGACCTTCGCGTATTGTCGGAACCTGGCCGGCAAGAGCCGCGCCGGACTCAACCTGATGAAGCAACTTACTGATCGTGGCCTCGACCTGTCCCTGGACGAAGGTCTGGCCCTGGAGTTGGCGCTCGCCGCGCCAGCCCTGCAGAGCGACGATGTCTCCGAGGGACTCGCCGCCTTTACCGAGAAGCGCACGCCGCGCTTTTCCAGCTAACCCGCAACCGGAGGACAATCCGCGGATGAACTACCAGGACATTGTCTACGAAGTCAAAGATCGCGTCGCCTACATCACCATCAACCGGCCCGAGAAGTACAACGCATTTCGTGGCATCACCTGCGATGAGCTGATCCACGCCTTTCAGCGCGCCGGCTGGGACAAGGAGATCGGAGCGATCGTATTCTCCGGCGCCGGCAACAAGGCGTTCTGCACTGGTGGCGACCAGTCCGCCCATGACGGCCAGTACGACGGACGCGGCACCATCGGCTTGCCGGTGGAGGAACTCCATACGGTCATCCGCGACGTCCCCAAGCCGGTGATCGCGCGCGTGCAGGGCTTCGCCATCGGCGGCGGCAATGTGCTGGCGGTGCTGTGCGATCTCACCATCGCCGGGGAAAGCGCCCAGTTCGGCCAGGTCGGCCCCAAGATGGGTTCCGTGGATCCGGGCTTTGGCACCGCCTATCTGTCCCATGTGGTGGGTGAGAAGAAGGCGCGCGAAATCTGGTACCTCTGTCGCCGCTACAGCGCACAGGAAGCACTCGCCATGGGTCTGGTGAACAAGGTCGTGCCGGACGATCGGCTCGATGCGGAAGTCGCCGCCTGGTGCGCCGAAATCGTCGAACGCAGCCCCACCGCCATCGCCATCGCCAAGCGCTCGTTCGTCGCCAACACCGAACACATTCGGGGCATCGGCAGCCTGGGCCTGCAAGCGCTCAAGCTCTACTACGATACCGATGAATCCCGCGAGGGCGTCAACGCCCTGCAGGAAAAGCGCAAACCCGATTTCCGCAAATATGTGAAATGACCCGGAGCCTCCCATGGATCTCGATCTGAACGACAAGTCCGTCATCGTCACCGGCGGCGCTTCCAACATCGGGCGCGCCATCGTGCTGGGTTTTGCCGCCGAAGGCGCCAAAATCACCATCGCCGATCTGGATACCGCCGCCGGCGCAAAGGTCGCCGACCTGGCGCTTCAGCAAGGCGCCAGCGCCGCGCGCGTGGTGAAAACGGATGTCACCGATCTCGCCAGCGTCCAGAATCTGTTTCGCGAAGCCAACGACCAGCACGGCGGCATCCATTGTCTGGTCAACAACGTGGGCTGGGACAAGCTGATGTTCTTCACCCAGACCACGCCGGAGCTGTGGCAAAAACTGATCGCCATCAATTACGTCGGGGTGCTGAATTGCACCAAGACCGCACTGGAGTACATGACGCCCGCCGGTGGCGGTTCGATCCTCTCCATCAGCTCCGATGCCAGCCGCCAGGGCGAGGCCCGCGAAGCGGTGTACGGCGGCTTGAAAGCCGCGGTGAACAGCTTCATGAAAACCATCGCCAAGGAAAACGGCCGTCACAACATCCGTTGCAACTGCGTCTGCCCCGGGGTCACGGTGCCCGACAGCGTCGACGAGACCAGCGAAAACAGCATGTGGAAAGAGAAAAATTCGATGTTCACCGATGAGCAATTTGCCGCCATCGCCAAGACGCTGCCGCTGAAGCGGATCGGCAAACCGTCCGATGTTGCCAACGCGGTGGTTTTTCTGTCGTCCCAGAAAGCCGCGGGTTTCATTACCGGGCAGATACTGTCGGCGAGCGGCGGCTACAGCATGATCGGCTGACGTCGGGCTCGGTTGCCAGGTTCTGCATTCACAACCCGGCGGTCGTGCGCAACCCGCACGATCGTCGCAGCCAGTTCCGAGGCCACCAGGATAATCCGGCCCCAGATCCCATCCCATGACGGCCTCCCGCACGCGCCCGACGATGGCCAGCGTACCGGCCATCTCCGTGTCCGCAAGCACCACCGCAAACTCCTCGCCGCCCTGGCGACGCAGAATATCGCCGATGCGCAACTCCCTTTGCAGGACCGCGAACAGGCGACACAACATCTGATCGTCGACGCGGTGACCAAAGCGGTCATTGATATCCCTGAAGCAGCCGATATCGGCAATCACCTCATCCGGGTATCGCCGGGTCAAAGCGGCCAGGATTCCACCGCAAAAGCTCCTTCAAACTGGACACTCACCGGGCGTTGTGGTGTTGGCTTCCGCGACTGTGCTTTAATCCGATGCACGACATGCTCTTGTCCCATCACAACAACAGACCGGGGGTATTCATGAAGGTACGACGCATCATTACTGGCACCGACGCCCAGGGGCGCTCCATTTTTTCCAGCGACGAACAGCTGCCGGACGTATTCGGCGGCGCAGGTATGGAGGGGTTCCACGAACAGGGCTCGCTGTCTCTGGTGGAGCTCTGGAAAGGCGTACTGCCGTCCGATAATTCGGTCGTCAGCATGCGTGACGGTCCCTTCGAGCTGGAACCGGATCCGGGCTCGCTGATGGTCCGGTTGGCAACTTTCCCACCGGAGCCGGAAGGCACCGCCAAACCGGGCAAGGGCGTGGATTCCCACCCGGGCTTTCATATCACCGATACCACCGACATCATCATCGTGCTGGAAGGCGAGGTATATTCGATGATGGAAACCGGCGAAAAACTCCTCAAGGCGGGCGATGTCCTGATTCAGCGTGGCACCAACCATGCTTGGTCGAACCGCTCCGGCAAGCCGACCAAGATCGCCGCCATCATGCTGAGCACCAAAAAGCCCTGAGTTCGTTTTCTGTATTCCAAGGCATAAAAAAACCGCGGCGATTGCCGCGGTTTTTTGTTTGCTTCAACGCTTCGTCAGGGTGAGCCCGCCGCCGCGACCTCGACCTTTGCGGTCTCGATCAGGGCATTGCGCGCGCCCTTGGGAATGTCGTCCAGATTGCCGTCGTAGATCAGGCAGTAGAGTGTCTTGCCGTCGGCACCGCCCAGATTGCAGGCCACCGCCCGTCGCCCGCCCGTGACGATCTTGTGGGTGATCTCCCCGCCCTCGCGAACCCGGAGGAATTCGCCCTGCTCGAACGCCGCTACCCAGATGGCACCCTCCTTGTCGAGACAGATCCCGTCCGGCGTATAGGACCCCAGATCCGCGAAGATGCGCCGATTGGTCAGACTGCCGTCGGCCTGGATGTCGAACGCGGTCAGTTTGCCGACGAAGGTCTCCGCCACCACCAGCAATTTGCCGTCATTGCCGATTACCGCACCGTTGGGAAAGTGCACCTCATCCGCCACCGTCTTCAGGGTGCCATCCGGTTTGACCAGCGTCAGCGTCGCGGGCTTGGCGGCCTCGTGCGCGAACACGTCGTAGCCAAAGGTACCCACATAGATATTGCCATTGGGGCCGCAGACGCAGTCGTTGATGTCGTACTTGAGCAGGCCCGAAAGGTCGGCGTACTGACTCAGCTGACCGTCCTTCACCTTCATCAATTTGCGGTCGGCCATGGATACGATCACCACCGAACCGTCCGGCAGGAAATTGATCCCCGACGGGCGATTGGGGAACTTCGCAAATTCCTGGCGCTGCCCGTCCGGAGTCAGCGTGTACACCGTCAGCCCGAACATGTCGGACACCCAGAGCTTGCCGTCGTGCCAGCGCGGCCCTTCCAGAAACACAAAATCCCTGGCAAACGGTTGTGTCGTCAGTTGTTTCATTTTGTTCTCCTTCCTGCCCCTTGAATGCCGCCCGGGCGGCGTCACCCCGCTCAGTCGTACATGATGACCGAACGCGCGCCTTCGCCCCGACCCATGGCATCGAAGGCGTCGTTCACATCTTCGAGGCGAATGCGGTTGGTGATCATGGCATCCAGCTTGAGGTCGCCTTTCATGAACAGATCGACGAATCGGGGAATGTCCTTCGACGGCACCGAGGTACCGTAAGCCGAACCCTTGAAGTGCTTCTCGCCGAAGAAACCCAGCACCGGGAGTTCAATCTCGGTATCCATGGAAGGCACGCCGACGATGACGGCGGTGCCGGTGGCGCGTGCCATCGACCAGGCCTGTTCGATGGTCGCTTTCAGTCCCAGCGCTTCGAACGCGAAATGCACACCGCCCCTGGACAGTGTACGCACCTCCTTGACGGGGTTCACTGCCTTGGGATCGATGGCATGGGTAGCGCCCAGTTTCAGCGCCAGTTCGCGCTTCTGGGGCACCGGGTCAATGGCGATGATCATGGTCGCACCGGCGATGCGCGCACCTTGGATGATGGAGAGGCCAACGCCACCGCAACCAATCACCGCACAGCTGTCGCCCGGATTGATCTTCACGGTATTGAGCGCAGCGCCAGCGCCGGTGGTCACGCCGCAGCCGATCAGGCACACGGTGTCGAGCGGCGCGTTGTGATCGACCTTGATGGCATTGCCCGCCGGAATGACCGCCCGCTCGGAAAACGTGCCCACACCGACCAATTGCCCGATGGCCTGGCCCTTCGCGTTTTTCAGGCGGGTGGTCCCGTCGGGCAGGCAGCCCTGCCAGATGACCTTGCTCATCTCGACGCACATGAACGGCTTGCGCTCCAGGCAAAACAGGCAGTTGCCGCAGGCCGGCGTCAGCGAAGCGATGACGTGATCGCCAGGCTTGAGATCGGTCACGCCGGAGCCCACCTCTTCCACGATGCCGGCGCCCTCATGACCGAGCACCGAAGGGATTGCGCTTTTGATGACGCCGTAACGGAACGAGTAATCGCTGTGGCAGATGCCGCTGGCGGTATATTTAATGAGTACCTCATTGGCTCTGGGGCGTTCGAGCTCCAGCTCCTCGATCACCAGTGGAGCACCGATTTCGTACAGTACTGCGGCTTTTGTTTTCATGAAAATGTCTCCCGGCCGATCCCGGATCGGCGTGCAAGCAGATTAGTCTGATGGTCAAAGATCAACCGTAGATGATGACCGAACGCGCGCCTTCGCCGCGCCCCATCTCCTCGAATGCGCGGTTGATGTCCGCAAGCCCGATCCGCTGGGTGATCATTTCATCGAGCAACAACTGGCCGCGCTTGTACAGATCGACAAAACGGGGAATATCGCGCTTGGGCGACGAGGATCCGTAGCAGGAGCCCTGAATTTCGTATTCGGCCAGCAGGCCGGCGGCGGGAATTTTCACCGATTGGTCCAGAGATGCGACGCCGACGATGATCGCCTTCCCGGTGGGTCGAATCATGCCCCAGCACTGCTGCATGGTCTGGACCTTGCCCAGCGCCTCGAACGCGTAGTGCACGCCGATCCCGCCGGTGATTTCCTTGACCTTGGCCATGGGCTCTTCGACAAACGGATTGATGGTGTGGGTGGCCCCCAGCCGCATCGCCAGCTCGCGCTTCTCTTCCATGGGATCGATGGCGATGATGATGCTGGCGCCCGCAATACGTGCGCCCTGCAAAATGGAGAGACCGACGCCACCGCAGCCGATGACGGCCACGCTCTCGCCCCACTGCACCTTGGCGGTGTTGAGCGCCGCGCCGGTGCCCGTGGTAACGCCGCAGCCGATCAGGCAGGTGATGTCCAAGGGCGTGTCGTCGGGCACCTTGATGGCGGAGCCGGCCGGCATGACCATGTGGGAGCCGAAGGAACCCACACCGCAGAGGGCGTAGACGTCTTCGCCGCTCAACGTCTTGTGGCGCGTGGTGCCGTCGAGCTGAGTGCAGTCGGTCAGCAGCTTGTTCATCTGGGAGCACATGTACTCCTTGGATTCCCGGCACATGCCGCACTTGCCGCAGCTCGGAGACAGTGAGGCGATGACCTTGTCGCCCGGCTTGACGTGGGTGACCCCGGGACCGATGGCCTCGACGATACCGGCGCCCTCATGGCCCAATACCACCGGGAACGGTGAGCGCAGCACCCCATGGGCCACGGAATAGTCGCTATGGCAGATGCCGCTGGCGACCGTGCGCACCAGCACTTCGTTCGCTTTCGGCGGCGCCAGCTCCAGCTCCTCGATCGTAAACGGCTGGTCGACCGCCCGCAGTACTGCGGCTTTGATTCGCATGATGTCCTCCACATGACACAGGTGATTATTTTGGCTCCGCAATAGTACAGGATGGAGCCCGGTCGGCAAGTGGGTTGCCGGACCGGAGCTCGTGACGGTCGCGTGGCATCGCCGGCTGCCAAGCCGACCCGGCGGGAGCATGAAAGGAGCATGAAAAAAGGCTGACGCCTCACGGCGCCAGCCCTCGCGAAACGGAAAATCGGGGCCGCAAGCGGCCGGCTCTTACGCCATCTTGAAGCCTTCGTAGTTCTTGGCCGCCACCTCATCGCACTTCTTGCGATAGTTGGGCGCACCGCCCGCGTAGAGCAGGAAGGTACGCTTCTTGCCGGGCGTATTGGCCCCCATGAACCAGGAATCCGCCTTGGTGAACAGCGAGCCCGCGGCGGTCTCGTAGACGTGCTCGGTCCAGGCCAGTTCGGCGTCGCGGGTCGCTTCACAGCGCTTGTAGTCGTGTGCCTGCATGTATTTCACAAGGTCGGTCACCCACTCGACGTTTTGTTCGATGCAACGGGGAATGTTGCAGAAAGTGGCACCATTGTGGGGCCCCACCAGCATGAACATGTTGGGGAAGCCGTTGACCTGCATGCCCAGATAGGTTTCCGGACCGCCGCTCCATTTGTCGACCAGCGCCTGACCGTCCTCGCCCCGGATATCGATGCGCTTGAAGGCGCCGGTCACGGCGTCAAAGCCGGTGGCGTAAACGATGAAGTCAAGGTCGTACTGTTTGTCGCTGGTCTTGATCCCGGTTTCGTTCACGCGCTCGATGGGCGTCGCGCGCAGATCGACCAGGGTGACGTTCGGCTGGTTGTAGACCTCAAAGTAGTTGGTTTCCATCGGCACGCGCTTCATGCCGAAACCGTGGTCTTTCGGAATCAGGATGTCCGCGACTTTCGGGTCTTTGACACGCTCGCGAATCTTGCGCGCAATGAACTCGGTGATGATCGCATTGGCCTTTTCGTCGGTCATGATGTCGTAGAAATTGGCCAGCCAGATGCCGAAGCCGGGTTCACCATACAGCTTTTCGAACTTCGCTTCGCGTTCCTCCGGGGAGACCTCAAAGATCGAACGCATGTCGAACTGGTGAAGAAAGCCCGCGCCGGACTCCTTGCAGATATTGAACAGCTCCGGGTAGCTCGCCTTCAGTGCAGCCTGTTCTTCGTCGGTGATTTTCGAATTGTTCAGGGGTGCGCACCAGCTGGCGTCGAGCTGGAAAACCGTGAGCTGTTCGGCGGTCTTGGCGACTTCCTGAATCACCTGCACACCGGTGGCCCCGGTACCGATCACGCCCACGCGCTTGCCTTTGAAATCGACGGGGGTTTTCGGCCAGCGTGACGTATGGCAATAGTCGCCCTTGAAGCTGTCGATGCCTTCGATGCGCGGCATCTGGGTCGCCGACAACACGCCGACGGCGGTAATGAGGAAACGTGCACGGGCCTTTTCGCCGCCTTCGATCTCGACTTCCCAGAGATTTTCGCCCTTGATGTATTTGGCCGCAGTAACCTTGCTGTTGAACTGGATGTCCTTGCGCAGGTCAAGCTTGTCGGCGACGAAGTTGTAGTAGCGTTCGTTCTCCGCCTGACCGCTGAAATGCTCGCTCCAGTTCCATTCCTTCAGGATCTCCTGAGAGAACGAATACGCATAGGTATAGCTCTCGGAATCGAAACGCGCGCCGGGATAGCGGTTCCAGTACCAGGTGCCGCCCACCCCGTCGCCGGTTTCGTACACGCGAACTTTCATCCCGAGTTCACGCAAGCGGTAAAGTTGATACATGCCGGAAATACCGGCACCGATGATGATTGCATCGTATTGGGCGTTGGACATCTCTTGCATTCCTCCTAAAGGATCTCTACCTGCGGATTGAAAACACGAATACATTGCGCCGACGGGGAGTCGGCCGGGGCTGAATTTCGGCGGAATTACGCGACGGTTCAGGCTCCTGGGATTCAGACCCCGGAATAGGTGTCGCGCGTCATCTTGGCTGCGCCGCAGTTCGTGGCGGCAGTTTGCAGTGCCGGGACGGCCAGGAGCATCTACCCCGCCGCCACGGTTCCGGGTCACATAAGGTCCCGGCAGCCCGAAAAAGCGGCGGGAGTACACCACAATTGACCAGTGGCTTCAAGGGCGGTCCCTTGCCCCCGGCCACGGGAGATCCAAGGGCACCTGGAATCACACGCCAAATCCAGGCCAGGAACGGCCGGACAGCGGCAGCACCGCGAAGGGCCCCAGCCAAACCAAGCGCCGGATTACCGGTAGCCGCTGCGGGCGCGACTCGGCAACGGGAGCGGGCCAAGAAACGGGAAAGGGCTGCAACCTCTCGGTTGCAGCCCCCAGGACTCCCTAAAATCAGGCCTCACCCGACCCGCGACTACTGCATCTTGAAGCCTTCATAATCCTTGGCGGCCACCTCATCGCATTTGGCCCGATAGGCAGGGCCACCGCCGCCGTACAGCAGGAACGTCCGCTTCTTGCCGGGCGTATTGGCGCCCATGAACCAGGAGTCCGCCTTGGTGAGCAGCGAACCCTTGACGGTATCGTAAACATGCTCGGTCCAGGCGTCTTCGGCCTCAAGGGTTGTTTCGATACGCTTGTAGTTGTGGGCTTGCATGTACTTGATGCAGTCGGTCACCCAATCCACGTTTTGTTCGATACAACGGGGGATGTTGCAAAAAGTAGCGCCATTGTGGGGCCCGACCAGCATGAACATGTTGGGGAAACCCGTTACCTGCATACCCAGATAGGTATGCGGACCGTCGCTCCAGCGGTCGGATAGCGCCTGTCCGTCGACCCCGCGGATATCGATGCGTTTGTACCCGCCGGTGACCGCGTCGAATCCGGTGGCGTAGATGATGAAATCGAGATCGTACTGCTTGTCGCTGGTTTTTATACCCGTGGCATTCACCCGCTCGATGGGCGTTTTGCGCAGATCGACCAGTTTCACATTGTCTTGGTTGTACGCTTCGTAATAGTTGGTCTCCATCGGTACCCGTTTCATCCCGAAGCCGTGATCTTTCGGAATCAGGATATCCGCAACTGCCGGATCCTTGACCCGCTGACGGATCTTCCGGGCAATGAAATCGGTGATGATGGCATTGGCCTTTTCGTCAGTCATGATGTCGTGGAAGTTGCCGAGCCAGATGCCAAAACCGGGTTCGGCGTAGAGCTTCTCGAAAATGGCCTCGCGCTCTTCCGGGGTCACATCGAAGATGGAGCGCATATCGAATTGATGGACAAACCCGCCAAACGACTCATGACACTTCTTGAACACCTCGGGATAGCTCGCCTTGAGCGCGGGCTGTTCGGCGTCGGTAATCTTGGAGTTGTTGAGCGGCGCGCACCAGTTCGCGTCCAGCTGAAATACGGTGAGCTGCTTCGCCGTTTTTGCCACTTCCTGAATGACCTGAACGCCGGTGGCGCCGGTTCCTATGACTCCGACGCGCTTGCCGGCGAAGTCCACCGGGGTTTTTGGCCAGCGCGCGGTGTGGTGGTATTCGCCCTTGAAGCTGTCGATGCCTTCGATTCTCGGCATCTGCACCGCCGACAGCGGACCGGGCGCGGCGATCATGTAGCGTGCGCGTGCCTTTTCGCCACCCTCGATCTCCACTTCCCACTGATTGTCGTCTTGCAGGAATCGGGCTGCCGTTACCCTGCTGTTGAACTGGATATCCTTGCGCAGGTCGAGCTTGTCCGCGACAAAATTGTAATAGCGCTCGTTTTCCGCCTGTCCAGAGAACCGTTCGCTCCAGTTCCATTCCTTGAGAATTTCTTCGGAAAAAGAAAAGGCATAACTGTAGCTTTCCGAATCGAAGCGCGCGCCGGGGTAGCGATTCCAGTACCAGGCGCCACCGACGCCATCTCCGGTCTCATAGGCGCGCACCTTGAGACCGAGCTCGCGCAGCCGATAGAGCTGGTACATCCCGGCAATACCGGCTCCGACGATGATTGCATCGAACTGCTGATTGGGCATTGCATTCTCTCCGCTGTCTGCTCGTTGAAAAATTTTTGCATCGATAGAGTTGGTTACGCGCAACATACAGGCTCTATCGACGCCGGTAACCCCGGGTTCAAGCGCGAATTCTCCGCCTCCGGAGTCCAATCGAAGCGACAAAGCCGGCGCCGAATAACCATCCGCCTCTCTGTCGCAACACGACGCGACCACTCAACCCTGTTTGGTCTCGGCGACCATTCTGATTCTTCTGAAGCTTTCGCTGCTTGATTCACGTCAAGCTTGTGTGGGAAGGGCTTGAGTTGAGCAAGAGGCAACTCCGCATGGCTTCCCTCCGCCCAGCGCGGTTCAGAGCGATCCGTGGCGTGCCTGGAAATTCGATCATGTCAAAGAGTGTCGCGGGAGCGACCAAAAATGGCTGTTCAGCCGGCGCTGCGCACCCATTGCAGGTGCGCAGCGCCGATGGTCCCGCTCAGGTCGCCATATACCCGCCATCGACCGGCAGTGCATGCCCGGTGATATAGGACGCACTCTCGGAGCACAGGTACACCGCTGCATCGGCGATCTCGCTGGGTTCGCCGAGCCGTTTGACGGGCTGCGCCGCGATCATGGCTTCGGCTACCCGCGGGCTCTCCTCGAATACGCGCATCAGCATGGGCGTGCGGATCGGCCCCGGGCACACGGCATTGACGCGGATTTTCTTGGTCGCGTAGTCGAGCGCCGCCGACTTGGTCAGGCCGATCACCGCGTGCTTGGCGGCGGAATACTGACCCAGGTTCTTGACGCCGATCAGACCGGCATCGGAAGCGGTGTTGACGATCGCACCGCCGCCCTGGGTAAGCATCTGGCGAATCTGATATTTCATGCACAGAAAAACGCCGAGGATATTGACCCGATAGTTCAACATGAAATTCTCCTCGGTGGCGTCGGCCAGTTTGGACGATTCGCCTTCGACACCGGCGTTATTGAACGCACAGTTCAGTCCGCCGAAATTCACCACGGCCGCCTTGACCAGGGCTTCGGCATCGGCGGCCTGGGATACATCGCACTTCAAGAAAATGGCCTTTCCGCCCGCTTTCGTCACCAGATGCGCGGTTTCCTCGCCTCCGACGACATTGATATCGGCGACCACCACGCTCGCACCCTCGCGAGCGAAAATTTCACAAGCCGCCCGGCCGATGCCGCTGCCGCCCCCGGTTACCACTGCTACTTTTCCCGCGACTATTCCCGCCATGACCGAACTCCTCTGGTTGAATTACTTTGGTGAAAGGAACCTTGATGAAATGAACCTTGATGAATAAAGCGGTTTATGGGCCGGTCGCTGGATCCCCGGTTTGCCGCCCGGTTTGCCGCAAAAAAGTGTCATCGACACCGGTCAATCGACAGATGCCCGATGCATGGGCTCCAGATGATCGGGATTGGTAATCCGTACCTTGTCGATCACCTGGCGCAGGGCAAACGCCATGACGGCGTCCCATTGGGCATCCAGCGCTCCGGCGCGCACGCGGGCACAAAAGGCTGCATAGGGTTCCGTCGCCGATGGCTCTTCGCCGGTGAGGCGCGCCACCTCGCGCATCTGGCTCTGTGCGGCAAGCGTACCCGCCGCGAGTTCGCGCTCGACCACCTTCAGCAAAAACTCCGCGCACAACGCATTGTAGCGCTCGCTACCACTGCCGCGGTCCGCCACGCCATGGATGAATTCCGCGACCGTCCTGAGGATTTCCGGAATATCCGGTCGGTCCTGGGTCAGGGCGCGCAGTCGCTCCGGGTTTTCCGGGATTTGGGCGCTTGATTTCCCATTCATCGATAGTGCCCCAGGATGGTCATCAGCAGATCGTACTCGATCATGCTGGCGTTGCGGCCACAGCAGGCAAAAGGCAGCGAACGGCGCTCTCCGCGCAGATGGCCGTCGGCCTGCATCATGTTGATGACGGCCCACTTGAGGGCGCTGAAAACCTCCCACCACAGAATTTCCTCGTCGCTCACCGACCGGCCGCCGTTGGCCCGATAAGCAGCCTGCAGCTCGCTGCGCGGCCCCATGCCACCCACCGGTCGATCGATGTTTCCGTAGCGCCAGGAACGCAGACACACCCAGCCGAAATCCGCCATGCCGCTGCCCAGATGCGCGCATTCCCAGTCGAGCACACCAACGATGCCGGTGGTATCCAGGATCAGATTGCCGACACGATAATCACCGTGAATCAGCCGCGCCGGCACCGGCGGCGGCCGGTGCCGCTCCAGCCAACGAACAGCGACATCCAGCGCGGGATGGCCTCCGCCGTAGCTGTCGTAGCGCGCCACCTGGGCGGCAAGCTGATCGCGGGAATCCGCGCGCGCCGCCAGAAGCGGCACCTCATCGACCGGAATGGCGTGCAGACGCGCGAAGATTTCGCCGGTCTGGGCAGCAAACCGCCCGCGCGCCTGCGCATAAGCCGGGTCGGTGAGCAGTTTCTTGGGCAGGGTCTCGCCGGCGATGCGGGTCATCACGAAACCACGGTCCAGATCGTCGGCGGGCTCCAGTTCGAACACCGGCTCCGGGACCGGCAGGCCGTGGCGATGGACGACCTGAAGAATCCGGTACTGCTCCGAGGGCGGCAAGAACGGCGAGGTCGGCGCGCGATAGGTCTCCTGACGCAACACCAGCGGCCGCGTCCCAGCTGGCTCCACCAGATCGAACAACAGCGTGCGATTGGAAGCGCCCAGAGTCGCCACCTCGACATTGGCGATGCGCGCCGCACTGCCATGACGCCGCTTCACCGCCGCGTCCAGCCGCGCGACGATCGCCGCCACTACCTGATCGAGAGCCGGCGGATCGAGAGCCAGCGGATCGAGCTCCTGTGCAGCCATGTCTGGTCGCGCCGGTGTCAGAGCGGATAGCCGACGGGTTCGCCGTCTTCCAGAAATTCGATGTATTCGGTCATGCCCAGTCCTTCGCGGCCATCCTCCCAGCGCCAGCGGGTAAAACCTTCGGCGATGCGGCAGGCCAGCTCCTGATCGCCCACCTGACGGCGGTTGCGCAGCGGCGCCATGGTAAGTACCTCACCGGTGATCCGCACCGCCCGCTTGGCCGTGCGGACGCCCAGCTGCATCCGCGCCGGATCCTTGTTCGCATCCCACTCGGTGAACACATCGAGATCGATGATGTCCTCGTAGGCGCCGTCAAACAGCAACACCCCGAGCCGATGCACGACCCGCTGGCGATCCGTCCGCTTCAGCAGCATGAACCCCCGGTCGGCGCCGAAGGTGGCGATGAACAGGCGGTAGAAATAGATGTTCTGCCAGAATCGCGGCCCCCAGGAATGGTCGCGCCAGCCGAAGCCGTCGATGTTCCAGGACTGGTCACCCACCTGGATCCGGCCCCGGGTACGGGTGTGCTGGTTGAAGTGACCGAGGGAAAAATCCCGCCCGTACATGGTTTCCTCGCCCGCCCCGGTGGGTTCGCCGCCATGCATCGGGGAGACCCCGGTGAGCTGAAAATCGACCGCGCCGGGCACCCGCTGCGCCTGCTTGAACAACACCGACGGGTTGCGCAACAACTGGGGATCGTCGAGCAGCATCAACTCGCCGCGGTAAGTCATGGACACCGCCTTGAACGGCTCGACGACCCGGTATTCGAGACCGCCGGCGCAGTGGCGTTCGTTGGTGGCGATTTCCGGGCGCTGAAACTGGCAGGCGACGCGGCCATCCGGCAGATAGAGGCACACCGACAGCTCCGCGCGTCCCTCGTTGACCCGGTTGCCAAGGCGCATCCAGCCCCCCACCCGCTGCACCGGATCCCAGCCGTTGACGTACACACTTTCGTTGAAATTGGGTTCCGCGGTGGGCTGATGGGTGTATTCGTCGGCCGGTGCCAGTCGGTAAGTGCTCATAGGTCGGGTCCCAGAGGTCGCTTTATGGGTGGATCGGCCGTGCTGGCCGAAGCGATCGGACTATAACTGATCCGGCTGCGGCCGGAACATTGGGGTCGTGGCGAAACCTCAGCCGTGACGCATCGGATTCCAGGTTGTCGCCATTTCCCGATGGCAGGGCGGATCGCGCCGGGACTATCGGCGCAGGCCCCCAGACTGCGGCGGCAAACTCCGGGTCGATTGCCAGTGCGACAAGCCGCCCCTATGCTGGGAGGAACCCTAATCAGGCGCCCCGTCCGGGGCGCAAAGCTTCCGCAAAACCTCAGGGATACTCCAGGAGAAGCACCATGGCCAAACATATCTTTATCACCAAGCCCGGCGATCGGGTGCGCCTCGACCCCGCCGACGAATACAACCACCCGCCCGAGGCGGTGAGCAATTTCAACGAAAGCGCCTACTACAATATCTACGATGCCAAGCAGAAGGTCGGCGGCTGGTTTCGCATCGGCAACCGGGTCAACGAAGGCCATGCCGAGGTCTCCATCTGCCTGTACCTGCCCGACGGCAAGGTCGGCTTCATGTACCACCGCGCGCAGATCGGCAGCAATGCCGAGCACCGCGCGGGCGGCGCCCGCTTCGAAATCCTCGAGCCCTTCAAGCGCCAGCGCGTAACCTATGACGGCAAGGTCGCGGTGCTCGCCAACCCCAACGACATGCTCAATCCCGCCAGGGCCTTCAAGGAAAACCCCATCCTCGACTGCGAGGTGGAGCTGGACTACAGCGGCCTGTCCCCCATGTACGGCGGTGAACACCTCAACGATGACGGCTCGCCGATCGAGCTGGATACCCAAACCGCCATGGCGCGGGCGCACTTCGAGCAGCATGTCGCGGCGCGCGGGCACATCCGGGTCGGCGAGCAGAGCTGGCAGATCGACGGCCTCGGCTTGCGCGATCACTCCTGGGGACCGCGCTACTGGCAGAACATCTACTGGTACCGCTGGCTGCCCATCTCCCTGGGCCGCGACTTCGGCGCCATGATCATGACCATGGGCATGCGCGACGGCAGCGTCGACTGCGGCGGCATGGTATTCACCGAAGGCCGCTACGACCTGATTGTGGACGCCCGCGTGCGCTCCGAATGGGACGCGCAGTTCCACCAGACCGGGTTGACCGCCTGGTGCCGCACCGAGCGCGGTCAGGAGTTCACCATCACCGGCAAGGTCATATCCCTGATCCCGCTGCGCAACCGCCGCGTCGCCGAGAACGGCACCGAACTCTCCACCCGCATCACCGAAGCCATGACCGAATATCGCTGCAACGGCCACGTCGGCTACGGCCTCTCCGAATACCTCGACCAGATCGAAAATGGGGTACCGGTGGGCATGAACATCGATGCCGCGCGCTAAGAGGGTGTTTACAAAATCAAGCGGTCAATCGACGCAGCAGCAGGCGTGCTTCAGTTAGCCACACCCAGGCTTCGGACACCTGCGGCAGCCGGTCATGATGCATCACCAAGCGCCGCGCCCG
>JBFWOQ010000026.1:0-39231 GCA_050250395.1 Porticoccaceae bacterium
CGCCGTGCCTGCCGCCGATTGCGCGGGGACGGGCGGATCCAGCATCAGACGGTCGCCCACATGAATCAGATAGGGTGGCGCCAGATGGTTGAGCTGGGCGAGCTTGTCCACCGTGGTTTCGTAACGCCAGGCGATGGCGTAGAGAGTGTCGCCGCGCACCACCTCATGGACGCGCTGGCTGGGCAGCACGGAGGGCGCCGGGTCCACCACGGTTACCACCGGCGCGCGCTGGGTCGCGCACCCCGCGAGCAACAGCCCCGCCAGCGCCGCCGCGATCAGCTTGCTATCGGCCATCTTGCCAATCCCTTGTGGCCCACACTCGCCACCACGCCCGCCATCGGGGTCCAGGTGTGGTCGCGCCGGCTGGATTTCACTGTTGTGGCGGATCTGCACACAGGCGTCACGCGCTGGTGGTACCGCTCACCAGGGGCACGAAGCGGACGCGCTCGATGACTTCCTCGTCGTACCTGGAGGTGTCTCCGTGTCGGGTAATGACACGCAGCTCCTGTTCGCCCGAGACGCCGACCGGGATCACCAGAAGGCCGTCGGGCGCGAGTTGCTGGAGCAGTTCGTCAGGCACCACCTCGGGTGCGGCGGTGGTGATGATCGCGTCGTAGGGCGCGTGTTCGCGCCAACCTATGGCACCATCGAGGTGCGCGCTGAGGATGTTGCGCAAGCGCAGTTGACGAAACAGTTTCTGCGCCCGCAGCAGCAGCGGCTTGATGCGCTCGACGGTGTAGACCTGCTCCACCAGTTGCGCCAGCACCGCCGCCTGGTAGCCGGAACCCGTGCCCACTTCCAGCACGCGCCGCGGGTTGCCTTGCGCCAGCAGCGCCTGGGTCATGCGGGCGACGGTATAGGGCTGGGAAATGGTCTGGCCGTAGCCGATGGGGAGCGCGGTGTCTTCGTAGGCGCGGTGTGCCAGCGCCTCTTCGACAAACAGATGGCGGGGCGTGCTGCGCATCGCATCGATCACCTTGGCGTTGTCGATGCCGCCCTCACGCAAACGCTGAACGAGGCGTTCGCGGGTCCGCTGCGACGTCATGCCGACACCGTGAATGTCGATCGAACTCACTCGCGAATGCCCCCGTGCGAAGACGGCAATATAGCACAGGGACCCCCGGCTTCCGGCACCTCGGGCGCCACCAGCTCCAGCAGCACGGCGGTCGCGAACGCGCCCCGCTCCAGCTCGAATCCCAGCGTCAGATCGGCGCCATCCCAGCGCCAGCGAAAGGCGCGTGGCTGCAACACCAGCGCACGCCGCTCCTGGGTCAGGCCGACATGCTCCAGCGGGTGTTGCCAGTGCTGCCACGCGCCGAGCACTCCCTGTTCGAAGGCCGCCACGGCGGCAACGGACGCCGGGCGGCCGCGTCCCCAGAGCGGGCCTTCGGGAACCGATTCGCCGACCAGACACTGCTGCCAGCAACCCCTGCGCACCCGCTCCGCCAGCACCAGATTGAACAGCCAGGAGCGCGCTGCCGAGAGATAGATGCCGTTGCGGGGGTCGTCGCCGATACGCGCGCTGTTTTTGCGCCCCTTGGATTTACGGCCGCCGCGGTTACGGCCGTTTTGGGATGTGTCGCGCTCGCTGCCGAACTGTTGCAGCAGTCGGTCCGCAGCGGCGAGGTTGCCGCCGTCGATGCCAAAGCGCTGCGCCCCGAAATAATTGGGCACGCCCCGGGCGATCGACGCCAGCCTCTGTTCGATAGCACCTCGCTCGCCCTGCACGTCGCGCAAGCGGATCAGGAAGCGGTTGCCGGCGTGCTCGCCCCGGCGCAGCTTGGTCTGATGGCGCCGCAGTTCCAGCACCTCGGCGTCGAGCGGGCCCAGATCGGGCGCGGTGGTAGCCGCCGTGGGCACGCTGAACCACTGGGTCGTCAGCGCGCGGCGGTCCTTGAGGCCACAGTAGCCGACATCCAGTTCGGCGACGCCCACGCTGGCGGCGAGCCGACGCGCCACCCAGCGGGTGTTCTCGCCACGCTTGCGGATCCGCAGACACAGATGTTCGCCGCTGCCCGTAAAACCGAAGTCGTCCGGCAACAGCTCCTCGACCTGGAAATCCTCGGGCTGCGCGCGTACCTGCGCCCGGCACACTGGGGCCCCATGGGCCTGGGGAAAGTCGAGATGGAATACCTGCTCTGGGGTCGTCATTACCGCGCCAGGCCCGGATGTCGGCCCAGCAGCACCACGGCATGGCAGGCGATGCCTTCGCCACGGCCCTCGAAACCCAGACCCTCGGTAGTCGTCGCCTTGACGTTGATCTGATCGGGCGCGGCGTGCAGGTCTTCGCCGAGCGCGGCGAGCATGGCGCGCAGATGCGGCGCGATGCGCGGCGCCTGGGCGATCAGTGTGATGTCGGCGTTCACCAACGCCCAGCCCTGCGCGGCCACCTGCGCCACGGTGCGACGCAGAAACATGCGGCTGTCCGCGTGGCGGTATTCGGGATTGTTGTCGGGGAAATGCCGGCCGATGTCCCCCAGCGCCGCCGCGCCGAACAGGGCGTCGCAGAGCGCATGAATCACCACATCGCCGTCCGAGTGGGCGACGATCCCCTGGGTAAACGGAATCCGCACGCCGCCCAGCATGAGGTGGTCGCCGGGGCCGAAGCGATGCGCGTCGTAACCATTGCCAATCCGGAAACTCATTCGGCCTCCTGCGCCGCCAGCACCGCGGCGGCGAGCGCCAGATCTTCGGGCCGGGTGATCTTCAGATTGTCGCGCCGCCCCAAGACCACGCGGGGAACATGCCCCGCGGCTTCGAGCGCCGCCGCCTCGTCGGTAACTTCGCACCCGGACTGGCGCGCCTGCGCCAAGGCAGCGACCAGCATGGCGTAGCGGCACAGTTGCGGCGTCAGGGCCGCCCAGAGTCCTGCCCGCGGCTCGGTCGCGACCACGCTGCCGTCGTCAGCCACGCGCTTGAGGGTATCGCTGACCGGTGTCGCCAGCAGCGCGCCGCCGGGATGGTCGGCGACCGCCAGCAAGGCGCGGATGTCCGCCGCGGTGACGCAGGGACGCACCACATCGTGTACCAGCACCAGATCCGTCGCCGCGGCGCGGCCGGCCAGCGCCGCCAGCCCCGCCCGTACCGAGTCGGCGCGCTCCGCGCCGCCCCGGGCAACCAGAATACGGGGATCGGACGCAGCGGCGACATGCCGCCAATGCACATCGTCGGCCGCGATCACTACCACCAGGGCCGCGGGATCGATCGCCAGCAAGCGCTCCAGGCTGTGCTGGATCACCGGCTTGCCGGCCAGGTCGAGGTATTGCTTCGGGACGGGCCCGCCGAAGCGCCGACCGCCACCGGCGGCGGGAACTATGACCCAGGTTTTCACGGCGGAGCGGCCTTTTTTTCGAGCAGCATGTAGAACGCTTCGCCCTCGCCGACCATGCCCAGATCCTGGCGCGCGCGCTCTTCCACGCCGATGCCGGCCTTCAGCAACTCGACTTCCTCGGCCAATTTGCGATTGCGCTCCTCAAGCTCCCGGTTGCGTTGCTCCTGCGCAACCACTTTTTGCTCCAGGCGCATCCGTTCGCGCACACCGCCCTCGCCGAGCCAGAGCCGATATTGCAGCCCCAGCAGCAACAGGATCAAGACGCCGATCAGCTTGCGCATGGCGGCATTGCGGCACGCTTGAGCGCGGCGCGGGCCAAGGGCTAGATGGCGGGCGTCATCAGTTCGCCGCGCCCGCGGTAGAGCGCGGTGCCATCGAGCTCGGCCTCGATCCGCAACAGGCGGTTGTACTTGGCGACCCGGTCGGACCGGCACAGTGAGCCGGTCTTGATCTGGCCCGCGCCGGTAGCGACCGCGAGGTCGGCGATGGTGGTGTCCTCGGTCTCGCCGGAGCGGTGGGAAATCACCGAGCGATAGCCCGCCGCGCGCGCCATGGCGATGGCATCCAGCGTCTCGCTCAGCGTGCCGATCTGATTGGGCTTGATGAGAATGGCGTTGGCGACGCCGCGCTCGATGCCCTGACGCAGAATCGCGGTGTTGGTGACGAACAGATCGTCGCCCACCAACTGGATGCGCTGGCCGAGCTTGGCGGTGAGCAGTTGCCAGCCGTCCCAGTCGGATTCGTCGAGCCCGTCTTCAATGGAGACGATGGGATAGCGGTCGCAGAGATCGGCCAGATAATCGACGAAACCGGCAGAGCTGTAAGTGCGCCCTTCTCCTTTGAGGTGATATTGACCGGCGCGATAAAATTCCGATGCCGCGCAATCGAGCGCCAGCGTGATGTCCTCCCCGAGCCGGTAGCCGGCGGCGGCGACCGCCTCGCCGATCACCGCGAGGGCTTCGGCGTTGGAGCCCAGATTGGGCGCGAAGCCGCCCTCGTCGCCCACGGAAGTCGCGAGCCCGCGCCCGCGCAGCACTTTTTTCAGGGCGTGGAAGATCTCGGCACCGGCGCGCAGCGCCTCGGCAAAGGTAGGCGCGCCCACCGGCTGGATCATGAATTCCTGGATATCGACGTTGTTATCCGCGTGCTCGCCGCCGTTGATGATGTTCATCATGGGCAGCGGCATCCGGTAGCGGGCCGCGCCGCCCGCAGTTTCCGCGATGTGCTGGTACAGGGGTACACCGCGACCCAGTGCCGCCGCCCTGGCCGCCGCGAGCGACACCCCCAGAATGGCGTTGGCGCCCAGCGCGCCCTTGTTCTCGGTGCCGTCGGCTTCGATCATGCGCCGGTCGAGTTCGCGCTGCTCCGCCGCATCGGCGCCGAGCAGCAGATCGCGCAGTGCGCCGTTGACGTTGGCGACGGCGTTCAGCACACCCTTGCCCAGGTAGCGCTCGGGATCGCCGTCGCGCAGCTCCAGCGCTTCGCGCGAGCCGGTCGACGCCCCGGACGGGGCGCAGGCACTGCCCACCGCGCCACCCACGAGGGTTACGTCCACATTCACCGTGGGATTGCCACGAGAGTCGAGAATCTCGTAGGCGCGAATGTCCTCAATCTTGGTCATGCTCATTCCTGTAGTCGGTCGTGGAATTTCAACGAATGGCGAGCGGAGGCAGCGCCTTGACCAGGTCGTCCACCGCTTTGATCTGCGTCAGAAACGGCGCCAGCACGTCCAGCGGCAGCGCGCTCGGACCGTCGCAAAGGGCGCGCTCCGGCTCGGGATGGGCTTCCAGAAACAGTCCCGCGATGCCCACGGCGACGCCGGCGCGCGCCAGTTCCGCGACCTGGGCGCGGCGCCCGCTGGATGCGGCGCCGCCCGGATCGCGACGTTGCAGGGCATGGGTGACATCGAAAATCATGGGCGCGCCGTCGGTGGCGGCCTTGGCCACCTGAAAGCCCAGCATGTCCACCACCAGATTGTCGTAACCGAAACAGGTGCCGCGCTCGCACAACAGCAGCCGGTCGTTGCCGCACTCGCGAAATTTGCTCACCAGATGCGCGGTTTGTTCGGGGCTCATGAACTGGGGTTTCTTGATGTTGATGACCGCACCCGTGGCCGCGAGCGCCGCCACCAGATCGGTCTGGCGCGCGAGAAACGCCGGCAGTTGCAACAGGTCGCAGACTTCCGCCACCGGCGCGGCTTGCGCGACTTCGTGAACATCGGTCAGTACCGGCACGCCGAAAGTGCGCTTCACCTCTTCCAGTATGCGCAGGCCCGCGTCCAGCCCCGGGCCGCGAAAGGAGTGGATCGAGGTACGGTTGGCCTTGTCGAAGGACGCCTTGAAGACATAGGGCATACCGAGGTCGCGCGTCACGGCGACGAAATGCTCGGCGGCGCGCAGCGCCAGCTCGCGGGATTCCAGCACATTGATGCCGCCGAACAGCACCAGGGGCCGGTCATTGGCGATGGCGATCTCGCCCACAGCCACCGTTCTGTTCATCGGTCAGGTTCCGCTGGCGGCAGGCGCGACGCCGGCCGCTTTCAGGCATGCCTGAATGAAACCCGAGAACAGCGGATGGCCGGTGCGCGGCGTGGAGGTGAATTCGGGGTGGAACTGGCAGGCAAAAAACCAGGGATGATCGGGCAGCTCGATGGTTTCCACCAGGGATTCGTCGGTGGACCAGCCGCCCACCTTCATGCCGGCCGCCTGGATCACGCCGACGTACCTGTTGTTCACCTCGTAGCGGTGGCGATGGCGTTCGACGATCACGTCCTTGCCGTAGACCGCGCGCGCCCGCGATCCCGCCACCAGCCGCGCCTCCTGCGCGCCCAGGCGCATGGTACCGCCGTAGTCGAAGGCTTCGGAGCGGGTCTCGACATGCCCCTCGCGGTCTGTCCATTCGGTGATCAGGCCGATCACCGGATGCGGCGTATTGCGGTCGAACTCGGTACTGTTGGCGCCCACCAGGCCGACCACATTGCGCGCGAATTCGATCACCGCCACCTGCATGCCCAGACAGATGCCGAGATACGGAATGCGCCGCTCGCGCGCGTGGCGCACCGCGCGAATCTTGCCCTCGACGCCGCGTTCACCGAACCCGCCCGGGACCAGAATGCCGTGGCAACCGGCGAGCTGACTGAGGTCGTCGTCGAGCAGTTCCGAGTCGATGTGATGAATCACCACCCGCGCCCTGTTGTGGATGCCGGCGTGCTCCAGCGCCTCGTTGAGCGACTTGTACGCATCCAGCAGATCCATGTATTTGCCGACCATGGCAATCACCACCTCGTGTTCCGGATGGCGCTGGTTTTCCACCACCAGATCCCATTGCGACAGATCGGCGGGACGGTCGGGAAGCCGGAATTTTTCCGCCACGAAGCCATCGAGGCCCCACTCATGCAGATGACGGGGGATGGAGTAGATGCTCTCGGCATCCATGAGCGGCACCACCGCGCGCTCTTCGACGCTGGTGAAGAGGGCGATCTTGCGCCGCGACGCGTCGTCGATCGCCACCTCGGAACGGCAGATCAGCACATCCGGCTGCAGCCCGATGGAGCGCAGCTCCTTCACCGAATGCTGGGTCGGTTTGGTCTTGGTCTCGCCGGCGGTGGCGATATAGGGCACCAGCGTGAGATGAATCAGCAGCGAGCGCTGCGAGCCCAGCTCCACCTTGAGCTGGCGAATCGCTTCCAGGAAGGGCTGCGATTCGATGTCGCCCACGGTGCCGCCGATCTCCACCAGGGTGATATCGGCGCCCTCCCCACCTTCCAGGATGCGGCGCTTGATCTCGTCGGTGACGTGAGGAATCACCTGCACGGTGCCGCCGAGATAGTCGCCGCGGCGCTCGCGGCGCAGGATGGTTTCGTAGATCTGGCCGGCGGTGAAGTTGTTCTTGCTGGACATGCGGGCGTTGAGGAAACGCTCGTAATGGCCCAGGTCCAGATCGGTCTCGGCGCCATCCTCGGTGACGAACACCTCGCCGTGCTGGAACGGGCTCATGGTGCCCGGGTCGACATTCAGGTAGGGGTCGAGCTTGAGCACCGTGACCTTGAAGCCCCGCGCTTCCAGCAAGGCGCCCAGCGAAGCCGCTGCGATGCCCTTGCCAAGGGATGACACCACCCCGCCGGTTACGAAAATGAATCGCGTCATCGCAGACCTTTCTCATCAAGCGGAGGGCGGGAAAAAACAGATGCCGGGAGTGCGTGAAACGGGGTCGAGAAGCCCGTTGCCCCCATCGGCGGACGGGGGAAAAGCCTAGCAGAAAGGCGGGTGGCGCTCAACGCGAATACGGGCGCGATGACCGGGCGGCGCTCCATCCTGGCCGCCTCCGCGATAGCGGAAGCGACGGGGTGTGGGGTGCCCATCCTCCACGGAACTTTCCGCTCGCGGCCCGGTCTTCCCGCCAGTGCCGCGCACGGCATCGCTTCACCCGAGGGATCCTGGCCTGACCACCATGCCCATGTTCATGACGCCCATCGCAACAATAATGCGTTTCCACCATCTCCCGCTCACCCCCATTCCACCGCCCCCATGCGGATAGCCGATGCCGGCGCATGACCGGCGCCGATTGCAACCGCATTCCAGAATGGAGCACACAGAATGATCGAGGTGAACAACCTGACGCGCCGCTATGGCGATCTGACGGCCGTGGATGACGTGAGTTTCCGCATCGACCGCGGCGAGGTGGTGGGTCTGCTGGGCCACAACGGTGCCGGCAAGACCACCATCATGAAAATGATGACGGGGTTTCTCGAACCGACCGCGGGCAGCATCCGCATCGACACGCTGACCGTCGGTGCCGACACTCGCGCGATTCAGGCGCGCATCGGCTATCTGCCGGAGAACTGCCCGCTGTGGCCCGAGATGACGGTCATCGATTACCTGTTCTATCAGGCCGCCCTGCACGGGGTGCCGGAGGCGAAGCAGCGCCCGGCGGTGGCCGCCGCGATCCGCCGCACGGCGCTCCGCGAGAAGGCCACGGCGCCGATTCAAACCCTCTCCCGCGGTTACCGTCAGCGGGTGGGCGTGGCGCAGACGCTGCTGCACGACCCCGACATCATCATCCTCGACGAACCCACCAACGGTCTCGATCCGACCCAGATCCTGCACATGCGGGAGCTGATCGGCGAAATGGCCCAGCACGCCACCGTGATCGTCTCCACCCATATCCTTTCGGAAGTGCAGGCGGTGTGCGAACGGGTACTGATCCTGCGCGCCGGCCGGCTCGCCCTGGATACGCGCCTGGACGCGCTGCAACAGAGCGGGGGCCTGCTGGTGAGCGTGGGCGGCGATGCCCGCGCGGCCCTGACCGGCGTTCCCGGCGTGAAGGCCGTGGCGGAAACCAGTGCCGCCCGGGGCCAGCATCACTACCGCCTGGATGCGCCCGTCGACGCCGCTCCCGAGGTCGCCGCGGCGCTCGCCGGCGCGGGTCTGCGGCTCTACGCCCTGCAACCCCAGCGGCGGGATCTGGAAACCCTGTTTGCCGAAGTGAACGCGGAGGTGGCCCATGGCTGAGATGCTGCGCATCGCCCGCAAGGAATTCCGCGGCTTTTTTGCCACACCGGCCGCCTATCTGTTTCTCGGCGCCTTTCTCGCGGCGGCCCTGTTCGTGTTTTTCTGGGTGGAGACGTTCTTCGCCCGCAACATTGCCGATGTGCGGCCGCTGTTCGAGTGGCTGCCGCTGCTGCTGATCTTCCTGGTCGCGGCGCTGACCATGCGATCCTGGTCCGAGGAGCGCCGCGCGGGCACGCTGGAAAGCCTGCTCACGGCGCCGGTGCAGCCCCTGCAACTGGTGCTCGGCAAGTTCGCCGCCACGCTGGGGCTGGTGGCGCTCGCCCTGGCGCTCACCCTGCCGCTGCCGCTTACGGTGGCGTTGCTGGGGCCGCTCGACTGGGGTCCGGTGATCGGCGGCTATCTCGCCACCCTGCTCCTGGCCGCGGCCTATGTGGCCATCGGTCTCTACATGAGCGGTCGCACCGACAACCCCATCGTGGCGCTGATCCTCACCGCGCTGGTGTGCGGACTCTTCTATCTGGTGGGATCGAGCACCCTGACCAATCTGTTTGGCCACCGCATCGGCGGCGTGCTGGCCCTGCTCGGCACCGGCACCCGCTTCGAATCCATCACCCGCGGCGTGCTGGATTTGCGCGATCTCTATTACTACGTCGCCATCGTCGGTGTATTCCTGACCCTGAACCTGTTCGGCCTGGAACGCCTGCGCTGGGCCGGCAATCCGCGCAGCGCCCGCCACCAGCTCTGGGGCCTCGCCGCGGGCCTCGCGGTGGCCAATTTCGTGGCGGCCAATCTGTGGCTGGCTTCCGTCGGCTGGGCGCGCGCCGACATCACTGACGGCAAGCTCTATTCGTTGTCGGAGGCGACCCGGGAGCAACTCGCCCAGGTGCGCGAGCCCCTGCTGATCCGTGGCTACTTCTCCGCCAAGACCCACCCCCTGCTCGCGCCTTTGGTGCCGCAGATCAAGAATCTGCTGGCGGAATACGCGGTGGCTGCCGGCAGCCGCGCGCGCGTGGAGTTCATCGACCCCCACACCGATCGCGCCCTGGAGGAAGAGGCCGCCGCCCGTTACGGCGTCAAGCCAGTGCCGTTCCAGACCGCGAGCCGCTATCAGGCCGCGGTGGTGAATTCCTATTTCAATGTGGTGGTGAGTTACGGCGACCAGCACCAGACCCTGGGCTATCAGGATCTGATCGAAGTGAAGGCCCGGGGTGGCGACCGCGGCCTGGATGTCCTGCTGAAAAATCCCGAGTACGCGGTGACCCGCGCCATCCACAAGGCGGTGAACGCCTATCGCTCGGGCGGCAACCCTTTCGATGCCCTGACACAACCGGTGACGTTGCGGAGCCATATCTCGCCCGATGCCAAACTTCCGGACGCACTCGTGGCGTTGCGCAAGGATCTTGACGCCCTGCTCGACGACTACCACAAACAGGCCGGCGACAAGCTTGCCGTCGCCGTTGCCGATCCCGATGCCGACGGCGGCAAGCTCGCGAAGGAACTCCAGGAGCGCTACGGCCTGGGACCCCAGATCGCGAGCCTGGTGGACCCCACGCCGTTCTGGTTCTCGCTGGTGATCGAAGGCGCAGGCGATCCGGTGCAGGTGCCACTGCCGGAAACCCTCGACAGGGACGCCCTGAAGCGCTCCCTCGACGCTGCCTTCCAACGTCTGGCGCCGGGTTTTCTCAAGACCATCGCCATGGTCAAGCCTGTCACCTCGGCGTATGGCGCCAGCGACGGCGCGCAGTACAACCTGTTGACCAAAGCGCTGGAAGAAAGCGTCCGTATCCAGGTCACCGGACTGGAGGACGGCCGTGTGCCCGAGGCAGCCGATCTGCTGCTGGTGCTCTCGCCCCGGGACTTGAGCGATAGGCAGGTGTTCGCCATCGACCAGTTTCTGATGCGCGGCGGCAGTGTGGTGCTCGCCACCTCGCCCTTCGAGATTCAGCTCGCGCAGACCCTGACCGCCAGCCGGCAGCAATCGGGACTCGCGGACTGGCTCGGCCATCAGGGCATTACCATCGCCGACACCATGGTTCTGGACCCCCAGAGTGCAGCGCTGCCAGTGCCCGTGGAGCGCTATATCGGCGGCATCCCTGTGCAGGAGATCCGCATGGTGCCCTACCCGCATTTCCCGGACATTCGGGGTGCGGGCATCAATGGCGACAGCCCCATCACGGCCGGACTCACGCAGTTGACCCTGAACTGGGCATCGCCGATTACCGTCGATGCGGCCAAGAACCCGGGACGCAGGGTGACGGAGCTGCTCAAGAGCTCGCCCCAGAGCTGGGCCTCGCCCGACCCGAATCTGATTCCCGATTACAGCGCGTTTGCGGCGACCGGCTTCGAACCCCAAGGGAAACGCGCGGCCGCGCTGCTCGCAGTGGCGCTCGAAGGCCGCTTCGATTCGTTCTATCGGGGCAAGCAGTCCCCGCTCGTCCAGGACACGGATCCCGGCGAAGGGGATGGTGACGCCGAGGACGCCGATGCGGCGACGAAAAACGCCTTCACCGGCGTGATCGACCGCTCGCCGGAATCGGCACGTCTGGTGCTGGTGGCCAGCAACAGCTTCGCGACCGACACCGCGATCGACCTCGCTTCTCAGGGGCTTGGCACCCTGTACCTCGGGCCGGTGGAGTTTCTCCAGAACGCCATCGACTGGTCGTTGGAAGATCGCAGCCTGCTCGCCCTGCGCGGCCGCAATCAACTGGCGCGCACCCTGACGCCGCTGGCGGAAGATGCGCAGCGCCGCTGGGAATACCTCAATTACGGCCTGGCGCTGCTGGGCCTGGGTGCGGTCTGGGGCTGGCGGCGGTGGGTCGCTGCCGCCGACCGCCGCCGTTATCAGAACCTGCTTGCGGAGATTTGACGTATGGAAAAGACCATTCGACTGCTGGCAGCGGTGCTGGGCGTGCAGCTGGTGCTCGTCTTGGGACTCAGCTTTACCGGAACCCGCCTGTCCGCCCCCGCCGCCGAAAGCCCGCTGCTCGGCTTCGATGCGGGTAGCGTCGATCGCCTCAGTATCGAAGGACCGGAGGCGGCCAAGGTCACCTTGACCAGGGCCGACGGTGGCTGGCGCCTGCCGGAGGCGGCCGACTTCCCCGCCGACCGCGAGCGGATCGAACAACTGTTGCAACGGCTCACGGAACTGCGCGGGGGTACGCCCGTGGCCACTACCCCGGGCGCGCAACAGCGCTTTCGGGTCAGCGACGCCGACTTCGAACGCCGCATCACCCTGGGCACGGGCGACAAAGCCCTCGCCACGCTGTATCTGGGCACCGCGCCCGGCCCGCGCCGGATCAACGCACGCGCCGCCCCCAGCGAGACCATTCTGGCCGTCGAGCTGGGTGCCCATGAATTCCCGCTCAGGATCGACGACTGGATCGATCGCACCCTGCTGAGAGTGCCCCGCGACGAGCTGGTTGCCCTCGATGTGGCAGGCCTGCACCTCGAGCGCGTACCGGACCCGACGCCCACGGCGGCAGACGCCAACGCCACCGTCGTCGAGGAAAATCAGACCGCCGGGGCGCCGCGGACCCACTGGCAGGCCGCCGGACTGGCGGCCGGCGAAAGCCTCAACGCTGCCGCCGCCGACAGCCTCGCCGACAAACTCGCCGAGCTCCGCATCAGCGCGCTGCTGGGTTCCGAGGAAAAAGTCGAATACGGCCTGGACGAACCGGTTCTGAATCTTCAGATCACCCGCAAGGGCGGCACGCCGGTCGAATACCGACTGGGCAAGGCCCCGCAAGGGGATGAGTACACAGTGAAGGTATCCAGCCGCGCCGAGTACCTGCGCCTGCCGGTCTACAGCGCCGAGCAGTTGCTGAAGGCCGCGCGGCGCGAGTCGCTGGTGGCAGCGCCAGCCACCCATGATGTGGATACCGCCGGCCAGGCCGCGCCACCGGCCACCGGCGAGCCGGCTGCGGCGGAACCCGGGATCGAACCCTGACCACGACGCCAGAGCGAGCATCCTGTTCCGCGATACTCGCTCTGGCTCGATTCGCGCACGCGCCGCCATGCAGCGATTCTCACCAGCGCAGGTTCCGAAAGCAGTCGCGCACTTCCGCCACAAAAACCTCGGGCCGCTCGAAAGCGGCGAAGTGCCCGCCGCGATCCAGTTCGTTCCAGTGAATCAGCTTCCTGAAACGGCGCTCGGCCCAGCGCCGCGAACTGCGGAAAATTTCCTTCGGGTAAATGCTGCACCCCGTGGCCAGTTCGACCGGATCGCGGGACAGACTGTTGAAACTCTCCCAATACAGTCGCGCGGATGACGCGGCACTCGCGGTGCACCAGTAGAACATGATGTTGTCGAGCAGCTCGTCGCGGGTCAGCGCATTCTCGGGATGGCCGTCGCAGTCGGTCCAGGCCCAGTATTTTTCGAGAATCCATGCAGCCTGCCCCACCGGAGAATCCACCAGCCCGTAACCCAGGGTCTGGGGGCGCGTACTCTGCTCCTTCGAATAGCCGGAATCCCAGTCCTTGTAGTGCTGCATGCCCGCGAGCGCGCTTTGTTCCAGGGGCGTGAGGCTGTCGAAAGTGGCGGGATCGGGCTCGACGATCACCATGTTGAGGTGAATCGCCTGGCAGTTGCCCAGGTTCTGCATCCCGATCGCGGTGGTCACGGCGGCGCCCCAGTCACCGCCCTGGGCCAGGTAGCGGTCGTAGCCCAGTCGCCGCATCAACCGGTTCCATTCGCGCGCGATCTTGTCGATGTTCCAGCCGGTGGTGACCGGCTTGCCGGAGAATCCGTAGCCCGGCGGCGCCGGGCACACCACGTGGAAGGCATCCGCCGCGTCGCCGCCGTGAGCGACCGGGTCCACCAGGGGTTCGATCACCTTGTGGAATTCGACGATGGAGCCGGGCCAACCGTGGGTGATGAGCAGCGGCCGCGCCGCAGGGTGCGGCGAGCGCTGGTGGACGAAATGAATATCGACACCGTCGAGCTCAGTGATGAACTGGTCGAACCGGTTGAGCCGCGCCTCGCGCGCGCGCCAGTCGTACTGCGTCTGCCAGTAGCGGCACACCTCCTGCACATAAGCGCGCGGAATGCCCTGGGACCAGTCGTCGACGACTTCCTTTTCGGCCAGCGGGTGCGGGCGAGGCGCTCGCGGAGATCGGTGAGCACGGCGTCGGGAACCGCGATGCGGAAGGGTCGGATGGCGTCGTTCATGGGGCACCTCGGGGTCGTTGGTCGTTATTGTCGGAAGATCGGTGTCCGAAGATCATTGTCCGAAGCCCGGATGCTATACGCGGGCACCCCAGGGGGCAACGCGCGACGCCGCCGATGGCAGCCGCGGCAGTGTTTCACCAAGCTGCTAAAATGCCCGCCCTCCCGCCCCATGAGCCTGCGATGAGCATCCGCAATCTGCTCGACCAGCGCCTTCGCGATGCCGCGACCGCCTGCGGCATCGCCGTGTCTCCCACCGACCCTCTGGCGGCGCCCAGTACGCGGCCGGAGTTCGGCGATTTTCAGGCGAATCTCGCCCTCGGCGCCGCCCGGGAAATGAAAGTCAAACCCCGGGATCTGGCCGCACGCATCGTCGCCCAGGCGCAGCTCGCCGACATCGCAAGCCGGGTCGAGATCGCGGGTCCGGGGTTCATCAACATCCATCTCGCGGACGACTTTCTGGCCCGGCTGCTCGACGACCTGCGTGGTGCGCACCGTCTCTGCCCCCTCGCCGCGCATCCCGTGCGCACCGTGGTGGATTACTCCTCGCCCAATCTGGCCAAGGAGATGCACGTCGGCCATCTGCGCAGCACCATCATCGGCGACGCCGTGGTGCGGGTGCTGGAATACCTGGGTCACGAAGTCATCCGCCACAATCACATGGGCGACTGGGGGACACAATTCGGCATGCTGATTGCCGAACTGGAAGCGCATCTGGCCGGCGGCGAAGCATCGGATCTGGCGCTCGCCGATCTCGAACAGTTCTACCAGAATGCCAAGGCCCACTTCGATCTCGATGCCGAATTCGCCTCGCGGGCACGGCACTATGTGGTGCGCCTGCAAGCGGGCGATGCGCACTGCCACGCGCTCTGGCAACGCTTCATCGCCATCTCGATCGCCCACAGCGAAGCCATCTACCGCCAGCTCAATGTCACGCTGAGCCACGCCGACATCCGCCCCGAAAGTGCCTACAACGACGATCTGGCGGAGATCGCCGCGCTGCTGACCGAGCAGGGCCTGGCCACCGAAGACCAGGGCGCGCTGGTGGCTTTCCTGCCCGAGCTGGCCGACAAGCAGGGCCGGCCGAGTCCGGTGATCGTGCGCAAATCGGACGGCGGCTATCTGTACGCCACCACGGATCTCGCCGCGCTGCGCTATCGCAGCCAGGTGCTGGGCGCCAAGCGGATTCTCTACTTCATCGACGCGCGCCAGTCGCTGCACATGAAGCAGGTGTTCACCCTGGCACGCAAGGCCGGTCTGGTCGACGCCGATGTCGCGCTCGAACACCATCCCTTCGGCACCATGCTGGGTCCGGACGGCACCCCGTTCAAAACCCGCAGCGGCGGCACCGTGAAGCTCGCCGGACTACTGGACGAAGCCGTGGCGCGGGCGGCGCAACTGGTCGCGGCCAAGAACCCGGCGCTGGCGGCAACGACCCACGCCGAGATCGCCCACAAGGTCGGCATCGGGGCGGTCAAATACGCCGATCTGGCGAAGACCCGCACCCACGACTATGTGTTCGACTGGGACGCCATGCTGAGCTTCGACGGCAACACCGCGCCCTATCTGCAATACGCCTACACGCGCATCCAGAGCATTTTCCGCCGCGCGGCGGACATGGCTCCCGACGCGACTCCCGGCGCCATCATGATCGCCACGGCCGCGGAGCGCCGCCTCGCCCTCGCCCTGCTGGGATTCGGCGATGTCCTGCACCAGGTCGCGGCCGAAGCCTATCCCCATGTGCTGTGCACCTACCTCCAGGAGCTGGCCAGCACCTTCACCGGTTTTTACGAGCAGTGCCCGATCCTGAAGCCGGAGGTCGCGCCCGAGCTGCGGGCGAGTCGTCTGGCGCTGTGTCAGCTGGGGGCGCGCACCCTCGCCACCGGACTCGACCTGCTCGGTATTGAAGTCATGGCGGAGATGTAGATCCGCTCCGCGCCAGTTCGGCCCGGTAGAGCGCTGCCATGGCGGCGTCGAAACAGCAGAAGATCACCCGTTCGACGCTCGTGGATCGCGTCATGGCACCGCGCACTTCGCGCACCGCAATGGCCACGGCGCGCGCGGGCGGAAAGCCGTACGCGCCGCAACTGATGGCGGGAAACGCGAGCGACCGAAACTCCTCGGCGGCCGCCAG
Source organism: Porticoccaceae bacterium (assembly GCA_050250395.1). Taxonomy (GTDB): domain Bacteria; phylum Pseudomonadota; class Gammaproteobacteria; order Pseudomonadales; family Porticoccaceae; genus JAGPUQ01. Next base: position 16,140 of record JBFWOQ010000026.1, read on the forward strand.
TGCCATGGCATGGCGATAACAGCGCGCGAGCAACTCGTCTTCGTTCGCGCCACCGCCCTGCCAGACCGGCCCCACCGCATGAATGATGGCCCGCGCCGGCAACGCGAAGCCCGGCGTCAGCCGCACTTCCCCCGTGGGGCAGCCGCCCAGCGCCCGGCAAGCCGCCTGCAAGGCGTCGTGCCCGGCGGCGCGGTGAATGGCGCCATCGACGCCGCCACCGCCCGCCAGTCGGCGGTTGGCGGCGTTCACTACGGCATCCACCGCGAGCCTGGTGATGTCGCCCTCGATTACCTCGATCATCCGCGCGCGCCTTGGCAGCTCGGCTGCCGTCCACATCCCCTCAGGCGGTCGATCCTTGGCCAGAGCTGCCATCCCTGATCGCGGGACGCCCAGCCGGAAGCAGTCTCGGTAAGATAACGTCAAAACATGATGTCATGGTTGAATTATCTGGCTTAACCTGATAAAAAACGGACAATTTTATTTTATCCACCTCACGAACCTCAGGGAGAATTACCCGATGTGTTCGACCTGCGATCTGCGCCGCGTCATCCGCGCCACCCTGAAACAGCTCGGAGATTGGTCCCCCGCGGCGGAAAACCTGCTGCTGGGGACCGCGCTGCAGGAATCCGGACGCAACGGGCGTCTGCGCGAGGGACAGCGGCTTGGCATCTACCGGATCGCGCCCGCAACCCATCGCGCGGTCTGGGACAAGTATCTGGTCGGCGATCCGGAACTCGCCAGCCGGGTGCGCGGCCTCGCTGGACAGCACTGCTTCCTGCGCGACCCCCATGGCGAACTGGCCACCAACCTCAAGTACGCAACCGCCATCGCCTGGATGATCTACCGGCGCCACGGACAGGAACTTCCCGAGGCCGAAGACATCGCGGGGCTCGCGCGCCACTGGCATCGCCATTTCCACAGTCGACCCAGCGGGAGCGCGGAGGATTTCGTCAGCGGTTACCTGGGTGCCAGCGCCAGGGCGCGCGCCGCCTGATCAACGCGCAAGGTCGTCGGCAACGCCATCCGCAACTCAGCCCAGATTCACCGCCGCGATCCGCTGCGCGGGCTCGCGGCGCAGTTGCAGACCGGTAAAGTCGAACAGCGCCGGATCCGCCAGTTGCGACGGCGCCACATTGCAGATCGCCGCAAAGATCGTCTCCAGCCGCCCCGGATGCGCGCGCTCCCACTGCTGCAACATCGCCTTGATGGCCTGCCGTTGCAGGTTGTCCTGGGAGCCGCACAGGTTGCAGGGGATGATGGGGAATTCCCGATACTCGGCGTAGCGGGCGAGATCCTCCTCGCGACAGAAGGCGAGCGGCCGGATCACCATGTTGCGGCCGTCGTCGGACAACAGCTTGGGCGGCATCGCCTTGAGCTTGCCACCGTAGAACATGTTGAGAAACAGCGTTTCGATGATGTCGTCGCGGTGGTGACCCAGAGCGATCTTGGTGGCGCCGATGGCTTCGGCGAACCCGTACAGAGTGCCGCGCCGCAGCCGCGAACAGAGTCCGCAATAGGTTTTGTTTTCCGGCACCAACTCGGTGACGATGCTGTAGGTGTCCTTTTCGACGATGTGAAACGGCACGCCGATGGCGCTCAGATAATCCGGCAGCACCTGCTCGGGAAATCCAGGCTGTTTCTGGTCAAGGTTGACCGCCACCAGCTCGAAATCCACCGGCGCGGTCTTCTGCAAGTTGAGCAGGATGTCGAGCATCCCGTAGCTGTCCTTGCCTCCGGACAGGCACACCATCACCTTGTCGCCGGCTTCGATCATGCCGTAGCGGGCAATGGCATTGCCCACATTGCGGCGCAGGCGCTTTTGCAATTTGTTGTATTCGAGACGGTCGCGACCGTGAAGTTCAGCCATGGATCCGGGACGGAGGCCAGCGTGGGCAGCCATTCTAACGGCCGCCGCGGCCGGCCGCACGCCGTGCCCGCGGCCCGCCTAGGAAGCGCTGATTTATTCGTCATTCCCGCCCCCGATCGGAGTCGGGGGCAGGCTTCAGCGGGAATCCATACGTCCGCAACTGATTGAGACTGCGGGAAAACCTGGATGCCCGCTTTCGCGGGCATGACGGCCGACACGTATTGTTCAGCGTTTCCCTAAGGAATGACGGGGACCGGGGGTTCGATGCCCTGGATGTCGATTTGCGGATCCACGCGCCGCACGGCCGCTTCGCAGGCCGCGATGTTCTTATCGGTGACATCGGCCAGGATCAACAGCTGGCCGTTGTCGATGGCGGCCTGGAATTTCTCCAGACGCGAACTGGGAAAGGCCGAGCCCGCCAGAGCAGTCAGCAGACCGCCGAACCCCGCGCTATACAGGGTCACCAGCGCGAGCGCGGCTCCGCCGACCGCGAATCCGGTGATCGGAAATGCCATCGCCAACAGACCGGCCAACAGCCCCCCGATGCCACCGATCGCCAAACCGCGCTCGTACGCGGGCAGGAAATCGTCGTCTTCCGGGCCCGCATCCGGCAACCCTTGCAGATCGATGTCGTGACGCGCGACGACATAGAGATGTCGATCGGCGATGCCCGCACCGCGGAGCGCATCCACGGCGTTCTTGGCGTGCGTGACGTCGGGCGAAAGAAAACAGAGACGCTTCATCAGGGGGCTCCCGCCAGCGTGCGCACCAGGAACACCGTGATCACGACCAGTGCAGCGATGGTGGCCACGAGGATAAGTCCGTTGCGCAATGCCGCCTTCTCCTTGCGCATCTTCAACCTCCGTCCGGTTGCCCGTTCTCGACTTGTAAGCTAGCCCCCGGGAACCGCGCTGGTATTGATGCAGGTCAATTCACGGCGCATTCAGCGTCCAGTCCTGGTGATACTGAATGGCGCCGGTGTAGCCCAGCAGATAGAGCGCCTTGCGGTCTTCGGCATAGTGCGCAAACAGCTTCAGGAGCGCTTTGTGATCCGCGGCAAAATCGCTTTGGTACGTCTCGAAAATACGCGAAGCCCGCAATGGACCCTTGGTGCCGGCAATGGAGACGCCGCGGTCGGAATTGATGAAATCCCGACCCGCGCTGCCGAGCAGTTCCTGGCTGTTGAACCCGGTACAGGCCCGGGGCTGAATATCCGGACAATCCAGGCCCGCGCACGCCAGCCCGAACAGGACGCGGTGATCCTTCCAGATCGGCCGCAGGATGCGGTACTCGATATCGTCGAGGGACAGATCGGCACCCCCGACCTGCACCAGCTTCGCGCTCCAGGGGCCATCGCTCGCGTCGGCGCCGGCCACCCGGATGCTGTTCACCTTGGCGACCGGATAGTGGTCCAGCACCAGCTTCACGGTCAGCGCATTGTAGAGATTGAGCCAGTAGGCGAGTTGCTCGGCGCGGGAATAAGTCCGGGGATCGATGGCGGCGGTCGCCTCGATATAGCTGTCGAGACGGGCCTTGTCCGCCGGCGATACCTCGCCATAGCGGAACCGGTTGATGCCGGACTTGTGGTTGACCACCACATACTCGTGCAGCAAGGCATCCCAACTGCCGTGATCGATGGTCGCGGGGTTGAGCTCGTCGCTGCGATCCCATTCGGCCCAGTACTGCGCACTGGGCGCAGCGAACAACGACGGACTCAACAGCAGCGTCAACAGCAGGATCAGTGGGGGTTTCACAGCGACTCGGGCGTTGTGGAAATGTCGAACGAGCATATCGCAATGGCGGTTTTGAACCAAGATTCATGCGGGCATACCCTGCGCCGGCATACAATCGAAACCCGTCACGCCAGCCCACTTCGCCATGCCCTTGCTCTCCGCACCCGAAATCCGCGCCATCGACCGGGAGCATATCTGGCATCCCTATGCCTCGCTGACCCGACCGCTGCCCAGCTATGTGGTGCGGCGCGCCCACGGCTGTACCCTGGAACTCGACGACGGCCGCCAGCTCATCGACGGCATGGCGTCCTGGTGGTGCGCAATCCACGGCTACAACCATCCGGTGCTCAATGCCGCCGTCACCCGCCAGCTCGCCGACATGGCCCATGTGATGTTCGGCGGCATCGTCCACGAACCGGCGGCGCGCCTCGCGCAGCATCTCGTGACGCTTACCCCGGCGGGTCTCGACAAGGTGTTTCTGTGTGACTCCGGCTCGGTCAGCGTCGAAGTGGCGATCAAGATGGCGCTGCAATACTGGCAGGCGCAGGGACGGCCGGCCAAACACCGGCTGCTGTCATTGCGCGGCGGATACCACGGCGATACCTTCGCCGCCATGGCGGTGTGCGATCCGATCACCGGCATGCACCACCTGTTCGCCGATGCGCTGCCGCGCCAGCGGTTCACCGAGACGCCCCGCTGCACCTTCGATGCGATCTGGGAAGAACAGTACATCCTCGACTTTGAAAAGCAGATCGGCGCCCACGCCCACGAACTCGCCGCCGTCATCCTCGAACCCATCGTTCAGGGTGCCGGCGGCATGCGCTTCTATGCGCCGGAGTTTCTGCGCCGGGCGCGCGACCTGTGCGATCGCCACGAGGTGCTGCTGATCGCCGACGAGATCGCAACGGGCTTCGGCCGCACCGGCAAGCTGTTTGCCTGCGAATGGGCCGGCATCAGCCCCGACATCCTGTGTCTCGGCAAGGCACTCACCGGCGGCTACCTGACGCTTGCCGCGACCCTGTGCAGCGAAAAAATCGGCACGGGCATCTGCGCCGGCGACGCCGGGGTGTTCATGCACGGCCCCACGTTCATGGGCAATCCGCTCGCCTGCGCGGTCGCCAATGCCAGCATCGAACTGCTGCTCGCCTCGCCCTGGCAGGAGCGCATCGCCGCCATCGAGGCACAGTTGCGCGCGGAGCTGGAACCCTGTCGCGCCCATGCCGGCGTCGCCGACGTGCGGGTACTGGGAGCGATCGGCGTGGTGGAAATGAAACAGCCGGTGGATGTGGCGATGTTGCAGCGTGACCTGGTGGAACGCGGCGTCTGGCTGCGGCCCTTTGGAAAACTGGTGTATCTGATGCCGCCCTACATCATCGGCCGCGACGAGCTGGGGCGCATTACCGCGACGCTGCGGGAGTTGCTTGGCAGGCTTTGAAACGCGCGGAAAATCCAGTGGCCGATCGGCGCGTGCGCGGTGGCGGGTGCGCAACCTGTAGGGGCGGCATGCGCCGACAGCGATTGCCCGACGCTCAGGCGCATGCAACGGCGGGCAGATAGAAAGTCCCGCATGAGAGCTCAACAAAGACGCGACCCTGTGTTGAGATACCCCGAACTCGCGTGCTTCCGAACGCGCGCCGGATTATGCGTAAACTGGCTGGAGCCGAGCATTTGCCCCGACACGACGGCCCTTGCGGGCCGCGGCCATTTCCAGCTCACGGAGTTTCTCGCCATGACCGTACCCCAGATTCCACGGCGCTTTTTCATCTGGCCGGCGCTGGCTGCCGTGCTCCTGAGCGGTGCCGGTTTTCTCGGCGACATCCCGCGTGGGCAGAGCGCCGTCCCGACGCCGCGCGCCATAACCCCGCGCGGCGAGCTCGCCGCCGACGAAGCCAGTACCATCGCCCTGTTCGAGCGGGCGCGCGAATCCGTCACCTACATCACCACCCGGGAGCAGGTACAGGATTTCTGGACCCGCAACCTGTTCTCGGTGCCGCGCGGTACGGGCTCGGGCTTCATCTGGGACGCCGCCGGCCATGTCGTCACCAACTTCCACGTCATCCGCGGCGCCTCCGAAGCCTGGGTGCGGCTCGCCGACGGTAGCGACCATCGTGCGGCACTGGTGGGGGCGAGCCCGGCCCACGATATTGCCGTGCTGCGCATCGAACTCGCTGCCAGCCGGCCGCCGGCGCTGCCCATCGGCACCAGCGGCGATCTGAGGGTCGGGCAGAAGGTTTTCGCCATCGGCAACCCGTTCGGGCTCGACTGGACCCTGACCACCGGCATCGTGTCCGCACTCGACCGCTCGCTGCCCGGCGAGGGCGGCAGCGGTCTGGTCCAGCACCTGATCCAGACCGATGCCGCCATCAACCCCGGCAATTCGGGGGGGCCGCTGCTGGATTCTGCCGGTCGCCTGATCGGCGTCAACACGGCGATCTACAGCCCCAGCGGCGCCAGTGCCGGTATCGGCTTCGCGGTGCCGGTGGACACCATGAACCGGGTAGTGCCGCAACTGATCGCCACTGGCCGCTATCAGCGTCCGACCCTGGGCATCGGGATCGACGAGGACTGGAACCGGCGCCTGCAACGCGCCTTCGGCGTCCGCGGCGTGGTCATCCTGTCGGTAACTCGTGGCAGCGGTGCGGCGGCCGCCGGCCTCAGGGCGGCAACCGTGAGTGCGGATGGCAGCATCGCTCCCGGCGATATCATCGTGGCGGCAGCGGGCAAACCGGTCACCTCGGTCGCCGAACTGGTCGGCCGCCTCGACGATCTGGAGGTGGGCGCCGACGTCACCATCACCCTGATACGTGACGGCAACCAGATCGATATCCCGGTGACGCTCCAGGCCGGCGACTGAGGAGAGGTGTGATGGAACCCCAGGCTCGCTGGCACACCGCCTACTGGCTGCTGGCACTGATGGCACTGTTGCTGCTGCAAAGCTGGTGGCAACAGAGCCAGCAACTCGAGTTGGTCCCCTACAGCGAGTTCGAGCAGGCGCTGGCCGACGGCCGCATCGCCGAAGTCACCATCTCCGATCGCACCCTGACCGGGCGCTTGACGGCGCCCGACCCCAACGGCAAGCAGGCACTGGTCGCCACCCGCGTCGAGCCCGACCTCGTCGCGCGCCTCGACCGCTACCAGGTGCCCTACTCCCGGGTGATCGACAGCACCTTCCTGCGCGACCTGCTGTCCTGGATCCTGCCGGTACTGATCATCGCCGCGATCTGGCTGTTCGTGTTCCGCCGCCTCGCCGAACGCCAGCAAGGCATGGGCGGCTTCATGAGCGTGGGCAAGAGTCGCGCCAAGATCTATGTGGAGAAGGACACCGGCGTTACCTTCGCCGATGTCGCCGGCGTCGACGAGGCCAAGGCCGAACTCCAGGAAGTCGTGGGCTTTCTGAAAACGCCGGGCGATTACGGCCGCCTGGGCGCGCGCATTCCCAAGGGCGTGCTGCTGGTCGGACCGCCCGGCACCGGCAAGACATTGCTGGCGCGCGCCGTGGCCGGCGAGGCCGGGGTGCCCTTCTTTTCCATCTCCGGTTCGGAGTTCGTCGAAATGTTCGTGGGCGTCGGTGCCGCGCGGGTGCGCGACCTGTTCGAGCAGGCCCGGCAGCGCGCCCCCGCCATCATCTTCATCGACGAACTCGACGCCCTCGGCCGCGCCCGCGGCGCCTTTCCCGGCTTCGGCGGCCACGACGAGCGCGAACAGACCCTGAACCAGTTGCTGGCGGAACTGGATGGCTTCGACAGCGGCTCGGGCCTGGTGCTGCTGGCGGCCACCAACCGTCCGGAAATCCTCGATCCCGCCCTGCTGCGCGCCGGCCGCTTCGACCGCCAGGTGCTGGTAGACCGCCCCGACAAGGCCGGACGCATCCAGATCCTGCGCGTGCATGTGCGCAAGGTGACGCTGGCGCCCGACCTGGATCTGGAACAGGTCGCCGCGCTCACCACGGGATTCTCCGGCGCCGACCTTGCCAACCTGGTGAACGAAGCGGCTCTGGCCGCGACCCGCCGCGGCGGCACCGACATCGGGCTGGTGGATTTCACCAGCGCCATAGAACGCATCGTCGCGGGGCTCGAAAAGAAAAGTCGCGTGCTGAACCCCCGCGAGCGCGCCGTCATCGCCCACCACGAAATGGGCCACGCCCTGGTGGCCCTGGCGCTGCCCGGCACCGACCCCGTACACAAGGTGTCCATCATTCCGCGCGGCATCGGCGCCCTGGGCTACACCATCCAGCGTCCCACCGAGGACCGTTACCTGATGAGCCGCGCCGAACTGGAACACAAGATCGCGGTGCTCATGGGCGGGCGTGCGGCGGAACATCTGGTATTCGGAGAGCTGTCCACCGGCGCCGCCGACGACCTCGTCAAGGCTACCGACATCGCCCACGACATGATCGCCCGCTACGGCATGGACGAGGCCTTGGGCTTTGTCGTCTACGACGCCCAGCCCCAGCGGTTTCTGGACACGCCCATGGGACCCGCGCCCGGTGGCTGCCAGATCAGCGAAGCGACCCAGAGCCGCATCGACGCCGCGGTGCGGGATATCGTGATGACCGCTTTCCGGCGCGCCGAAGCCATCCTCGGCGGCAACCGGGAAATCCTCGAACAGGGCGCGCAGGAGTTGCTGGTTCGGGAAACCCTGGATGAAGCGGCATTGAGGGAACTTGGGATCCGAAAATAAACCGTCTTTGTGCCGAGCGTCCAGCCGCAGGGCAACGGCTCGGCCTTGACCGTTATCTTTCTTGAAGGAATATCGAGATTCGCGGCGCCGGTGGTACCGGCGCCGCGCTGGCATGCATGACTCGATCAGCGCCTTCTTCGCTTTGGCGGTGCGCCAAAATAGCTGCACGGGTTTTTGATCATCAAAGTATCGATCGTATCCTGCGTGACACCGGCCTTGCGCATCGCGGGCAGAATATTGCGCGAGATATGCGACACGTTCCAGTTCGGCGACGCGGCAACCATGGCATCCAGCACGCCGGTATCGCGACCGCGCCAGCACTGGAGGGTGTCATGGGACAGCATGATGCGGTCATACCCGACGCTGAGCAGTCCGAGCAGCGACGCCAGCCGCAGCTTGTCCGACGCGATGGATTCGATACCAAAACGGTCAAAGCCCAACCACGCGCCCCGCTCGAGAATGTCGAAGTAATAACGCATGTCGCCGACACCACAGGCGTGGCCGATCAGCACCTTGTTGAAGTCGACCTTCTCTTCTTCGAAAACATCCAGTGTTTCGCGGCCATAGGGATCCATCTCGTCGTTGTGGCAGAGGATGGGCGCACCCGTCGCCTTGCTCGCGCGCGCCGCGGCCCGCAAACATTTTATCTCGGTGTCCTTGATGCCCTGTCCGGGCGGGGTGACGCCATGAATACCGCCGCTGGCGGTCTTGATGATGCCGGCCTTGATCCCGGTCTTGCCGATTCCCTCGGTTATCTCCCTGGTGTATACGTCGGCGATACCGTCGATGTCCATCAGCCGGAAATGCTGCGGAATGCCCAGTGCGTCATTGTATAAACCCGTGGCGATGACGATCTGGATTCCGGATTTATCGGCCATCTCGGCGGAAAATTCGGGATCGCGGCCCAACTCCATCGGGCAGGGATCGACAAAACTCTTTATCCCGAGATCCCTGATCTCCTTGAGCTTGTCGACGATTCTTTTGCCTTCCTTCTTGCGATCGAAATCTTCATGGTCAAGCTCCCAGCCCGGCCAGCCGATTCCCAGGTGTTCATGAATCAAGGTGGTGCCCAGATCTTCAACCGCGATTGGGCCTAATACTGAATTGACCTTCATGCTAGCTCCCCTGATTTTTTGACGTATTTTTAAGTTTTTTGGCGTGTATTGCGCGAACTGTCGGCAACGGCGTATTGGCTTCGTGCAGCCCACCGCCCGGACGGATTCGTGCTGCGATGGTGCCCGAGATATTCCCCGAGTTCCAGTTCGGGCTGGCAGTTGATTCCACGCGCACCCGCGAGGCCACGGACGAAAGATGCCTGACGCCCTTCCCATTCGTCACCGGGCCAGCTTTAATCCTCCACCCAACCACGATACCGGTGACCGTCATGAAGCTGATCAACTCCTTTGGCCCCAATCCCCGCCTGGTACGCATGTTCATGGCGGAGAAAGGCATCCAGCTGCCGACCGAGGAACTCGACCTGCTGGCGGGGGAAAACCGCAAGCCGCCCTACACCGACAAGAATCCCGGTGGCCAGATGCCGGCCCTGCAACTGGACGACGGTACCGTCATCGCCGAGACCGCCGCCATCTGCGAGTATCTGGAGGAATGTCATCCAAGCCCCGCGCTGATTGGCAGCAATGCCAGGGAACGCGCAGCCGGCCGCATGTGGCAGCGCCGGGTCGAGCTCAATATCACCGAGAACATCTACAACGGCTTCCGCTACGCCGAAGGCCTGGGGCTGTTCAAGGACCGCATGTACTGCATTCCGGAAGCGGCGGATGGACTCAAAGCCAAGGGCAAAAACCAGCTCGCATGGCTGGACGGCCTGATGGGTGGGCGTGACTTTGTCGGCGGTAACGGCATCGGACTCGCCGACATCACCCTCTATTGCTGCCTGGATTTCGCCAAGGGCGTGGGCCAACCGATCCCACCCGAGCTGAAGAATATCAACGCCTGGTTTCAGCGCATGGATCGGCGCCCCAGTGCGCAGCAGAGCCTCTCCCCCGGCTGGGAACAAGTGGGCATGCGCGGTTAGCAGCTTGTTGAAAAACTGCCGGTTTCTGAGTCGCCACCCTCAGAACCGAGTGACGCCATCCAGGTCACCCGCATCGTGGCGTTCGGGAACGCGCTCCGCTTCCGGCCCCCAGCTCTTGTTGACGCGCTGGCCGCGCTGGACCGCGGGGCGTGCCTCGATTTCGGACGCCCAGCGCACCACATGGGTATAGGAAGCGACATCGAGGAATTCCGCCGCCTGGTAAAGGTTGTGCAAGACCAAGCTACCGTACCAGGGGTAGGTCGCGATATCCGCGATGCCGTAATCGTCGCCACACAGATAACGTCGCGTCGCGAGATTCCGGTCCAGCACATCGAGCTGGCGCTTGACTTCCATGGCGTAACGGTCGATGCAGTATTCGATCTTTTCGGGCGCGTAGGCGTAGAAGTGTCCGAAGCCGCCGCCGAGGTAGGGCGCGCTGCCCATCTGCCAGAACAGCCACGAAAAGCATTCCGCGCGCGCGGCTGAGTCCCTGGGCAGGAAGGCATCGAATTTTTCCGCCAGGTAGACCAGGATGGCCCCGGATTCGAAGACGCGGGTGGACGGATTGGTGCCGCGGTCCAGCAGCGCGGGAATCTTGGAATTCGGGTTCAACTCCACAAACCCGCTGCCAAACTGCTCGCCTTCGCCGATATCAATGAGCCAGGCGTCGTATTCAGCGCCCGTTCTGCCAAGCGCCAGAAGTTCTTCCAGCATCACCGTGATCTTGACCCCATTGGGCGTCGCGAGCGAATAAAGCTGGAGTGGGTGTTTGCCAACGGGCAGGACCTTGGCGTGGGTGGCACCCGCGACCGGTCGGTTTATCTTGCTCCAGTTGCCGTTGCCACCCTGCTTCCAAGTCCAGACTCTTGCGGGTGCGTAGGTCGATTCGCTGGCCATGAGTGGTGGTTCCGTGCGCGGAGTGTGGCGGAGTGTAATCGGGCCTTTCCCCCTACGACACCCCGGCTGTCCCATGCCGACCATGAGGTCCGCGGGCGAGACCCCAAGGTACCGGGATCGACCGGCAGCTCACCGCCGCGGCAAGCCTCCCGGACCCTGCCCCTGCGACAACATGCCTTCCATGCCGCGCAGCATCCGGCCGAGGTTCTTGCCTTTCATTTTCTTCATGGTCTTGGCCATCTGCTTGTACTGCTTGAGCAGCCGGTTCAGATCCTGAATGGAGGTGCCCGAGCCCAGGGTGATGCGGCGCTTGCGGGAGCCGTTGAGCAGTTCCGGATCGGCGCGCTCGGCGCGCGTCATGGAATCGATGATGACCGTCATGGTCTTGAACTGCGCCGCGATATTGCTCTGCTCCGCCAGGCGCGCCATGTTGCCCATGCCCGGGAGTTTTTCGAGCAGCCCGCCCATGCCCCCCAGATTCTGCATCTGCTGGAGCTGGTCGCGCAGATCCTCGAGGTCGAACCTGGTCCCCTTCTCGACCTTACGGGCCAGCTTTTCGGCCTTGGCGCGATCGACCTTGCGCTCGACCTCCTCGATCAGGGACAGCACGTCGCCCATGCCCAGGATGCGCGAGGCGATGCGGTCGGGGTGGAAGGGTTCGAGGGCGTCGCTCTTCTCGCCCACACCGAGAAACTTGATCGGTTTGCCGGTGACGTGACGCACCGAGAGCGCGGCGCCGCCACGGGCATCGCCGTCCACCTTGGTGAGGATCACGCCGGTCAGCGGCAAGGCCGCGTCGAAGGCACGCGCGGTGTTGACGGCGTCCTGACCGATCATGGCATCGATGACGAAGAGGGTTTCGGCGGGATTCAGCGCCACGCTCAGCGCGCGGATCTCCTCCATCAGTGCCGCGTCGATGTGCAGCCGGCCGGCGGTGTCGACGATCAGCACATCGGCAAAACCGCGCCGCGCCTCCCCCATGGCGCGCTCGGCAATGGCGAGCGGGGTCTCGTCGCCGCGACTGGCGAGGCAGGTCACGCCCACTTCCGCCGCCAGGGTGGCGAGTTGCTGGATCGCGGCCGGACGGTAGACGTCCACACTCACCACCATGACCTTTTTCTTTTCCCGCTCGGTGAGATAGCGCGCGAGCTTGGCCACCGAAGTGGTCTTGCCGGCGCCCTGGAGCCCGGCCATCAGGATCACCGCCGGCGGACGCACCGCAAGATCCAGCCCGGTATTGGCGTCGCCCATCAGGTGCACCAACTCGTCCTGCACCAGCTTCAGGAACTGCTGCCCGGGATTCAGCCCACGCCCGACCTGGGTGCCGAGGGCGCGTGAACGCACGCGGTCGATGAAGTCCTTGACCACCGCGAGCGCGACATCCGCTTCCAGCAGCGCCATGCGCACGTCGCGCAACGTGTCGCGAATATTGTCTTCGCTGAGCTGGGACTTGCCGGCGATCTTGCGAAAGCTGTCGCCGAGGCGGCCGCCGAGGTTTTCAAACAATGCCATTGCGGACATCCGAGCGAAATTGGGCCTGCATTATAGCCACCCGCCGTGCATCGGCACCTCAACGTCGGTGCCGCGTCTTTGCCCCACGGGGCGGATATGCCACACTCTGGCGTCTTCCAAACCGCTCCCGCCAATGTCCCCCTGGTTGACCGCATCCCTTGCCGCACTCTTCTACAGCCTGGCGTTCGCGCTGCGCCTTGCGGATTTCTTGCGGGCGCGGGTCAGCCCCAGACTGCCCTTGTTGGGGCTGGCGGGGTTTGCGGTGGCGGCCCATGCACTGGCGAGCTGGCACCAGGTCTTCGAAGCAAGCAGGCTGAATGTCAGCCTGATCCCGTTTTCGGCGCTGATCTTTCTGCTGATCAACGCCATCGTGGTGCTGAGCTCGATCCGCGACCCGCTCGAAAATCTGTATCTGCTGCTGTTTCCACCGACCGTCGCGATGCTTCTCCTGGCGGCGGTCGCCGATCAGCATGTGCGCGAACTGACCTCGGTGCCCCCGGGTCTCGGCGCCCATATCCTGCTGTCGGTGCTCTCCTACAGCCTGATGACGATCGCCGCGCTGCTGGCCCTGGTGCTGGCGTGGCAAAACCGCCGGCTGCACAACCACCAGCCCGGCGGGCCACTGCGCGCGTTACCCCCGTTGCTGACCATGGAACGGCTGCTGTTCCGCTTTCTGGTGGCGGGCTTTTTTTTGCTGAGCGCGGGCTTGGTGCTCGGCTTTATCAATGTCGAAAACATTCTGGCGCAGCATCTCGCCCACAAGACGGTGTTTTCACTCGTCGCCTGGGTGGTCTACGCGGTGCTGTTGTGGGGCCACTTTCGGCGCGGCTGGCGCGGCCGGGTGGCGGCCTACTGGGCGCTGGGCGGGTTCTGCTCGCTGATGCTGGCGTTCTGGGGCACCAAGTTCGTGCTGGAAGTGCTGCTGAGCTGAGCGGCCAGGCGCCGTCGTACGCAACCCGCGGGCGACAGTTTTTGCAAACCTCGTTAGAAACGACGTCAGGAAACAAAGGGGTTGTTACGCCGCGCCCGCTCGGCGACCCGCGCCAGCACGGCGCGACGCTCCGCGTCCGTCGACAACACCCAGTCCGCGATCTCGCGGGCACTGCGGTGACAGCCGATGCAGATATCCTCATCGCCCAGCGCGCAGATCGACACGCAGGGCGAGCGCACTGTGGCGACGCCGGAATCAGCTCTCATCCGCAACCGGCGTCAGGGTCTGCCGAAATTCCAGCGCCTTGATCCGGTAGGTGCGCGCGGACTCGGCGAGGCTCGCGATCGCCCGCGCGTCGAGCTGCCGCACCACCTTGGCGGGCGTGCCGAGCACGAGCGAATTGTCGGGAATTTCCATCCCCTCCGGAACCAGTGCATTGGCGCCGATCAGGCAGTTGTTGCCGATGCGGGCGCGATTGAGGATGACGGCGTTGATGCCGATCAGGCTGTTGTTGCCGATGGTGCAGCCGTGAACCATGGCGCAATGGCCTATGGTGACGTTTTCGCCGATGTGTAGTTGGATGCCGGGATCGGTATGCAGCACCGCGTTGTCCTGGACGTTGCTGCCCGCGCCGATGTGGATCAAGTCGGTATCGCCGCGGATCACCGTGTTGAACCAGATACTGACCCCATCCTCCAGCACCACCATGCCGATGACATCCGCGCTGGGCGCGACAAACACTTCGCGTCCGACGCGGGGACGGTGACCGTTGTAGGCGTAGATCATGGCAAGTCTTCCTCCTCCAGTTCGATCAGGTGCGCACGCAGATGGGCCGGCAAGCGGTCGTGCAGATACGCAAAACCGAGCCGGGCATCGAGTGCGGTGTTGAGAAAATGGACCAGTACATTGAGGGTAAAACCCCAGATACGGAAATTCCCGTAGCGATAGCACGGCATTTCATAACGGCCATCGAGCAGCTCGAATTCGCCACTGACCAGATGACGCTGCTGGAGCAGATACGCGAGGGGCACACGAAACACCGCATCCAGCTCCGACGGGTCGTGCCGCAACGGGACATCGGCGGGCACCACGCCGAGATAGGGCGTGACCGGAGTACCGGTCCGGGTGGCGCGCCTGGGCAGCCGGGCAATCACTTCCACCCGATCCCGGGGCAGGGCGATTTCCTCCTCACTCTCGCGCAACGCGGTGTCGAGCAGGCTGGCATCGCCCACCTCCCACATCCCGCCCGGGAACGCAACCTGCCCGCGATGGCTGTTGAGGTGCTCGGCGCGCTTGATGAAGACGACCTCGGGTTCCCGTGCGCGAGTCAGCGCCAACAGCACCGCGGCTTCGCGCTGCCCGGACTCCGGCTGCGCCGGGTCCGGCGGGTAGGCGCGCAGCCGCGCGGCCATCTGCGCTAGAATCGGCGCGTCGGGTTCCTGTTTCATGCGGTGCTCGAACTTGACACTCGGGAGGTTAACTCTGCCGCTGGTTGCCATCGGGGTGCTGTGCTCGCTGCACCATCCCCGCGCAACCGTTCCAATTTCCGGGGCGGCCGGAACCGGGGCGACCAACTTCAGGCTGCATCGTCACGCTGCCCGCAGATCGCCAAACCCAGGGATACCTCACTCCACCGACCACCGACCACCGACCACCGACCATGAAGTTCTGTAGCACCTGCGGCAGCGCAGTGAGCCTGCGGGTTCCCTCCGGGGACGACCGCCACCGCCACATCTGCGATGACTGCGAGACCGTACATTACCAAAACCCGTGCATCATTACCGGCTGCGTACCTGTATACGGCGACCGGGTGCTGCTGTGCAAGCGCGCCATAGCCCCGCGCCTCGGCTACTGGACGCTGCCCGCCGGCTTCATGGAAAACGGCGAGACCACCGCCGAGGGCGCGCTCCGCGAGTGCCTGGAGGAAGCCAACGCACGCGTGGTCGATCCACAGCTCTACACCATGGTCGATATCCCCCACATCAATCAGGTCTACATTTTTTTTCGCGCCACGCTGGATGCTCCCGAGTTTTCCCCCGGCGAAGAATCCCTGGCGGTGGAATTGTTTCGGGAAGAGGATATCCCCTGGAACGAGATTGCCTTTCCATCGGTGAAGCAGACGCTGGAGCACTTCTTCAAGGACCGCAAAACCGGCGAGTTCAGGGTCCGAACCGATAGTGTGCGCTACCGGCGCTGAAGCGTCGACGATCACGCCCAACGCGAAATTCTGCCGCCCCCGGAATTCCCGCAATAAAAAACCCCCTCGCGGGGGCTTTTTTATTTGGCGGTGAGGGAGGGATTACTCGGGCTTCGCCCCTCGCCCTTCGGGTCGCCCGCGTTGCGGGCGCTCTCTCCGCCCACTCCGTGGGCTCCGAGTCGAACCCGGGTTCTCATCCCCTTCCCTCTAACAGAAAGGCCTTCCAAATAAAAAACCCCCTGACGGGGGCTTTTTATTTGGCGGTGAGGGAGGGATTCGAACCCTCGATACGTTGCCGTATACACACTTTCCAGGCGTGCTCCTTCAGCCGCTCGGACACCTCACCTGAGAGGGGCCGAGACTCTACACAATGACCGCTCCGAAGGCAATCCAACCGCGCCTGGAGGCCGATCGTTCAGCAACCCCGCGTGATCACGGGCTCGTCGTCGTCAAGGCTATCTGCGAGATAAGCGAGTTCGCTACTGACATCGCTACTGGTCCGGTAACGTCGATAGTGGGCGATCACCACCTGGATCAGGGCTCGACCCATGGCATCGGGACTCATGTCCGGACGTTCCTCCGCCGCGGCGAAGGCCGCGTCCACCACGCCCTGTGCATAACCGAATTCGCCAGCCATTGCCTCACTCGCCTGCATTCATTCCGAACCGCATTCTCACCATCGGTGGCCACGCCGCCATGATTTGCATCAAACCTGCCCTTGTGCGCACAAGGCATGCTTCCACTCCGCCGGAATTTGCAGCGGTGGGATACAATCCGGCAACGCACGCACAGACTCCCGGCCCATGGTACTGGAAGCTTCGGCAGAACTCCCGCCAGCCCCGTCGAACAATGCGCCGTTTCGCGCCATCCTGGGGCTGGGCGCGGCAGCGACGCTGTTGACCCGAATACCGAGCTGGCAGCACCCCGATCTCATGCTGGTCGGCGGCGCGCTGGCCGCGGTGCTTTACATTTCCATCAGCGAGTTGCTGCTCTGGCGCAGGGCACGCCCAGGCACGGCTACCGCCCAGGATATTCTGGGCCATGTGGATGCGATGCTGCTGGGCCTGCTGGTCGGGGCACTGCAATTCCCGCTGCTGCTGCTGGCCGTCCTGCTGACCTTGATCCAGTGCTACGCCTTCCTGCGTGGCGGCGGACACCGATGGGTCCGCGACAACCTTGCTTTCGCGGCGGGAGCGGCCGTCGCCGCAGTGCTCCAGCCCGGTTTGCAACTGCAACTGGAGGCGCCCCTGCATGTGGTTCCGGCGGGGGTTTTTGTGCTGTTCCTGGTCCTGTACGGTCATCGCACACTGCAACAGTCGGGGTTGCTGCGCAACCGGATCGAGGATCTCAAACGCGAACAAATCAGTCTGAAACTGCACAACTACCAGCTTGCCAAATATGTTTCGCCCAACTTGCGGGAGGGTATCGAATCCGGCAAGGCGGTGAAACTGTCGTCGCAGCGCAAACGGATCGTGGTTTTTTTCTCGGACATCGTGGGCTTCAGCGAGATTGCCGACGAAATGGACGAGTCCGCGCTGACCCAGGTGATCAACGACTATCTCACCCAGATGTCGAAGATCGCCCTCGAACACGGCGGCACCATCGACAAATTCATCGGCGATGCCGTCATGGTATTTTTTGGCGATCCGCGGCCCCGTGGCCCCAAGGAGGATTGCCTGGCCTGCGTCACCATGGCAATCGCCATGCGCAACAAGGTTGCCGAACTCCAGGCCCACTGGCGCAACCTGGGCCTGATGCGACCCATGCAGGTACGCATGGGCATCAGCACCGGGTTTTGCACGGTCGGGAATTTCGGTACCGAAAGCCGGCTGCACTACACCCTGCTGGGCTCCGAGGTAAATCTCGCAAGCCGGCTGGAAACGGCGGCGGAACCCGGGGAAATTCTCGTTTCCCACGCCACCTGGCAATTCGTGCGGGATCAGATCATGTGCCGTGATCGCGGGGAGATGGAGGTCAAGGGCTTCAAGCACCCGATCAAGGTGTATTCGGTGGTCGATCACCGCAAGAATCTCGGCAGCGAACAATCCTGCCTGGATTATCGCGCTGAGGGTTTCTCGCTATTCATGGATCTGGATCAAATCAACAGCTATGACTACGACAAGGTGGTCGGTACGCTACAGAGTGCATTTCGCGAAGTGCAGCGCAAATTCCGTCAACCGCCGCCGCCCTGAAGCCCTGCACCGAACGCCGCACAAATTCCTGCGTCAGTTTGTCATTGCCGGACAAGACGCCCCTGCGGTGGCTGGCATTGCGTGGAGGTACGCCAGGGATTGATATCGATCCCGCCGCGGCGGGTGTAGCGCGCCATCAGGCTGAGTCGTTCCGGCCGCACCTGGCACCAGAGGTCGCAGAACATCCGCTCCACGCAGTGTTCGTGAAAGTCGCTGTGGTGGCGAAACGAAAGGATGTACGCCAGCAATCCCGCCCGGTCGATGCGCGAACCGCAATAATCGACGACGATTGTTGCCCAGTCGGGCTGTCCGGTTACCGGACAATTGGTCTTGAGGAGATCGCTGTAGAGCACCTCGGCGACCCGCGTCCCGGAAGCGGCGCGCAGTCTTGAGGTGTTCGGCTCGAAGCTGGGCTCATCGAGTTCGATCACGTCGATACATTCGCCTACCGACTGCTGGATCCCCCGTCGGGCATAGTCGTCCAGACTGTACAGCGATACTTCCACAGGCGCGCCACAACAGGTAGAAATATCGGCCTGCATCCGGTCGACCAGCGCTTGCGGCGTGGCAAAGCGGGTATCGTTCAGCGAATTCAGATACAGCTTGAGCGACTTGGATTCGACCATGTTGGGCGAGGCGCACGGGATCGCAATTTCCGCCACCGCGACCCGGGGCATTCCGCGCGGTCCCAGCCATGAAAGCTCAAAGGCCGTCCAGAAATCGGCGCCCTGCAACACCTGGAGCGGCGCCGACGGCAGTGCCGCGCGGCCGGCGGCCCGCGCTATGGGATGCAGCAGATCCGGATCGTATCGTCGCGGATAGGAAGTGGCGCGACCCAATGGGGACGCGGTCGGTTCGCCCGGTCGATCGGTCATTGCACGCTAGCGGCGCAAACGCCGACCGCGCGCCAGCAGATGGAGCGCATACACATAGCTCAGGACGATGAATGCGGACACCATGAGAAAGGCACCGCTCACCGCGATATCGGAAGTGCCCAGAAAGCCATAGCGAAACGCATTCACCATGTAGAGGATCGGATTGGCCCGGGACACCGCCTGCCAGAACTCCGGCAACAGATCGATGGAGTAGAACACGCCGCCGAGATAGGTCAGGGGCGTCAACACGAAGGTGGGGATGATGGAAATGTCATCGAACGACTCGGCAAAAATCGCATTGATGAGCCCCGCAATGGAAAAGAGTATCGCGGTCAGCAACACCATGCCGAAAATCACCGCCAGGTGATGCAGCTGCAGGCTGGTGAAGAACAGCGACAACAGCGTCACGATAACGCCGACGGCGATGCCCCGGGCGACTCCACCGAACACGAAGCCGAGCAGGATCACATAATTCGGCACCGGGGATACCAGGATTTCCTCGATGCTGCCCTGAAACTTGTTGCCGTAAAACGACGACACGACATTGCTGTAGGAATTCGTGATCACCGACATCATGATCAGACCGGGCACCACGAAATCGATATAAGCATGCCCCGCCATGGCGCCGATCCGCGGCCCGATCAGGGCACCGAAAATCACGAAATAGAGCACGATGGTGATCGCCGGCGGCAATAGCGTCTGCAGCCAGATGCGCATGAAACGGCGCACCTCGCGAGTCAGGATGGTCGCGAAAGCCACCCATTGCTGGCGCGCTTTCACGATCGCTCTCCATCGGGGTCGCCGCCGGCCTGGTCTGCTCCCGCCTGGACCAGGGATACGAACAGCTCCTCCAGGCGATTGGTCTTGTTGCGCATGCTGAGCACATGGACATCGTGCTCCGCCAGACTGGCGAAAAGTTCGTTCAGCGACTGGGATTTTTCCACCTCGACTTCGAGACTGTGGCTGTTCACCAGGCGGCCAGGGTAACCGGGAAGGTCGGGAAAGACGTCGAGCTGCTCGCGGGTGTCGAGCACGAAGGTTTCGGTGCTCAGCTTGGCCAGCAATTGCCGGGTGCTGGTGTTCTCGACGATCTTACCGCGATCGATGATCGCGATGCGGTTGCACAGATTCTCGGCTTCCTCGAGATAGTGCGTAGTGAGGATGATGGTGACCCCGCGCGCATTGATATCGCGCAGGAACTGCCAGGTGGCGCGACGCAACTCGATGTCCACGCCGGCCGTGGGTTCGTCCAGAATCAACAGCCGCGGCTCGTGCACCAATGCCCGCGCGATCATCAGGCGCCGCTTCATGCCGCCGGACAGCATCCGCGCCCGGCTGTCGCGCTTGTCCCACAAGCCGAGCTGACGCAGGTATTTTTCGCTGCGCTGTTCGGCTATCCGACGCGGCAGTCCGTAGTAGCCCGCCTGGGTGATCAAGATATCGATCACCTTCTCGAACTGCTGGAAATTGAACTCCTGGGGCACCACGCCCAGGTATTGCTTGGCCTGGGAAAAATCGCGGTCGATGTCGGTGCCGAAGACGCTGATGGTGCCGCTGGTCTTGCGCACCAGCGAGCAGATGATGCCAATCGCGGTGGACTTGCCCGCGCCGTTGGGGCCCAGCAGGGCAAAAAAATCGCCCTCGGCCACATCGAGGTCGATCCCCTTGAGCGCTTCCAGTCCGTTGTCGTACACCTTGCAGAGGGAGCGAATGGAAAGCGCGCTGGTCATCGGGATAGAGGTCGCATTTGCGGGTTTGGGTTCAGGTCTCAAGATGCAGTGTAGCAGTCCGGCAGGGGATGGCCTCGTCGGCGAAGTGCGTGAACAGAAAACAGGTCGCGGGCAAACTCAACTGTCGAAAACCGAACTGCCGAAAACTGAAAAGGCCCAAAACCCTGGAGTTTTGAGCCTTTGCAGTTGGAGCGGGAAACCGGGCTCGAACCGGCGACCTCAACCTTGGCAAGGTTGCGCTCTACCAACTGAGCTATTCCCGCCTGATCGTTTCGCTGGCGTCCCGTAGGGGAGTCGAACCCCTGTTACCGCCGTGAAAGGGCGGTGTCCTAGGCCACTAGACGAACGGGACCGTGTGCTCGCGAAAGACGCGCATTCTAGGGACTGCCCCTCGCGAGTGTCAAGCACGGACGCCATGCCAGACAAACACGGTTCAGTCCTCGCGCGGCTCCAGTTTCAGCGACAGCGAATTCACGCAATAGCGCAGCCCGGTAGGCTGAGGACCGTCCGGAAACACATGTCCCAGATGCCCGCCGCATTCGGCGCAGAGGATTTCGGTGCGCACCATCCCGCGGGTGGTATCGGTCTCCTCCTCGATATGGGCGGCGGCGACCGGCCGGAAAAAGCTCGGCCAGCCGCTGCCGGAATCGTACTTGGCCTCCGCGTCGAACAGCGCCGTTCCGCAGCACGCGCAGACATAGGTGCCGGCGCGTTTTTCATCGCAGTACTCCCCGGTGAACGGCCGCTCGGTACCCTTGCGCCGACACACTTCGTATTGCTCGGGCGTCAATCTGGCGCGCCAGTAGGCGTCGTCCTTATCTTTCCAGTCGCTCATGACCACACTTGCCTCAGCATTAAGCCAAGGGCTAATTTACGCTACAATGCAGCGCTTTTTAAGCGCCTTTCGAGCCATTTCTCATGCAGCACTACCACAAGTCAGCCAAGCTGGAGAACGTCTGCTACGACATCCGCGGCCCGGTGCTCGATCACGCCAACCGCCTGGAAGAAGAAGGCCACCGCATCCTCAAGCTGAACATCGGCAACCCGGCCGCGTTCGGCTTCGAGGCACCGGACGAAATCATCCAGGATGTGATCCGCAATCTGGTGGCGGCACAGGGTTACAGCCACTCGAAAGGCATCTTCTCCGCCCGCAAGGCCGTCATGCAGCGCTGCCAGTTGCAGGGCGTCCCCGATGTCGAAGTCGACGACGTGATCCTCGGCAACGGCGTCAGCGAACTCATCGTGATGGCGATGCAGGCGCTGCTCAATCCGGGTGACGAGATTCTGGTGCCGGCGCCCGACTACCCGCTGTGGACCGCGGCCGTGACCCTCGCGGGGGGAACCCCGGTACACTACCACTGCGACGAGACCGACGCCTGGCAGCCCGATCTGGCCGATATGGAAGCCAAGATCAGCCCGCGGACGCGCGGCATCGTCGTCATCAACCCCAACAATCCGACCGGCGCGGTCTACAGCGAAGCGCTGCTGCGCGCCATCGTGGCGCTCGCGCACCGGCATCAGTTGATCGTCTTCGCCGACGAAATCTACGACCGCATCACCTATGACGGCGCTGTCCATGTGCCGCTCGCGACCCTCGCCCGGGACGTGTTGTGCATTACCTTCAACGGTCTCTCGAAAAACTATCGCCTGGCCGGCTTCCGCTCGGGCTGGCTGGTGGCGAGCGGCGCCAAGCACCGCGCGCGCAGCTATTTGCAGGGCATCGAGATGCTCGCCTCCATGCGGCTGTGCGCCAACGTCCCCGCCATGTACGCCATCCAGACCGCGCTCGGCGGGCGCCAGACCATCGAGGATCTGGTGTGTCCTGGCGGACTTTTCCACGCGCAGCGCGAGATCGCCTGGAAGCGCCTGAACGCCATGCCGGGCGTGAGCTGCGTGAAACCCCGGGGGGCGCTCTACCTGTTTCCCCGGCTCGATCCGGACGTTTACCCCATCGCCGACGACGAACAGTTTGTGCTGGACCTGCTGTTGCAGGAAAAGCTGCTGCTGGTGCAGGGCAAGGCGTTCAACTGGGTCGATACCCAGCACTTCCGTATCGTGTTTCTGCCCAAGGTGGACGAGCTCACCCAGGCGATGGACCGGCTGGAGCGCTTCCTCGAGCGCCTGCGCGCCGGCTGAATCACGTCATAATTTGGCCTCGACCCGAAAGCCTAGCCGGCGCAGATCGGCTGCCAGCGGGTCATTCCCGGCCACTGCAATCTGAAAATGATCGAATTCGCGACGCTCCGGACTGGTGCGGCGCAGCCGATCGAACACCTCGGCAATCGCCGCGCCGGACGCCATGGCGGCTGCCATCCGGCGATGCTCCGCGCGCACGTCAAAGGTCGCGAGCACGGCGTCAGCGAGCGGATCCAGACTGCTGGGCAGAACCAGCGGCTGCGGCGCCCCGGACACCGGCGGAATCGGTGGCACGCCCCGCCATGCA
>JBFWOQ010000027.1:0-39150 GCA_050250395.1 Porticoccaceae bacterium
ATGGAATCCCTGGGGTATATTCCTCCGGCAGAAGCTGAGGCAAACTTCTATAGGCAACTCGCCAGTCAGGCCAAGATCGCGGCATGACTTAAACCAAACAGCCTCCACGGAACCCGGGGCGGTCCACCTTCCCACTTCTTGCTGAATTTATTAAACTGGACACCGGTTGAGTGGGAGCTGGTGCAGAAAAATGTTTCGGCGGATGCGATAGGACTGATAGTTGAAATCAGAACAACAAAATTGCATACAAGTCGGCGAAGCAAAGGATGACCCTCCGGAAGTATAGGGAGCCTGCGAGCATAGGACGGGGTCAGCTCTCGCCTTGTAGCAAGCGACTTCTGACAATGCGCCCCACAGTGGCGAGATGAACACCAAAGTGTTCGGCAATCTGGCGATAACTATACGAGCCGGCGCCATAGGCAGCAACAACGACATCATCACGCTCAGGATACTTCGCCGCAACAAAGGGGTCACGCCGCAACAAAGGGGCGAGACGAAGGGGTCACACGAGACGAAGGCGAGACGAAGGGGTCAAGTCTTGACATATTGCTATCTCAGGCGAGACGAAGGGGTCAAGACGAAGGGGTCAAGTCTTGACATATTACTATCTCACCTCCCCTTGATGGTGATATGTCAAGACTTGACCCCTGACTTGGTGACCCATGGCTCTGGCTTGCCTTGACCCCTGGCTTGCCCCGAGCGTCGGCTGGATGGGCTTGTTCGACGTCCACTGCCATGGCGTAGACTTCACGCCGTGCGTGCAAGCTTGTCTGCTTGCTCGTCTACAGCCCTGATGACGTCCTGAACTGCGTTTACCTCGGCTTCCTCGAAATAGACTTCTCCGCATTGCGTGCAGGCGAGACGAAGGGGTCAAGTCTTGACATATTACTACCTCACCTCCCTTGACGGTGATATGTCAAGACTTGACCCCTGGCTTTGTGCTGCTTTTCACTGTCCGCGTTGATGGCGTTGTTATGTTTCGATTGTGTTGGGCTCATGGCAAGAACGTGGAAATCGTGACTTTCGTAAACAAGTCGATGCTTGGTATTGCCAACAAAATGTACCCTGCCGTTGACAAGAAGAGACAACAGGAAAGCCACGCTCTCTTCTGTGTATCATTTCTAAAGAAGTTCTCCCGCAACATAGAACGCAGCAAGCTTCCGTATTGCCTTTTAGCTTCCTCCCAGCTTCCAGTTCTTTCTACGCGCTCTGTTCCTTCTCCAGAATTTCTTGCAGCTTTCGCAAAGCCATCCCATTCACTGTCGTAGTACTTTCCGTCCAATGTTAAATGCCCGTCATGCCGGATGGTGCCGTGAATTTGAACGAAGTCTCCATACGTGAAATTCTCAAGCGCCGTTTTTGTGTATTCAACAAAATCCTTCCCGAAGCGAAACGCGTATGGCTTCTTGAACCGATATATGAAATTGCTCACACCGAGAAAAAACAATCCGTAGTAGACGAAACGCAGTCTGGTTGCTGCACTCAAACCCCAGTCATATGTGGATTGGTGAGTAATTAGTTTGAATTGAATCATTTGGCTGATCTGGTCATTGAACAGAATCATGTATCCGATTATCGGGAAGAAAAAAGAAAATCTGGGTATCCAGCCGTCGATATATCCGACCCAGTCTGACCATGCGTAGTTGTACGTGAAGGTGCTCCACCAAGCGGTAAGTCGGTTCATTCCGTCTCTCTTGGGTAGTTGCTACAGATCGGTGTCTGTTTTCGAAACATAACATTGAGTATCTGCAAATATTCCGTGTTTAAACACGGAATATTTCCGCATATCCCGCACGACTCCTGCTCGGTTAGCATATGCCGGATCGAGCAACCCATCGATCAAAAAGTCGTTGTTTAACAATTCCTTGAAAAATCCATCGCCGCTCTTCCATGTGTCCCGACACAAGCCGGGCACCGTGCAATTCCGGAACATTTCCGTATAACCCGCCGGGGCCGTCACAACTCTATCTTTTCCAGTCCATGGGCGCTGGCTACGAGGCGGCCCTGTTCGTGCGACAGGCAGCACGCGGTGTCCTGCCGGTGAGCGACATTCTCCTGCCCCGCGATTGGGGACCTTCATTTATGGCGCCTGAAGTGATTCGGAAAGAATCTCCCCAGCACCTGGCGACGGCGGGCCAGCTCGTGTCGCCATGCCCTAACAGCTGCTAATCCCTACCGCTACCGCAATTTTCGCTCGAACAATTCGAAGGCGATCCGCCAATGCCGCTCGGCGGCTTCGTGGTGATAGCCCATGCGCTCGGGGAAAGCAAAGCCGTGGTGAGTGTCGGGGATTTTTTCCAGCACATAATCGGCGCCGTGCTGTTTGAGCGCCGCGTCGAGCGCCGCGATCTCGGCGTCCGGCACATAGGGGTCGTGTTCGGCAAAGCCGAAGTACAGGCTGCAATCGGGCAGGATATCGGGAATCCGCAAATGCGCCGAATCCGAGGGAACAAAGGGGTCAAGTCTTGACATATTACTACCTCATCTCCCTTGACGGTGATATCTCAAGACTTGACCCCTGGCTGTGGTGACCCCTGGCTTTGGATTTATTTACACCCCCCTGGCTGGCCTTGTTAGGTGTGACTTTGCTCTGCCTTCTGTTGACGCTTTTTTGCATTCAGCTTCGTCGGCACAGATCATGCCGACTCCTTGGGGGTTATCTTTCAACTCAGTTACATTGAGGATTTCGCCGCACTTTTTGCACTTACTCTGACTGACCATCTTTGTTCCCTATGAAGCTAATGTCGCCTTGAATAAACCTATAACCCCAATAAAGAAGAACCGGAAAAAGGAAAAAGAAAGCCTCTTCCTCTCCATCTACCATTGCGGCAATTGGTAACAAGGAATAGATCACAGATACGACAATCGCTATTCTATCTTTTTTTGTCATTTCTACTCCTTAGTTGAAAAACACCTAACATTGAGTATCTGGAAATATTCCGTGTTTAAACGCGGAATATTTCCGCATATCCCGCGCGACTCCTGCTCGGTTAGTGTATGCCGGATCGAGCAACCCCTCAATCAAAAAATCATTGTTTAACAATGCCTTGAAAAATCCATCGCCGCTCTTCCATGCGCCCCGGCACAAGCCGGGCACCGTGCAATTCCGGAACATTTCCGCATAACCCGCCGGGGCCGTCACAACTCGATCTTTTCCAGTCCATTGGCGCTGGCTACGAGGCGACCCTGTTCGTGCAACGAAGGGGTCAAGTGCAACGAAGGGGTCAAGTCTTGACATATTACTACCTCACCTCCCTTGATTGTGGTATGTCAAGACTTGACCCCTGACTTGTGTTGGCTTTTTGTCATCGGGCCGTACGAATACAGGTATTGATCAAGTTGGTCGTGAGAACCAAGAATTTCCCTGCCACGACCAAGCTCACTCCAGCGCCCTGCGTCTCGGCCAGCCACATTACGCAAAGTATCGAACGAAATATTGCCGGCATTGATGCTGCCGTTCGTTATAGCGTCGATGATCAGATCCGTCACGAAGTGCCCCCCGAACGCCGCCCATCAGCCGCGCGAGGTACGAGCGTCGGCTGGATGGGCTTATTCGACGTCCACTGCCATGGCGTAGACTTCATGCCGTGCGTGCAAGCTTGTCTGCTTGCTCGTCTACAGCCCTGATGACGTCCTGAACTGCGTTTACCTCGGCTTCCTCGAAATAGACTTCTCCGCATTGCGTGCACACCCAAGCGGGGACGTTGTCGAAGCTGACGTGGACATCTTTGCGATCAATATGAAATGGCGCATGTCCGCGCAGCATTTCGCCCTGACAATACATGCATTTCATGATTTAATCCTCGTTCTGAAGTCTTTGGACCATTGATCTTCGTCTGGAATATACGCCGTTATTACTGCCAAATATTCGTCCTTCGGCGCACATACGATATGTATCGGCCGCCCCTCTTTTCCCCTGCCCAGGATGAGACAACTGTGGCCTCTGGTATCTTCCGGATAATCCTCTATGATTTCGCCGTCCTCAAGTACCCTCCGCACGTCCGCCGTGGAAATCATTCGATCCGGCCGTGACATCTGGCGCACCGCATGCGGCAAAAAGAGTATCCGCTGGGAAGCTCGATCTCGTATCAACCGCCTGAATTCCATGTTGTCTTCGTTCCTCAAGTACGAGAACAAAGGGGGTCAAGAACAAAGGCGGGCAAGTCTTGACATATTACTGCCTCACCTCCCTTGACGGTGATATGTCAAGACTTGACCCCTGACTTGGGTACTGCCTTCGTAATGAGTGAGGCGATTTCCTTTGCGTCGGATTCTGCTTCTGTACTTGGAGGACCGCTCATCCTCGCGTGAGGGTCAAGAGTTGGCGCAAATACTCCGAGGCCCATTTTGCGATGTTCAACTCCGTATAGTCTTCCGCGATATCGAATCGGAACAGTCCATGCGCTCTTTTCCCCTTGTCCCATGTTGGGAAATCCAAGCAGGTCCACGAGCAGGAAGTAGACCAAGTAGTACTCCGGAAGAGAGCGCCCCCCGTTCGTGCGTGAGGACAGCATCAGTCCTCTCGCTTCTACGTCCGATTTTGGCGCTCCCGCTGGCTCTATCTCACCCAGTGCTTTGAGTGCAGCCTCGCGAACGCCCTGCAAGTCAGGCAGAAGCGCGCTGGAGCTATCTTCAGGAGGTGATGTCACTATTCTGATTCTCCCAATCGTCCGCCCATGATAGCTAACGCCGAAGCTATCCAGACGCTGTGGAGCGCCAGCGGAATAGTGGTCAGGTGCAGCGCCTTGTTATGCATTGTTCCCATTGCCCCGAATCTCCAAGACTAGGGGCTGCGGGTCTTTGCCCGCTTGCGTTGTATTCCAGATGGCGAGCAGCGGCTCACAATTCTCTCCCAACCAAGATGTAACTTCTCGTTCGTATTTTCGAGGCAACGTACCAGCCAACCTTTCGCCGGTCTGTATTGCGTAACTCGCCGCATGACGTTCAGGTCCATAGTCTATGTGAATGTGCGGCGTACTGTGACCTTGCTCTTGATACATTTTAATTTTGACGCTCTGCAGCTTGAGTACGAGAAACTCGATGAAACCAGAATCGTCATTCCTGAGTGGACCACTTAGCAGGTCAACCTGGGCAAGCCTTCGCTGTAACTCTTTTATTTCTCCTTCCAATGCCATCTCAGTTCACATACACGGTTGTTGGGGTCACACGGTTGTTGGGGTCAAGTCTTGGCATATTACTACCTCCCCTCCCTTCATGGTGATATGTCAAGACCTGACCCTTGGCTTTGCGTGATATGTCAAGACTTGACCCCTGGCTTGCGATAATTGTTATGCTACTCACTGCATATGCCGTTCTTTGCCATGCCCAATTCGGAAACTTCACTTTTTCCCTCATCATCGTTCACAAGTTCAAGTCCGGCACCCCCAACAAACACCCCCATTTTGATATATTGACGAACAAAATAATTCATTCCAGCGGATGTCGTTAGCAGTAAATCGTTCGGAGAAAATTCTGATTCAGTCGAAATCTTGTGTTCCGAATCCCCTTTCACTTCTTCATAGAAGAACATCTTTGGCGCGGTTTCTCCTACGCATTTTCCATCAATCCAGATATCTTTTTTCAGGGCTGTGCCCAAACCTGCAGAGCGATATACATACACACCAGAGTTACCGTTGTTTGGTGCGATGAACTTTTTCACTTCTGCGGACTTTTCTTCGTTCTCCATTGGCACAGAAGCGCAGCCAGCCAATAGAGACAGCGTGAGAGAAGAGACAACTGCAGTTTTCGACATTTTTAACCCCCTGTGGTCATTGAAGAGGCATAACGTGCCCGGTAACCGGCGCGCGCTCGGAAACCTTTGCATTGCACGGATTGTCTGCGCGCGTCCGCGTTCACCGGGGCGTTAGCCACATGACGCACCCTTATTTCTTTTTGCACGGCCAAACTTCACCGAGTGCCGCGATAATCGAAATATCTGCGGACTTATCCCACAATTCTGGATGCTTTTGCATGTAATTGAAAACGATTTGTTTGGCCTGTTTGACAGTGACGCCACCTGGACTACACACCAAGACTCCCGATAATGAGTCAAATACGCCTATTACATATCCAGATCCAACGCCAGTTTCGTAGTCGGCTGTACCACGAAGGGCTTTCTCTAAGTAGCTATAAATCTGTGAGCCAGAATAGAACTCTGCCCGTGCTGTTGTGGAGAACAGAGCAAGCATCAGACAAATAACAGTCGAAATTTTCATGGGCATCCTTTGTGGCTAACATTGAGTATCTGGAAATATTCGGTGTTTAAACGCGGAATATTTCCGCATATTCCGCACGACTCCTGCTCGGTTAGTATATGCCGGATCAATCAACTCCTCGATCAAAACGTCGTTGTTTAGCAATTCCCTGAAAAATCCATCGCCGCTCTTCCATGCGCCCCGACACAAGCCAGGCACCGTGCAATTCCGGAACATTTCCGCATAACCCGCCGGGGCCGTCACAACTCGATCTTTTCCAGTCCATGGGCGCTGGCTACGAGGCGACCCTGTGCGCGTGACAGGCAGCACGCGGCGTCCTTCCGGTGAGCAGCATTCTCCTGCCCTGCGGTTGGGGACCTTCATTTATGGCGCCTGAAGTGATCCGGAAAGAATCTCCGCGGAACTTGGCGACGGCGCGCCAGATCAGGCCAGCTCGTGTCGCCATGCCCTAACAGCTGCTAATCCGTACCGCTACCGCAATTTTTTCTCGAACAATTCGAAGGCGATCCGCCAATGCCGCTCGGCGGCCTCGTGGTGATAGCCCATGCGTTCGGGGAAGGCGAAGCCGTGGTGAGTGTCAGGGATTTTTTCCAGCACATAATCGGCGCCCTGCTGCTTGAGCGCCGCATCGAGCGCGGCAATCTCGGCATCCGGCACATAGGGATCGTGCTCGGCAAAGCCGAAATACAGGCTGCAATCGGGCAGGATGTCGGGAATCCGCAGATGCGCCGAATCCGCGCCGCGGGTGACGTGCGATACCCCATAGAGCGACAGCATGGCCTTGAAGCGTTCCGGAAAACTGCCGGTGACGGCGAGCACGAACTTGCCGCTCATGCAGTAGCCGATGCAGCCCATGGGGCCGGACGCCGCCGCGGGCTGGGCGTCGAGCCAGGCGATGAGCGCGCCGGTGTCGCGCACGATCATGGCGTTGGTGTGGGCTTGCAGCATTTCCATCATGCGACCGCCGGCTTCGCGCACGCCGTAGCGGTAGTAGAGATTCGGCATGATCGCGAAATAGCCCTGCCCCGCGATGCGGCGCACGAAATCGTAGAGTTCGCCCCGCACCCCGGGGGCGTCCATGTACAGAACCACCGGCGGAAAAGGTCCGCCGGCGCGCGGGCGGGCGGCGAAGCACTCCATGCTGCCGTCGGCGGTGGGCACCTGGACGAAACCCTCGTCGAGGGCAGGGGCTTGATCAGTCATGCGGGGTCTCCGGGGTTGCCACGATGCCGGGATTCAAACGACGCTGTCGGCAGCGGTCTTGAAGCGGCGCGCGACTTCGATGTGCTGGTCGACCGACAGGCCCGCGTACATGGTCCAGCAGGCGAGATGACTGGCCCCGAGCGCCTTCCAGGCGTTGATCTCCTCGCACCAGGCATCGGGTGAGCGCAGCGCGATGTCTTGCGGTTTCTGGTTTTTCCCGGCCATCACGCTGGCATTGTTGACCGTCACCCAGGCTTCGATGCCGATCGCCGCCGGATCGCGGCCGGCCTCCCGCGCGTAGCGGTGGAGTTTCTCGATCATGTGTTTGCCGGCATCGTCGGGCTTGAAAAAGGCGAACCAGCCGTCGGCGATGCGCGCGATGCGCCTGACCATGGCGTCGGCCCAACCGCCCATCCAGATCGGCATCGGCTGCTGAAGGGGGAGCGGATTGATGCCCGCCTGGACGACCTTGTCCCAGCGTCCGTCGAAATCCACCAGGTCCTTCGACCACAGTTCGCGCAGCAGAGCGATCTGCTCCTCCACGCGCTGGCCGCGGGTGGCGAAATCCTGGCCGAGCGCTTCGTACTCCACCTGGTTCCAGCCGATCCCGACGCCGAGCCGCAGGCGCCCGCCGGAGAGGATGTCCACTTCCGCTGCCTGTTTGGCCACCAGCGCGGTCTGGCGCTGGGGCAGGATGACGATGCCGGTGGCGAGTTCGAGCTTTTTCGTCGCCGCCGCCAGAAATCCCAGCAGCACAAAGGGCTCGTGAAACTGGAATTCGTGGGTGTAAGGCCCCCACAGCTTGTGATGCGCCGGATTGGCGCCCAGCACATGGTCGAACACCACGAGATGGTCGTAGCCCATGGCCTCGATGGCCTGGGCATAGTCGCGGATGGCGACCGGGTCGGTGCCGATTTCGGTGATCGGAAAAATCGCGCCCTTGCGCATGGCAAACCCCCGTTTGTTGTTGGTGACGATCCGAGTCTAGCAGCTTGTCGAAAAACTGCTGTGGCAGCCATCTGCTTCGTTGCGCGGTGCTCGCTCCCTCGCCTATCTGGCTGATATGTCTCGGTCGCTGCGCGCCGTGCGCCTCGCCGCTGGCCGCCTCGCGACGTGTTTCAACAAGCTGCTAGTAGTGCGACACATAAATAAGGCAACGTCATGCCCGCGAAGGCGGGCATCCAGTTTTTGCCCGGAAATCCAGCGGCCATTGGGGAACAGGGACTGGATTCCCGCATGCGCGGGAATGACGACGGCTGGTATGTGTCGAAACTTGCGTGCCGTGGCACTAGTCGATTTTCCCCAGCGCCGGCGCCAGCGGCCGCGCGAAGCTCAGCGCATGACCACTGGGGTCGCGGATGTGAAAAAAGCGCTCGCCCCAGGGCGCGTCCGCCGGTGTGGTCTCGGGGACATAGCCGGCCGCGCAGATCTTCGCATAGAGCGCATCCACGTCGTCGACGTAAAAGATCACCCGGCCCGGAAAGGGCGCTGCGGACACCACCAGCGCCGCGCTGAGATTCACATGGCAGGCGCCGGCGTGCAGGCTGGTGAAGTGCGTATCCGCGCCGCCGTAACCCAGCCCCATGCCCAGCGCCCGATAAAACGCCAGGCTGGCGGCCATGTCGCCGGTCGCGAGTGTTATTGCGTTGATGGATTCGATGCGGCCCGCACCGGCAGAGGGATTTCGGGTGTCGGTCATCAGTGCCAGTCTCCCTGCATTGAACACGGACTATCGAACGCGAACCATCGGACGCGAAGTTACCGCTGGCGTGCGAGCGGCCTGCTAGAATCGCGGTCCGCGACGCGACCGCAACCCATCCCATCCATGCGCATTCATCAGGTCAAAGGCCGGCTCGTCAACAGTTACATCATCGAGCAGGATGCGACCCGGCGGAACAGCGCCCTGTGCGTGGTCGATGTCGCCTGGCGCGGCGAAAAATATGTGCTCGGCCATGTGCGCGAAGTGCTGGGCCGCGACCCCGCCGATATTCGCCTGGTAGTCTGCACCCACGGCGATCCGGATCACAGCGGCGGCGTCAACGCGCTGGCGCGCATCTGCGGCGCGCGCACGGGCTTTCCCAAGGCCACCCACTCCCTGCGCCGCCACCTGATCGGAGACCCGGCCGGCCTGGTAATCAAGCCCATCACCGCCCTGGTCGAAGGCCTGCGTCCGCGCGCCTGGACCATGTACGCGAGCCCCAGTCGCGGCGCCCGCGCCCGGGAACTGCCGATGTGGCTGCCCGAGCCGACTCCGGATGCTGAGAGTGCGTCAGAGCCTGCGGAGAAAGGCCGCCGCAAACCCGACCATCGTCTCAAGCACAACCGCGAACTGCCCGGCTTCCCGGGCTGGCAGGTGATCCACACCCCCGGCCACTCCTGGGACAGCGTCTGCTATTTCCACGCCGCGAGCGGCAGCCTGATCAGCGGCGATACGCTGCTCGGCAGCGGCAGCAAAAGCCGCCTGGTGGCGCCTTCGGTGTACGCCAATCCGCTGCAGATGGCGCGCACGCTGCGCCATCTCAAGGCGCTGCACCCGAGGGCGGTCTATCCCGGTCACGGCAGCCTGTTCCAGGGTGAGAAGCTGCTGGATCATCTATGACCGCCGTCCTCGGCCCGACCTTTCCGCCGACGCGCCGACCGGGCTCCGGTCCACAACGACATCATCACAGACGAGGCAACCATGGCCAGGCGCACGGGGATTGATTTCAGCCGCCGCCGGCTGTTGTGGGGCGCGACCGCTGGCGCCGGCGGCATTGCGCTCGCGGCGATCCTCCACCGGTTGCGCGCCCACCAACTCAGGGAGGAATCGCGCGAATTCCAGCGTGAAAGTCCTTACGGGCACCCGCGCCCCACCGCCGACCGCACCACGGGCCTGCCGCTCCTGATGCTGCCGCCGGACTTCAGCTACGCCTCGGCGGGCTGGTCCGGCGACCCCATGAGCGACGGACACCTCACTCCCGACCGCCACGATGGCATGGCGGTGGTCCGGGTCGCGCCCAACGGCGAGATCGCGCTGATCCGCAATCACGAACGCGGCCTCATGCCACCCGGCAGCGCGATGCCCTTCATCGGCGGCCCGACGACACCCATCTACGACAGCTTCGTACTGCCGGACCGGATTGCCGGCCACGGCGGCGGCACCACCGCACTGCGCTTTCGCGACGGCATGCTGATCGATGCACGCGCCACCCTGGCCGGCACCCTGGTGAACTGCTCCGGCGGCCCGACCGGTTTCGGCTCCTGGCTGAGCTGCGAGGAGATCGTCCTGCGCGGTTCGCTGCTGGGTGGCCGCGATCATGGCTATGTGTTCGAGGTCCCGGCACCCGAACTCGGCCCCGCCAGCGCCCGCCCGATCCGCGACATGGGCCTGATGCGACACGAGGCCACGGCGCGCGATCCGGCCACCGGGCTGGTGTATCTCACCGAGGACAACGGCTCCCATTCCGGCTTCTACCGCTTCACCCCCCACGACCGCGCGGCCCGCATCGGTGCGCTGGAAGCCGGCGGACAGCTCGCCATGCTCAAGGTGGTCGGGCGCGACAATGTCGATCTCACCGCGCCCGAGATGGGCGCCAGCTTCGCGGTCGAGTGGGTGCCGATCCCCGATCCGGTGGCGGATCCCGAGCGGCTGGAAGCGCCGGCTCCGGGCCTGCCGAAGGTCCGGGGTGCCGGCAAATCGGGACCGTTCTTGCAGGGTGAAGCGCGCGGCGCCGCTTATTTCAGCCGCGGCGAGGGCTGCCAATATCACCAGGGCGTGATCTATATGGTGGACACCAGTGGCGGCGCGGCCGAGGCGGGCGTGGTGTGGGCTTATCAGGATCAGTCCACCCCCGGCAGCGACCGCGGCACCCTGACCGCCATCTTCGTCGCGCCGAACGAAGCGACCGCGGACAACCCGGACCATATCGCCATCGGCCCGCGCGGCGGCCTGCTGCTGTGCGAGGACGGCGACGGCCGCGACGACGCGAATGGGGTAGCGGGCAACCGCCTGCTCGGACTGGACGCCGCCGGCCGCACCTTTGCCTTCGCCGAAAACAACCTGGTGCTCGCCGGCGCGCCGCCCGCCCGGCCCTGGGTCACGCCCGGCGACTACCGCCGCATCGAGTTCGCGGGAGCGTGCTTCGATCCCGGCGGCCGCTGGCTGTTCGTCAACATCCAGACCCCGGGCGTCACCTTCGCCATTACCGGACCCTGGGAGCGCGGGACGTTCTGACCGCGCCGTCCGCGCCCTGCCCGGCTCCGGCGCCCGATCCCGGTGCTACCATCGCTCCCCTACCCGGGCGGAGCGCGCAACCGTGACGGAAACTTCAGCCATCGACCACCTCACCCGACTGCTGGCGAGCTGCCGTCGCGCGGTGGTGTTCACCGGCGCCGGCATCAGTACCGAGTCGGGCATTCCGGATTTCCGCAGCCCGGGCGGCATCTGGTCCAGATACAAGCCGGTGCTGTTCGACGACTTCCTGCGCTCGGAAGGCGCCCGGCGCGATGCCTGGCGGCTCAAGTTCACCTTCGACGAATCCCTGCGCGCGGCGCTGCCCAACCGCGGTCACCGCGCGGTGGCGGAGCTGGTGCGCCGGGAAGTCGTGACCCACGTCATCACCCAGAACGTCGACGGCCTGCACCAGGCCGCCGGGGTGCCGGACGCCCAGGTCATCGAGCTGCACGGCAATACCACCTATGCCCACTGCCTCGATTGCGGCGAGCGTCACGATCTCGCGCCCATCCGCGCCGCCTTTCTGCGCGACGAGACCCTGCCGATCTGCGGGCGCTGCGGGGGACTGGTCAAGACCGCCACCATCTCCTTCGGCCAGGCGATGCCGGAGGACGCCATGGCGCGCGCCGCGCAGGCGACGCTGGCCTGCGATCTGTTTCTGGTGCTGGGGTCATCGCTGGTGGTCCATCCGGCGGCGGACTTCCCCGCGCGCGCCAAGCGCGAGGGCGCGCGCCTCGCCATCGTCAATCGCGAGCCGACGCCGCTCGATTCGCTGGCGGATCTGGTGATGCATGCCGCCATCGGAACTGCGCTGGGTACTGCCGCGGGCGTTGCATAGCGCGGGCCATCCGCGCCGCCGCGGGCTGCTTCAAGTTGACAAGCGCAAGCCGTCTTGCGAGTGTGCGGCGCCAATAATCGATAACCCCAAACGGGAGGACCCATGGCCGAGGACGACCGTCAGACGGCGCGGACGGATGCGGTGTATCGCCACGCTGGGGCGGAAAACCTGCCAGCCCATTCCCATCACGATGTTGAGGTGCTCGCGGAGGACCGCGCGCGACGCTACTGGCGCGCGAATCTGCGGGTGCTGACCACCTTGCTCGGCATCTGGGCGTTCGTCGCCTTCGGCTGCGGCATTGTGCTGGGCGACTGGCTCGACCGGTTTCATATCGGCGGCTTCCCGCTCGGCTTCTGGTTCACCCAGCAGGGTGCGATGCTGGTGTTCGTGGCGCTGATCGCGGTCTATCACCTGTGGATGTCGCGCATCGAGCGCGCCCACGGCGTGGATGACGATCCCGAGCGCAACCTGCCATCCGCCGGAAAGCCCGGCCGATGAGCACCCAAGCCTACAGCTTCCTGTTTGTCGGACTGTCGTTCGCGCTCTATATCGGCATCGCCTTCTGGTCGCGCGCGGCCTCCACCCGCGAATTCTATGTCGCCGGCGGCGGTGTGCATCCGATCGTCAACGGCATGGCGACCGCGGCGGACTGGATGAGCGCGGCCTCCTTCCTGTCGGTGGCGGGGCTGATCGCCTTCGCGGGCCGCGACGGGTCGGTCTACATCATCGGCTGGACCGGCGGCTTTGTGCTGCTGGCGTTGCTGCTCGCCCCCTATCTGCGCAAGTTCGGCCGCTTCACCGTGCCCGAGTTCATCGGCGATCGCTATTACTCCAATGCCGCGCGGGTCGTCGCGGTGATCTGTCTGCTGCTCATTTCCTTCACCTACATCGCCGGCCAGATGCGCGGCGTCGGCATCGTCTTTTCGCGCTTCCTCGAAGTCGATATCGACACCGGCGTGATGGTCGGCATGGCCATCGTGTTCGTGTACGCCGTGATGGGCGGCATGAAGGGCATCACCTATACCCAGGTGGCGCAATACTGCGTGCTGATCTTCGCCTTCCTGGTGCCAGCGGTGTTTCTGTCGATCCTGTGGACCGACAACCCCATCCCGCAGCTCGGTTTCGGCAGCCGCCTCAACGACGGTTCCGGCCTGACCGTGCTGCAAAAGCTCGATCGGGTCACCACCGAACTGGGTTTCCGCGCCTATACCCAGCGCAACCGCAGCGTCGTCGATTCCATCGC
Organism: Porticoccaceae bacterium; assembly: GCA_050250395.1. Lineage (GTDB taxonomy): Bacteria > Pseudomonadota > Gammaproteobacteria > Pseudomonadales > Porticoccaceae > JAGPUQ01. Next base: position 13,713 of record JBFWOQ010000027.1, read on the forward strand.
CATCGTGGCCGCGCTCATGATCGGCACTGCCGGCCTGCCCCATGTGATCGTGCGTTTCTTCACCGTGCCCCGGGTATCGGACGCGCGCCGCTCGGCCGGCTATGCGCTCGCCTTTATCTGCGTGATGTACACCACCATCCCGGCAGTGGCGGTGTTCGCGCGCCTCAACCTCTCGGAGAGCGTGAACGAGACGCCCTATGCGAGCGCGCCGGCCTGGGTGAAGAACTGGGAGAACACCGGGCTGATCGCCTGGCAGGACAAGAACGACGACGGCATCATCCAGTACCGCGCCGACGCGCCGTTCGCGCCCGCCAAACCCGAGTTCACCGCGGCGCGCGGCCGCCACGGCGAGCGCTTGCTGGTCAATGCGCCGAGCGCCAATGCCAACGAACTCTATGTGGACCCCGACATCATGGTGATGGCGAACCCGGAGATCGCCGGCCTGCCCGGCTGGGTCATCGGTCTGATCGCCGCCGGCGCCGTCGCCGCCGCGCTGTCCACCGCGGCCGGGCTGCTGCTGGTCATTTCCAGTTCGGTATCCCACGACCTGGTCAAGCGCACGTTCGCGCCCGCCATCGGCGAGCGCGCCGAGCTGCTGCTGGCGCGCCTGGCGGCGGTGGCGGCGATTCTCCTGTCCGGCTGGTTCGGCATCCATCCGCCCGCCTTCGTGGCCCAGACCGTCGCCTTCGCCTTTGGCCTGGCGGCCGCCACGCTGTTTCCCGCCATCGTGCTCGGCATATTTTCCAAGCGCGTCAACCAGCCGGGGGCGGTGGCCGGAATGCTGGCGGGGCTGGCGTTCACGCTCGGCTACATCGTCTACTTCAATTTCATGGCGCCGGAACTGAACCGACCGGAACACTGGCTGCTCGGCATTTCGCCGACCGGCATCGGCGCCCTGGGCGCGCTGCTCAACGCCGGGGTAGCGGTCGTCGCCAGCGGCGTCACCGCCCCGCCACCCGTCGCCGTGCAGGAAATGGTGGACGACCTCCGCATTCCCTCCGGCGCCGGCATCGCTCACCACCACTGACAGGAAACACCTCCATGTCCGATCAACGCAGAGACACCGCGGAGCAAGCGGATTTCCGCGCCCACTGCCGCGCCTGGCTCGCCGCCAACCCGCTGCCCGAAGCGCCGGTGCGATTGCCGCAGTCCGCCATCGAGATCATGCACACCGCTCAGCTCGACTACTTGCGCGAGTGGCAGCGTCAGGCCTACGAGGCCGGCATGGTCGGCTGCGACTACCCGGTGGCCGAGGGCGGCGGCGGGCGCACGGACTGCCAGATCGTCGCCAACCAGGAGATGCAGCGCGCCGGACGACCCTTTCTGCCCAACATTCTCGGCCTCGGCATGGCCGCACCCACCATCCACATCCACGGCAGCCAGACGGTGCGCGAAACCCTGCTGCCGCGGCTGTTTTCCTGCGCGGATATCTGGTGTCAGGGTTTCAGCGAGCCGGGCGCGGGCTCCGATCTCGCCAATGTGCAGACCTTCGCCGAACGGCGCGGCGACCGCTGGGTGATCAACGGCCACAAGGTGTGGACCTCGCTCGCCCACTTCGCCGACTGGATGATCCTGCTCGCGCGCAGCGACCGCGCGAACAAATACGAAGGCATGACCTATTTCGTGGTGCCCATCAAGGCCGAACTCGGGCGCTCGGTGACGGTGCGCCCGCTGATCAAGATCACCGGCGAGACCGGCTTCAACGAGGTGTTTTTCGACAATCTGGAAATCCCCGACGACTACCGCGTGGGCGGGGTCGGTCAGGGCTGGCAGGTGGCCCAGACCACGCTGCTGCACGAGCGCGGCGCGGGGCCCATGGTGACGCCGTCGAGCGGGCGCGGCGGCGATCCCGAGCGAGCGATCGCCGATGCCTACGGCCTGCTCGAACTCGCGCGCAAATCCCCGCGCGCCGGCAAGACCGCGGCGGACGACCCGGTGCTGTGCGACCGCATCATGCAGCTCATCATCCGCCAGGAAGGCTCGCGCCAGGGCGCGCGGCGCGCGCGGGTGCCGGCGCTGTGCGAGCACCCGCAGCGGATCCCGTTGCAGGCCAAGCTGGTGATGTCGGAGATCCGCCAGGACGTCTGCGCGCTCGCCATGGAAATCCAGGGCGCCGCCAGTTCGCTCGCGTTCGCCGATGCCAATGCCCCGGACGGCGGCGAGTGGGCACTCGGCTACATGAATTCCTACGGCGTCACCATCGCCGCCGGCACCAACGAAATCCAGCGCAACATCCTCGGCGAGCGGGTGCTGGGGCTGGCCAAATCGAAATAGGCAAAAGCCGAAGTAAATAAAAATCCAGATCAGGACACACGAGACCCGCGCCATGACCCAACCCAAGGATTTCGGCTTCGACGACGATGCCGCCATGCTGCGCGACACCGCGCGCAAATTTCTCGCCGACCATTTGCCCACGGACAAACTGCACCGCCTGGTCGCTGCCAACTCCGATCCCTATCGCACACCCACCTGCGACTGGGATCCGGAGCTGTGGCGGCAGATCGTCGCACTGGGCTGGACCACGGTGGCCGTGCCCGAATCCGAGGGCGGCATGGGCATGAACCTGACCGCGCTCGCCGCACTCGCCGAAGAGGTCGGCCGCGCCGCCCTGCCCTCGCCCTTTATCACAACCGCGCTCGCCACGCTGGTGCTGCGCGAATGTGACAGCGAACCCGCGCGCAAACTGCTCGGCGAAATCGCCCGCGGCCGCGCCGCGACCCTGGCCACCACGCCACGCAACGGCGCCTGGGAAGTGGACGCCTGCGATGTGCGCCTCGAAGACGGCAAGCTCCGGGGCGGCGCCTGGTTCGTGCAGGACGCCCGCAAGGCCGACACTCTGATCGTGAAGGCCGCAACCACGGCCGGTATAGCGCTCTGTGCAGTGCCGGTAACAAGCGCGGGCGTCGACATCGTGCCGGATGCCATCATCGATCTGACCCGCGATCAGGCGCATATCCAGTTCAACGGCGTCGCGATAGCGCCGGACCAGTTGCTCGCCGCGCCGGGCACGGGCGCGGCCGCCCTCGAAGCCGCCGAACCCGCCCTGCTCGCCATTGTGGCCGCCGATATGTGCGGCGCCGCCGAGTGGCTGTTGCAGACCACCGCCGAATACGCCCGGCTGCGCGAACAGTTCGGTCATCGGATCGGTTATTTCCAGGCTGTCAAACACCCGCTCGTCAATCTGATGATCGCGCTCGATCAGGCCAAATCCCTCGTTTACAACGCCGCCTGCGCGGTCGACAACGAACCGGATCGGGCGCCCGCCTTCGCGCGCATGGCCAAGGCCGCGGCTTCCGATGTCGCCGCCTACGGATCCAACCGCGCCATCCAATTTCACGGCGGCATCGGCTTTACCTGGGAATGCTCTGTGCACCTCTACACCAAACGGCAGAAACACAACCAGATGTTTTATGGCGATGCGAGCCATCAGCGCGCGAAGCTGGCGGAGTTGTTGATGGGAGCGGTGGGCTAGCGCGCCAGGGTCGCGCGGGGAGAGCGGCGAATAATTTCGCGGACTTGGTTCCGGCCCAACGTCAGGGTGTGCCCGCTGTCCATTTGCAGCGCGTATTGCGATAACGACAAGCGGGCACTTACCACATCAAATCGTCGGGCACCGGATAATCCGCGTAGGCATCGCTTTCCGGATTCTCCTGCGCCGACGGCACGTTGAAGACCACCACAGAGCCCGGGTCGCGCTGGGCGATCTTCTCGGCAGTCGCCGAGGGCACCAGTTCATAGGTCGAATCGAATCTGACCACGGCCAGAACGCCGCCGACGATCTGGGCGCGCTGCGCCTTGTGCAGGGTGATTTTCTTTATCTTGCCGGCGTCGACGAACTGAAACGTACTGTCGCCGCCGCTGCGCGCCAGCCGCTGGGTCTCGATCAACTGGCGAATCTGCGCGGCCTGGGCCTTGCGCTCCCGCTCCGCCACCTGTTCGCGATTGCGGTTGCGGTCGCTTTCCGCCTTGCGCTGCTGCGCCTGACGCGCCTGCTCGGACACGGCTTCCGGCGTAGTGCCGCGCTGCGCCTGCCGCTTTTCCTTGGTCGCCTTCTTGATCTGGTGGGGCTTGACCAGGCCCGCCTTGAGCAACTGGTCTTGCAGGGGATTGGCCATGGTCATTCCGCCCTCTGGATGAAGTGTTCCGGCAACCCGGACGCGCTGCCGGCTGCACACGCCGGGACGCGAATTGCCATCCCGAGCGGCGCATAGTGCCCCAATTGCGCCGACCATGGGTAGGGTTGGGTAGGGTGAAGACGGGTTCCGTCCGTGCCGGCACCGGCCCGCCCGGCACGGCGTGAATCGCGTTACGCTACCGGGTCCGCGGACGCTGTCGGTCGACGACCCCGGGCGGCGGGCGTCGCGGCCGGTAAACTGTTCGTTATCCAAACCCATTCGGAGAACAGCATGAGCACTGCGGCGACCAACGCGGATCAGATTGCCTTCTGGAATGCCAAGGCCGGCAGCAAGTGGGTGGAATACCAGGCGCAGCTCGACCAGCAGATCGGCGTGCTGGGCGATGCCATGCTGAGCGCGGCGGAGCTGGGCGCGGGTCAGCGGGTGCTCGATATCGGCTGCGGCTGTGGCGCCACCGCTTTGCAGGCGGCGGCGATGGTGGGCGCCTCCGGGACGGTCACGGGCGTCGATGTGTCCGCACCCATGCTCGAACGGGCACGCGCACGGGCGCGCCAGGCGGGCGCGGGTCGGGTGAGATTTCTGGAAGCCGACGCCCAGACGGATTCACTTGGCACGGCGCTGTACGAGCGCGTCATCTCGCGGTTTGGCGTGATGTTTTTCACCGATCCGGTCGCCGCTTTCGGCAACATCCGCGCGGTGATGGCGCCGGGAGGGCGACTCGCATTCGTGTGCTGGCGCGGCGCTGACGAGAATCCCTGGATGAGCGAACCGGTCAAGGCTGCCGCACGGCATGTCGAGCTGCCACCGGCCCCACCAGCGGATGCCCCCGGCCCGATGGCGTTCGCGGACCCCGAGCGGGTGCGGCGCATACTGAGCGCAGCCGGCTTGGGCGGCATCGACGTACGGAAACTCGACGCGCCCTGCGTGATCGGCGGCGGCGGCGACCTCGATACCTGCGTCGATTTCCTGTTCAACGTCGGTCCCTTGAGTCGGGCGTTGATGAGCGCGGATTTCAACGAACGGAGCAAGGCGGCGATTCGCGCATCCGTTGGCGAGGTTCTGAAACCCTATCTGACGTCGGACGGCGTGGTGATGCCCTGTGCGGTGTGGATCGTGACTGCCCGTAACACCTGAATCGACGCGGCTTCTGGCCGACCATGGTCCTGCAATACTGGTTCAGGCCGGGCAGGATTCGCTATGCTGGCCCGCACCGCGCAGCAATGCCGGCGCAACCCTGACCACCCCAACCCGTCGGAGCCTGCCATGGGCCAGCAGTACAGCCAGTTGTCCGAACAGCACATCCGGTTCATCGCGCACCAGCGGATTTTTTTCGTCGGCACCGCCACCGCCGAGAGTCGGGTGAGCGTTTCCCCCAAGGGCATGGATTCGCTGCGCGTTCTCGATCCCGGGCGCGTCGTCTGGCTGAACGTCACCGGCAGTGGCAACGAGACCTCGGCCCATGTCCAGCACAACCCCCGCATGACCATCATGTTTTGCGCGTTTGACGGCGATCCGCTGATCATGCGGCTCTACGGCACCGCCAAAGTGATTCATGACGGCGACCCGGAATGGGCTGATCTGTTTCCCCTGTTCAAGCCCTTGCCCGGTGCGCGGCAACTGTTCGACGTGACCATCGATCTGGTGCAAACCTCCTGCGGAATGGCGGTGCCCCGTTTGGCGCTGGTGGAGGATCGGGAGCTGCTGAACGACTGGGCGGTGAAGAAAGGCCCGGACGGCATCGCGCAGTATTGGGCAGAGAAAAACCAAAGCACCATCGATGGCATTCCCACCAACATTGTCGCCAAAAGCCGCGCCGGCGGTGACGGCCAATGCGGCGCTTCATAACTGTGCGCAATGGCGCATCGCGCCGTTTTTCAACAAACTGCTAAATCAACCCGTTCATCGGAACATCAGCCGACCACTCCGGAGCCATGCCATGGCAGCAGGGATCGCCGACCTACTGAGGCAGGCCGTGGACCTGCATCGACAGGGCCAGATCGCTCGGGCGGCGGCTTTGTATCAGGAGATTCTGCAACGCCAGCCCGGGCACTTCGATGCGCTGCACCTGTTGGGCGTGGCCTGCCTGCAAAGCGGTGATCCCGAGGCAGCCGTGACCTTGATCGGCCAGGCGATCCGCGTAAACCCCCGCAGCGCGGATGCCTTGACCAACCTCGGCAACGCGCTGCGCGAGCGGGGTCGCCACGCGCAGGCACTGACCTGCTACGACCGCGCGCTCGGGATCCGACCGGATTCGGCGGAAGCGCATTACAACCGCGCATTGACGTTGCAGGAATTGCAGCGCCACGACGATGCCGTGGCTGGATATGAGCGCGCTCGTGCTGCGGCCCGGATACATCGAGGCGCGCTACAACCGCGGCGTGGCGTTGCGCCGGAGCGGCTGGTGTTTGCGCCGCGAGTCGCCGCGGGCGCACATCTCGCCCACCACCGGCGCGGTTGCGCGACATCCGGACCCGCCTCGCGCACCGCCGTGACACCTGTCCGCTCTTCGCCACGGATCGGTTTCGACGCCATCTTGAATCCGGCTATATCACCCTTTGGGAACGCAGTCGGCGTGGCGAAACGCCCGCCCCGTTCAGCGTGATGCCGTGGCGCGATGTCCAGGTCTCATCTGTCGATACGCAACCCGACGGATAAGGCTCGTGCTACCGGCCATGGTGCGGGCGCGTTGTTCATTCATCACCACGAAACAGACGCCCCGCGTCACGCTTGAACCACCTTCGCCATACGCAACGTCCGGACAAGTTCTACAATTCCCGTGCCGACAAGATCCGCGCATCGCGCTGCCACGCAAGTGCGCCCGAGCGGCTGGTACCCACAGGGAGATCACCTCATGCTGGCGTTGACCGAAGCCCAACGCGCCGGTCTGCTGAGCCGCCAGCACTGGTTGCCGAATATCGTGTCGGGCGTCATCGTTGGCATCGTGGCGCTGCCGCTGGCGATGGCATTCGCGATCGCGTCCGGCGCCAAGCCGGAGCAGGGCCTTTACACCGCCATCATTGCAGGCTTTCTGGTCTCGGCACTCGGCGGCAGCCGCCTACAGATCGCCGGACCGACCGGCGCCTTCATCGTCATCCTGGCGGGTATCACGGCCAAGTACGGCATCGCGGGTCTGCAGGTCGCGACCCTGATGGCGGGCGTGATTCTGCTGCTGCTCGGCCTCGCCCGCATGGGCACGATCATCCGCTTTATTCCAGACCCGGTGATTCTGGGCTTCACCGCCGGCATCGGCGTCATCATCTGGGTGGGGCAGTGGCGCGATTTCTTCGGCCTGCCCACGGTCGCGGGTGATCACTTCCACGAAAAGCTATGGCATCTGCTGCACATGCTCCCGCACTTCGACGGCACCACGACGGCACTGGCCGCCCTGTCCCTGGCACTGGTGATCTTTTCGCCCAAGGTACCGGGGATGAAGCGTGTGCCGGGGCCGCTGGTTGCATTGGTGGTGGCGACCACCTTGCAGGCGGTGTTTCACTTTGCCAGCGTGCGCACCATCGGCAGCGCCTTTGGCGGCATTCCACACGGACTGCCGATGCCCCGATTGCCCGACATTTCGGTCAAGGGTGTCATCGATCTGATCGGCCCCGCCTTCACCATTGCCATGCTCGGCGCGATCGAGTCGCTGCTGTCAGCGGTAGTCGCCGACGGCATGGCGGGCACGCGCCACGATTCAAACCAGGAGCTCATCGGCCAGGGCATCGCCAACATCGCAGCGCCCCTGTTTGGCGGCTTTGCCGCGACCGGCGCCATCGCCCGCACCGCCACCAACATCCGCAATGGCGGCACCAGCCCGCTGGCGGGGATCGTGCATGCGCTGACGCTGGTACTGATTGTGCTGTTTCTCGCGCCATTGGCGGTGCATGTGCCGCTGGCGGCACTCGCGGCGATCCTGTTCGTGGTGGCCTGGAACATGAGCGAGGTGCGCCACTTCGCCAAAATGATCCAGCGCGCGCCGCGCGCCGATGTGGTGATTTTGCTGGTGACCTTCGGCCTTACCGTGTTCGCCGATCTGGTGGTGGCGGTCAACATCGGCGTGATTCTCGCCACCCTGCATTTTCTGCGGCGCATGGCAACCAGCGTTGAGGTGCGCCAAACAACCCAACAGGAATTCCAGCAGGAATTCGCGCACCTGGGTCTCGCTCAGCTACCGCCCGGCGTGCTGGTGTATGCAGTGGAAGGGCCTTTCTTTTTCGGCGCGGTGGAAAATTTCGAGCGGGCGCTCGCCAGTACCCACACCGATCCACGGGTGCTGATCATCCGGTTGCGCTGGGTGCCCTTTATCGACATCACCGGGCTCCAGACGCTGGAGGAAGTCATCCGCGACCTGCACAAACGCGGTGTGAGGGTGATGCTGCTGGGCGCCAATCCGAGGGTACAGGGCAAGCTGGAGAAAGCCGGAATCATCGAACTGATCGGGCGAGAAAACAGCTTCTCGGCGTTCGCCGATGCGCTCGCGGTATGCCGGGATATAGCCGATCGCGATCCCAAGATGGCCCACGACCGCACCATGCTGCGCAGCGAGCCGGAGGGCGCTGGGAGCAACTCCTTGCCCCGCGCGGGAGGATGACGACACAAAATGACTAGCCACCCGCTCAGGGAGCTGGCCGACCACACTTCGCCGTTCGTTTACCTCTCCGACGGAGGCCATTTCGAAAATCTCGGCGTCTACGAACTGGTGCGGCGGCGCTGCGCCTGCATCGTCGTGATCGATGCGGGGCAGGATGGCGCCGGCCAATTCGACGACCTGGGCAACGCCATCCGCAAGTGCTACGCGGATTTCGGCGTCGTCATCGACATCCGCGCCGAGGATTTGCGCAATGGCTATGTGGCGGTTGGCCGCATCCGTTATCCCGACGCGCCCACGGCCGATCTGCTCTACATCAAACCGCGCCTGGTGGGCGACGAACCCGCCGACCTGCTCAATTACAAGCTCACACATCCCGGCTTTCCGCACCAATCGACCGCCGATCAGTGGTTCGACGAATCGCAGTTCGAAAGTTACCGCAAGCTCGGCCACCACATCGTGCTGGCGGCGTTCGGCGAGACGCTTGAGACGGCATCGCAACGGCGACAACAGGCCGGCGATGCGCAGACCGACCCGATCCTGACCTGGCTGTGCGCGGTGTTGCGGGAACGACAGCAAGGGGCGCCGGCTTGAACCGTTCCACAACCCGGCCGCGAGCGGCCGCGGCCGGTCTGTAGCTCTCGGCGCGCGCCGGGCGGGAAATCTGGTTCAAGGCCACCGCCGGCAACGCGCGCTTTCATATCCATACCTTTCGGCAGCGCGTCACGGCATCGATCGACTCGTTCGCGGTATTGAACCTGAACGAGCGGATGTTGCGTGGCGCAGGACCGCCGACCAACGTCGTGCCCATCAACACCCCGCCGCCGGTGGTCTGGCGGTGGATGCCGAGATCCCGCGCGTCCTCGCCCGGAGGGGCACTGCGACAATTTGCCGCATTCCCCCCGCCCAGCCAGCCCCCTAGTATTCCGGGTGCGCGGCAGCGGTCGGCGCTCGCGGAGCCCACCCCGGAGTTCTACCCCGCCGCTGCGGCGCGACGGCTTGGTCGAGCAGCGAGGCAACGGCAAATGAGGCGATATTCCACCCTTCCAGGATTGCGGTCCGCACTCTGCGTACTGCCGGCGCTGCTGGTGGGCGTTCCCGGCAGTGCCGAAGAGGCACCCCCCGAACTCTCGGAAATCCGGGTCACCGAAGCGGCTGCCCCGGGCACCTTCGAGGGCACCGCGGTCGACCGCCAAACCCTGGAACGCGGGCGTACCACCGCCAGCGATACCGCGAGCCTGTTGACCGACGTGCCCGGGGTCACCCTCAACGCCGCCGGCGGCATCTCCAGCTTTCCCGCCATTCACGGCCTGGCCGACGACCGCGTGCGCATCCTGCTCGACGGCATGAGCCCGGTCTCGTCCTGTCCGAACCACATGAATCCGCCGCTCTCCTACCTGGACCCCGCGCAGGTGGGCAGCATCCGGGTGTGGGCCGGCCTCACCCCGGTCAGCGTCGGCGGAGACTCGATCGGCGGCACCATCGCCGTCGAATCCGCGCCGCCGAAATTCGCCGCACCCGGCCAGGAGTCCCTGTTCGAGCGCCGCATCGGCAGCAGCTATCGCAGCAATGGCGACGGTTTTCGCACCGACGCCGGGATGACGCTGGCGACGTCGAACCTCAGCCTGAGCTACAGCGGCGCCTTCACCACCGCCAACAACTACGATGCCGGCGGCAATTTCAAGACCTTGCGCGAGACCGGCCGGCCCGGGCGGCGGCTGCCGCTCGACGAGGTCGGCTCCAGCGCCTACGAAGTGCAGAACCACCTGCTCGGGCTGGCGGTGCGGCGCGGCAGTCATCTGCTCGAGGCCAGGTTCGGCTATCAGGAAATCCCCCACCAGGGCTATCCCAACCAGCGCATGGACATGGTCGACGACACCGAGCGGCGCTTCCAGTTGCGCTACCTGGGTGACTTCCACTGGGGCTCGCTGGAAGCGACCGGCTACCGCGAAACCGTCGATCACTCCATGAACTTCGGTGAGGACCGGCAGTTCTTCTACCAGGCCGCGCCCGGCCTGGTGGCCCCGGGCATGCCCATGCAGACCGACAGCACCAACACCGGCGCCCGCCTGCTGGCCAGCCTGAACCTGGACGGCGCCGACCTCCTGCGCCTCGGCGGCGAGTACCAGCGCTACCGGCTGGACGATCTCTGGCCGCCGTCGCCGGCACAACTGCCCCCGGGGGTCGCCTTCGGCGGCATGGCGCCCGACATCTTCTTCAACATCAACGACGGCGAGCGCGACCGCGCCGCGCTGTTCGCCGAATGGGAAGCACACCTCAACCCGGAATGGATGGCGCTGGTCGGCGTGCGCTACGAACATGTGCGCAGCGACGCCGGTCCAGTCCAGGGTTACAACGGCGTGTTCGCCGGCTACGCCCTGTCCGCCGCGGCCTTCAATGCCCGCGACCGCGAGCGCAACGACGACAACTTCGATTTCACCGCCCTGCTGCGCGACGAGCTCGACGCCACCCGGACGCTCGAATTCGGCTACGCCATGAAGACCCGGTCGCCCAACCTCTACGAGCGCTACTCCTGGTCGCAGGCGAGCATGCCGCTGATCATGAACAACTTCGCCGGCGACGGTAACGGCTATCTGGGCAACCCCAAGCTGGACCCCGAGATCGCCCACACCCTGTCCATGACCTTCGACTGGCACAGCGCCGATCGAGCCCGTGATCTGAAGGTCACGCCCTACTTAACGCATGTCGACGACTACATCGACGCCGAGCGCTGTGCGGGCAGCGGCACGACCATGATGAGCGCACTCTGCGGCGGCCCCGGCAACGCCACCGCCCGCGACCAGTTCGTCGATCTCCAGTACGTCAACGAGTCGGCCCGCCTCTACGGCGTCGATCTGTCCGGCCACCTGCCGCTGGGGGCGACCGCCCTGGGCAGCTTCGGCCTGGAGGGCCTGGTGAACTACACCCGCGGCGAAAATCGCGACACCGGCGACGACCTCTACAACATCATGCCGCTCAATGCCAGATTTACCCTCACCCGGCACTACGGCGCCTGGGACAACGCCCTGGAATGGGTGGTGGTCGCGGCCAAGGATGAGGTATCCGAGGTGCGCAACGAGATCGAGACCTCGGGCTACAGCCTGGTGAACCTGCGCGGCAGCTATTCCTGGCACCAGGCACGGGTCGACTTCGGCGCCGAGAATCTGTTCGACAGGAACTACGACCTGCCCACCGGCGGCGCCTACCTCGGCCAGGGCGCCACCATGGGCATCAACAGCGCGCCCTGGGGCATCGCGGTTCCCGGCCCGGGCCGCTCGCTGTACGCCGGCATCAGCTATGCGTTTTGAAGCGCCCTGGGCTTTCCGGAGGTGTCGCTGTGGCGGCGCGTCGACTGCAAGAATTGCCAAGCCGTGAAGCGCGAGACGATGGACTTCCCGTCGGACAGCCCGCTCTACACCAAGCGCTTTGCGTACACCCAGGGCCGGCGCTGCCGCAACCAGACGATATCGTCGGTGGCCAAGGCGGGTACGCCCGGCCCCAAGCGCATCGGCATCGACGAGATCTCGATCAAGCAGCGCCACACCTACCGCATCGTGGTCAGCGATCTGGAGCGGGGCTGAATCCGTGTCCACGGCCGATTCCGGGTGCCGCGGAATTCCGCTGGCGGCGCTGGCGCTGGCGCTCGTTGCCCATGCCGCCGTGGTCGGTCTCTTGTGGCGGGGACCGGGCGTTTCGCCGCCGGCCCCGGCGGTCCTGGTGCAATTGATCGCGCGGCCAGCGCCGCAACCATCGCCGGCCCCGGTGCCGGAGGTATCGCAGGTCGAGGCGCCGCCCGCGCCGGTCCGACCCGGGGCCAGACCCTTGCCGCGAGATCGGTCCGATGTCCCGCCGGTGTCCGCGCCCCGGCCCGAACCCATGCCGGAGCCCCGACCGGAGCCGGCAGTGGCAGCGCCGCCCGCGGCCGAACCCGAAGTACGGGGCGACCTTGCCGAGGCGCCGGCATCGCCGCTCGTTGCCGCGCCAACAGACACGCCCGCGTCCCCCGCACCGCCGGCGGTCCCGGATCTTGCCGTCCAGTGTCCGCACCGCCCGCCGCCCCGGTATCCGCCCGCGGCGCGGCGCCTGGGGCAGGAGGGCGCGGTGGAATTGCTGGTGGAACTGTCCGCCAGCGGCGCGGTGACCGGCGTCGCCGTGGTCGAGTCCTCGGGTGTGGCGAGTCTCGACCGGGTGGCGGTGGCCGCGGTGCGCGGCTGGCGGTGCCTGCCCGCCCGCGCCGGCGGCGTCGCCGTGGCGGCGCGGGCGCGGCAGCGGATTCGGTTTTCGTTACAGTGAGCCTGGCGAGGTGACGATGATCCAATTCGGCTTTGCACATTTCGGGCAGCAACTCGATCCCCTGGGCTGGCTGCTGCTGATCGCCTTGGGGCTGCTGTCGCTGGCGAGCTGGACCTTCTTCCTCGGCTGGGCGCTGTCCGGATTCCTGGTCCGCGGCCAGGGCCGCCGGTTCATGGCCGCGGTGCTCGCCGGGCCCGGCTTCGCGGTGCCCGAGTCGCCGCCCCCGGGCGCCCGCGTCGAGGCGGGACTGGTCGCGGTGGCGCGCGAGGCCCGCGCGCTGGCCGACGCCGGAGAACGCTTCGAGGCGGCCGGCGGGCTCGCCGCCTACCTAACGCGCGGTTTGCGGCAGCGGCTCGACCGCGCGGCGGTGGCGCGCGAACGCGGTCTCGCCCTGCTCGCCACCAGGGCGGCCACGGCGCCCTATCTGGGCCTGTTGGGCACCGTGTGGGGCATCTACCACGCGCTGCTGCGCATCGCCGGCAGCGGCGAAGCGGGGCTGGCGGCGGTCGCCGGACCGGTCGGAGAGGCGCTGGCGATGACCGCGCTGGGCCTGTCGGTGGCGATTCCGGCGGTACTGGCCCACAACCTGGTGCAGCGCCGCAACCGGCTGCTGGCCGCGCAGCGGGAGGATTTCGCCGCCAGCCTGCTGGAGCGGGCCACCGTGCCCGCCCCGGTCGAGCGCGCCGGGGCCGAAGGCCGCGCCACCCTGCACCGGATGGGGGGTTGAACCATGGCGTTGGGCGAAGGCATCGGTCAGCCGCCGCGCACCAGCAGCGCGGACCTCAATGTCATCCCCCTGGTGGACGTGATCCTGGTGCTGCTGGTGATCTTCATCGTCACCGCGCCGCTGATTGCCCAGGCGGTCAAGGTGAACCTGCCGCAGGCTCGCGGTCAGCCGCTGCAGGGACCCGTCGCGCCGGTGGTGGTGGCCATCGACGCGGGCGGTCGGCTGCACTGGGACGGCCGGCCGCTGAGTCTCGCGGAGCTGGAAGCACAGGCGCGGGCGCTGGCGGCGCGACCGGACGCCGAGCTGCACATCGAGGCCGACCGGGCGGTGGCCTACGATGCCGTGGCCCAGGTGCTGAGCGCCGCCGCCCGCGCCGGGGTGGCGCGGATCGGATTCGTCACCGATCCGGGCCCGGCGGCCGGGGAGAGCTGGCGCCGCCCCGGGGTGCCCTGACCGTCACCCGAGCAGTACCGGGCCCAGCGGCACAACAGGCCGGCACCGAATTCGATACCCGCCTGCGCGGCAACGGCAGGCCACGCCTTTGGCACCGGGCTCGCGGGGACCGACAAGGCGGCGTTGCTCGAGTATCTGAAAACCCTTTGAGAACGCCGGCGGGCGCGTACTTCTCAAAACTCGCTGTCTTCCAGCACGCGCAGCGGCAGCACTTCACTGCCGCTGGTGATGACGCGGGAAGGATCGGCGCGCAGACAGGTGCCGGCATGCCAGCCGCTCACCGTAAACGTACACACCTGGACGAAATGGCCTTCGAATGACGGCAGCGGCCAGAGCTCCTGGAACATGCGATCCTGATGCTGGAAGCGCCCGGCGGTCTTGTTGAGCACGGTGCTGTCGCGGTCCACCAGGCTGACGTTGCTCCCGCACCGGCCGGCTATCGGCTTGGCGACATAACCCTTTGCGCCAAGCGCATCCGTCAGCGAGAGTTGCGACTCCAGCAGATAAGAACAGTCCGGAAACAGCGACCAGAGCACGGCCAGGATCGCCTTGTTGCTGGGGATCAGCGTCCACAGCGGTTCGAATACCATGACATCGTCACGCAGCAGCACATCGACCAGACGGGGCGCGCTCTGGCGTACCACGTCGAAGCGGTAGTCGCTGAGCTTGTTCGCGTCGGCTTCGCACTCCACCCGGATCTGATCGAGCGCCGTTTCCCAGGCCCAGGTTTTCCAGACCCACTTGATCTGTACACCCTCGGCATCGACGATGCTGCCGCAATCGCGCCAGGACAAGCCCTCGATGCCGCTGATGATTTTGCATTTGATGCCGGCCGCTTCGATGGCCGATTTCATGAACAGGGCGTGGTAGGTTTCTTCGAGATCGCGGTCCTGCATGATGTGGAGCACATCGTCGACGCCACTTTTCCGCCACGCCTGCATCAGTGCGCCAAACAGATCCGCGCCGGGATCCTGGCCCTCCTGAACGCCAAAATGGGTCGCCCATTTACCCTGCACCTTGCCGCATTCCATGTAGCAGGACGCCGAATCGGCGTTGTATTCGTACAGCTTTATGCCGCGCTCGCTGACGGCAAAATCAAACCGCCCCGTGATCATCTCGTTGTGGCGGTTACTCCAGGATTTCCGGATTTTCGGCCACACCGCCGGTGGCAGATTGAATTTCGCGAGCAGCGCGTCACTGCGCAGGACATGGTCCGTCGCATACATGAACTTGGCGTGGAGATCGTTGGTCGCCAGCCGCAACTCCCGCTCGGCGGCGCGCGACAACGCGAAATAGCGGAATCGATGTTCCTCGGCATGCGCCAATCGATGGCCATCCATCATATGGACATAGGCGGCTTCGTCCTCGTTGGCCATGTTGAGCCAGGAGTGGCCGCGCTCGACGGATGCGTCCGCCGTGCGGGTTTGCAGATTGAGCAGGCGCGCTTCGATCCCTGCCCGATCCTCGGACAACGCCGCATTGTCGGTCTGGATGACCCAACCCAGAATCTCCGCGCCGGCAAAATTGCAGCGGATCCAGTATTCGCCATCGGCGGTCAGCGTCGCCTTGATTTCCCGCGAGCAGACCTGCCCCGCTTCCCACACCTGATGGTCGACATTCTGCTCCACCACCCGAATGAATTCCGGGTCGACTTCGGTGACGATGGCGACATGGCCGGTGCGCACGAATTCGCCGCCTTCGTTCCAGATCAGCAGGCAACCCGGCTCCGGCAGACGCCTAGAACCGTTGCCGAAGGCGTGCAGTGGCAGCGCGGCGTTGTCGGTAACCCGGCGCACGAACCTCAGGTTGAAAATGTCGTACGCCATCGGAATGTCTTCGAAGATATAACCCTTGTTGAGGTACAGCCAGCGCCGGGCAAATTCGACACACTGCCACTTGTAGCCCATGAAAACGCCATCGACATGGCTTTGATACGACTGCCGCGTGGGGTATTCCCGTTCGTCGACGGAATCGTAGTCCGACGAATAGATCGGCACCCCGCCGGGCGCAACTCCCAGCAGAGTGCCGAATTTCGCCGGTGCTTTTCCGATGCCTGGTTTCATACTGCAAATACCCTGAGATCACCCGCGACGGCGCGATCCATTAAGGAAGCGCTGATTTATTCGTCATTCCCGCGAAAGCGGGAATCCATACGTCCGCAACTGATTGAGACTGCGGGAAAACCTGGATGCCCGCTTTCGCGGGCATGACGGTCGACACGTATTGTTCAGCGTTTCCTTAACGGCGCTGAGCATTTACAAGAGGTAAAAACAGCACAAGGCGCAAAGCCGGACCGCGGTTATTCGCGTTGCCCGGCGTCGCTCCCGACGGAATGTCAGCTGGCGGCGTTGGGTGGCTCGGCGACATAATCATCCAGGTTCACCTTCTTGGTCATCTCGAAAAAGTCCACATTCCGGTACGGCGAATTGACCACGATCCGGCCCTTGGAATTGCGGTAGTAGGTGGTCATGCCCGGGTGTGTCCACACCATGTTTTCGTGGATGGCATCGACCTTTTCGATATAGCGGTCGTGCACGTCCGCCTTGCACTCGACCGCGCCGAGGGCGTTGCGCGCCATCAGGTCGATCATCTGCATCGCGTAACGCACCTGCATTTCGGCGACAAAAATGAAACTCCCGCCGTGTCCCGGTTGCAGGTTGGGGCCGTAAAGGGTGAAGAAATTCGGAAAGTCCGGAATCACCGTGCCCAGGTAGGCGCTGGCGTCTTCATCGCCCCAGACGTCGCGCAGATTCTTGCCGGAGCGGCCGACGAGATCGTAGGTCGACAGAAATTGCAGCACATTGAAGCCGGTGGCGATCAGCAGCACATCCCCTTCGTGGGCCACGCCGTCCCTGGTTACCAGCCTGTTGCCCTCGATATGATCGACAGCGGCATCCACCAGCTCGACCTTGGGATTGCGCAGCATGCGGTACCAGCCGTTGTCCATCAGCATGCGCTTGCCGAAGGGCGGGAAGGTGGGCAACACCTTGTCCAGCAGGTCGATGCGGTCACCGAGTTCGCGCTTGATATAGTCGGTGAAATAGGCGCGGTGGCCGTCGTTGACGGCGTTCAACGAACGCTCGGGATGCGCCCAGTTGGAATCCTTGTGCAACGAGTCGTAAACGCGGTCGTTGTAGGTCCAGCCGAGGCGCATGCGATACCAGTTGCGATACAGGGGCACCTCGTTGAAGAGAAACCGGATCGGCTCGGGCACCGGGGTGCGGAACTGCTCAAACGGCGAGGCCCAATGGGGGCCGCGCTGGAAGATGGTGAGCGACTCCACCTGATTCTGGATTTCCGGGCCGACCTGCATGGCGGTCGCGCCGTTGCCGATCATCAGCACCCGCTTGCCGGCGACCGTCTTGCCCTGGGGCCATTCCGCCGTGTGCCACTTGTCGCCGGTGAAGCTGTCGAGCCCCGGAATATCCGGAAACGCCGGCGGGTTGAAGATGCCGGCGGCGCTGATCAGTACATTCGCCGCGTGATTCGACACCGAGCCGTCGGGATTGCTGACTTTGAGTTCCCAGAGCTGGCGATCGGCGTTGTAGGCCGCGGACCGGACGTCGGTGTTGAAGCTGATGTGCCCGCGCAGCTGGAATCGATCGGCGACGCTTTCGAAATAATCGTGCAGCTCGTCGCGCAACACGAAGTACTGGGACCAGTCGTAGGCCGCAAACGAGAACGAGTAGAGGTGGTTCGGAGTATCGACGCCGGCGCCCGGATAACGGTTGTCCTGCCACACGCCGCCCACGGATTCGCGGCGCTCGAACACCTGAAAGGGTACACCGGCCGCTTTGAGATTGACCGCGGCGCACAGCCCGGAAGCACCGGCGCCGATCACAATCGCCTTGAAGCCCGGCGGCACATCGATGTTGCGATCCCACAGCATCGCGGTCTGACCGAGCTGGGCCGCGGTCATCTCGCCGTACTGTGCGGGCACCTTTTCGCCCATGGCGACGGTCAGCATCTCCACGAGCTCGGCGTTGGTCGGTTCGGGAAGCGCCAGCGGCTTGCCGGCTTTCCAGGCCAGGATCGCATCAAGGGCAGCCGAGCGAATTTCCTGCTGGATGTCGGCGCCCAGACCGCCGCTGTCGTTGTCGCCGACGCCGCTGGCGCGCCGCGGCCGGTAGGGATCCCGCAGCCAGCGTTGGTCGCCGGTCATTTGCACGAGCACCATCAGCAGGCTGGGAATATTGGCGATGGCGACGGCGTCGGCAAGGCGTTGTTGATCGGTCATACTGCTTCTCCACATTAACAGTCGGCTTGTCGGACGCGTCACGCGTCCGCATCGGACCAGTGCAAAGCGGGCCGGATCAGGGTTCGCGCAGGGCGCTGGATCGGTGGGGGTGTCGCTGGATCAGTGACAGTGTATGGTCCTGCCGACCGATGTCAAAACCGGTGCGCCGAGACAGCGTCGATCCCCGTGGCGTGAATCCAGCCGCCGCTGCTATGCTCCGCCTGAAACGATAACAACCGACCCGAGGAGTCGCCCCATGAAATTCGGCATCGCGTTTGCCACCGCCGGTCCACTCGCCAACCCCGATCTGTTCGAAGTCCTGGTGCGGACGGCCGACGAAGTGGGCATCGAATCCATCTGGGCCGTCGAGCATGTGGTCCTGCCCGCCGGCTTCAAGACCAAGTACCCCTACAGCAAGGACGGCGGCTTTCCCGGCGGCGAGCGGGCGCCCATTCCCGATCCGATCGTCGCGCTCTCCTATGCGGCCGGAATGACCAGGAAACTGCGCCTCGCCACCGGCATCATGATCCTGCCCCAGCGCAACCCGCTCTATGTGGCCAAGGAGTGGGCCAGCCTCGACGTGCTGTCACGCGGCCGCGCCATGATGGGCGTGGGCATCGGCTGGCTGCGCGAGGAGATGGAGACCGTGGGCATTCCCTTCGCCGAGCGGGGACCGCGCACCGAGGAGGCGATCCGCGCCATTCGCTCGCTGTGGAAGGGCGAACCCGAGGCCTTCCAGGGCACCTATTTCAACTGGGGTCCGCTCAATTCCAATCCCAAGCCGGTGCAGAAGCCGGGCGTCCCCATCGTGATCGGCGGCAATGTCGAGGGGGCGGCGCGGCGTGCGGCGCGGGTCGGGGACGGCTTTTATCCCGCTTCCGGCAGCCTGAAGACACTGCCCACATTGCTCGATGCGATGCGCGACGAATGCGCCAAAATCGGCCGCAACCCGGCGGAAATCGAACTCACGGTAGCGGCCGGCATGCCCGACGCGGGTCGGGTCCGACAGTACGAGGAGATCGGCACCCAACGGATGATGATCAATCCGCCGGCCTTCGATGCCGACGGGATCCGGCGCGGGCTCAATGAATTCGCCGAGGCGGTCATCGCCAAGGTCTGATGCGGGCAAGCCACCGATGGAGGATGCAGGCATGGCCACGGAACCCGTTACCGGCGGCTGTTTTTGCGGCGCCCTGCGCTACCGGATCGAGCAGGTGGACCAGGTCGCCAACTGCCACTGCTCGATGTGCCGGCGCACCTCGGGCGCGCCTTTCGTGACCTGGCTGGTGGTGCCACGGAGCCAGTTTGCCTATCTCCAGGGGACGCCGACGCATCTGAAATCGTCGCCGCGCGGCGACCGTTATTTCTGCGCGACCTGCGGCACCCCGGTCGCCTGTGTGGTGGAAAACCAGCCGGACCATATCGATATCACCTTGGGCAGCCTGGATCATCCGGAAGCCTTCACACCGGCCATCGACGTCCACAAGCGCAGCCGCCTGCACTGGGTGCCGCAAGTCGGCGCGCAGGAGCCGCCGCCTGCTGGACAGTGAGAGAATGCGTTAACTGAATTCAGCCTTCACTAACAACAAGATCGGGGTGAATCATGAAAATCGGATTTGTCGGACTCGGCAACATGGGCAACGCCATTGCCGTCAATTTGATCAAGGCCGGCCACAAGCTGGTCATCAACGACCTCGCGCGCGAACTCCAGAGCAATCTCGAACTCCAGGGCGCCAAATGGTGCGACGATCTCGCCAAGCTCGGCACGGGTTGCGAAGTGGTGTTTACCGCGCTGCCGGGGTCGGCGGAAGTAGAGGAAGTCATGCTGGGCGCGGGCGGCGTGCTGAGCGGGATGGATCCGGGCGCGTTTTACATCGATCTCACCACCAGCTCGGCAGCCACCATCGGCAAGGTGGCCGCCGCCGCCGCGGACAAGGGTGTGCGCGTGCTGGACGCACCCATGACCGGGGGCGTAATGAGCGCCAAGGACGCGAGCCTGACACTTCAGGTCGGCGGCGAAGCGGCGGATTTCAAGGCCTGCGAGCCGCTGCTGAAGCTGCTCGGCCAACAGGTGCTGCATCTGGGTCCCCTGGGCGCCGGTACAGCCGCCAAGCTGGCGAACCAATGACGGCGCTTTCGCGGCCGTGACCGGCCTGACTGCCGGCGATTGTGGGGCCGCGCCGCGCGCGCCGATCGCAATTTGCTTTTGACGCAGTGGGTCGGTAGCATCACGCGCGCAAATCAGACCATCCTGCGGTAATCCCGAGTCCGACGTCACCCATCCCGCCCAACGGCTTCGGGCAGGACCGGGCGTTACCGCGTTTTTTCACCCACTTTTACTTTCAATTACGTCGATAGCGATCGCGAGGATCCACGCATGCAAGTCGGAAATCTGATGTTTTTCCAGAACCACCCCTGGCTGCCGATGACGGACGCCGAAGTCTATGTCAACGAACTGGCGGTCGCCGACATGACCGAAGCCCTCGGCTTCGATTCGATCTGGTGTACCGAACACCACTTCACAGACTATCTGCTGTCTCCCAACATCATCGAATTCCTGGCCTACATGGCCGGGCGCACCACCAAGCTGAAACTCGGCACCGCTGCCGTGATCCTGCCCTGGCACAAGGATCCGCTGCGCGTGGCGACCGATTTCGCGCTGCTCGACAACCTGTCCCAGGGCCGCGCCCTGGCCGGCTTCGGCCGCGGTCTCGCGCAGGTCGAATACGATGGATTCGGCATTCCCATGGAAGAATCCCGTGGCCGCATGAACGAAGCGGCGGAGATGATTCTGCAGGGCCTCAACACCGGCTTCATGGAAGGCAATGGCAAGTACTTCAAGCAGGAGCGCCGCGAGATTCGTCCGCGCCCGCTGCGCAGCTTCGAAGACCGCACCTATGTGGTGTCGATGTCGCCCGACACCGTCCCCCACGCTGCCAAGCTCGGCGGCGCACTGATGACCTTTGCCATCGGCCCCTGGGAGAAGCGCAAACCCGATATCGATGCCTGGCGTGAACTGTACGAGCAGAACTGGAACCGCAAGGCGCCGCCCTCGGTCGCCAACGTGATCGCCTATTGCGATACCGATGCCAGTCGCGCGCACGACACCGCGCACAAGTACATGGCGGGCTACTGGAACACCGCCACCGCCCACTACGAAATGAAGGGCGACCACTTCGCCGGCAAGGGCGGCGGTCAGTACGACCACTACGCCAAGTCCGCCGAAGCCATGCGCCACATCGGTGACGAGGGCATGGGAAAAATGTTCACCAACTGCCAGGTCTACGGCACTCCGGATCAGATCCTGCAACAGATCAAGGGGATCGAAGATCTGGTCGGCGACATCGACCTGAACGTCACTTTCAGCTACTCCGGCCTGCCCTATGACCAGGCCAAGAAGAGCATGCAACTGTTCGGCGAGAAAGTGCTGTCGGTACTCAAAAACGGCTGGGCGGATCGCAAGGCCGCCGGCTGAGTTCAACAGCTTGCATGTATCAAGGGCGGCCTGGGCCGCCCTTTTTTATTCCGGCCGCTGTATGTTCCCGAAGTAAAGCTCGGCAAAAAAAACCATTCACCGCCACCTTTCACCGCCGGGAAGGGGCTGCGGATTACCGCCGCGCCAGCCTCCACGCTACGACTCCTCCAGTGCCAAACCGGCTTTCTCCGCACCAGACCAGTTGCGCTGGATCAGTCAATCGCGGCTTTCAAGTAGCACCGCGCCGCGGATCCTCACTACCATTCGCCTCAGTTGCCGTTTCATCACCCCACCACAATTCTTTGTTTGCAGGAGTCAGCGCCATGAAAGTCGGTCAATTGATGCTGTTTCAGAATCACCCGAATCTGCCGCAGAGCGATTACGAGATGTACCAGAACGAGCTCGATATCGCGCTGATGTCGGAACCGCTGGGGCTCGACTCGATATGGGCGGTGGAACACCATTTCACCGACTACACCCTGTGTCCGAACATCCCCGAATTCCTCGCCTTCGTCGCGGGCCAGACCAGGACCATCAAGCTGGGCACAGCGGCGATCATTCTGCCCTGGCACAAGGATCCCATCCGGGTGGCGACCGACATCGCCATGCTGGACAACATGTCCAAGGGCCGGGTGCTGCTGGGCATGGGTCGGGGCCTTGCCAAGATCGAGTACGACGGCTTCGGCATCGACATGGCGGAATCCCGCGACCGCATGAACGAAATGGCGGCCATGGTGCTGGAAGCGCTGGAAACCGGCTTCATGGAAGGCAACGGCAAGTACTTCAAGCAGGAGCGCCGGGAAATCCGCCCGCGGCCCTTCAAAAGCTTTCGCGACCGCACCTTTATCGTCTCCATGTCGCCGGATACCGCGCCCCACGCGGCCAAACTGGGCGGCTCCATCATGACCTTCGCCATCGGACCCTGGGAAAAGCGCGCCCAGGAAATCGAGCGCTGGCGCGAGTTCTACCGCAAGGAGCAGGGCGGCAAGGCGCCGCCGCCGACCAGCGCCAACCTGTTCGTGATCTGCGACAAGGATCCCAAGAAAGCCGCCGACATGGCCTACCACTACATGTCGGACTACTGGATCTCCGCCATGGTCCACTACGAAATGAAGGGCGAGCATTTTGGCGACTGCGGCAAGGGCGCCTACGACTTCTACCACGAGGCTGCCAAGGCGATGCGCAACGCCGGGGACGCCGCCATGGGCCGCCAGTTTGCCGATCTCCAGATCTGGGGCACACCCGCCCAGTGTCTGGAAAAGATCGAGCACATCCAGAACATCATCGGCGCCATGGATATCAATTGCAGTTTCAGCTTCGCGGGCATGCCCTACGAATACGCCAAGAAGAGCATGAAGTTGTTTGCCGAGCAGGTAGTGCCCGTCGTCCGGGACTGGGAGGCACCGGGCTACCGGGCCGCCTGATCAACCCCTGATCCATCATTGGCCGCCCGCGCGGCGCCGCTCCTGCGGGAAACCGCCGGCGGCTTCGCCGCCGGCGGGAATTGTGTTGCCAACCTTTTCGGCGGGGCTTGCCCCGCCGTTTTTTTTTCCTGGATTTCTGCTGCATTTTTGGCCACGCGCGGTAACCGGCTCAAGCCGCAGTGCCCGTGTCGCCGGAGGGCACAGCCCGATACGCAAGCAACCCCACCGCCGCAATGCCGGCGAATGCGGCACCTGTCGCAAAGGTCGCCGGAGCGCCCAAGTCACTCCACAGCACCCCGGCGATCGCGCTAGCGGCGAGCAGCGCACCACCGCTGACGAGGTTGAAAATGCCAAAGGCTGTTCCGCGCAGGTGCATGGGCGCGGTATCGGCGATCAGTTTGGCGAGTAAACCTTGGGTGAGCGCCATATGGACGCCCCAAAGCGCAGCGCCGACCAACACCAGTGCGGGCCCCGCGGCCACCGCGAGCAACAGATCGGACGCTATCAGGACCATGAGTCCGAGCAGCAGCAGAGTGCGGGGCGGATGGCGGTCGGCCGCGGCCCCCGCCGGATAAGCGCACAGAGCGTAAAACACGTTCATGACCACCATGACCAGAGGTATCAGCATCAGCTCAAAACCGACGCTCTCGGCGCGCAGCACCAGAAACGCCTCGCTGAAACGCGCCAGAGTGAACACCGCCCCCAGCAGTACTACCCGCCAGAAACGCTGCGGCAGGCGCCACGCATTGCGCAACGCGAGCGGCTCCGGCATGGCAGCACCCGGGGCTTTTGCTTCAGGTTCGCGGACATAGCGAAGCAGCAGTACCACGGCGATGAAGGCTGGCGGTACCGCCAGCCACATCGCTGTGCGGAAATCATTGGCGAACCAGGCCATACCCGCGACCGCGAGCAACGGCCCAGCGAAGGCGCCCACGGAATCGAGCGCCTGCCGCAGTCCGTAGGCGGCGCCCCGCAACCGCGGCGGGGTAATATCGGCGACCAGCGCGTCGCGGGGAGCGCCGCGAATGCCCTTGCCGAGGCGATCGACAACGCGAGCGCTCAGCACCCAGGTCACCGAGCCGGCGAGAGGAAACACCGGCTTGGACAGGGCCGCCAGCCCATACCCCAGCACCATCAGGAACTTGCGTCTGCCGAGCCAGTCGCTGAGCGACCCGGAAAACACCTTGGTAACCGCGGCGGTGGCTGTGGCGACGCCCTCAACTAAACCGATCGTCGCCACCGATACGCCGAGTCCTGAAGCCATGAAGACGGGAAGCAGAGAGTGGATCAGCTCGGACGACATGTCCATGAAAAGCGAGCCGAGCCCAAGAATCCAGATGCCCATGGGCAGCGACAGCACCGGGTTCGCGCCGCTCGCCTGGGCGGCTCTGGTACACGGAAACTTCATTGCGCACACCGCCACGGAAGCGAAGCACCCCTATTGTAGCGCGCAGTACTTGTATGGATTGCATTCTGTTGTACGAACCGTTCGCCGGATGGGATGCTTGCGCCCCTCCGCAAGGGCTGGCGACAGGACTAGATTAGTTTTGTGGAAGGCGGTAATCAAAAAAGGGCCCCGACATCAGTCGGGGCCCTTTTCAGTATTAAAGCCTGGCGATGACCTACTCTCACATGGGGAGACCCCACACTACCATCGGCGATGACGCATTTCACTACTGAGTTCGAGATGGGATCAGGTGGTTCCACGCCTCTAAGATCGCCAGGCAAACCGGCGGAGTAACAGCCTCGGGCCATCGGAGAACGGTCGACCCTCGGATACTACTCGTAACATCAAATGAATCGTTGAAAGTCGCACACCTCAGGCGGTGGCTTACGCGCACATTCTCTGCGACGCACCCAATCGTTTCTATTATATGGTCAAGCCGCACGGGCAATTAGTACCGGTTAGCTCAACGCCTCGCGACGCTTACACACCCGGCCTATCAACGTCTTGGTCTAAGACAGCCCTTCAGGGACCTCAAGGATCCAGGGAAATCTCATCTTGGAGGGGGCTTCCCGCTTAGATGCTTTCAGCGGTTATCCTGTCCGAACATAGCTACCGGGCAATGCCACTGGCGTGACAACCCGAACACCAGAGGTTCGTCCACTCC
>JBFWOQ010000028.1:0-37754 GCA_050250395.1 Porticoccaceae bacterium
GGTTAAAAAGAATCAGGCACGACGCCATGCGCTGTCCCACAGGCTTAAACTACACCTACAGACCAATCAGGCTGCCGTACCTGCAACACCAACACTACGCTTTTTTGAAGATATAAGACCACGGTTTCCCGGGGCTTTCCGTTCTATCAAAACCGCAAAACCGTGGTCTGTCCCCAATTTTTCAAAACCGTGGTCTGTCCCCAATTTTTCCTCCCAATTTTTGCCGATTTTCCGCCGATTTTCGGTCCCCAATTTTTGCGATTTTCCGTTCCGGCCCCCGATTTTCCTGCGCCATTCCTGCAACTCGCGGTGGCAGGCAAGGCCGACCTGCTGCTGAGCGGCGACCAGGACCTGCTCGTCCGCGCCGGAAAGTTTGTCTGCCACAGCGTCACCGCCTACCCTGCGCCGGCCGGCAAGGGTGGCGGCTGCGGCCGGCGCGGCGCGGCGATCCACAGCATGCAGGGCGCGCAGATGGCCAGACTTCCCGCCACCAGCAACATCGCGCGGTAATCGCCGGTGAGATCGTAGAGCATGCCGCCCAGCCAGGAACCGGTCGCCCCGCCCAGTGCCGCGAACATGGAGAGGGTTCCGAAGATGCTCGGAAATTTCGGACCGGCGAACAGATCCCGCGCCGCGGCCGGAATGATGGGGGCGTTGGCGGCATAGCCGGTGCCCAGCAGCAGCGCGAAGGCGATGGGCATGGCTAGCCCGGGCAACGCGCCGATGAAGGCGAGACAAAGCACCGAGAGCAAAATACACGCGAGGCCGATGCTGTAGGTGAGTTCGCGTCCGATACGGTCGGAGAGTGTTCCCCACAGAATCTTGGCGGGAATGCTCGTGATGCCGATGACGCCGACGATCAGCGAACCCGCGGTCTTCGCCACGCCGTGATCCACCATGAAGGCGAACTGGTGCATCAGCAGCATCTGGCTCAGGCTGCCGCCGGTAAAAAACGCCAGCACGGCAAAATGAAACGCGCGCGAACGCAGTGCGCCGCGCACCGTCCAGTAGTGTGCGGGCAGCGGAGCGCTCGCCTCTCCCGGCTGCGGCTTTGCCACCGGGGGCGGCCGTTTCGGCTCGCGCAGGATGAACAGCGCCGCCGGTGCGATCACGACGGCCACCAGCAGCGCCAGCACCTGAAACGCGCGGCGCCAATCGAACGCTTCCACCAGGAAATTGGCGAGCGGCACCACCCCCAGAATCCCCACCCCGATACCGGCGGTGACGATGCCGAGCGCGGTGCCAACGCGGTTGGGAAACCATTTTTCGGCGAGGATCACCGATGGCACCCAGCCGCAGGCGCCGAGACCGATGGCGGTGAGCACGCCGTAGCTGAGATAAAGCTGCCACCAGGTCTGGATCGACGAGGTGAGCGCGAGCCCGCTCGCCATCACCAGGCTGCCGCCCAGCATCAGCCGGCGCGGCCCGAAGCGCTCCACCAGCCGGCCCGCAATCGGACCGAAACTGCCGTGCACCAGGATGAATACCGACATGGCGCCCGCGGTGACCGAACGCGACCACCCGAAGTGCCCGACCAGCGCCACCAGAAACACCGAGTAGGAATACCAGACGCCATACAGCAGCCCGAGCGTGCAGAACAGGGTGGCGACAATGATCGCCCCCGAGCGGAAAGCATTGGATTCGCGCAACGGATACTCCGAAAGCCACGCAAGGAAAGCAGGTCGTGGGAACCTGGGTTCCGCACATCAAAGCCGGCGGCGCCGCCGGAGAACGCGAAGCAGTTACGCGCGCGGGTCCGATCCCTCTGGCATCGCGGGACATCCCGGTCCCGCGCCAACCACAGCCGCGAACGGCGACAGCCCTAAACAGCAACAACCGCGCGCTATTGCGCGCCCCAGCCGCCATCCACGACGAATTCGGAGCCGGTAATGAAATTGGCTTCGTCCGAGCACAGGAACAGCGACATGGTGGCGATATCGATCGGCTTGCCGCGCCGGCCCATGGGTGTGGTCGCGGTGATGGCTTCGATGTACTCCGGCGCCAGCGTCATCGCCAGCGGCGTCTCGATGATGCCGGGGTGGACGGAATTGACCCGTACGCCCTGCTTGGCGTATTCGAGCGCCGCGGATTTGGTCATCAGTCGCACCGCGCCCTTGGCGCCGTGGTAGGAGATCATGCTGGGCGTGCCGATGATGCCGTACAGCGACGAGATGTTGACGATGGCGCCGTTGCCGGATTTTTTCAGCGCCGGCATCGCGGCTTTCATGCCCAGCCAGACGCCGGTCTGGCACACCGCGACGATGTTGTTGAAGCCTTCCAGGGTCTCTTCCTCGACGCCCTTGATGTTGGCGAAGCCGGCGTTGTTGACCAGCGTGGTGAGGCCGCCGTAGTGCTTGATGGTGTCCGCGACCACGCTCGCCCAGTCGGCTTCCTGGGTTACGTCATGGCGCAGAAAAATGGCGTCGCCGCCGCTGGCCTTGATGGCAGCCACCGTTTCCTGGCCTTCGGCGGCGAGGATATCGGTGACTACCACCTTGGCGCCCTCGGCGGCGAACAGCCGCGCGTGCGCTTCGCCGATACCGCGCGCGCCGCCGGTGATGATGGCGATCTTGCCTTGCAGTCGATTACCCATGGTATTGCCCTCGGTTGGTTGTAGTGGATGGTGCGAAAGGTGCGGGTGTGAATGAAATCATCACATCAGCGAAACTCGGGAATCACTTCTTCCGCCAGCAGCTTGATGTTGGCGTCGATGTAATCATCCGGGCAGGCTGACGTCAGCATGAACAGGGTGGCGCCGGTATCCACATATTGTCGCAGGCGCTGGCGGCACTCGGCGGGCGTGCCGATGAGCGCGTACTTGCCCACCAGGTTGTCGAAATTCTGCGCGTACTGGCGTCCCAGGCGCTCGGCCGCCATCTTGCGCGCTACATCGCCGTCGCGGTGCACCGCGCTGAAGATGAAGATCCCGTAGTTGAAATCGGTTGCGGCCACCGGATTTTCGGCGCGCAATTTTCCGATGCTTGCCATGCTGTCGGCGAGCAGCTCCGGCGTGTACATGTAGGGCATCCAGCCGTCGCCGAACAGCGCGGCGCGGCGCATCGCCGCTTCCTTGCGCCCGGCGACCCAGATGGGCGGCGGCTGTTGCACCGGCGGCGGATCGAGCGTGATCTGGTTGAGCGTATTGAAGCGGCCCTGAAAACTTACCTCGCGCCCGGTCCACAGCTTGCGCATCACCTGCATGGCTTCGGTGGCGCGCGCGCCGCGCTCGGCGACCGGCACACCGCAGGCTTCGAATTCCTTCGGGAATTCACCGCCGATGCCGATGCCGCACAGATAACGGCCGCCCGAGGCGACATCGAGCACCGAGCCCATCTTGGCGGCCAGTGTGGCCGGGTACAGGGGCAGCAGCGCGATGGTGCTCATCAGCCGGATGCGCTCGGTGGCGCCGGCGGCCACCGCGAGCTGCACGAAGGTATTGCCGATGGGGCCGTGGAACATGACGTGTTCGCCGCAGCCCAGCACGTCGTAACCGAGCGCCTCGGCGCGGCGCGCGAACTGGGCGGTGTCGGCGACGCTGCGCAGACCGGTACCGAATTGCAGTTTGCTCATGACATTACCTCGCGGTGGTCAGCGGGAATCGTTGGGCGGGAATCGTCTGCCGAAAACATACTCACCCGGGTATGTACAAGCCACCATTGACGTGGAACGTCTGCCCGGTGATGTAGGACGCATCGTCGGACAGCAGAAACGCCACGGTGGCGGCGATTTCGTGGGGCTTGCCGGCGCGACGCATGGGCACCTGCTTGAGCATGGTTTCATACACATGGTCGGGCATCACGCCCTTGAGTCCATCGTGCATGATCAGCCCGGGCGCGATGGCGTTCGCGGTGACACCGTGTTGGGCGAGATCGAGTGCGATGGAATGGGTGTAGCCCAGCACGCCGGCCTTGGCGGCGGCGTAGCAGGCCTGGCCGGCCGGCGGCGTGTAGGCCGCCAGGGAAGCGAAGTTCACGATACGGCCGAAGCCCGCGTCCACCATGGCTTTCGAAAACGCGCGACTGCAAAAAAACGTGCCGTTGATATTGACCTTGATGACGCGGTCGTGAGTCTTGGTGTCCAGCTCCCAGGGTTTGCCGTAGCCCTGGATGCCAGCGTTGTTGACCAGATAGGCGACGTGCATATCGCGGCTTTTGAGTTCGGCCGCAAGGTCATCCACTTGCTCTTCCTTGGTCACATCCAGCGGAAACAGCGTCACCTGCGCCGCTTCCTCCGGGGTCAGCGCCTGTTGGCGCCAGGCTTCGAGTTCCGCGGCCGTCTTGCGGTCGCAGCCGATGACGGGAATGCCGTTGGCGATCAGGCGCTTGGTCATGGCGGTGCCGAGTCCGCCGATGGCGCCGGTGATCAGTGCGTAACCCTGGCTCATGTGGTTCTCCAATCAGTCTGTTATCAGTGCGTATGCAGGCCGGCCGGCCGATGCTGCGGCGCGTTGCGGATCAGTTCCCGCGGATCGTGGGCGACACCACCGCGATAGGTGGTTTCCAGGGTGCGCAGTTCGCGCACATCGCGCAGCGGATCGCCGGCGACAACGAGGAAGTCCGCGTAGCGGCCGGGCGCGATGGCGCCAATGTCCTGGCCGGCGCGCAGATAATTCGCGGCCACGCTGGTCACCGCCTGCAGCGCCGCCATGTTGCCGATCGCTTCCGCCAACAGCTCGATTTCCCGCAGCAATGCAAAACCCGGCGGCGGATAGGCGAGCGCGCCGCAGTCGGTGCCACCCACGACGCGGCCGCCGGAGCTGTGCAGCCTGCGCACCAGTTCCTGGTGTTGCTCCAGCGCCTTGCCGCCTTCGCCGACGTCATAGAAGCCGGGATGAATGTCCCAGTCGGGGCGGTCGCCGAGGAATTTCTTCATCTTCGCCTGGCGGGCCAGCGCGGCGGGCGGAATCAGTTTGCGATCCGCGTCCTGCATGCAGGCGGCGGCGCCGGCCTTGGCGGTCCACAGCAGGTCGAGGGTGGTGCCCATATGCACCTGTTTCTCGACCATGGCGGCGATCCATTGGCGCGTGCGCTCGCCGTTCAGATCGGCCGTTTCCCAGCCGGCCATGGTCTGGGTCCAGAATTCCTTTTTCATCATCGAGGCGTCGTTGCCAAAGCGCATGTTGAGCGCGCAGATGTCGTTGTAGGGCGAAATCCACACATGTTCGAGGCCATCGATGCCGGCGTCGATCGCGTCCATGGACGAGCAATAGCCCAGGTGGCCGGTGATCGGCACGCGCCGGTCGACGAAGCGGATCACCTCGCGGACGATGTCGGCGGTCATGGTGAAGTAGCACTTGATGCCGTCGACGCCGGCGGCGAGCAGGCTGCCGATCTTGTCCGGCACCGCGGCCACCGACTGCACGCGGTCGAGCATGATGGTGAAACCCGGACTTTCGAAGCTGGCACCTGGGCCGTCGAGCAGCGGCCCGCAGACAAACAACCGCGGCCCGAGTCTTTTACCGGAATTCAGATCGGCGCGATTCTGCAACACCAGATCGAGCCGTCCGCCCACATCGCGCGCGGTGGTGACACCGGCGGCGAGAAACAGCGGGAAGCACTCGGCGTCCATCATCACCGTATGAATGTGGGTGTCGATCAGACCCGGCAGCACGGTCTTGCCGGCGAGATCCACCACGGTGGCGCCGGTCGCGACGATGGGCCTTTCGGATACCTGGCAGATGCGCTCGCCCTCGACCAGGATCGACACGCCGGTGCGGACGCCAGCGCTCAGCCCGTCGATCAGACGCGCATTGGTAAACACGGTGGCTTGCGCCATGACATCCTCCCCCCGGGCCCTGCGGGCCTCTGATTTATCGACTTGCAGCGCGCTGCGCGCTGCCGGTCAATCGTCGAGCGCGAACAGAATCTTGAGTTCGACTTCGTAACTTTTTATTTCGCCGCGCTCGACCAGGGCGCGCTCGGCGATGACCTCGACCCTGTGAATGCCGCGCAGGGTCTTGCGCGCCCGCGCGATGCCGCGCGTGACGGCGTCCTGCCAGCTCTCAGGCGAACTGGCGGTAAGGGTCGAAACACTGGATACGGTCATGGCGCCATTCTCCCCACAGGAATCATAGATGCAGTTCGTCGGGCGGCGTCACGTCGAAACGCAACTGGGCGCGCACCCGGTAGGTCAGTTCGCCCGCGGCATTCACCTCGATGTCCTTGGCGATCACATCGAGGCGTCGCACGCCGCGCAGCGTTTGGTTGGCGCGGGTGAGAATGGTCTGCAACGCAGCTTCGAACGACCCTGGCGAGGTACCGATCAGTTCATTGGATTTGGTGTGCTTTAGCATTGTCCTGTCCTGGTGTGGGCGGGCCTGGCAGGCTGCTAGGCCGCCGCGCCGAAAATTTCGCCCGGGCCGGGCACCCGCAGCAGGCGGTAGCGAAGCAGCCCGCCGCGCTCCTCGGTCGCCACCATGGCGTAATCGAGCAGCATGTCGAGATGCCCCATCACCTCGGAGATCACCGCATAGAGCTGATCCTCCCAGGCTTTGGGAAACAAATACTGACCCACTTCGAGCGGAGTCAGCGTGCCGTGCTGCTCCAGTATGCGCGCGATCTTCAGCAGGCGGCGGTCGGTGGACAGCTTGTAGCCCGCGATCAGCTCGCGGTGATCGCGAAACACGTCGCCGTGGCTGGGGTAAACCGCGCGTACATCCAGTGGCAGTATCTTGTCCGCCGACTGGTAGTACTGGGTGAGCGCATGGATACGCGCACCGTCCGGCGTCGCGGGTATGTGCAGCAGGCACACCGGCGTGATGTCGGGCAGCAGGTGATCGCCGGAGAACATCTGCCGGGTCTCGCGCTGCCAATAGACGACCTCCTCGGGACAGTGGCCGGGCGTGTGGATGGTCTCCAGCTCGAAGCCCTCGACGGGAATGCGATCGCCGTCCGCCAGCAGGCGATCGGGCTCGCAGGGAGTGTAGACATTGGCGATGTAGGAGCGGTAGGCATAGGCCTTGTCGTAGAGCGCATCGGTGATGCCGAAGCGGCGCAGAAAGGTGCGCTCCTCGGCTTCCCGGTCCGGCGAAGGCAGGTAGCGGGAGACGGTCATGTTGATGGCCTCGTGACCCCAGATGACGCAACCCGATGCCTCCCGGATGCGCGTCGCCTGTCCGAAATGGTCGGTGTGGCCATGGGTGAGCAGCAGCAGCCGGATATCCTCGATGCGATAACCGAACTGGCCCAGCCCGGCTTGCAACGCATCCCAGGCGGTCTGACTGCCGACCCCGGTATCGATCAGCACCAGTTGATCGGAGCCCTCCGGCGGCAGGATGACGTAGCTGTTGATATCGCCGACGCTGAACCCCGTGGGCGAGGGAATCCGCACCACGCGACCGTATTGCTTGACGCCCAGTTCGCCGGTCATGTTGCGCTCCGGAGCCGTATGGCGGGCGCGGCCGTCACCGCTCGCCGCCGACGATCTTCACCACATCCACCCGGGTATCGTTGACCGGGCCGGTGTAATGGGCCGGATAGTCCCGCTGCACCACCGGGCTGTCGCTGCGCCAGGTGTGGCAGCCGTTCAGCATGAAGAGCGCCTCGCCGTCGTCGGCGCCGCTCTCGCCGCCGGAAGCGCCACCGGAAGCGGCACCGCGCTGGCGCGGCGGCTTGCCCATCAGTTCGCGCGGATAGTCTCCGGACAGGGTCTGGAAGGTCACCGTGGCCAGCGGTCCCAGCAGTTCGCCCAGATGCGTGCAGCCCTCGACGCCACCCACCGCTTCACGGACGCGCTTGTTCCAGCCCGCGCCGATGCGCAATCCCACCAGGCGCTGAAAATTGTCGAGTACTTCGGAGCAGATGTCATAGGGCTGCACATCCATCACGACGTCCACTTCCCGTACCACCAGGTCGCCGTCCACGGAAAGTCGCAGCGACATGTCATGCACCGGGTGGCCGGACGCGACCACGCCCCGCCACTGACTGTCGTAGCTGTAGGTCTTGCGATCGACGATGTGGGCTTCGATATCGAACAGGCCATCGTCGCGGTAATAACCCGTGAGATCGATGGTGCGCGTGTGCAAATGGCGGCGCGGCTTGGGGGGCGATAACGGCATGGCGGTACCTCTTACTGCGTTCTCGACAGGTGAACTGGCAATGGGTGAATCGGCAAGGGTAAATCGGCGCGCGACGAACGGATCCGGGCTCAGGGCGTCAACACCACGCGGCCGCGCACATCGCCGGCGTGCAGGCGGGCGATCACCTCGTTGATGGCCGCCAGCGGCTGACGCTCGATGTGCGGTCGGATGAGACCGCGCCGGGCCAGCTCCAGCACTTCCTTCAGTTCCCGCCGGTTGCCCCAGATGCTGGTGGTGACCTCGCATTCCAGGGGAACCTTCCAGAACGAAAACGGCAGCGTACCGCCCGCAATGCCCACCACCACCAGCTTGCCGGCGATGGCGACACTGGCCACCGCGTTGGCGAGGGTGGCGTCATTGCCGACGAAGTCGATCACCGCATCGGCGCCCGCGCCGCCGGTGGCCGCTTTCACGGCGGCTCCCACATCGGCTCGCGCATCGACGCAGTGGTCCGCGCCCAGTTCCTTCGCCATGGCGAGCTTTGCGTCGCTGACATCCACCGCGATGAGCTGGGTCGCGGGCGTCAGGGCGCGGGCGATCTGCAAGGCCATGTGGCCCAGGCCGCCCACCCCGATGATGGCGAGCGTGCGGCCCGGCCCGAGCCGCGCCAACGCCTTGCGCACGGCGCGATAGGGCGTCAGCGCCGCGTCGGTGAGTGGCGCGGCAATGACGGGATCGAGGCCGTTCAACTTGACCAGATTGCGCGGGTGCGGCACCAGCAGTTTTTCCGCCCAGCCGCCATCGACCATCACGCCGGGATAAATCGGCTTCTGGCACAGGTTTTCCTCGCCCTGCTCGCACAGGGCGCAGACGCCACAACCCCAGGCGCCGAAGACCGCCACGCCGTCACCGGGCTTGACCTCGGTGACCAGGTGGCCGACACGCTCGACAATACCGGCGTTTTCATGGCCCAGGGTGATGGGCTTCTGACGCACACCGACCTCGCCGTCGATGACGTGGAGATCGGAGTGACAGACGCCGGCGCCGGCAATCCGCACCAGCACATCGGTGGGTCCGACTTCAGGATCGGGAAGATCCACCAACTGGATGGGCTGCCCCACTTCGATAAAACGCGTCGCCTTCATGATCTGTCCTCAGGTGTCCCAGTAAATCGTCAGCAGTCGAGCCGGTAATTGTCGCCGTCGCGCACGATGTGGCCGGCGGTGGGCGGCGCGAAATGGGTGCCGATCACCAGCACCCCGGTGCCGGCGTAGCGGGCGTAGAAATCCCGTCGCGTCTGGATCGCCGCCGCGGCGTCGTAGTCGGCGTAGCAGCGCCATTGCGGGCGCGCGAACTGGCAGGGATGGTGGGTCATGTCGCCGGTGATGACGGCGTCCGCACCCCGCGACGCGATCCTCACGCTGATGTGGCCCTTGGTGTGGCCATGGGTCGGCTCGAACCAGACTTCGTCGTTGACGCGGTGGTCGCTCGCCACCAGATCGGCGAGCCCGGCGTCCAGGATCGGCGTCACCGAATCCCGCATCACCGGACCGAAGTGCTCATCCTGGGGATCGGCGTTCCAGGCCTCCCATTCGGTGCGGCCGAACAGATAGCGGGCGTTGGGGAAAGTGGGCACCCAGCGGCCATCGACCAGCATGGTGTTCCAGCCTACATGGTCCACATGCAGATGGGTGCAGATCACATAATCGATGCTTTCGCGGGGAAAACCGGCGGCGGCGAGATCCCGCAGGAACGGACCCGAGCGCATCGACCAGGCCTTGGTGGTGCGCTCCTTGTCGTTGCCGACGCAGGTATCCACCAGAATGCGCAGCCCCTGGCTCTCGATCACCAGGGCATGGATCGACATCTTGAGCCAGCCCTTTTCGGTGACGAAATTCGGGGCCAGCCAGGGAATCTCGGCGAGCGCGGCGGGTTGCGCATCCGGCAACACGAAGGGGCCCGGCACGGGCGCATCTTCCTCGACGATCTTGGTAACGGTCACATCGCCAATCTGCCACTGGCTCATGGGTCCTCCCGGTGCTAGGCGTTGCGGATCCAGAGACCGCCGTCGACCTGCAAGGTCGTCCCGGTCATGAAGGACGCCGCCGGCAGCGCGAAATTCAGGGTCGCATGAGCGACCTCTTCCGGTTCGCCATAACGCTGCAGGGCCACCCGGCGCCGGGCAAAGGTCGCCTTGTCCTTGTCTTCGATAAAGCTGGTGAGCTTGGTGTTGATGGGTCCCGGACATACACAGTTGACGGTGATGCCCTCGCGCCCCAGCTCCACGGCGAGCGCGCGCGTCAGACCGACCACACCGTGCTTGGCCACCGTATAGGCACTCGCGCCGTCGGTGGCGCCGAGACCCTCCGTGGAGGCGATATTGATGATGCGCCCGTGGGTGGATGCGCGAATCATGGGCAGGGAAGCGCGGATCAGGCGCATGGGACCGTTGAGCAGAATATCCATGCCCCAGCTCCACTTTTCCTCGTAGCGGTCGCCGTCGATCTTGGAAAAAACCCCGACCCCGGCGTTGTTGACCAGGATATCGAGGCCGCCGAAACGCTCGCCGATGGCGCGGGTGACATTGACGATGGCGTCGGGATCGGCCACATCCAGCTCCCAGGCCTCGGCGTCACCGCCCGCCGCGCGGATGGCGGCGGCGACTTTCTCGGCGTCCTCCCCGAAACGGTCGGTGACCGCGACCTTGGCCCCCTCGTCGCCAAACAGATACGCGGTGGCGCGGCCCATGCCGCTGGCGGCGCCGGTGACGTGGACGACCTTGCCGGCGACGGAGCGGCTCAACTGGCTCAAACGTGCCATGGGAAATCTCCTGCTGCTGTAGTTTGGAAAGCGCGTGTTTGGAGAGCGAACGCAGCCGAACCGGGGAGCGGCTCGGCGCGGGGATCAGCGGCTGGGGTCCACGCCTGGCGGCCACGCCGGACGCGAAAGATCCTGGAACAGCCACTGGATGCCGATATCCATGATGAACCCCTGTAATGTAGAGAGACGAAGATGATAACCCTGGATTGTACACGCTCGACTCACGGGTAACAGAGTCCCGCCCAACGCGGTCAAGAGGTTCGCGTTTCCCCCCGAAAACTTTTATATTGGCCCGCGCCTGCAAGCCGCGTGACGCCGTCAACGTCGACGGCGGTCCAGTTTCCGGAACAACCAACCAGACCAACAACCAATCATCTAAACAAACCACCTAAACAAGCCACTTAAACAAACCACAGGGGAACCCAACCATGGCAAGTCTCGACGGAAAAGTAGCACTGATTACCGGCGCCGCCCGCGGCCAGGGCGCCGCCGAAGCGCGCCTGTTCGCGCAGCGCGGCGCCAAGGTGATGCTGTGCGATGTACTCGATGCCGAAGGCCAGGCGGTGGCCGCCGAAATCGGTGCCAATGCGGCTTACATGCGCCTGGATGTCACCAGCGAAAGCGCCTGGAAAGAAGTCGTCGCCGCCACGGTCGCCAAATTCGGAAAGCTCAATGTGCTGGTCAACAATGCCGGCATCATCACCCCGGTCAAGGAGATCGGCGACACCAGCCTTCCCGAGTACATGAAAGTCATTCAGGTCAATCAGGTGGGCGTGTTTCTGGGCATGCGCGAAGTGGTCGAGCCGATGAAGAAGGCCGGCGGCGGTTCCATCGTCAACATCGCGTCCATCGACGGTTTGATCGGCATGTACGGCGCCACCGCCTACTGCGCAACCAAATTCGCGGTGCGTGGCATGACCAAGGTGGCGGCGCTGGAGCTGGGCAAATACGGCATTCGCGTCAACTCCATCCACCCGGGTGGCGTGCAAACCAAGATTCTTGACGACACCGGACTCACTCAAAGCCAGGCGGTAGAAGCCTTCAAAAAGATTCCGCTGGGCCGCATCGGCCAGTCCGAAGAAATGGCAACCCTGGCCGCCTACCTCGCGTCCGACGATGCGTCCTACTCCACCGGCTCCGAATTCATCGCCGATGGCGGTCTCACTGCCGGCTTCTCCCTCGGATGAACATCCGGTAATACCGGCATGATCCCGAAATCGGTAAAGCCCGCCAGTTAGCGGGCTTTACTTTTTCGACGCGCAGCCTTGGTCACGCAAGCCTGGTCCGTCACGCCATCTCGTGCATACTCGGGCGGCCTGCTGGAACGGTTATCCCGAATACCAACCACCAACAACCCATAACCGACGGAGTTACACCATGAGCAATCTCAACGGCAAAGTGGCATTGATCACCGGCGCCGCCCGGGGCCAGGGCGCCGCCGAAGCACGCCTGTTCGCCCAACGCGGCGCGAAAGTGATGCTGTGCGATATCCTGGACAGCGAAGGTCAGGCGGTGGCGGCCGAAATCGGCCCGAACGCCGCCTACCTGCGCCTGGATGTCACCAGCGAAGCGAGCTGGCAAGCCGCGGTCAAGGCGGCCGTCGCCAAGTTCGGCAAGCTCAATGTGCTGGTCAACAATGCCGGCATCGTGAAGGTCACCGCCCTGGCGGACTGTCCGCTCGAAGAGTACATGCAGGTCATCCAGGTGAATCAGATCGGCGTGTTCCTGGGCATGAAAACCGTGGCGCCCGCGATGAAGCAGGCCGGTGGCGGATCCATTGTCAACATATCGTCCATCGACGGCCTCATCGGCATGACCGGCGGCACCGCCTATTGCGCCAGTAAATTCGCGGTGCGGGGCATGACCAAGGTGGCCGCGCTGGAACTGGGGAAAGACGGGATTCGCGTCAACTCCATCCACCCGGGCGGCATCCTCACCCCGATGATTACCGGTGCCGGACTGGACGCCCAGACTGCCGGCGAAATTTTCGGCCGGGTGCCGCTGCAACGCATTGGCCAGCCGGAAGAGATCGCCACGCTGGCCGCCTACCTTGCCTCCGACGATGCGTCTTATTCGACCGGCTCGGAATTTATCGCGGACGGTGGCCTGACCGCCGGCTTCGCGCTGGAAGCCTGACTCAGGATCGACGGAAGAAACAAAATGCACAAAAAAAGAGGGCGCCTTGCGGCGCCCTCTTTTTTGCTCGGGCAAAGCTACCCGGGCAATGCTCTCATTCAGGGCAGATTGAGCGACGCCAGAGCCGCGCGATCCACCACCGGCAACCGCTTGGTACCCGGAGCCAGTTTGACCGAGCCACATTCGCGGTCGAAGGGGCCGAACAGCTCCTGCTGTTTGCCGAAGGCGCGCACCGCCGGCAATACTTCCTTGCCGAGCAGCTCGACGCTGCGCAGGCGGTCCTTGTCTCCGACAGTGCCCTGCACCGCGAACACGGTGAACACCCCGGGGCGGATAACCTTGAGAATGTCAGTGATTTTCTTGATGCAGGTCTGCGGGCTGCCGACCACCACTTGCAGATTTTCCTGCACTTTTTCGTAGCCCTTGATCAGCTTCTGCCGCAGGCCTTCATACGCCGACGCATCCCAGGAATCCTCCTGGCTGGCCATCATCTTGGCCTTGCTGACGCCCAGCCAGCTACCGCCCGGCTGATTGGCCAGCATGCGAATCGCCGCCTTCGAGTTGTAGCCCGGGGGCAGCGTGTGCTCGGGACGGGAGAACGCGTTCTGACCGCCGCCGTAGATGAAGCCGCGACCGAGCTCCTGCGCCTTCTCGTCGGTGTCGGCGCAGAACACGGGCAGCAGGTAGCCGAAGTTCTCCGGACCCGCCTGATAACCCAGTTCCGCGGCCTTGTCGGCATACATGTCCCACATGTCGCAGGTCGGCCCGAGCGCGGTGCCCAGTCCCAGATAGGGATAGGCTTTCTCGGCACACCACAGAATGGTTTCCGGACTCAGCACCCCGGGGATCCATTGCTGGGGTACCGGCTTCTGGTAAGGCTTGACCCAGGGATTCACATGACGGTAATGGAAGTGCTTGCCTTCGTAGCGCCAGGGTCCCTCGCGGGTCCAGGCCTGCATGATGAACTCATGAGCCTCGTTGAACATCTCGCGGTTGTAGGCGGGGTTGGCGTTGTTGAAGAACTGCTCGCTGCCCGCGCCGCGTACCCAGCCGGATACCAAGCGGCCGCGGGAAATGACATCGATGGTGGCCAGTTCCTCGGCCGCGCGCAGCGGGTGCTTGATCACCGGCAGCGGAGTGCCGATCAGCACGATTTTCACCTTGGAAGTGATGCGCGCCAGGATCGCCGCCTCGGTGGTGAGCACGTTACCGGAGCAGAAGGGATTGCCGTGGTGCTCGTTCAGCGCAACGGCGTCGAAACCCACTTCCTCACAGTAACAGGCTTCGTCCAGGTAGAAGTTGTAATCGTGCGCGGATTTCTCGGCATCGAAATATTTGTTGGAAACGCCGAAGAACGCGCGGTTTTGCAGCACTGGCGCTTCGGGTATGTAGCGCATCGGGCGCTCGGTAAAATGTGCGATTTGCATGATTCAGACCTCCGTGAGGTTAGGCGAGAATTTTCTTGACTGCGGCGACGAACTCGTCTTTCTTTTCGATCTCCACGCGGTGGCCCGCACCGGCGATGGATACCACCTGGGCCTGCGGCAGCGCTTCCTTGTACTTGCGGATGCAATCTTCCGGGACGATGCCGTCGTCGCTGCCACGGATCAACAGGGTGGGCAGCTTCACATTGGCGGCACTGCGCAGCAGCGCCGGCAGGCTGGGGTTGAACATGTAGGGCTCCCAGCCGATGCGGGCGCTCTCCGCGCGCGCATCCTCGAACAACTCAAACTGTTCCGGCGACATTTCGCCGCCGTAGATATTCTTGAACTCATTCTCCTGGCTGGCGACGCTGGCCCGCAGGTAGGTGTTGATGGTACAGGCGAACATGTCGTAGATCTCGCCCTTGTCGGGCTTGATGCCCATGGGGCCGACCAGGGTGAGGCTCGCCAGTTGCTCCGGGTTGGCTGCCGCCATTTCCGCGGCGATATAGCCCCCCGCGGAAAAGCCCAACACATCGACTTTGCCCAGATTCAGCTCGCGAATCATGTTCTGATAAAAGTTGGCGATGTCCCGGTGGCGCCAGGCCCAATCGAGGCGCGGCGACTTGCCGAAGCCGGGCTGCAGGGGAATGATCAACTCGCGCCCCTTGGCGAGCTCCTCATTCCAGCCCATCCAGCCGGTGTAGCCCATTTCGTCATGCAACACCAGCAGCGGCTTGCCGGATCCACCCCGGACGACAACCAGCTCGCTGCCGGCGACCTTAACGGTTTCTTCTTTCCAAGTAGCCAATGTTTCCCCCTTGCTATCGTTTGAAAGTTGGTGAAGGTCTACAAACCAGTGATGGCGTGTAAGGTTGGAAATCGCTTCTGCAACAAAACGTTAGGGTAGTCGGCAAGCCATCCTTCGACCACGCTGGCGATCGAAAGTCCGCGTTTTGTGTCAGATCGGATCGATTCAATCACAAAGCGGATTGGCGGGGCAACCTGTTTTTGGGGCCGTCAATTGGCCTGCGTCAATTGCCGGATACTCCCAAACGCCTGACGGAGCGCGGCCGGCCAAAGTCCTGCGGAAGGGCCGGGCGGGAATGTCGCCAATGGCCGTTTGACTCTCTGACGCGTTCTATCGTCCAATACCCTGCCTAGATCGACGTGCCACGCAAGAAGCCCCGCGATTCAGTCAAGTAACCGAATTCTTTTTCCTTATATGAATTTCCCCTGACCGCTTGGCCCCGAGCACGGGCTCGCCACGAGAATGCCTGTAACATGTTGATTGCCTTGCGCAGACCTGACATCGCCCTGCTGATCGCAGTGCTGGCCGTGACGGCCTGCGGCTCCCGCGAACCCGCCACCACAGCCCAACCGGCAAGCCACGCCACCGCTGTCACAGCCGCGCCACCGCTGCGGCAGGACATCGCGGTGACCGAACGCTCGGTCGGGCAACTCGAGAGCCTGATTGCCCCGGAAGTGGCCGCCGAGGTGGAAGGAAGGATTCTCCGGGGGTTCGCCAAGACTGGCGAGCGCGTCACCGAAGGCCAGCTCATCGCGGAACTCGATCCTGAGGACTACCGCATAGCCATCGCCGCCGCCAACGCCGAGCTGCGGCAGTTATCCGTGCTGCGGGACAACCAGCGCCGGACTGTTGAACGCTACCAGGCCCTCCTGGCAGGCCATCAGATATCGGCGGATCGCCACGATGAAGCGGTCGCCCAACTGCACGCCTTGAACGAACAGATCAAGTCGGCGCAGGCGCGACTGGAACAGAGCGAACGCGCATTGGTGAAAACCCGGGTGCTCTCGCGCTACGACGGCGTGGTGGATGCCGAGCTGATTAGCCCCGGCGACTTCGTCAAAGTCGGCGATCCGCTGTTTCGCATCACCACTTCCAATCGCCTGCGCGCCCGCTTGCCATTGCCGGAAACCCTGGCCAGCAAGCTGTCGGTGGGCCAGGAAATCGAACTCCACTCCCCGCTCGCGCCCGACATCCGGGTGACGAGCACCCTATCGGAGATCCGCCCCACCATCGGCGTCCGCAACCGTGCGATCGACGTATTCACCATTGTCGAGAATCCCGGCGGCTGGCAACCGGGCGGCAGCGTCAACGCGAGCATCGTCATCGACCGACGGCCTGACGCACTACTGGTACCCGAATCAGCCGTCGTGCCACGACCGGCCGGCGATGTGGTCTATGTCGTCGAGGCCGGTGTGGCCCACCCGCGCAGGGTGGAGACCGGCATCTTCCGTGATGGCTTGGTGGAAATCCGCTCCGGCATAAGCGCAACCGATCTGGTCGTCGACACGGGAGCCAGCTTCCTCACCGAGGGCGCTCCGGTGACGATCATTCCGACCGGCAACACGGCGCGAGCCGACTGAGTCATGAACCTTCCCACACTTTCGATCAACCGCCATGTGCTCACCACCATGCTGTCGGCAGTGCTGGTGCTGTTTGGTGTCATCGGTTACCAGCGCCTCGGGGTCGATCGCTTTCCGTACACCGAATTTCCCTTGGTGGCGGTAACCACTACCCTGACCGGCGCTTCGCCGGAAGTCATGGACGCGTCCATCACCAACGTGATCGAAACCGCCGTCAACAGCGTGCCGGGGATCGAGCACATCGAATCGAGCTCAAGCCCGGGCACCTCCAGCGTGGTGGTAACCTTCAACCTCGACAAGGACATCAA
Organism: Porticoccaceae bacterium; assembly: GCA_050250395.1. Lineage (GTDB taxonomy): Bacteria > Pseudomonadota > Gammaproteobacteria > Pseudomonadales > Porticoccaceae > JAGPUQ01. Next base: position 17,094 of record JBFWOQ010000028.1, read on the forward strand.
CATCGCCTTCAACGAGGCGCAGTCGAAAATCAACAAGGTGCTGCGGCAACTGCCCGCCGACGCCGACCCCCCGGTTGTGGCGAAAGTCGAATTCGGAGCGCAGCCCATCATGTGGCTGGCGCTCGAGGGCGACCGCACCCTTCAGCAGCTCAACACCTACGCGATCAACGACATAAAGAAGACGCTCGAAACCATCGATGGGGTGGGGGAAGTGCTGATCGGTGGCAAGCGCGAGCGCACGGTACGCGTCAACCTCGATCCCGAACGCATGGCCGCGTTCAATGTAACCGCCAGCGAGGTGCTTGCGGCGATCCGCAACGAGCACTTCATGATGGCCGGCGGCTTCCTCACCAGTGGCGGGCGCGAACACCTGGTCAAGCTCGATCTCGAATACCACAAGGTACGCGATCTCGAAGCGCTGGTCGTTGCCTACCGCGACGGCGCGCCACTGCGCCTTGTCGACATCGCGAGCGTTACCGACAGCCTGGAGGATCGCCGCAGCGCGGCCAAATTCAACGGTCGCGAGTCGGTGGGTCTGGGCATCGTCAAGGTGTCCGACGCCAACACCGTGGCTATCGTCGATGAGGTCTACCGCCGCATCGAAACCGAGATCAACCCGCAGTTGCCACCCGGGCTGAAGCTGTCGATCTCGTCCGATGATTCTCTATTCGTGCGCGAACTGGTGACCGCGCTGCAAGAACACCTGCTGCTCGGCACCCTGCTGACCGCCCTGGTGGTATGGCTGTTTCTGAAAAATATCCGCTCGACACTGATCATCGCCGTCGCCATTCCCGTCTCCCTGCTGGGCTCGGTCGCCCTGATCTACTTCATGGGGTATACGCTCAACTCCATGACCCTGCTGGCGCTGCTGCTGCTGATCGGAATCGTGGTCGACGATGCCATCGTGGTGCTGGAGAACATTTACCGTCACCGCGAGGGACTGGACCCGGATCCGTACAGCGCCGCCATCAACGGCACTCGCGAAGTGGTCTTCGCGGTATTGGCGGCGACGCTCTCGCTGGTATCGATCTTCGTTCCCGTAATTTTCATGGGCGGCATCATCGGCCGCTTTTTCGAGTCCTTCGCCATGGTGGTAGCGGCGGGGGTGCTGGTGTCCTGGTTTGTCTCCATGACACTCACCCCCATGCTCTGCTCACGTTTTCTCCAGGTGGAAGAACACCATCAAGGCCTCTACTACTGGCTTGAGCGCTCTTTCCGTGCCATGGAAAGTTTCTACGCAAAGTTGCTCGCCCTGGCGCTGAGCTGGCGCTGGACGGTCGTTGGAATCACCTGGCTGACCGTGGTGGGCTGCGTATTTTTTCTCAAGGATATCGGCAAGGAATTCTCCCCGGAGCAGGATGAGAGCCGCTTCATGGTGATGGTGCGCGCGCCGCTGGGCTCGGGTATCGATTATGTGCTCGGAAAAGTCGACGAAGTCGAGGCGGTGCTCGCCCGTCATAACGATGTGGTGCAATCGTTTTTTATCGGGGTCGGGACCAGCGGCCGGCAGATGAACGAAGCCTGGGGGTTTGCGCGCATGACCCCCAAAGAGGAGCGCGCCATCAGCCAGCAGGACCTGCTCAAGACGCTGCGCGCCGAGTTCGCCGCCATCCCCGGCGTGCGCGCCTTTCCGATCCCGATTCCCAACCTGGGAGGAACCCGGGGCGAACCGCTGCAATTCGTTATCCGTGGGCCCAATCTGGTCGAAGTCGGCCGCCAGGCGCGGGAGCTGCAGCAGCGCCTGCTCGCCGAACCCGGATTCGGCTATGTGGATCTCGATCTGAACCTCGAGCTACCCCAATTCAAGCTCAACATCGACCGCGTCCGCGCCGCCGACCTGGGGTTCTCCGCCCATGATGTCGCCACCGCGGTCAACGTCATGATCGGCGGCATCGATGCCGCCAAATACAACGACGACCCCGGCGACGGTGAGCGCTACGACCTGCGCCTCAAGGGTCAGGAAGCCGCCTTTCGCCACCGCGCCGACCTGAGCAAGATCTATCTGCGCAGCCGCGAAGGTCAGATGATTCGCATCGATACCGTCGCCACGCTGGATGAGGCGCTTGGCCCGGCGTCGATTCCCCGCTACGACCTGCGCTACTCGGCGCCGTTTTACGGCAAACCACAGATCCCGCTGGCCACGGCCATCGCCAAGGTGCGGGAGCACGCCGACGCCATTCTCGCGCCCGGGTACAATCTGAAATTCAAGGGCCAATCCGAAGAGTTCGCCAAGACCGCGAACAACATGCTGTTCGCCTTCGTGTTGGCCACCGCGCTCCTGTACATGGTGCTCGCCAGCCAGTTCAATTCCTTTTTGCAGCCCTTCATCATCATGACGGCCCAGCCGCTCGCCATGGTGGGCGGGATCGCGGCGCTCTGGCTCACCGGACAGACGCTCAACACCTATTCGATGATCGGTCTGGTGCTGCTGATCGGTCTGGTGGCGAAAAACTCCATCCTGCTGGTGGACATCACCAACCAGCGGCGCCAACAGGGACTGGAGATCGACGTGGCACTGCTGACCGCCTGCCCGATCCGTCTGCGGCCCGTGCTGATGACCTCCCTGACGGTGATCCTGGCGATGGTACCCGCAGCGCTGGGCGTCGGCGCCGGGTCCGAGACCAACCGCCCGCTGGCGATTGCCGTCATCGGCGGGATGGTATCCTCCACGCTGTTGACCCTGGTGGTGATCCCCCCGGTGTACTCCATCCTCGAAGGCTTTCTGGAATGGTGGCAAGCGCGGCGGGCGACCGCCTGACCACGACGCCGGGCCGGCGCGCGATCCGCTCCGGCACCCCACCGTGACCCGGGGGCTATTCATCACGGGCACCGACACCGGCGTGGGCAAAACCCGTGTCGGAACCTTGCTGATTCACGAACTGGTCGGCCGCGGCATGCACGTCCGCGCGCGCAAACCGGTGGAATCCGGTTGCACGCGCCAAGGTGACGAACTGCTCCCATCCGACGCCCTCGCCCTCCGGGCGGCTGCCGGCAACCGTGAAGCGCTGGATCGCGTCTGCGCCTTTCCGCTCGAAGCGCCCCTCTCACCGACCCGCGCGGCCGCGCTCGCCGGCCAGTCCCTGAAGCTCGAGCAACTGATCGCTGCCTGCCGGGACGCCGTGGGTGCCGAAGACTTTCTGGTCGTCGAAGGGGCCGGCGGCTTCCTGTCGCCGCTTACTGAGGACGCGCTCAACGCGGATCTCGCGCAGCGGATGGGTCTGCCGGTGGTCCTGGTCGCCGCGGACCGGCTGGGCGCGGTGCACCAGGTGCTGGTCACCGCCGAGGCGATCGAGCGTCGCGGCCTGATGCTGAGCGCCGTGGTGCTGAATCGGCTGGACCCCGCGCTCGATCCCCGGCTCGACAATGCCGCCGAGCTCGCGCACTGGCTCGGAATGGCGGTCATCGCACTGCCTCACCAGGCCGGCGCGGGTCCGCTCCCGCAACTGGCCGCGCTGGCCGAGCAGCTCGCGCACAACCGCTAACGACTCCCGGCTGGTGGTACTCGTGGCACAATGCGGCCTCCATTCCCAGCCCGGAGAGCGCGATGCGCTACGACAGCGTGGACTACGAACGGCGCGGCGCCACCGCCCTGATCACCCTCGACGAACCGAGCAAGCTCAATGCGCTGAGCCCAGGTATCCGCTCGGGTCTCACCGCCGCATTCGCCGCTGCGCGCGATGACGACGCGGTTCGTGTCCTGGTCGTGACGGGTGCGGGCGAGAAGGCTTTCTGCGCCGGCGCCGACATCAGCGGCTTCGAATTCACCACCCGCTACGCCCGCGAGTTCATCGACAAGGTGCTCGACGTGCTGGCGCTGCCGGAAAACATCGGCAAACCGGTGATCGCGGCCGTCAACGGCTTCGCGTACGGCGGCGGCTTCGAGATCGCGATCGCCTGCGATTTCATCATCGCGTCCGAGCGCGCCCGCTTCGCGGTGCCGGAAATCCAGCTTGGCCTGTTGCCGGGTTTCGCCATCGTGCGCCTCGCCGAACTGGTCGGACGCCAGCGCGCCAAGTACCTGAGCATGCTTGGCGAACCCGTTTCGGCGCAGGAAGCGCACGCCATGGGCCTGGTGTTGGAGGTCGTCCCCCACGCCGACCTGCTCGCCCGCGCGCTGGAGCTGGCGGAGCAGCTGGCCGGCAAGCCACAGCTGGCAATCCGCTACGCCAAATCCGTGTACAACCGGGAGCTCGGCGGCGCCGACATCACCTACGCCAAGGACGTAATGCCGATTTTGTTTCTGGATGACGACACCCGCGAAGGGGTCAGCGCGTTTCGCGAAAAGCGCAAGCCGGTGTTCCGATAGCGGCTGCAACGCCCCGGGCGCGGGCCGACCCCGCACCGGGGCGTCAAATCAGCCGGCGGCTGTTGCTGGAAAACTGCGCGGCGAGAAAGTCCATCTGGTCGGCGAGGATCCGCCGCGAGTTGATCAGCGCCAGGTATTCCGCGTTGTTGGGCCGATAGGGCAGCGCCACCAGCTCCCAGCCAATATCCTCGAGCAGTCGATTACCCTTGAACTGGTTGCAGCGGCGGCAGGCAGCCACCACATTCTGCCAGCGGTCGCGCCCACCGCGCGACAGCGGCACCACATGGTCGCGGGTGAGAGCGCCAGCGGCAAACTGGCGCGAGCAATACAGGCAGTGAAAGCGGTCCCGGGCAAACAGCGCCGGATTGGTGAGCGGGTAATTGGTCCGCGGTCGGGCCATTTGACCACCGCCGCAGGCAATGATGCTGGGCAGTTCGATCAGCGACCGCACCCCGGTGGCACGGCTCAGGCCACCATGAACCTTCTGCACGATGTCGCCCAGCGACCAGGCCACGAGATCGCGCGCATAGAGGCAAACCGCCTCTTGCCAGTTGAGCCACTCGATCGGCAGACCAGCGAGATTCAACCGCAATATTTTCGGCTGCCGGTCCGCCACGACGAGTTCCGGCACGAGATTCATGCGGCCTCGCTCCGCGACGCGCGCCTAATCGGAAACCCCTCGGCGCCGCGCGCAGCAGGCGACGCTAGCCTGCCGAAGAGCACAGCATTCGCGAACACCTTCGCTGACATCGATCGCGCGCTGAAGTCGGCACCCTCCGCTCGTTGACGCAAACCGTGCCCCATCATAGGGGACCGCAAAAAGCTGTCAATATTGCTGCCGGTGCCGCCCCGCTTCGGGTTCACCGCAAGGAAAACCGGAGTCCAGTAAAAGAAAAAGCGCCCTTTTGCTGGAGAAACAAAAGGGCGCCAAGGGCATTGAAAAAGAAATAGAGGTACCAAACGCTTCACTAAACCAAGAACAACGCGGGGAACATCCTGCGACCTCCCTGTCTCCGTCTGAAGACATCCACTCCAGACCCCGGGCTCCCTCCGCGGCAAAGCACTCCCTGTGCCCCGATTCCCCGCGCGCCAGCCAATCCGTACCGGCTGCCCGTCCCTGCGCAACATCCCGTTCTCCGGCAATCAATCCTTGCACCAGAGCAACATCCTTGTTCCGCGTGTCCTTGCGGGAGACATCATGTGACGCAAGCCGCATAACTCCCAGTCCGAAAATGCCTCGCTCTGCTGTAGGATATATCTCACACGCCCATCACGTTGACCGCCTCGGACCCCTCGGTTAGGGTGCTGGCTGGATCACTCGCAACCGGGGATTGGCTTGGCTACCCGAAAGAAAGCGCCGGATTTTGAAGCGAATCTGTCCCAACTCGAGGCCATCGTCGCCGTGCTGGAAGAGGGCAAGCTCAGCCTGGATGAAGCGCTGAGCAGCTTCGAACAGGGCGTTCGCATCACCCGGCAATGTCAACAGGCACTGCGGGAAGCCGAACAGCGGGTGCTGTTGCTCACCCGGGGCGATGCGGATGAGAGTCCTATTGCGACTACGTTCCCCGTCGTCTCCGGAGAGGCTGACGACGAGTGACCGGTACCCTGAGCGACTTCCTCTCCGCATGCCGCGCGCGGCTGGAACCAAGACTCGCGGCCACCCTGGTCACCGACCGCGCCCTATCCGCGGTTCCGGATGCGAGCCCTCCGCCGCTGATCGCCGCCATGGAGCACAGCCTGCTCGGCGGCGGCAAACGCCTTCGCCCCTGCCTCGCCTATGCCGCTGCGGCGGCCGCGGGAGAACCGTCCGCCGCCACCGATCGGGTGGCTGTGGCCGTGGAATTGCTGCACACCTATTCGCTGATCCACGATGACCTGCCCGCCATGGACGACGACGACCTGCGCCGCGGCCGCCCCGCCTGTCATCGCGTGTTCGGCGAAGCGATGGCGATCCTGGCCGGCGACGCGCTGCAGGCGCTTGCATTCGCGCAACTCGGCGCCATCGATTCGTTGCCGGCCCACACAACGCTGTGCCTGATCCGGCGACTTGCCCACGCCGCCGGGGCACAGGGGATGGTGTTGGGACAGGCCATGGATCTCCAGGCAACGGGGAAAAAACTGGATCGGGGTGCGCTCGAAACCATGCACCACCGCAAGACGGGCGATCTGATTGCCGCCAGCGTGGTCATGGGCGCCATGTCGACCGGCACGGAAGACGCCGCCCTGCTCGCCGCCCTCGATGACTATGGCCACCAGCTCGGGCTCGCCTTCCAGGTACGCGATGACCTCCTCGATGCGGAGGAAAGCACAGCGACGCTGGGCAAGCACAGCGGCGCCGATCGGCGGCTGGGAAAAGCAACCTTCCTCACCTTGCTGGGCCCCGAGGCAGCGCGCGCCGCTCTGCACGAGTTATACGCCAGCAGTCTCGCGGCGATAGCACACCTCGACGCACGCGCAGCGCCCCTGCGCCAGCTCGCCGACTATGCGGTGAGCCGGCGCGACTGATTCCGAGGCCGGCATTTGCGGTAGAATTCCCGCCCCCGCGCACCCCTCCTGCCATGGCTCTCAGCTTCACCGACATTCCCCGGACCCGCCCGGCGACACCGCTGCTCGACACCATCGCGAGCCCGGCAGCGCTGCGCCCCCTGGCGCTCGGCGAATTGGAACTACTTGCCGATGAATTGCGCGCCTATCTGCTCTATGCCATCGGTCAGACCGGAGGCCATTTTGGTGCCGGTCTCGGCGTAATCGAGCTGACCATAGCGCTGCACCATGTCTTCAACACCCCGGACGACCGGCTGGTGTGGGACGTCGGCCACCAGACCTACCCCCACAAAATCCTCACCGGACGGCGCGAGGAGATTCTCGGGGTGCGCCGGGGCGGTGGCATCGCGGGATTTCCCAAACGCAGCGAAAGCGAATACGACACCTTCGGCGTCGGCCATTCCAGCACCTCGATCAGTGCCGCGCTGGGCATGGCGCTCGCCGCGCGCTTGACGGGCAGCGACCGGCGCGCCATCGCCGTGATCGGCGACGGTGCGATGACCGCCGGCATGGCTTTCGAAGCACTGAATCACAGCGCCCACCTGGACCTCGACCTGCTGGTGGTGCTGAACGATAACCAGATGTCGATCTCCCGCAATGTGGGGGGGCTTTCTACCTATTTTTCCAAACTGTGGTCGAGCCGGCTCTACAACTGGGTGCGCGAGGCGGGCAAGCGCGTGCTGAAAGCCTTTCCCTCCACCGCGACCCTGGTGCGCAAGACCGAAGAGCTGATGAAAGCGCTGGTCGCACCCGGCATCGTGTTCGAGGAACTCGGTTTCACCTATATCGGCCCCATCGACGGCCACAACCTGCCGCTCCTGGTAAACACCCTGACCAACCTCAAGCAGGTGACGGGCCCGGTGCTGCTCCATGTCGCCACCGTCAAGGGCAAGGGTTTTCTCCCCGCCGAAGCCGACCCCATCGGCTACCACGCGCTGACCAAGATCGAGCCGACGGCGCCGCCGGTTCCGCCCGCGCCCGGCAAACCCAAGTACCAGGATCTGTTCGGCAGCTGGCTGTGCGACATGGCGAGCGCCGAACCGCGCCTGGTGGGCATCACCCCGGCGATGACCGAAGGTTCGGGGATGATCGAATTCGCCCGGCGCTTTCCCGAGCGCTTTCAGGATGTCGCGATCGCCGAGCAACACGCCGTCACCCTGGCCGCCGGCCTCGCCTGCGCGGGGATGAAACCCGTGGTGGCGATCTACTCCACCTTCCTGCAGCGCGCCTACGACCAGCTCATCCACGATGTCGCCCTGCAGAACCTCGATGTGCTGTTCGCCATCGACCGCGCGGGGCTGGTAGGCGAAGACGGCCCCACCCACGCCGGCAGCTTCGACCTGAGCTATCTGCGCTGTATCCCCAACCTGATCGTGATGGCGCCGGCCGACGAAAACGAGACCCGGCAGCTGCTCAATACCGGCTTCAGGTATCCGGGTCCGGCGGCGGTGCGCTACCCGCGCGGCACCGGTCCGGGGGTCGCCGTCGATCCCGGTCTGGCGCCACTGCCCATCGGCAAGGGCCGCCGGTGCCGCAGCGGGCGCGCCATCGCGCTACTCAATTTCGGGGCTCTGCTGCCTACCGTGCTGGCGGCGGCCGAACGCCTCGATGCCAGTGTGGCGGACATGCGTTTCGTGAAGCCCCTGGATGTCGATCTGATTGCGCAACTGGCGGACGCCCACCAGTTGCTGATCACCGTGGAAGACAATGTCATCGCGGGCGGCGCAGGGGCCGGCGTCGCCGAGCACCTGGCGGCTTGCGGCCGCACCATCCCCATCCTGCATCTGGGGCTACCCGATACCTTCATCGAGCACGACACCCGCAGCGCGCAATTGACGCAGGTGGGACTGGATGTCGACGGCATCTGTCGCGCGGCAGGCGCGCGCGCCGCCCTGCTCGGCATCGCGATTGCGCCGCCAATCACCCTGGCCACGCGCGGCTGAATCATTCCCGTCCAAAGGGCGGCAGCGCCGCCAGCAATTCACGTCCGTAACTTTTCGAGATCAGCCGCCGATCCAGGATGGTGACCCGGCCACTATCTTCCTCCGTGCGCAACAGGCGTCCGCAGGCTTGCACCAGACGCAGACAGGCGTCGGCGAGCGACAGGGTGCGAAAGGCGTTGCCGCCGCCGGCCTGAATCCACTCCGCGCGGGCCTCCTGCACCGGATCGTCGGGCACCGCGAACGGCAGTTTGGCGATGATCACATGCCGGCAGTAGTCCCCCGGCAGATCGATGCCCTCGGCGAAGCTCGCGAGACCGAAGATCACGCTGGGCAGGTTGCCATCGACGCGCGTCCGGTGGCGGGCGATGATCTCCGCCACCGGCAGTTCGCCTTGTACCAGCAGGCACTCCGCCAGCGTCGCGGGCAAGGCCTCGCGCACCCGCTCCAGTTGCTGGCGCGAGGCGAACAGCACCAGACTGCCGCCGGATTCCGCGCCCAGCAGCGCCGGCAGCAGGGCGCTCACCGCCGCGGTGTGCGCTTCATTGTCGCCGCCATCGACGGCCTCCGCGGGGATCGCCAGCACCGCACGCCGCCGGTAGTCGAAGCCACCCGCAAGCGCATGGGTGGCACTGCCTTCCGGGATGCCCGTATCCAGCCGCAGGCGGTCGAAACTGCCCAGCGACCGCAGCGTCGCGGAGGTCAGCACCGCCGCATGGCAGCGCGACCAGAGCCGCTCGGCAAGCATATGTCCGGCGCTGACCGGCGCGATCACGACCCGCAGCTCGCCATTCGCCTCGCGCGCCACCCAGCGCGCCAGCGGTGGGACTGCGGGCAGATCGGGCTCGGCCATGGCCCGCCACAGCCGTGCAATCCCCTCGGCGCGGCCGAGCCATTGGCCCACCGCCTGAAACTGCGCCTCCAGTTCCGGCCGGGGGAGCGGGAATTCGGTTTTTTCCAGCGCTGCCTCCAGACCCTCGCGGCAACGCTCCAGATTTTGGACGAGACTGCAAAAGCACGCCGCCAGCTCGCCGCTGGGGACGCGCAGCGCATCCGGCACCAGGCCGCCGGCAAAGCGATGGCGGGAAGTCCCGGCGTTCGCCAGCAGCAGCGCGAACAGGGGCGTGGTCTGCCGCAGCAGTAGCGCCGCGGCCGCCGCCGGGGGCACCAGTGCCTGCGCGCGGGCGGCATCCTCCGCCGCCACTGCCAGCCGGGCGGCGTTGCGCGCGCTCTGGGTCTCCAGCCGCTCCAGCCAGTCGCCGGTCGCCTCCAGTGCGCATTGGGCGCCGAAGTGGGCCAGCGCGGTGTCCCCGAGCCGGTGAGCTTCGTCGAACACATAGATGGTTTCTTCCGGCGCCGGCAACACCACGCCGCCGCCGAGCGCCAGATCCGCCATCACCAGATCCTGATTGGCGACGATGCAATCCGCCGCATCCACCGTCGAGCGGGCACGGTAATAGCAGCAGGACGCGATCAGGCGACAGCGCCGACCGCCGCACTGACGGCCGTCGATGGAGAGCGCCCGCCACAGGGAATCAGGCAGGGATTGCTCCCAGCGGTCACGATCGCCGTCCCATTCGCCCTCGCGCCAGGCGCGGCCCAGCGCTTCGATGCGCCGTTCGTCACCGGCGCCCGGCACGAACGCGAGCTCATCCTCGAACAGGAACTGGCCGCTGCGCGCCTGGCTGGTCTGGGCCTCGCACTGCTCCAGCCGCAGCGGACACAGATAGCGGCCGCGGCCCTTGGCAAGCGCAAAGACATGGTCCCAGCCGGTGGCCGCCAGCAGATCGGGAATATCGCGATCCACCAGTTGCGTCTGCAGCGCCACGGTTCCGGTCGCAATCACCAGCTTCTTGCCCTGCGCGCGCGCCAGCGGCAGCGCCGCCAGCAGATAGGCGAGCGTCTTGCCCGTGCCGGTCCCCGCTTCAACGGCGCACACCCGGGCGTCCGGCTCCGGGTTGTCCTCGCGCGCACCCAGAAAACCGGCGATGACCGCGATCATCTGGCGCTGTCCGGCGCGCGGACGCAGTCCGCGCCGGGCGAGAAAGGCGCGATAGCCGGCCTGGATCCGCTCCTTGAGCTCGGCGGCGAGCGCCATGTCAGGTATCGAGTTCCAGGCGTCGGCGCAAGGGATTGGCGTACATGGCGAGGAAAATGTCGCGCTCGGCCTCGGGCACCGCGGCCAGGCGGGCGTGAAACTGCCGTTCCGATGCCGGCCAGCCCGGCGCCTCCAGGGCCGCGCGCAGACGCTCGGCGCCGGGATCCGATCCGTACAACAGCGAGTACGCGGCGAAGTTGGTCGCATGGAGCCGGTATTCGCGCAGAATCTCGCGATCGATCGCGGCAGCCGCGGCTTCGGCGCTGGCCAGCCCCGGCGGCAGGGGTGCGCCGAATGCCACATGCACCGCGCCCTTCTCGCCCATGATGCCGCGATAAATGCTCTGGAGATCCTCGTGCGCGCTCTTGCAGTATTCGCCTTCGGTCCGCATTGCGTGCAGCTCGCGCGCCTTGTCGCGGTCGCAGGGATCGAATTCATAGCTGATCGCCACCGGGACCAAGTGAAGAGCGTCCAGGGCCACAGGGAAGTCCTGGCCCGGTGCCCGGCTCAGGGCCAGCATTTTCAGGATCGCGGGTTCGGTGGCGTCGATCCCATCCTTGGCGCGACCTTCGCGTTGGGCGATCCATACCGAACAGCGCTCGGTTAGCACCGAATGACGGATGTAAGTCGAAAGTTGCTGCAAGGCGGCGAGCTTCTCGCGCCGGCCCTGGGGCGCGCGCTTGACGATAAAGCTCTTGTTGATGCGCATCAGATCGCTGGCAAAAGGTTTGCTCAGCAGGTTGTCGCCAATGGCGATGCGCACCGTGTCCATGCCGTTGCCGTACAGCATGAGATTGACCAGTGCCGGGTCCATGGCGATATCGCGATGATTGCTTATGTACACCTGTGCCTGGGTCCGGTCCAGCCGATCCAGACCGCTGACCGTCAGCGCGGTCGCGACTTTCTCCATGTGCGGCCGCAAGTGGCGCTCGACCAGCCGCTGGAAATCCCCCACGGTGCGGATGCCGCGCAGTACCCGCCACAGCGCCAGCCGCACCAGGGCGCGACCCAGCGGCGGGCAATAGCGCCCGAGCCGCGGCAAGAACATCTGCACCAGCACGCTGGCGAACTCCGGATCGCGGCGCAGCCGCGCCAGTACGCCGGGCACTTCGTCGTCCCGGTAGGGCCGGATATCGGCGAAGGGGTCGGCGGTGATCGCCGTCGGCGTTTCCGCAGCCATTCAGACGCCCCGATTGGGGGTGTGCCAGGGCACTTCCCGGGCGTACTTGTCGACCAGATCGACCACATCCAGTACCAGCGCGAACAGGGCCATGCGAATCAGCAGGCCATTGTCGGTCTGGCGGAAAATGGCCAGGTTGGGATTCTGGTCGAGGTCGCGATCGAGCTCGTTGGCCTCGGCGCGCGAGTCCCGCGGCAGCGGGTGCATGATGACGGTATTGGGTTCACAGTGTTGGGTGTAGATCGCCTGGTTGAGACGCAGGCGACCGCGATAGCTGTCCGCCTGCGCGCGGTCCGGAAAGCGCTCCTCCTGAATCCGGGTCGAATAGACGATGTCCACATGGGCGATGCTCGCCTCCAGGTTTTCCGACTCGTCCACCCGCTGGCCGGAAGCCCGCAGCGCTGCGACCAGTGGCGGCGGCATCCGCAGTTCCGGCGGCGACACCAGCACCACATGAACGCGCTCGAACAAAGCCAACAGTTTGCTCAGGGAATGCACGGTGCGGCCATACTTGAGATCGCCCACCATGGCGATGCGCAGGCCGTCGATACCGCGACCGCGGCCGGCCATTTCTTTCTTGATGGTGTAGAGATCGAGCAGCGCCTGACTCGGATGCTCGTTGCTGCCGTCGCCGCCGTTCAGCACCGGCACCCGGCTGGCGCCTGCGAACTCCGCCACCGAACCTGCCAAGGGGTGGCGCATGCAGATCACATCGCTGAACCCGGACAGCACGCGCGCGGTATCCTGGAGCGACTCTCCCTTGACCAGGGACAGACTGTCCATGCCCACCGACTCCCGTACCTCGCCGCCCAGCAGGTTGAAGGCGGAGCCGAAGCTGATGCGGGTGCGGGTACTGGCCTCGAAAAACATGTTGCCGAGAATCGCCCCTTCGAGCACCCGAGTGACCCGCCGGCGCTGGGCATAGGGCTCCATGCAATCCGCAATACGGAAGAGATGATCGATGTCGTCGCGCTCGAATTGCGCGACGGAAAGGATATGGGAGCCCCTGAACTTCACACACATCCTCGGCGCTGGAACGGCCTGGATTCTAGCGGCTTTGCCTAACCTCAACCAGCGCCGCCACCGAGTCCGTGACGTGCCGCAACCGTCTCGCCCCACGCCTGCAGTTCCTCCAGCAGCGCCCGTCGCGCGGGGTCGGCCGGTTGCTGTCCCAGCATCGACAGTTCGGTGCGAAACGCCGCGAGCCCGAGATAACCGGACGCCGGATCGGTCAGGCGCCAGCGGCACAAATCGCGCCAGCTTTCCCGTTCGGTGGGCGTCAGGGTGGCGGGGAAATGCCGCGCGCGATAACGAAACAGCAGTTCCCGGTAGCGGGGATCGTGAAACGCCAGGCGCGCCGGATCCAGTTCCTCTCCCCGACCCGCGCGCACCGCCGGCAGCAGCCCGCGTTCGGCGTCGGAGAGAAATCCGGCATAGAGCGCCGCCTCGGCGTCCACGGGGGCCGGAATGGCCGGCGGCGCGAACACCTGCGCCAGCTTGGCAGTCAGATCGACGGTCGACAACTTGTGCCAGTTGGTTTCGCAACGACCCAGATCGATGCCGAGCCGGCGCGCGGCGGCCGCATCCAGCAGTTTCGGCGTCGCCACCACCGGGCAGCGATTGAGGTGGATCGCCTTGAGGGGCAGGCGGTCGATTCCCGCGGCGAGTTCAGCCGCCGGCGTGAAGACGCGCGCGCGAATCGCCTCCGCGTCGAGCGCGATGAGGGCGTCGGCATCACCCTGAAGATCAAAGCAGATGATGGCATTGGCATTGCCCGGATCCCGGGCGAGCGGCAACACCAGCGCGGTATAACCCCGCTCCCGGGGCAAACGGCCGGACACATGCAGTAGCGGTCGTCGCCGGGCGGGATCGAGGAGTGGCTGCAACTGACGCTTGTGGCGATGCGCGTATACATAGCGGTAGAGCTCGGGCTGGCATTCCCGTACCCGACGCGCGAGCGCAATGGTGGCCAGCACGTCGGACAGCGCATCATGGGCATGGTCGTGGACGATGCCGTTGGCGGTCGCCAGATCCGCGAGGCGAAAGCTGGCACTGCCATCCTCCCGCTCGGGCCAGTTCAAGCCCTCCGGCCGCAGCGCCCGTGCCAGGCGCAGCATGTCCAGGATATCCCAGCGCGAATTGCCGCCGCGCCACTCGCGCTCGTAGGGATCATGGAAATTGCGATAGAGCAGGAAGCGGGTGAACTCGTCGTCGAAGCGCAGGCTGTTGTAGCCGACGCCGCAGGTCCCCGGCGCTCCCAGCTCTGCAAGGATGCGGGCCGCAAACTCGGGCTCGGGCAACCCCTCGCGCGCGGCCAGTTGCGGCGTGATGCCGGTGAGCAGGCAGGCGGCGGGTTGGGGCAGGAGGTCCGGATCGGGCTGGCAGTACAGGCGCAGGGATGACCCGATGGGATTGAGTTCCTCATCCGTGCGAACGCCGGCAAACTGCAGCGGTCGATCCCGCGCCGGATCGATACCGCTGGTCTCGTAATCGTGCCAATAGAGAGTTGTCATCCGCAGGCTCGCCCGCTTGCGCATTTCAGGATTGCCGCCCGGTCCGGCACCCCTGCAAAAACGGCGCCCGCGGGCGCCGTTTTCAGTCCGACCAGGGGGTGACCCCTTTACTTGGGCGCCACTTCCGTATAGCTCAACTGCCCGATCACGCGCCGGTTCTTCGCGCGGCCCTCGGCAGTGGCGTTGTCGGCAACCGGCCGACTCTCGCCGTAACCAACCGTCGAGATGCGGTTCGCCGCGATGCCGTAGTCCTTGGCGAGCTTGGCCTTGACCGCAGCCACACGGCGCTGTGACAGGCCTTGGTTGTAGGCATCGCTGCCGACCGCGTCGGTGTGGCCTTCCAGCACCAGCTCGATATCGTCGTGGGCCTTCATGGCATTGGCAACGGCTTGCAGCTCGTCACCATAGATCGCGCGCACATCCGCCTTGTCGAACTCGAACAGCACATTCAACTTCACCGTGATGGTGCGCTTCGGGGCAGGCGCAGGCGGCGCCGCCGGTGCCTTGGCGGCCGGCATCGGAGCCGGCGCGGCCTGGGTGACTGCCGCCGGTTTCGGGCCGTTGAAATAATAGTTGAGCGCCAGATTCACCGCGCCATCGACCGCTGAGTTCTTGTCATCCCGTACTTTATACTGACCACGCACATCGCCGCGGAATTCAAAGTGATCGGAGATCATCTTGGACAGACCGAGACCGGCCCCGAGGTTCCAGCTGTGCTCGTCCTTGCCGTCGTTGAGGTAGGACAGGCCGCTACCAGTGTCCTGCTTTTCCAGGTCGAAGTAGCTGATGCCGGCAACCCAATACGGCCGCCACGCGGTACTGTCGGGATTGGCTTCGCCGAACCAGTAGTACATGTCGAGCTTGCCGACATCGAGGCGCTCACCGGCGAGGTCTCTGCCGAGGCCCGCTTCCAGTGCCCAGTCGTTGAAAAATCGGTAACCCAGATTGACGCTACCAACCGCCGACTGCTGCGCACCACCCACAAAACGTGAGCTGTCCAGCTGATATCCGGTCAGCGAACCGCCGACATAGGCACCTTCGTTAGCCTGTACTTTACCTGCGAGCCCGGCAGTCAGAGCTATGGCCCCCGCCACAGCAATCATCTTGCTTCTCATTACGACTTCCTCCAGTTGAATGTGATTCCTCGAACCCACCCGGACGTGCCTGGCGCAGGTTTCGAGCCATGCTAGTCGCTTGACTTCCAAAGTCAATCTACGACTAAAGTCAACCTACGGCCGACCGAACACGGGGGCGGAATGGTAATGTAAAACAGGATACAAATCATCTAACCGCATGATTTGTTTTAGCCATTGGCCTTGCCCAGCTTCATCCCCGTAACACGACATGGGTATGGATCGATCTGGCGGGGGTATTCTTGACCAAGCCCGCACGCTCGCTACGGCGGATCTTCTAGCCGACGGCAAGCCGGCGCGCTTCGATAATGCCCTGCCAATGCTGCGGCCCCGTGATATGAACGGATTCGCCGCGACTGTCCACCGCGACCGTCACCGGCATGTCCCGCACTTCGAATTCGTAGATGGCCTCCATGCCCAGCTCGGGAAACGCCACTACCCGCGCCGCAGTGATGGCCTTTGAGACCAGGTAGGCCGCACCGCCGACCGCCATGAGGTATACGGCGCGATTGTCGCGGATCGCCGCAATCGCGGTGGGACCGCGCTCTGATTTTCCCACCATGCCGAGCAGCCCCGTCTGTTCGAGCATCATGCGCGTGAACTTGTCCATGCGGGTTGCGGTAGTGGGGCCCGCCGGGCCGACCACTTCGTCGCCCACCGGGTCCACCGGCCCGACGTAATAGATGAAGCGCCCGCGAAAATCGACCGGCAGGGATGCTCCCGCCGCCAGCAGATCGGCGATTTTCTTGTGTGCGGCATCGCGTCCGGTGAGCAATTTCCCCGACAACAGCACGGTGTCGCCCGGCTCCCAGCTCAGCACATCTTCAGCGGTAATCCGGTCCAGATCGACACGGCGCACGTTCGCGCCCACTTCCCAGGCCACCTCGGGCCAGTCTTCCATCCGCGGCGGCTGAAGCCGGGCCGGACCCGAGCCGTCGAGCACGAAATGGGTGTGGCGGGTGGCAGCACAGTTGGGGATCACCGCCACCGCCTTGTTGGCGGCGTGGGTCGGATAATCCTTCACTTTCACATCCAGCACCGTGGTCAGGCCACCGAGACCCTGGGCGCCGATGCCGAGATCGTTCACCTTGTCCATCAATTCCAGCCGCAGGGTCTCGGCGCGGTTGCGGGCGCCGCGTGCGCGCAGATCCTGGATGTCGATGGGATCGAGCAGCGCTTCCTTGGCGAGCAGCATCGCCTTCTCGGCGGTGCCGCCGATGCCGATGCCGAGCATCCCCGGCGGACACCAGCCGGCACCCATCTTGGGCAACTGCTCCAGCACCCAGTCGACCACCGAATCCGAGGGATTGAGCATGGCAAATTTGGCCTTGGCCTCGGAACCGCCGCCCTTGGCCGCGACATGGACTTCCAGGGTATCGCCCGGAACCAGTTCGCAATGAATCACCGCCGGCGTGTTGTCGCCGGTGTTGCGGCGCGCGCCATCGGGATCCTCCAGAATCGACGCGCGCAGCACATTGTCCGGATCGAGATAGGCTCTGCGCACACCTTCGTTCACCATGTCGGCGACCGACAGTTCGGCGTCCCAGCGCAGATTCATGCCCACCTTCAAAAACACCGTCACGATGCCCGTGTCCTGACAGATGGGCCGATGGCCAAGCGCACACATGCGCGAATTGACCAGAATCTGCGCCAGCGCATCCCGCGCCGCCGGCGCTTCCTCGCGCTGGTAGGCGGCGTGCATCGCCTGAATGAAATCGACCGGGTGGTAATAGGAAATGAACTGGAGGGCATCGGCGATGCTGGTGATGAGGTCGTCCTGGCGGATGGTGGTCATCGATAACTCCTCGCATGGTTCCCGGTCAAGCCGGCGTGCAGGGTTGCAAATCGCCCCAGGGCTAAAAGGGCGGCAGGATAATGAAGCCGTGCGCCACCGGCCCGACAGGGACCGCGCGGTTCCAGGCCAACCGGAATACTGGCTCAGGGGGTCGCGAGTTGCTCCCGCATCGCGCGCAATTGCAGGTTGGTTTCGCGCCGGAAGGTGTCGATAGCGGTCAGCGCCTGGCGGTTTTCCGCCGCACTCTTGGCCACGCTGTCCCGCAGCCCGCGCACCTGCTCGTCCAGCTTGCTGACCGCACCGCGACTGGCCTGAACCTGGGTGCGCAATTCGTCCAGCCCGGCGCTGCCGGCGAGACGCTCGCGCTTGATGCTGTCGACACTGGCGGCGAGCGTCGCAAGCTCGGCTTTCATGGCCGCCACCGCGGCTTGCCCTGCCTCGGCATCCTTGCTGGAGCGGGCGAGCGCCTGCGTGGCCTGCTTCACTTCCGCCTGGAGACTGGCGAGCGTTTTGCCGTGCTGCTCGATGGCCGGGCGATTGCGGTCATTGGTGACACCCCACAGCTTCTTGATCTCGGCCCCGTTCGCCTTCAGCGCGGTATCCAGCGCACTGAGCTGCGACGCCAGAGTGGCGCCGGATTCATTCAGGGTCGCCCCGGTGGATTCAAGCCGCGCCTGGAGTTCGGCGAACCGATCGCCCATTTCACGCTGCATCAGGCTCTGGTGCCAGGTAAACCAGGCGAGCCCCGCAACCAGCACCGCCAGCGACAGCGTCATCGCCTTCCAGAACCCGCCACCGGTGGCCGCGGTCGCTGGCCCGACTTCTCTTCTCGGGGGAGGAGGTGATTCGTGGTAGCCGGGGCGATCTGCTCGCTCCACGAACAAGGGCTCGGCGGAGTCGAATCGCTCGTCATTCATACGCGTACGTCCGTCTCCCCTGAAAAACGCGGATTATACTCTGGGCACAAAAAAGCCGGCCGCGAACGGCCGGCTTTTTTGCGGCTTGCGTGCGCGTTTAGAGGAGTTGCAACAGACCCGCCAGTACCACCGTCAGGCCGATGCTGCTATGGATCACGCCCGTCACCGTGGTCAAGGGACCCTGCTTGCCCACCAGGGCATTGATTTCCAGCCCCGCCATGATCGCCAGGGCAATGTAGAGCCCAACGCCGCCACCGCTCGCCGCCAGAAGATGGTCGTTGGAGTAACCCATATGGGGCGACGCCAGCATGAAATAGGCCATGGGGCCCGAAAACAGCACATTGGTGCGCGATGCCAGCAGCGCCTTGGCGCCGGCGGCCGCGGTGTCACCGCCCTTGACGATGCCCAGGGCGATTTTCTGGTTGGGCCAGATGACCAGCCAGACATTGAGGAACATCAGGGTACCGAGCACCGCGCCGGCGACAATGAAGTCGTTGAGTACGTTCTGCTTCATCACGCCCACCAGCAGCACCACGCCGGTGATGAAGGTGAACATCGCGCCCCAGCGGAACCACCAGAGCGCGCGCGGCGCGAGCTTCGCCTTCGCATCGCCCAGCGCTTCCGGAGTGGCCTCCTTGAAATAGGCGCCCTGCACGAAATTGAAGTAGTACAGCATGCCGATCCAGGTGATCCCGAACAGCACATGCCCCCAGCGAAACAGGAAGTTCACGAAATTCATCATTTCCATATTGCCACCTTGTTGTTGCTTGAGTTGTAGTTGCTTGAGTTGTAGTTGCTTGAGTTGTAGTTGCTTGAGTCGTAGTTGCTTTCAGTTGCTGCCTGAACCATTGCAACGAAACCGGTCCGGCGGGTTGCGCGAATTCCCGGGCACCCGGGCGATTCCCGCAAGCGGCGGCCAATTCTAGCAGTTTGTCGAAAAACTGCTGCGGCAGCCATCTGCTTCGGTGCGCGGTGCTCGCTCCCTCGCCCATCCATTTGATATGTCTCGGTCGGCTGCGCGCCGTCCGCCTCGCGGCTGGCCGCCTCGCGACGCCTTTCAACAAGCTGCCAGTCAGAACAATCCGCCGGTAAACACCTCATAACGATCCAATCGGGCGCGATTCGGACAAAAAAAACCCCGCGCCGAAGCACGGGGTTTACGACTTGCGGGCAAGTCGATGGCTGGGGAAGCCTTACATCATGCCGCCCATGCCACCCATGCCGCCCATACCACCCATGCCGCCCATGCCGCCCATATCGGGCATGCCGCCGCCGGCTTTGTCCTCGACGACTTCCGACACCATGGCTTCGGTGGTGATCATCAGGCCGGCGATGGACGCCGCGCCCTGGAGCGCCGTGCGGGTGACCTTCGCGGGATCCAGGATACCCATGGCCACCATGTCGCCATACTCGCCAGTGGCGGCGTTGTAGCCAAAGTTGCCCTTGCCCTGCTTGATCTTGTCGACCACGACCGAGGCTTCCGCACCGGCGTTGGCGACGATCTGGCGCAGCGGCGATTCCATGGCGCGGATGGCGATGCCGATACCCACGGTCTGGTCGTCGTTGTCGCCCTTGAGGTTGGCGATGGCCTGCACGGCACGGATCAGCGCCACGCCGCCGCCCGCCACCACGCCTTCTTCGACCGCGGCGCGCGTGGAGTGCAGTGCATCCTCGACGCGGGCTTTCTTCTCTTTCATTTCCACTTCCGTCGCCGCGCCGACCTTGATGACGGCAACACCGCCGGCCAGCTTGGCTAGGCGCTCTTGCAGCTTTTCACGGTCATAGTCGGAGCTGGTGTCCTCGATCTCGGCGCGGATCTGCTTGATCCGCCCCTTGATGTCGTCCTGGGAACCGGCGCCATCGACGATGGTGGTATTTTCCTTGGTCATGCTGATGCGCTTGGCCTGCCCGAGGTGCTCCAGGGAAGCACTGTCCAGGCTCAGGCCGACTTCCTCGGAAATCACCGTTCCACCGGTGAGTACCGCGATGTCCTGCAACATGGCCTTGCGGCGGTCACCGAAGCCGGGCGCCTTACAGGCAGCCACCTTGACGATGCCGCGAATGTTGTTGACGACCAGCGTGGCCAGGGCCTCGCCCTCGACATCTTCCGCGACCACGATCAGGGGTTTGCCGGACTTGGCGACGCCTTCCAGCAGCGGCAGCATGTCGCGGATATTGGAGATCTTGGTGTCGGCCAGCAGGATGTAGGGAGAATCCAGCTCGACGCTCATGCTC